>CAKTOF010000015.1 GCA_934589675.1 uncultured Oscillospiraceae bacterium
TACTTTTCCTGCAATTCCGGAAATACCTTTGTCTCCAATACCGTTATTTTGCATTCGTAGTTCATAAAAACCTCCTGTGTCTACACGGTGTTGAGTTCATTAAATTTTGATTTATACCATAAAACTTGCAAACAATTTCAACTGCGAATAATGCGGATGGAAAGATGATTTACAACACAGGCCAAATGAAAGAAGAAGCCAGCCCCAAAGTAAAGGGCTCACGCGTCAATCAAGACGACGGCCCGCGGGGGTTCGCTTCTCCTAGGGAAAGCGTAACAAAAGACAGGGGATCTGTCAAGCAAATACTTTCCCGCGAGCTGGACAGCGCAGGCCGCAAGCTGACGCAGGCGCGGCAGGAGCTTTCGCAGCGGGTGCAGGAAAGCGCCGCGGAAGCCCGGCAGGAGGTTGCGCGGGAAGAAAAGACGGGATATAATGGAACCACACAGAACAATACAGAGGTGCAGCAGCTGAGCCAGGAGAGAAAATACCGGCGGCCGAAGCTGTCCCAATCCGAGTGGAGCCTGCTCAACCGGAAGGAAGGTGGCCGGCCGCAAGACGAGGATCCTCGCGCTAAAGGGAAAGCCCGCAACCATTCAGGTTGCGGGCTTTCTGATTTCTGGTGACCCGGACGGGAATCGAACCCGTGTTACCGCCGTGAAAGGGCGGTGTCTTAGCCGCTTGACCACCGGGCCAAATTGGTAGCGGCAATTGGACTCGAACCAATGACACTCCGGGTATGAACCGAATGCTCTACCAACTGAGCTATGCCGCCATATGAGGGCCCGGCTATCAAACGGGCAAGCACTATAATAACAGAAGGATACCTGTTTGTCAACAGCGTTGCGGCGCAATATTTTCGTTTTTTTACGCATACACTAAGGCAGACAGGAGGGGGCTGCGATGAAAAAGCTCTGGAAGGCGGCGGTGCTGCTGTACATCGGCGGAATGATCTATGTGCTCGTGGAGCTGCTGTGGCGCGGGAGGTCGCATCCTTCGATGTTTCTGGCCGGCGGGCTGTGCTTTGTGCTCATCGGCGGGATCAACGGCGGCGCGGGGCGCAGCCTGCCGATCTTTGTGCAGGCGCTGCTCGGCGCGGGCATCGTGACGGCCGTCGAGCTGGCCGCAGGGCTGATCTTAAATGTCGGCCTCGGCCTTCGCGTATGGGACTACAGCAGTCTGCCGCTCAATTTTATGGGGCAGATCTGCTTTTATTTCTATCTGCTGTGGATCCCGCTCTCGGGGCTGGCGGTCGTGGCGGACGATTGGCTCCGCCATGTGCTCTTCGGCGAGAAAATGCCGGCGTACCGCTGGTTTTAGCGCTCGACGAGCACGCCGTCTGCGCAGAGTGCCGTCACGCGGACGTCTGCAAGCTCGTTTTGCTGCGCAGCGCCCTTCAGGTAGCACTTGACGTAGTTCGGCGCGTGGCCGGTATAGCAGTCTCCCTCGGCCTGCTCAAAGAGGACGGGGACGACGGAGCCAATCATCGCGGCGCGGTATTCGCGGCTGAGCTCCTCGGCGACGGCGGCGGCGCGGGCGGCGCGGCTTGCTTTTTCGTCGTTTGTGAGCTGCTCCGGCATTCTGGCCGCGGGCGTGCCGTCCCGGCGGGAGTAGGGGAAGATGTGCATGGCGGCAAAGCCGCAGCGGCGCAGAAAGTCCAGCGTCTGGGCGAAGTCCTCCTCCGTCTCGCCGGGGAAGCCGACGATGAGGTCGGTCGTGACGGCGCAGCCGGGGAAGGAATCGCGCAGCAGGCGGACGCTCTCATAAAAGCGCGCCGTGTCATAGTGCCGGTTCATGCGGCGCAGCACCCGGTCGCAGCCGGACTGGAGGCTCAGGTGAAACTGCGGGCAGAGATTCCCGAAGCCGGAGAGCGCCGCGCAGAACTCCGGATCCACGATGCGCGGCTCGAGCGAGCCGAGGCGGATGCGGACATCCGGGGCTGCGGCGCAGATGGCGGAAATCAGCGTGCGCGGGCTCGGCTTTCCCGGAAGATCCTCGCCCCACGAGGCGACCTCGATGCCCGTGACGACGATCTCGCGGTAGCCGGATGCGGCGAGGGAGCTTGCCTGCTCCACGGCGTCTGAAACCGGCATGGAGCGCACGGCACCGCGCGTGTAGGGGATGATGCAGTAGGTGCAGTAGTTCTGGCAGCCGTCCTGGACCTTGAGCATGGCGCGCGTGCGGGCCTCCAGGCCGCCGGCGGGCAGCAGCTCAAAGCCGCGGCGCGCGCGCGGGTCGTCGATGGACTCCAAATGGCGCTTTTCGGCCGCGGCGCGCTCAAGCATCCGGCAGAACGCGGCGCGGTCGTTCGTGCCGGCGATGACATCGGCGCCGAGCGCGCGGATCTGCTCGGGATGCACCTGCGCGTAGCAGCCGCACACGGCCACGAGCGCGTCCGGGTTCATTTTGCGCGCGCGGCGGATGAGATTGCGCGATTTTTTGTCGCTCACGGCCGTGACCGAGCAGGTGTTGATGACGTAGCAGTCGCACGCGTCGGACTCAAACGAGCCGATCTCATGGCCGCGGCTGCGCAGCAGCTGCTCCATGGCCTGCGTCTCATACTGATTGACCTTGCAGCCGAGCGTAAAAAATCCAAATCGCATGTTGAAAACCACCAAAAACACGAATTGAAACCAAGGCAGATTCGCCGCCCCGGCCATTGCTTTCCGCTTCCGGATTCCAGTATAATAACAGGGTAAACGGGCGGCAGCTTCCCCATTATACCCTGCCCGGACGCTGTTGTACAGCTTTTTCGGAGGTTCCCATGCGAGAGATTTCGATTCGTCTGACGTCGCTGACGGACGTCAAGGAATTTGTGAGCGCCGCGTCGAATGTCGAGTGCGACGTCGAGGTCATCGACGGCGAACGCGCCGTGAACGCCCGTTCCATCAACGATATGTTCGATCTGGACTTCAAGCGGCCGCTTCAGGTGGCCATCATCGGCGCGAAAGAGGCCGTTGAGAGCTTCTGCCGGAGCGTGGAGCGCATGATCGTCCTGTAAAAACGCAAAGCCGGACTGCGGCGCATATCCCGTCCCTTCTTCTCATATGCTTGACCAAGGCATATGAAAAGAAGGGGTTGTTTTTTTATGCGGAGATCATGCGCTTTTTTGCTGACGCTGCTGCTCACTGCGGCGGCCGTGCTGCCCGCCGCGCCGGCGCGGGCGGCGGAGCTTGAGATCGCGGCGCCGTCGGCCATTCTC
This sequence comes from uncultured Oscillospiraceae bacterium, assembly GCA_934589675.1. GTDB lineage: Bacteria > Bacillota > Clostridia > Oscillospirales > Oscillospiraceae > CAKTOF01. Next base: position 3,200 of record CAKTOF010000015.1, read on the forward strand.
ATCGACGCGGCGACGGGGACGGTGCTCTATGAGAAAAACGCGCACGAGCGCCTCGCACCGGCCAGCGTGACGAAGGTCATGACGCTGCTGCTCATCATGGAGGCACTCGACTCCGGCCGCATCGGCTGGGACGACACCATCGCCGCGAGCGCGGCCGCCGCGGCCAAGGGCGGCAGCCAGATCTATCTGGAGGAAAACGAGCAGATGGGCCTGCGCGATATGCTCAAAAGCGTCGTCGTCGCCTCGGCCAACGACTGCGCCACGGCGCTGGCGGAGCACGTCTCGGGCAGCGAGAGCGCGTTTGTCGCGCGCATGAACGAGCGGGCGTCCGAGCTCGGCATGGCCGACACGCACTTTGTCAACTGCACCGGCCTCGACGACGACCCGGACGCGTCCGAGCACCTGACGAGCGCGCACGACATCGCCGTCATGAGCCGCGAGCTTTTAAAGCATGACGCCATCCGCGAATACACGACCATCTGGATGGACACGGTGCGCGGCGGGCAGTTCGGCCTTTCCAACACGAACAAGCTCGTGCGCTTTTACAGCGGCACGACCGGCCTGAAAACGGGCTTTACGCGCGCGGCGGGGTACTGCCTGTCCGCCTCGGCCGAGCGCGACGGGCTTGAGCTCATTGCCGTTGTGATGCACTGCAATACGTCGACCGACCGCTTTGAGTCGGCCAAGGCGCTGCTCGACTACGGCTTTGCAAATTACTGCCTCATCGAAGCCGCGCCGGAGACACCGCTGCCCGCAGTGCCCGTCGTGCTCGGTCGGGAGGAGACGGTGCAGGCCGTGCTGGCCGACGACACGCCGATTTTGGCCGACAAGGGCGCGGCGGCCGGCGTGGAGAAGACCGTGGAGATGGCCGAGGCCGTCAGCGCGCCCGTCGAGGCCGGGCAGAAGCTCGGCACGCTCGTCATCCGCTCCGGCGGGCAGAAGATCGCCCAGCGCGACATCGTCGCGGCGCAGGCCGTGGAGAAGCTCACCTGGTGGCAGATCGCCGTGCGCCTGCTCGGCGAGGTGTGCATGAGCGGGGCAAAGTGAGCTTGTGTTTTGCCCTCTGATGCGTTAAAATGGGGAAAAAGCCTGAACACGAAAGAGGGGCTCCGTATGATCACGACGGACATTTCAAATATCTGGGGCGAAGTGAGTCTGCCCGACCTGCTCGCGAGCGAAAAGCTCATTTTTGACGCGCACAAGCTCGTCACGGACGGCGGCGGGCGCGGGGAGGACTACCGCGGCTGGGTCGTCCTGCCCGACCGGGTGTTTCCGGAGGAGGTCGCGCGCATCACCGCCGCGGCGGACCGCATCCGCCAGCAAAGCGACGTTTTCGTCATCTGCGGCATCGGCGGGTCGTACCTCGGCGCGCGCGCGGCCATTGAGCTGCTGTGCGGCGCGAATCACAATCTGACGCGCCGGCCGCAGATCGTCTTTGCGGGCAACAATCTGTCCACCCGCGCGTGGAACGAGCTGTGCGCCATTCTGGAGGGGCGCGACTTCAGCGTGAACTTCATCTCCAAATCCGGCACGACGCTTGAGCCGGCGCTGGCCACACGCTCGCTGCGCTGGCTGCTCGAGCGGCGCTACGGCACGGACGGCGCGCGCGAGCGCATCTATGTCACGACCGACCGCACGGCCGGCGCGCTGCGCACGATGGCCGAGTCTGAAAAGTGGGAGTCGTTCGTCATCCCGCGCGACGTCGGCGGGCGCTACAGCGTGCTCTCGGCCGTCGGCCTGCTGCCGATGGCCGTGGCCGGCATCGACATTTCCGCGGTGCTCGCGGGCGGCTCGCTCGCGCGCGAGGAGCTGAACATCCGCTCGTTTGAAAACCCGGCGTGGCAGTATGCGGCAAGCCGCTACCTGCTCGCGCAGACGGGCAAGCAGATCGAGCTTCTGTGCGCGTGGGAGCCGGACGCGGCCTACCTCGGCCGCTGGTGGCAGCAGCTGTTCGGCGAGAGCGAGGGCAAGGAGGGGAAAGGTCTCTTCCCGGCGTTTCTGGAGTACTCGGCCGACCTGCACTCCATGGGCCAGATGGTCCAGCAGGGGCGGCGGAACCTGTTCGAGACGATCCTGACGTTCGATCCGCCGCAGAAAAAGGCGGCCGTGGAGCTCGACTGGAAGGATCTTGACGGCCTCAATTACTTAGACGGCAAGACGCTCGACTTTGTCGAGCGGCAGGCGTGCGCGGGCGTCATCGGCGCGCATGTGGACGGCGGCGTGCCCATCATCACCATCGACGCCGGCCCGCTCGATGCGCACAAGCTCGGCGAGCTTTTCTACTTTTTCGAGCTCTCGTGCGCGCTGTCGGCGTATATGCTCGGCGTCAATCCGTTCGACCAGCCGGGCGTGGAGGCCTACAAGGAAAACATGTTCCGCCTGCTCGGCCGGCCGGAAAAATAACTTTGCTTCATTCTTGGGGCAAAAATTACGAAAACCGGTTGAAAATGCGTATGGAAACTGGTAGAATAGCTACATGAAACGGCTCTGCCGATGTCTAAAGGAGGAATTTCCATGGTGAAAGTTATTATGGGTCTGAAAGGTTCTGGAAAGACCAAACAGATGATCGACTCCATCAACAACGCAGTGAAGGAAGAGCCCGGCGTCATGGTTTGCATTGAAAAAAGCGACAAGCTTCGCTTTGACATTGACTATCGCGTCCGCCTGATCGAATCCGGCGAGTATGAGATGGACGGCTACAGCAGCCTCAAGGGCTTTATCAGCGGCCTGCACGCAGGGAATTTTGATATTACGCATATTTTTATCGACAGCCTGTACAAAGTCGCCAACTGCGAAGGCGACATCGCCGAGACCGAGTCGTTCCTGGACTGGTGCGACGCGTTCGGCAAGAACAACAACATGAGCTTCACCATCACCATCTCGGACGACATCAAAAAAGCAACGCCGGGCATCGAGAAGTTCTTCTAAGCTCCATCCAGCACGCGGCGCGCCGTTCGGCGCGCCGCTTTTTTTGTCCAAATCGGACAAAATCTGATTGCAAAGCCGGCCTTCTGTGATAAAATAGCAGGCATCAAGGGCGATGGAGGAGACGGTTATGTTTGTCTACTTAGAGCGGATCGCGGCGGATCTTCGCCGCCGGTGGCCGGTCGAGTGCCACCGCGTCGGCCAGCAGGTCATCACGGGCTTTGCCCGGTTTCCGGCTGAGCCGGACGCGCAGCCGCCGGAGGCGGGCGAGACGGCGTATGTCATCGAGTACCGTCAGCTCCTGCGCTATGAGATGACGGCGCCCATGCCGCCTCTCGTCTGCGCCGTGCCGGCGGGCGTGGAGGCAAGCCCCGTCTTTTTCTCCGGCCGAACGGTCATTGCCGTGCTCGGCGCGGCGGAGGCCGACGTGCTGCTCGCGCTGACGGACAGCGCGTATGAGAGCGGGCTGCGCTCGTCGCGCATTTTGGAGGCGTCGCACGCGTTTTTGCAGTGCGGCAGCATGCAGCAGCTGCTGCGCGCGGGCGCGCGGGCGCTGGGCAACCCCGTCATCGTGACGGACAGCCGGCAGGAGATCATCGCCTCGGCCGCGCCGGAGGGCGTGGACAGCGCGGTCTACCGCGAAATTCTGGCGCTGCGCCACATCAACGCCGGCCACCCCGGCCTGACGCCGGAGAACGGCCAGCCCGGCGCGCTCATCTGGCAGAGCGAGCACGGCGAGCTGCCGGCCATCTGCTGCCGCGCGCTCGTCCCCGGCGGCGCGCAGGGCTATGTCCATGTATTGCAGTTCGGCCGCGCGCTGGATGGGGACGACCGCTATCTCATCGAGCTGCTCGGCGACCTGCTCGCGGCCATGCTGCTGCGCCGCCCCTCCGCCCCGCGCACGCAGGAGGGACGCGTGGAGCAGTTCTTCATCAACGCGCTCGACGGCCGCTTCGGCAGCGAGGAGACGCTCTATGAGGCGCAGCGCGCCATTGCCATCCGCACGAGCGAATTTATGTACGCGGTCGTCATCAAGGCGCGCCGCGCCGAGCTTGTCGCGCGCACGTCGTACTATGGGCTGGCAAAGCAGCTGTCGCAGCGCCTGCCGTATGGCTTCGGCTTTTTGTACCGCGACTCCATCTTCCTTATGATGGGGCTCGACGCGCCGAGCGCCGACCTGACGGCGGAGCTGCAGCCCATCGTGCCGCTGCTGCGCGAGAATCATCTGGCCGCCGGCGTGAGCAACGGCTTTTCGCGGCTGCATCTGCTGCGCGAGCACGCCCATCAGGCCGTGACGGCGCTCTCGCTCGGCTGCGCGCTGCATCCGGAGCGCGATGTGTACCCGTTTGCAGACTACGCCGTCTATTACATGGTCGGCCGCAGCCTGCGCGGCGAGCGCGCCGAGACGTTTTTGGCCCCGGAGTTCGCGGGCCTTCTGACGTACTGCCGCGAGCATGGGGACGACCTTCTCAACACGCTGCGCGTCTATCTTCGCTGCGGCTGCAACAAATCTCAGACGGCCAAGGAGCTGTTCGTCCACCTCAACACGGTCAAATATCGCGTGGAAAAGATCGAGCAGCTGCTCGGCTACCGCCTCGATCAGGGCGACCGCGCGCTGCGCCTCATGCTCTCGCTCCAGGTGCTCGAGTACAGAGAGCGCTTCCCCGAAGGCGTGGAAGAGACCCCGCCCGCGGTACAATAAAAAAGCGGCAGGCGCCCGTCCCTTCTCAGGGAGCGGGCGCCTGCTGCCAGGGGGATCTCAAAAAAGCCGCCGGTTTGGGAAGGGAGGCGGCAGAGAGAAAGAAATCGCGCGGAATGCCTTGATTGTACAGCACTGCCCGCGCGCTGTCTTTGGCCTGTGCGGCCAATTTTTCCCGGCCGGATTGTCCGATTCGGCCAGGCGGCGGTTTTGCTTGATAATGCGCTCGCGCTGTGGTAAAATAAATCGGATATTCATGTTGACTTTCTGAGGGGGAGCCTCCGATGTAACAGGAAGCAGATTTTTCCGATCAGATGAATGAAACAATAAGGAGGAGCCTTCCCATGGCAACCATGCAAGAGGAGATCTCCCGGCGCCGGACATTTGCGATCATCTCGCACCCGGACGCCGGTAAAACGACGCTGACCGAGAAATTCCTGCTCTACGGCGGAGCCATCGCGCAGGCGGGCATCGTCAAGGGCAAGAAAAACCAGCGCGCCGCCGTGTCGGACTGGATGGAGATCGAGAAGCAGCGCGGCATTTCCGTCACAAGCTCGGTCATGCAGTTCCAGTATGAGAATTTCGTCATCAACATCCTCGACACGCCCGGTCATCAGGACTTTTCGGAGGACACTTACCGCACGCTCATGGCCGCGGACGCCGCCGTCATGGTCATCGACGGCAGCAAGGGCGTCGAGGCGCAGACGCGCAAGCTCTTCAAGGTCTGCGCCATGCGCCACATCCCGATCTTCACGTTCATCAACAAGATGGACCGCGAGGCGCGCGACCCGTTCGAGCTGTGCGAGGAGGTCGAGCATGAGCTCGGCATCGACACCTACGCCTGCAACTGGCCCATCGGCTCGGGCAAGGAGTTCCGCGGCGTGTATGACCGCGCGCGCGGGCGGATCCTGTTCTTCTCCGGCGTGTCCGGCAAGAACAAGGCCGAGTCGCTCGAAATTGACCTAAACGACCCCGCCGTCGCCGACTACATCGGCGAAAAGCAGCATGCGCAGCTGGCCGAGGAGGTCGAGCTGCTCGGCGCCGGGCGCGACTTTGACTTGGGCGCCGTGCGCGCCGGCACGCTCAGCCCTGTGTTCTTCGGCTCTGCGCTCACGAACTTCGGCGTCGAGCCGTTCCTGGAGGAATTTCTGCGCATGACCCCGCCGCCGCTGCCGCGCACGGCCGACTGCGGCGTCATCGACACGTTCTCGCCGGACTTTTCTGCGTTCGTGTTCAAAATCCAGGCCAACATGAACAAGGCTCACCGCGACCGTCTCGCATTCATGCGCATCTGCTCAGGCCACTACGAGCGCGAAAAGGAAGTCTACCACGTCCAGGGCGGCAAGAAAATGCGCCTTTCCCAGCCGCAGCAGCTCATGGCCAGCGAGCGCGAGATCATCGACGAGGCCTACGCCGGCGACATCATCGGCGTGTTCGACCCCGGCATTTTCTCCATCGGCGACACGATCACCGTGCCGGGCAAGAAATTCAAATTCTCCGGCATCCCGACTTTCGCGCCCGAGCATTTCATGCGCGTATCCCCGCGCGACACGATGAAGCGCAAGCAGTTCATCAAGGGCACGGAGCAGATCGCGCAGGAGGGCGCCATCCAGATCTTCAAGGTGCCGAACACCGGCATGGAGGAGGTCATCGTCGGCGTCGTCGGCACGCTGCAGTTCGACGTATTCCAGTACCGTATGCGCGGGGAGTACGGCGTGGAGCTGCGCATGGACAGCCTGCCGTATGAGCAGCTGCGCTTCATCACAGCCTGCCCCGGCGAGCCGGCCGACCTCAACCTCACAAGCGACGCCGAGCTGCTCGAGGACTACAAGGGCCATAGCCTGCTCGTGTTCTCAAGCCGCTGGTCCATCGACTTTATTCTCAAGCGCAACCCCGGCCTTGCGCTGTCGGAAACGCTCGACGAGTCGGCCGATGACGAATAAACGGAAACAAAAAACGCACCTGCGCCCGGCAGGTGCGTTTTTTCTAAAAATATTCCTGCTTTGCGCGACCGGCGCGGGAGAAAAGCAGTCTAAATGAGTGAGACCCATCGGAGGGAGGAAGAGACATGACAGACAGTGAGATCCTGCAGCTCTACTTTGCGCGGGAGGAGGCGGCCATCACGCAGACGAAGCTCAAATTCGGCGCGCTCGTGCGCGGCATTATCTACAACATCTTAAAAAACCGCGAGGACACGGACGAGTGCGAAAACGACGTCTACCTCGGCGCGTGGGAGCACATCCCGCCCGCCCGGCCGGAGCCGCTGCGGCCGTATCTCGGCACGGCGGCGCGCAACACAGCGCTGCGGCGGTATGACTACTACGCGGCCGACAAGCGCAACCGCGCGCTTGAGGAGGCGTTCGACGAGCTCGAGGGCGTCCTCGGCGCGGACGGCGCGCCGGACGAGGCGCTGGAGCTTGAGGCGCTCGGCGCGCGCATCGACGCGTTTCTGCGCACCGTCTCGCGCGAGGCGCGCGTCATGTTCCTCAGGCGGTACTATCTGGCCGAGCCTGTGGCCGAGACGGCAAAGCGCCTCGGCGTCAGCCAGAGCAAGGTAAAGTCGTCGCTTTTTCGCACCCGCAGCGGCCTGCGGGACTATCTCATCCGGGAGGGATATGCACTATGAACGGAAGATGGATGTTTGAGGCCGTCGGCCACGTCGGCGGCGACTTGATTGAAGAAGCGCTGGACGCGGAGAAAAAATCCCGCGTGCCGCGGCACATCGGACGCTATGCGGCGCTGGCGGCGTGCGTTTGCCTTGTGATCGGCGCGGGGTTCGGGCTGGCAAGGAGCGGCATTTTTTCGATGGGCAGGACGGACAGCGCAGCAAGCACCGGCATCGCCGAGCCGGGCGCCATGCCCGACGGCGCCAACACCGGCAGCAGCGCCGCCGCAAGCTCGGACACCATGGACGGCGCGGACTACGAAGCGGCGACGGGCGGACAGGGCAGCGAATTTTCGTCCTATTCCGGCCCGATCCTGCCGCTGACGCTCTGCGAGGAAAATGAGGGCATTTCGGCCGAGCGCGAGATCGCGCTTGACATTTCAGGCGGCGCGGACACGGCCGCCGTCACGGACACATACCGCCTGACGAACCACTCAGGTGAGGATCAGACCGTGACGGTCGCCTACCCGTTCGTCTCGTCGCTTCTGGATCTGGACGCGCCGAGCCTGACGGCGGACAGCGTTTCGCTGGACGCAGCCGTCCGCGTGGGCGCGTTCACCGGAAAATTCGTCGGCGCGGGTCCGGAGGACTATGAGACCGGCACGTGGAACATCCTCAACGCGGATTCGTGGGAGGCTTACCGCGACGTGCTCGCCTCCGGCGACTATCTTTCCGCCGCGCTCGCGGATGAACCGGCGCTGGACATCCCCGTGACGCTCTACACGTTCTCGGATGCGGTCGTCCCGGACGATCAGCAGAATCGCGCGGCGACCGTGGCGCTCTTTACGTCGTTCGACGCGGAAAAGACGACCGTCCTGACGTACAACTTAAACGGCTACGGCTACGACGAGTCCACGGGCGAGCGGAATTACAACTACTTCGTCCGCGAGTGGGATGGCGACGCGGGCGTGCGCGTGCTCGCTGTCCTCGGCGACGACCTCACAGGCTACGAGCTTCGCGGCTACAACAACGGCTCGTGCGAGGAGTCCGTCCGCAACGACAATATCTCGGCGACGGTCACACGCTCGGAGACGACGCTCGGCGCGCTTTTGATGCAGCTGTGCGAAAATGAGATCGCGCGGGTAGACCGCCTGTACGACCGGGAGACGAATGCGACGGCGCAGCTGCTCTACCGCGCCGTGAGCGAGGCGATGGAGGATTACGGCTTCCTCTCCGGCGGCGCCGTGCAGCGCTATGACGACGGGCGGCTCGACGACCTCATTTCCGACGCGCTGAGCGTCCGCCGCGTGCTGTATGTGACGGGCGAGGTCACGATCCCGGCCGACGGGAGCGTATCGGTCGCCGCGGCGATGGAAAAGCCGGGCAGCTTCAATTTCTACTGCGGAGACGACGACGAAATGGGCCTTTACGGCTACGACGCCCTGACGCAGGCGGGCTCGAACCTGCGCTTTACCGCGCAGGGCGCGTCGCTCGCGCTGGAAGGCGGCGTGGGGGCGATCGAGCTTGTGTCGCAGGACTTCGGCTTTGACCCGACGGCAGGGCAGATGAGCGTCCCGCTCGACATCGCGGGCGAGCACCATTCGCTCACCGTCCGGGGACGGGAGTGAGGGGAGAATCAGGTGAAAATCAGGTGAAAATGAGGTGAAAAAACAGGTCGAAAGGAGATGAGACAGATGAAAAAATACCTTGCGCTGCTTGCCGCCGTGCTGCTTCTCAGCGGCTGCGGCGGGCAGACCGGCGGGCGGTGTACGGCCGAGCGCGCGCCGGAGCTCGAGCTTCCGACACTGACGGTCACTGCGGGAGAGGCTTCGGCCGCCGCCTCGCGAGGGACGAGCAGCTGGAGCATCCGGGACGGCGACCATGGCACGGGCGCGAGCTTCTGCTGCGGCCACCCGCTCGACGACGAGAGCGCCCCGTGGCTCGATGTGCTCGCCGGCGACACGGCCACGCTGGAATTTTCCGACCCGCCGGACGAAGTCTCCGCCGTTTTCTGGCCCGAGTCGGCCCGGGACGATGTCGCGCACGCCGAATCTAAGGCCGCGGAGGTGACGCTGACCGCCCTCACGCCGCAGCCCGGCCGGAACGTCTACGAGCTCACCGCCTCGTGGGACCGCGAGAGCTACTCCGGCACGGTGCGCTATGTGCTTTGCCTGAGCGCGCCGGAAGCATAAACACGAAAATCCCTCCGGCTTCGGCCGGAGGGATTTTTTATATGACGATCTCACTATTTTTGCTGCGGCGGGCGCGGAGGGCGCGGAAGAAATCGCGCAGGAGCTCGGCGCATTCGTCCGCGAGCACGCCGCGCGTGACGTCCGGCTTGTGGTTGTACGGAAGGGCAAACAGGTCGACGACCGATCCGACGGAGCCGGCTTTTTGATCCGCCGCGCCGAACACGACGCGCGGCAGGCGCGCGTTGATGATGGCCCCGGCGCACATGGGGCACGGCTCGAGCGTCACATAGAGCGTCGCCTGCCACAGCCGCCAGCCGCCGAGCGTGCGGCACGCCTCGGAAATGGCCTCAAGCTCTGCGTGGGAAAGGGCGCTTTTGTCCGTCTCGCGCCGGTTGCGGCCGCGGCCGACGATCCGGCCGTCCTGCACGATGACGCAGCCGACGGGCACCTCGCCCTCGCCCGCTGCCTCGCGCGCGAGCGCGAGCGCCTCGCGCATATAGATCTCGTCCTGCTCCACGGCCGTCCCGCCCTTCTTTTTCTCCTATCATAGCGGAATCCGGCCGCGCCGTCAATCGCCAAGCAGGGCGGAGAGCAGCGTGATGAGGTCGCCGCGCGCCATGGGCAGCAGGCTGCCGTCCGGCTTTTCAAGCAGCAGGCGGCCGCCGAAATGCCCGGCCGCGTCGCCCAGAACATGGCGCAGCGCGCTCTCGTCGCATGGCTCGGCGGGGACGCCGGTCAGAAGATAGTCCGTCGAAACGCCGAACAGCGCCGCCATCTCCACGAGCCGGTCCGCACCCGGCTCGCGCCGGCCCTGTTCGTACATCCCGATGGCGCTCGTGCTCACATTCAGGCGGCGGGCCAGCTCCTTCTGACTGATGCCTGCCCGCCGCCGCAGCGCGGCGATCCTGGTTCCAAGCATGAGATCCCTCCTCGTCCCTACCACAATACCATTTCAAAAGTGGAATGTAAAGAGAAAAATGGAAAATTATTCTTGACATCACACGAAATGTGTAGTAGGATAAAACTGGAAATGGAAATTGAAGGAAGGAGACATGGTATGCGGAGCTTTTCTGAATTGCGGCGCGACCCGCAGGACACGCCGGCCGTATTCTGGTGCGATGAGTGCGGCGGAGAGATCTATTCCCGCCGCGCCTATGCCGTCATTGCGCAGCGGCGCATCTGCCTTGCGTGCGAGGCAAAGCTGCTGGCGCGGCTGCTGCGCATTGCAGAGGGGAGGGAGGACGCATGACGCTGCGCGAGCTCTCGGCGGACTACCGCCGGTCGGGCGAGCTGCTGCGCATCCGGCTGCGCGAGCTTCGCCGCGCGGCGCGCGCAGAGCAGGACCGCGAGACGAGGTGGCACTTGCAGCGGCGCATCGCGGCCCTGAGCGAAATGCAGCGGCAGGTGAACGAGCTGACCGTCCTGACAGAGCGCTACTACGAAAGGGGCTATCATAAAAATGAGAAATACACGCTATGACGGCTACCTCGGCCCGCATCTGAGCCGTGCGGTCCAGAAAAAGCGCGTGGCGAACGTCCTTGCCAACGAGCTGACGGAGAAGCAGCGCCGCGCCGTCGTCGGCTATTATGTCGAGGGCAAGACGCTGCCGCAGCTGGCGGCGGAGTTCGGCGTGAACAAGTCGACCGTCTGGCGCACGCTCCGCCGCGGCGAGGTGCGGATGCGGCGGCTTCTGAAATATTAAGTTGCGGAGCGGCCAAAAGTGCGGTACACTGAAAATAAGCAGGCGAAAGGAGGAACCTGCATGAATTATCTGATCTCGCATTTCAACACGGAACATAGGGGCTGGGTCTGGCGCGCGCTCGTCGGCGTCATCGGCGTGTCGCTCATCGCGTGGGGCGCGATGGCTCTGGTGCGGCGGGACGTGACGGTGTCGTTCGACCCGGCGGCGGTCGAGCGCGTCGTCGTCACATCCTACGGCTACGGCCCGCGCGAGCTGAGCGCCGCGGAGCACCGCGCGTTTTTTGACGACTTTTTCGCGCAGCTTCAGGGGACGTACACCTACGAGCGCACGCTGCGCGCATCCAACACGGACGGCGGCGCCCCGGCGCGCATGGATCTCTACGACGCTGCCGGCGAGTGCATCACGTCGCTATGCTACCGCATCGACCGCCTGAGCGTCACCGGCCGCGGCGGCGAGGGGCTGTACAGGCACAAGGACCACGCCGTGGATTTCACCGCGCTCGACGCGCTCGTGCGAGAGCACGGGGAGAGCACGCGGTAGCTTAAATCGCAAAAAAGCAGGAGCCGCAAGGCTCCTGCTTTTTTTGACTTTATACCAGCTGCTGCTCGTTGATGATGAGGCGGAATTGCAGGCCGAGCGCTTCGGCTGCCTTCCGGCAGAGGACCATGCGGTTTAGAAAGATCTCGAAATAGTCCATGACGGAGCCGTAGTGCGTATCGACGGCCAGCTTGAGCTTGATGAGCGTGTGCTCCTCGTTGATCTTCAGCGAGGATTTTTTGACGGAGTAGTTCACGCGGTCGTGAATGTCAAACGTCGTGGCGTCCTGATTGCGGACGCGGCTGCGGCGGACGTCAGACTTGTCGGCCAGGATGAGCGCGGCGGCCATGGGGCTGACGGGCTTGCCTGTTCCCTCGTCGTGGTTGCCGATGGCCATGACGATGCTCGCGATCTCGTCCGGCTCCATGCCCATTTTCTCGAGCAGACGGAAGGCCAGGACCGCGCCGGAGAGCGAATGGTCGACGCGGTTGACGAGGTTGCCGATGTCGTGCAGCCACGCGGCGATCTGGACAAGCTCGACCTCGCGCTCGGGATAGCCGAGCGTCTGGAGAATATAGCGGCAGTTTTCCGCAACAAGGCCGACGTGCGCAAACGAGTGCTCCGTAAATCCGAGGGCGCTGAGCGACTCGTCCGCGCGCTGGATGTACGTCCGGATGGCCGGATCGCTTCTGACCTGCTCAAATGTGATGCCCATGGCAGTCTTCCTTTCCGATTCTGATTCAAAAAAGAGGGGACGCGGCTGCGTCCCCTCGGATGGGTATTCTCAGCCGCCCCAGCCTTCCAGATCGTCCTCGCCCGTGCCCGTGCCGGGATCGGTCGTGCCCGGGTCGGTCGTGCCGGGATCGGTGGGCTCGGTCGGGTCGGTCGGCGGCTCGGGCTGGTCGGGCTCCTCCGGCTCGTCGGGCTCCTCCGGCTCGTCGGGCTTGTAGGTGACCTCATAGACCTTGTCGCGCTTGTTGTAGGTGCTGTACGTCTTCTCCGTCGAGATGAGCGTGTCGCCGTCGTAGACGTCACGGTAGGCGACGACGCGGTAGCCGGTGTAGGCCGTGACGGTGCACGCGCCGAGCGTGCCCTTGTGCGTCTTGCCCTCCTTGTCGACCATGGTGACGTCATTGCCGCTGATCGCGATCTCGTTTTTGTTCTGATCGACGGTCTTGAACGGCGTGGTCGAGAGCGTCTCGTAGTGGAGCTTGACGGTGTAGTCGTTGTCCGGGATGCCGTAGAAGGCGATGTTGACGTAGCCGCCGGAGACATTGGCCGAGATCTTCATCGGGTGCGCCGTGGAGTTTTTGAATTTATAGTCGAGCGAGCCCCAGTAGATCGTCGCGTCCATGCCCATGGGGACGTATGAGACGGCGTACATGTGCTCCGCGCGCTCGACGACCTCGAGGTTGGCCTCGAGCGTGCACATATAGAGGGTCGAGGCGACCTGACAGACGCCGCCGCCGAGCTCAGGCTTGCTGTCGCCGTTGACGTAGACCGTCGCGGCGAGGTAGCCCTTGTCGGCCGTGCGCTCGCCGACGATGCCGTTGAAGGAAAAGACCTCGCCCGGGTTGAGAATGGTGCCATCGATGGCCTTGCAGGCGATGTCGAGGTTGTTCGTTCTGGCCGGGATGGCCGTGTGCGACGAGGAATAGCTCGACAGCTCCGTGCCGAACATCTGCTCTTCAAGCTTGGCCTTCGTGACCTCCGGCTCGATGGTGCCGAACGGGATCTTCACGACCGAGCCGTCGTCCGCCAGCGCGATCTGCTGCTTGGCGGCCTCAAGGTCGAAGCCGTAGCCGGCCTGCTCCTCGACGATGGCGTGCGCCTGCTCGTCGTAGTGCGCGTCGATCTTCTCCACGCACATCTCGCGGTAGAGCGTGTCGAGGTCGACGGCGTCGTAGCTGACCTGATCGTAGGCAAATTTGATGGGCGTGAAGTCGTTGGATTCAAACGCGGCGATGACGACGTCATAGAGCCGGTCGGCGTCGAGCGAGCGGCCGGTCGTGCCGACCTGAACGGAGATGAAGCCCGCCTCCTTGTCGACCGTCACGGCCGACTCGGTCAGCTCGGAGGCGACCTCGGCGGCGGCCTCGTCGATGATCTGGCGGATGTAGGCCGTGTCGAAGCTGAGGTTCGTCTGAAGCTCGATGTAGTGCTCGGTCTTCTTTGCGCTGCGGTAGTTGCTTGCGACCTTGAAGACGCTGCCGCCGCGGCCGTAGGCCCAGGCTTCGTCGATGGCGCTCTCGGCGTCAAGGGCGACCTTCGTCTGCTCGGGCGTGAACGAGAGCGTGCGGTCTTCCAGCTCGACGGTGAGCGTCTGCGAGCCGTAGGTCTCGTTCACTTCCTCGTTCACCGCGTCGATGGCCTGCAGCTTTGTCATGCCGCCGACGTTCACGCCCGCGACATAGACGTTCGGAAAGATGTATTCGTAGCCTGCAACGGACGCAGAGTAGATATAAAAACCGGCAAAGCCCGCAATGAGCACCGCCGCGGCGACGGCCGCGACGATGACAGGCGTTTTCGACTGCTTTTTCTGACCGGCCGGCTTCTTGCCGCCGGAGGACTGGGAACCGGAGCCGCCAGCCTGAAATTTACCCTTGCTTATGGTAATCGCTCCTATCTGTAAAAGCGCGCAGCGCTTCTTATTTACATAACATCCAGCAGATGTGTGACTCAATTATAGCGTACCGCCAATGACGATGGCAAGAACAAAAGCGTTACTTTAGATTACATTTCCATTAAATTTTCTTCAGGTCCGTTTGCGGCGGTCAGCCGCTCGACCGTGAGCACGGCCATTTTGAGCGGGTCGTCCTTCGGCTGGAGGCGGCAGGTGAGCATGGGCGTATTGCCCGCGGAGAACAAAACGCGGCCGCGCAGCGCCTCGTCGGCGCACAGCGCCGAGACGGCGGCGAGGTCGAGCGCGCGGAGCCTGAAGAGGATGGAACCGTTTTTCTGCGAGATGTCCGCCACGCCCGCGCGGGCAGCGTTCGCGCGGAGCAGCGCGATGTCGATGAGGTTCATCACGCCGCGCGGCGGGTCGCCGTAGCGGTCGACGATCTCGTCGAGCAGGTCGTCGGCGTCGTCCCGCGAGCGGACGGCGGCCATGCGGCGGTAGAGATCCATGCGCTGCTCGCCGGACGGGACGTAGCTTTTCGGGATGTTCGCCGTGACGGACAGGTCGGCCGTACACTCGGGCGGCTTCGCGTCCGGGACGCCCTGCTCCTCTAAAACGGCCTCCTCGAGCAGCTTGAGGTACATGTCGTAGCCGACGGAGAGCATATGGCCGGACTGCTCGGCGCCTAAGATGTTGCCCGCGCCGCGGATCTCGAGGTCGCGCATGGCGATCTTGAAGCCGGAGCCGAACTCGGCGTACTCGCGGATGGCCGTCAGGCGCTTTTCGGCGACCTCGGAGAGGACCTTGCCGCGGCGGAAGGTCAGATACGCATACGCGTGCCGGCTCGAGCGGCCGACACGGCCGCGCAGCTGATGCAGCTGGGCGAGGCCGAGCCGGTCGGCGTCCTCGATGATGAGAGTGTTCGCGTTCGGGATGTCGAGGCCGGTCTCGATGATCGTCGTGCAGACCAAGATCTGCACCTCGCCGTCCGACATGCGCTGCATGGCGTCGCTGACCTGATCTTCGTTCATGCGGCCGTGGATGACGGCGATCTCCGCGTCCGGGATGCGGCGGCGCATCCGCGAGGCGCACTGCTCGATGGTGTCGATGCGGTTGTGCAGGTAGTACACCTGGCCGCCTCGGGCAAGCTCACGGCGCATGGCGTCGTCTAAAATGCGGTCGTCGTGCTCCATGACGAACGTCTGGACGGGGTAGCGGTCGCCGGGCGGCTCCTCGATCGTGGACATGTCGCGGATGCCGGACAGGGCCATGTTGAGCGTGCGCGGAATGGGCGTGGCCGAGAGCGTCAGCACGTCCACGCCGTGCGCAAGCTCCTTCAGGCGCTCCTTGTGCGTGACGCCGAAGCGCTGCTCCTCGTCGATGATGAGCAGGCCGAGATCCTTGAACGCGATGCCGTTTTGCAGCAGCTTGTGCGTGCCGACAATGAGGTCGACGCTGCCCGCGGCGAGGCGGCGGAGCGTGTCGCGCTGCTGCGCGGCCGTGCGGTAGCGCGAGAGAACGTCGATGTGGACGGGGAAGCCGGCAAAGCGCTTGACGGCCGTCACATAGTGCTGCTGCGCGAGGACGGTCGTCGGGACTAAGATCGCGACCTGCTTGCCGTCTAAAATGGCCTTCATGGCCGCGCGCAGGGCGACCTCCGTCTTGCCGAAGCCGACGTCGCCGCAGAGCAGGCGATCCATGGGCGCGGGGGACTCCATGTCGCCTTTAATTTCGGCGATGCAGCGCAGCTGGTCGTCCGTCTCGGCGTACTCGAAGTTCTCTTCAAACTCCTTCTGCCAGGGAGAGTCGGCCGCAAAGGCATAGCCGGGGCGCTTTTTTCGCTCGGCGTAGAGCTTGATGAGCCCCTCGGCGAGATCCTTGACGGCGGCCTTCGCGCGCGTTTTTGCCTTCTGCCATGTGTCGCCGGAGAGCTTGTTGAGGCGGATGGCCGCGTCCTCGGCCGCGCCGATGTATTTGCTGACGAGGTCGAGCTGCGTCGCGGGGACGTAGAGCACGTCCGTGCCCTGATAGGCGATCTTGACGTAGTCCTTGATGACGCCGTCGATCTTCATCTGCTCCATGCACACATACCGGCCGATGCCGTGGTGCTCGTGGACGACGAGGTCGCCGGGCGTGAGGTCCGTGAAGCTCGAGAGCTTCTGGCGGTTCGTGGCCGATTTTTTCGCCTTCGGCCTGCGGCGCGCGGGCGCGGTGAGCTGACCCTCGGTCAGTATGGCAATCTGCGCGGCCGGATATTCCATGCCGCCGGGCAGCGCGCCCTCGGTGAGCAGGATTTTTCCGGGCTCGGGCAGCGAGGCGGCCGGGATGGAGATGGTAATGCCGCCAAGGCCGCGCGCGGCGAGCGCCTCCTGCAAAATCTCCGCCCGGCGGCGGTTGCCGCAGAGCACGAGCGAGCGGAAGCCGGCGCGCTGATAGTGCTCCAGATCGCCGACGGCCGTGTCGAGGCTGCCGCCGTAGCTTGGCAGCTGCTTGGCCGAGAGCGACAGAAGCTGCTCCGGTGAGAGCGCGTCCGGGAACGCGGCCGAGAGAAAGTTCTCCATCAATATGACGCTGTGGCGCGCCAATCGGCTGCAAAGCGCTTCCCAACCCGGCGAAAAATCGCACAGCTCGCCTGCGAGCAGCCCGGCCTGCAGCAGGCTGTCGAGCGAGCGGCCGAGCGTCTCCTCCTGCGCGCGGGCGCTGCGCGCGACAGCGCCGTAGTCGCACAGGAGCACAATGGCCTCGGCGGGGATATAGTCCGCCGCGCAGGCAAGCTCGGGGTAGATGAGGCTGAGGTAGCGGTCAGACGCGGAAAAGCTCATGCCGCTGTCTAGCTTTTCAAGGTCTGCTTGCAGCGTGGCGATGAGCGGCTCATTCGGCGTTTTGCGGCGGCGCTGGCGGGCGAGGAGCGCGCGAAGGTCATCGCACAGTCCGGCCACGCCGCCCGGGTGCAGCGCGGGCAGCGCCTCGGCCACGGGCAGGAGCGTCACCTGCTCGACGTTTTCTGTCCGGCGCTGCGTCGACGGGTCAAAATAGCCCATGACGTCGATCTCGTCGCCGAAGAATTCGATGCGCACCGGGTGCGGCTCGGCGGGGGAGCAGACGTCCAGAATGCCGCCGCGCAGGGCAAACTGGCCGGGGCCTTCGACGAGCGAGCCGCGCGCGTAGCCCGCGTGCAGCAGCCGCTCGGACAGCGCCTCCGGCGAGATGGCCGCGCCGGCGCGGAGGACGATGCTCGCGGCAAAGAGCGTGCTGCGCGGCATGGTGCGAAGCGAGAGCGCCTCGTAAGAGCTCACGAGCACGGGCGTTTTCCCGCCGGCCAGATCGTGCAGCGCGCGAAGCCGCCGCTGCTCCCACTCACGCGAGACGCCGGCGGCGTCGTAAAACGTCAGCTCGCGCGAGGGCAGCAGCGCCGGCGTTTTTCCGAAAAACGCGGCAAATTCCTCCTGCGTGCGCTGCGCGGCCAGATCATCCTGACAGACGGCCACGATGGGCCGCCCCGTCGCGCGCGCGAGCGCGGCGGCAATGTGCGCCCGGTGCACCGGCGCAAGGCCGGACAGGCAGACGACCTGATTTTTCTCCGCCGCGGCGAGCAGCGCGCGGTATTCCGGCAGCGCCTGCAAAACCTGATCGAGCAGCTCCATGGCGTCTCCTTTCCGATGACTTGAAAAATTTGGGCCCAAAAGGGCGACACAACGGGCGGGAAAGGCATCTGCACCCTCCCCGTCCGTTTTTGTCGAGAATTATTTTTTTGTGTTGAAGCGCGACGCGGCGTGCTCATAGCCGTGCTCGATGAAGTCGAGCGCGGCGTCGGCCGCGCTGTCCAGCGCGGGCTCGAGCGCCTTTTTTTCCTGCGCCGAGAAGCCGGAGAGCACCCAGTCGGCCAGATCGTAGTCCGGATGCGGCTTTGCGCCGACGCCGATCTTGATGCGCGGGAAGTCCTGACTTTGCAGCTCGGCGATGATGGACTTGACGCCGTTGTGTCCGCCGGCGGAGCCGTTTGCGCGGATGCGCAGACGGCCGGGGTCGAGCGAGATGTCGTCAAAGAAGACGAGCACGCGCTCGGGCGGGAGCTTGTAGAACTGCGCGGCCTGCCGCACGGCGAGGCCGGAGAGGTTCATCATCGTCTCGGGCTTGAGCAGGTAGAGCTTCTGGCCGTTGCAGACGGCCGGACAGCCCATGCCGCGGAATTTCACGCGGTTCGGCTTCACGCCGAGCTGGTCAGCCAGACGGTCGAGCGCCTGAAAGCCGACGTTGTGCCGCGTCGCGGCGTACTGCCGGCCGGGGTTGCCCAGACCGACAATGAGCCAGTCGCAGGCGGGTTTTGCGAAGACCATCTCTTCAGAACAGCGAGGAGATGGAGACTTCCTCGTAGATGCGGGCGATGGCCTCGGCAAACATCGGAGCGACGTCGAGCCGGCGGATCTTCGAGCCGGTGTAGTCGGCCGGCTCGGGGATGGTGTTGGTGAGCATGAGCTCCTCCATGCAGCTACTTTCAATGCGCTCGATGGCAGGGCCGGAGAGAACGCCGTGCGAGGCGCAGGCGTAGACCTTGCTCGCGCCGCCGATCTCCATGACGGCGCTGGCGGCGTTGCACAGCGAGCCGGCGGTGTCGACCATGTCGTCAAAGAGGATGCACTCGCGGCCGGAGACGTCGCCGATGATGTTCATGACCTCGCAGGAGTTGGCCTTCGGGCGGCGCTTGTCGACGATGGCGAGGTTCATGCCGAGCTTCTGGGCGAACGTGCGCGCACGCGCGACGGAGCCGACGTCCGGCGAGACGACGACCATGTTCTCGCGGACGGAGGCCGGGAACTTCTTGCTGTAGTACTTGACGAACACGGGGTTGCCGAGCAGGTTGTCGACCGGGATGTCGAAGAAGCCCTGAATCTGGGAGGCGTGCAGATCCATGGTCAGCACGCGGTCAGCGCCGGCGGCGGTGATGAGGTTGGCCACGAGCTTGGCCGAGATCGGATCGCGCGCCTTGGCCTTGCGGTCCTGACGGGCGTAGCCGTAGTAGGGGATAACGGCCGTGATGCGGCCGGCGGAGGCGCGCTTGAACGCGTCGATCATGACCAGCAGCTCCATCAGGTGGTCATTGACCGGCTTGCACGTCGACTGGACGACGAACACGTCCGTGCCGCGCACCGTCTCGTTGATGGAGACGGAGACCTCGCCGTCGGCAAACTCCGTCACGTTGCTGTCGCCGAGCTTGATGCCGAGCTCCTTGCAGATGCCCTGCGCAAAGGCGGGGTTGGCGTTTGCTGTAAAGACCTTGACTTCCTTACCGTGTGGGATCATGGTGCAGTTACCTCACTTCAAATGTATGTTGTGGATGCGCCCGCTCGCGGCGCGGTGCGCACAGAGTCCGTTCAGAATTCAGTATACCAAACCGAACTGGGTTTGTATAGAGAAATGAAACAAAAAAGTGCCGAAAAAAGGGCTCCGCGGCGGGAAAAATGCAGCGGAGCCGTCAGGCCGGGGGCCGGGCTCTGCGCGGCCGGCAGATGCGCGGACTTGGGAGAAAAACGCTCCTCCGCATGACGGCGTCATACGGAGGAGCTGCTTCATTTCATGTCGGCGCTATGGCTGCCCGCGATGCGGCCGCTGCCGCGCGTCAATTCACGTTTTCCGAGTCAAAGACCTCGCTGGGCAGCGCGTCGGACAGCTCGACGAGCACGGGGTCGAAGCCGCTCAGGGCGACCGTCGGCGTGCGCAGCGACGCGCCCGCGGCCGAGCCGAGCGAGAAGGAGAGCACGGCTGTCGTCCCGGCGCCGGACTGGGAGTGGAGCATGACCGTCCCGCCGTGTTCGGCGGCGATGCGCCGGGCGATGGGCAGCCCGAGGCCGATGCCGCAGCGCGGGTCGGTGCCCTGCGCCGCGCGGAAGCGCGTGAACGCGCCGGAGAGCGCCGAGGCCGTCATGCCGTCGCCGCTGTCGGCGATGCGGATGAGCGCGCTCGTGCGGCCGTCCTCCAGACGCATGGTGATGCGCCCGCCGGACGGCGTGTGCCGCAGCGCGTTGGAGAGCAGATTGAGCACCGCGCGCTCCAGCCGCGCCGGGTCGATGTGCGCCAGCAGCTGCCCGGACGGCGCCTCGGCCGAAAACGCGATGCCGGCGGCCTCGCACAGCGGCGCGATGCGGCCGGACAGGTCGCGGAACCAGCCGTGCAGCTCCGTCGGCTGCGCGCGCAGCGGCGCGTCCTCGTCCAGCAGCCGGCCGGCCTCCGTCAGGTTGCCGACTGTGCGCAGAAGCTGGTAAAAGCAGCGGTTGAGCACGCTGACCTGCTTCTGGACGGCCGGGTCTTCATACTGCTCAAGCTGCGGGAACAGGTTCGACGCCGTGGCGAACAGGTTGGCTACGGGCAGCCGGAGCGACTGCGCCAGATCCGAAAACGCGGCCAGCCGCGCCGCGGCGCCGGCCTCGGCGATGGACTCGAGCAGGAACAGATCCGTCTGCTCCATGCGCAGCACCGTCGCGCGCGCGTCGCCGGCGGCGGTGCGCACGGTCACAGAGAGCGTGCCTGCGCCGTCGAAGGCCAGATAGCGCTCGCCTCCGGCCGGGAGAAGCGCATAGACGGACAGACCGTCCGTGATGCCTGCCTCGCGGGCGGCCGGGTTGGAAAAGACGGTCGTCAGCGACCGAACGGCGAATGCGGGCTGGCTCAGACAGCCGAGCACGGCCAGAAGCTCCGGTGACAACGAATCCATGACAGCGCCTCCCTATGACACAGTATGCGCAGGCTGCGCATTGTGAGGATAACCAAATTCTTCCGTCTCAATGATAGGCGTATGACTCGGATTATGCAAGGTTTTTATAGATTCTAAAGAAACAGGGCGAAACCGCCCCTTCCCATTTCCGGTCTGACGCGATATAATAAAACCGTATGACCGCTCGCGGGGCGTTTGCCGCGCGGAGCAAGATAAGCTGCAAAGGAGCTGCTGAAATGAGTGTAAAGATCGGCATCAACGGGTTCGGGCGCATCGGCCGCCTGGCCGTGCGCGAGGCTGCGCTGCGCGACGACGTGGAGATCGTCGCCATCAACAATACGGTCGCGCCGGACTATATGGCCTACAAGCTCAAGTACGACACCTGCCACGGCCGGTTCCCCGGCGAGGTCCGCTATGACGACGAGGGCATCATCGTCAACGGCAGGAAGATCCTCGCCTTCTGCGAAAAAGACCCGGCCGACATCCCGTGGGACAAGGCGGGCGCAGAGTATATCATCGAGTCCACCGGCAAATTCACAACGGCCGAGAAGTGCGAGGGCCACTTCAAGAGCGCCTGCGTCAAAAAAGTCGTCATCTCCGCGCCGGCCAAGGACGACACGCCGATGTTCGTCATGGGCGTCAACCAGGAAAAGTACGACCCGTCCATGCGCGTCGTCTCGAACGCCTCGTGTACGACGAACTGCCTGGCGCCGCTGGCGAAGGTCATCCACGACGCGTTTGGCATCGAGTCCGGCCTGATGACGACCGTTCATTCCACGACGGCCTCGCAGAAGACCGTCGACGGCACGTCGAAAAAGGACTGGCGCGGCGGCCGCGCCGCGGCGGGCAACATCATCCCGTCGTCCACGGGCGCGGCGAAGGCCGTCGGCAAGGTCATCCCCGAACTCAACGGCAAGCTGACCGGCATGAGCTTCCGCGTCCCGACGCTCGACGTCTCCGTCGTCGACCTGACCGTCCAGCTGGAAAAGCCCGCGTCGTATGAGGAGATCTGCGCCGCCGTCCGCGCCGCGGCCGACGGCCCGATGAAGGGCATCCTCGCCTACACGAACGAGGACGTCGTCTCGAGCGACTTCCTCGGCGAGACGTGCACGAGCATCTTCGACGAGAAGGCCGGCATCGCCCTGACCGACCGCTTCGTGAAGCTCGTCGCGTGGTACGACAACGAGTCCGGCTACACGAGCAAGACGCTTGACCTCGTCAGCTACATCGCCGGCCGCGACAGAGCGTAAGACAGCGGCTTTCCCCCGGTATGCCACAGGCATACCGGGGGTTCTTTTTATGCGCGCGGGGATAAAAAACGCCCGGCTCCTCGCGGAGCCGGGCGAAAAATTTGGCTGGGAAAGCGGCTTACACCTCTTCCATGATGCCGACCTTCTCGGGGATGATGAGCTTCGCGCCGGTCTTGGCGACGACCTCCTCGACGGTCGTGTTCTTGGAGATCTCCTGCAGGACCGGGCCTTCCGGCGTGATGTGGATCACGGCGAGCTCGGAGACGACGTAGTCGATGCAGTGATAGCCGGTGAGCGGCATGGCGGTCTTCTGCACGATCTTCGGGTTGCCGGCCTTGTCGCAGTGGGTCGTCATGACGATGGTCGTCTTGGAGCCCGTGACGAGGTCCATGGCGCCGCCCATACCGGCAGCGGTCTTGCCCGGGATCATCCAGTTGGCGAGGTTGCCCTCGGCGTCGACCTCGTAAGCGCCGAGGACGGTCGCGTCGACGTGGCCGCCGCGGATGAAGCCGAAGGAGCGGAAGGAGTCGAAGCAGGCACCGCCGACGCGGAGCTTGGAGACCTTGCCGCCGGCGTCAACGACGTTCGGGTCGGCGTACTCGCCCTCCTTCGGGGCGCCGGTCAGGCCGACGACGCCGTTCTCGGAGTCGACCCAGACGTCGACGCCCTCGGGCAGGTAGTTCAGGCACATGGTGGGCATGCCGATGCCCAGGTTCACAACGTCACCGTCGTGGAAGAGACGGGCGGTTCTGTACGCGATCAGGTTCTTTCCAGTGAGTTCCATCTGTGAGTACCTCCTTACGCTTCGGTGAGGGCCTTGCCCTGCACGACGGCATCGACGACAAAGCCCGGGGTCATGATCTCGTCCGGATCGAGCTCGCCGACCTCAACGATCTGCTCGGCCTCGACGATGACATGGTCAGCGGCGGTGGCGAACGCCTCGTTGAAGTTGCGGGAGGTGCGGCGGTAGACGACGTTGCCCATCTTGTCGGCCTTCCACGCGTGGACAAAGCACACGTCGCCGTGGAGCGGCAGCTCGAGGATGAAGCGCTTCTTGGAAGCATCGGGGACGATCTCGCCCTCGAGGAACTTGAACTTGCCGGTCTCCTCGTCCCACTCGACGACCTGCTTGCCGTCCATCATGGGCGTGTACAGGCCGGTCGGGGTCAGGATGCCGCCGATGCCGGCGCCGCCGGCACGGACCTTCTCGCACAGGGAGCCCTGCGGGACGAAGGTGAGGTTGATCTCGCCGGCGACGACCTTCTCGACCGTGACGGCGTTGTTGCCGATGTGGGAAGCGGTGATCTTCTTGATGACGTCGGCGTCAACGAGCTTGCCGATGCCGCGGTGCGGGACGGAGGTGTTGTTCGAGATGACGCTGATGTCCTTGATCCCGGCGGCGATGAGGCCCTCGATCAGGGTCTCGGAAACACCGACGTTGACGAAGCCGGGGAGCAGGACGGTCATGCCGTCGAAGCAGTACTTTTTGATGGCTTCTTCAACGGTAGTGACTTTATTCTGTGCCAATGGAATCATTCCTTTCTGAAAGTGTGAGTTATTGAAAAATAGCTGGGACTATATTGCCAACCGATCAGAAGTAGAACAGCTCGCGGGCCTGACGGGTCAGCTCCTCGCGGTCGTCCGGGTGGGCGATGGAGATGAGCTTCTGCGCGCGCTCGCGGACGGTCGTGCCCTTCAGGTCGACGACGCCGTACTCGGTGACGACGAACTGGACGTAGTTGCGCTGATGCGTGACGATGGCGCCCGGGGTGAGCTGCGCCTTGATCTTCGGCATGCCCTTCTTCGTGCGGGACGTGAAGGCCATGATGCCCTTGCCGTGCTCGGCGTAGTACGTGCCGAGCGTGAAGCAGAAGCCGCCGCCGGAGCCGGAGAACTGCGTGGCGCCGATGGACTCGGCGCAGATCTGGCCGGTCAGGTCGATCTCAACGAGGGTGTTGATGGAGACCATGTGGTCCTGACGGGCGATGTTGAACGGGTTGACGACCTCGCAGCCCGGCTTCATGACGCACTTCGGGTTGTCGTGCAGGTACTTGTACAGCTCGTGCGTGCCGTCCGCGAAGACGCCGACGTGCTCTTCCTTGTCGAAGACCTTGCGCGTGCCGGTGATGACGCCGGCGTCGATGAGGGTCGCCATGGAGGAGGTGAACTGCTCGGTGTGCAGGCCGAGGTCGTGCTTGTCCATGAGGTACTTGCCGACGGTATCCGGGATGCCGCCGATGCCCATCTGGATGGTGTCGCCGTCTTCGATGAGGTCGGCGACCATGTGGCCGATCTTGTCCTCGTCCTCGCTCGTGACGATGGGCTTGGTCGTGTACTCGGGCGTGTTGACCTCAACGAGGAGCGTGACGTCCTTGATGTTGATCTTGACGGAGCCGCGCATGTAGGTGAGGTTCGGGTTGACCTCGAGGATGATCTTCTTGTGCTTCTCGATGGCGTCCTTGACGGCGTAGTACTCGACGGTCTGGTTCATGCCGATGTACATGTTGCCCTCTTCGTCCATCGGGGAGACACAGGCCATGAAGATCGTGCTCGGCTTGTGGGCCTCGGTCTTGAAGTAGTAGTTCGGCAGGTCGACCGGGATGAAGCTGGCGTTGAGCAGCTTGTGGGCCTTGCGGTAGGACGGGCCGTAGAAGTAGTTCATCGAGTTGATGTGGCCGTTCATGCCCTCGGTGATGAGGAACGGATACTCGCCGATGCGGGACTTGTAGACCCAGACGTTGTCGACGCGGTCAGCGATCTCGTGGAGATGATCGAAAATGACCGTCGTCTCGTTGTAGTTGTTCGAGCACATGATGACATCGCCGGAGTGGATCAGGTTGAGTGCATCCTGAACGGTGCCCTTGCGCTCTTCGTACATTTTCTTGTAGTCTGCGTAGGTGTAAGCCAATGGAAAAACCTCATTTCTGCTTAGTTTTTCGTAAGAAGTCATTACATCTATCATTATAAAGAGTCGCCGGAGGGATTGCAACGGAAATTCGATTGGAAATGTATACGAAGAACCGTGCGCTCGGCGAACGGCTTTTTGTATAAAATGCGGCGCAAACGAACTAAGCCTCCGCGGCCATGGCCGCAGAGGCGGAAATTGAGGAAAAACGGGGTGATTTTGGGGAAAGACCCTCGCGCGCGATGGCTGCGCGAGGCCCAATGGGAAGGGAACGCCGGTTAAATATAGAACAGCTTGCGCGCCTCGGCCGTGAGCTCCTCGCGCACGTCCGGGTGGGCGATGGCGATGAGGTTCTTCACGCGGTCGGCAACCGTGCGGCCGCGCATCTCGGCCACGCCGTACTCCGTGACGACAAGGTCGACATAGGTGCGCGGGATGGTGACGGCGGCGCCCGGCGTCAGGATCGGCTTGATCTTGCTGGCGCCCTTGCTCGTTGTCGAGTGCATGATGAGGATGGAGCGGCCGCCCTTGGAGTGCGCCGCGCCGTAGGCAAAGTCGAACGCGCCGCCCGGGCCGGAGTACTGGCGCGTGCCGATCGTCTCCGAGCAGACCTGACCTGTGAGGTCGATCTCCATGATGGCGTTGATGGAGACCATGTTGTCGTTTGCGCGGATGACGAAGGGGTCGGTGACATAGCTGGCAGGGCGGATGCGGCAGTTCGGGTCTTCGTGCAGGAAGTCGAACAGCGCGAGCGTGCCGCCGGCGAAGCAGAACGTGTGCTCGCCGCGGTTGATGTTCTTGCGCGCGCCGGTGATGACGCCGCGCTTTACCATCTCGCCCATGAGGTTTGTGAACATCTCGGAGTGGATGCCGAGGTCGTGCTTGTCCATGAGGTTGCGCGCGCAGGCGTTCGGCAGCGAGCCGATGCCGAGCTGGATGCAGTCGCCGTCGTGGACGAGCTCGGCCACATACTGGCCGATGGTGTTGTCCAGCTCGCTCGACGGCGCGTCGGGGATGGTGTAGATCTCGTACTCGGCCTCGTAGAACGCCGTGACATCCTTGACGTTGATGTCTACGCCGCCGCGGACGGTCTTGAGGTTGCGGTTGACCTCTAAAATGATGCGCTCGCACGAGAGCGGGTCGATGTCGGCCTCCCACATCTCCGAGAGGTTGACCTGAAAGTTGCCATTTTCGTCCATGGGCGTGACGGCGGCGATGTAGACGTTGCGCGGGTAGGCGCCGTTGTACCAGATGGGCTGGTCGTGCAGGTCGTTCGGGACGAACGTGCAGTTGCCCTTCTCAAACGCATTCTGCCAGCCGGGGCTGAAGAACGCGGACTGCGTGAGGAAGTGGCCCTTCATGCCGTCGTTCTGCAAAAAGCCGAAGTCAGCCGAGCGGCCCTTGAGCACGGTGACGTTCTCGACGCGGCCGGCGATGGTGTGCAGCTGCTCGCAGAAGAGCTTCGGCTCGTTGCAGTCCTTGCCGAAGCAGATGTTGTCGCCGGAGCGGATGAGGCCGAGGCAGGCCGCAAGCGTCGATTTTTTCTCGTTGTAAAGCGCCTGATAGTCCATGGAGAAATCGCCCTTTCTCTTGATTTTCCGCGGAAGGTGCGGTAAGATACCATAAAATCGAATCCATTCACTAAATGCATTCAGTGAACGCGTTTGGTGACATGATAGCACCCGCTTATCCCCTTGTCAAGCGGCCGGGATCGGATACGAGGGGAATTTGTTCCCGAAAAAGGAGTCACCCATGGAAGAGACAAAAAAGCGCACGCGCAGCGAGCAGGCTGCATACACGAAGAAAAACCTGACGGAGGCGGCCATCCGGCTGTTTGCCGAGCGCGGGTATCACAATGTGTCCATCGCGGACATCTGCTCGTCCGTCGGCGTGACGGTCGGCGTGTTCTACCACTATTTCAGGACGAAGAGCGACGTCTACCGCGCCGTGTCCGTCGACACGGACGAGCTGTTCCGGACGATCCCGCTTGAAAAAACGGACTGCATCGGCCGCGTGCTCGAGATCTTGCACCACTATGGATGCGTGACCGAGCAGCTCGGCCGCGACACGATGAGCGTCATTGTCACGCCGCAAAACAAGCTCATCTATCCGAACAACTACGCCGCCAAGCTCCTGCGCCAGACGCTTGAGGAAGGCCGCGCGTCGGGCGAGATCAGAGCCGACGTCCCGCCCGACGACCAGATGGCCGTGTTTTTCTCGATCATCTGGGGGCAGGTCTGCCTGTGGTGCGGCGGAAAGACGGAGTCGCTCAGCGAGTCGATGGACAGAGCGGCGGCCGCAGCGGCAGAGATGCTGCGGCCTCAAACGGGACCCGCTTCGCCGGGCTCCCGTGGAGGCGTTTGATATCAATCAAGATGCGCCGTCCCGTTCGGGACGGCGCTTTTCGTATGCGAAAATAAAATTTGACTTCGCCGCGCAGCCTGCTATACTCAATATCAAATAAAACTCCGCCCTGCGGAACATCCGCAGGCGAAGAAACCGGGAGGAACCAACCATGAGCCAGAAAGAGCAATACGCGGCCAAGCGCCGCACGCTGGACGACTGCCTCGGCATGATCTGCTCCGGCGACGTCATTGCCGTGTCCGGCGCGGCGACGGAGCCGACGAAATTTTTGAACAATCTCCAGCGCATCATCCCCGACCTCACCGACGTCACGCTCGTCAAGAGCAAGGACAACGACTACGAGTACCTGCGCGACCCCAATACGCTCGGCCATGTACACACCGTCGGCCATTTTTATCACACGAACTTCCGCCAGGGCCACGAGCTCGGCCTGACGAGCTACATCCCGACGGATCTGCACAACTACATGAAGCTGCGCACGGAGTATATGCCGAACAACGTCTTCATCGCGCAGACGACGGACATGGACGAGAACGGAAATTTCCAGATCCCGTACTGCCAGATGTTTGAGGACGAGGCGTTTGCCTGCGCCAAGACGGTCATTTTAGAGGTCAACCCGAACTACCGCCGCGTCCGCGGCGGGCTGGAGATCCCGCTCGAGCGCGTGAGCGCGTTTTTCGTCTCGGAAAATCCGCTCTTCACCATCCCGCGCACGAAGCCGAGCGAGATGGACAGGAAGATCGGCGGCTACATCGCCGACCTCATCCACGACGGCGACTGCATCCAGCTCGGCATCGGCGGCCTGCCGGATGCCGTCGGCGCGCACCTTTTTGAGAAAAACGACCTCGGCGTCCACACGGAGGTCTTTACCTCCACGATGGCCGACCTGCTCGAAAACGGCAACATCACGGGCAAGTGCAAGACGTTAAACCCCGGCGAGCACGACTTTGCCTTCGCCCTCGGCGACAATCACCTCTACGAGACGATCTCGCACGACCCGGCCTGCCGCATCCGGCCGTCGAGCTATATGAACGACCCGTTCATCATCGCGCAGAACGACAATCTCGTCTCCGTCAACACCTGCGTCGAGATCGACCTCACCGGCCAGGTCTGCTCGGAGTCCATCGGCACGACGCAGATCTCCGGCACCGGCGGCGCGACGGACTTTGCCTACGGCGCGCTGCACTCTAAGGGCGGCCGCGGCATCATCGCCTTCGAGTCCACGCTCAAGGGCGGCACGATCTCGAAGATCAAAACGACGCTCACGACCGGCGCGGCCGTGTCCGTCTCGCGCAACCTCGTCGACATCGTCATCACCGAGTACGGCGTGGCGCACCTGCGCGGCCGCTCCATCCGCGAGCGCGCCGAGCAGCTCATCGCCATCGCCCACCCGTCCTTCCGCGACCAGCTCCGCGAGGAGGCAAAGGCGCTGAAATATATTCTCTGATGTGAAAAAGTGCACCCGGGATGCGGACGCATCCCGGGTGAATTTTTACTTCCCGTACTTCTCCTGATAGGCTTTCAAGCACTTTTCGATTACGGCGCGGGCTTTTTCGGCGGGCTCGACCTCGTCGACGACGGTCTGCTTGCCCTCGAGGTTCTTGTAGACGGAGAAGAAGTGGCGCATCTCGCTGAAGATGTGGCCGGGCAGCTGGTCGATGTCGGTGTAGCTGCTGTAGTTCGGGTCGCCGAACGGGACGGCGATGATCTTCTCATCGAGCGCGCCGGAGTCGATCATGCGCATGACGCCGATGGGGCGGCAGCGGACGAGGCTCATGGGCAGAATGGACTCGCTGCACAGCACGAGCACGTCGAGCGGGTCGCCGTCGTCGGCGTAGGTGAGCGGGATGAGGCCGTAATTGGCCGGGTAGTGCGTCGAGGTGAACAGCACGCGGTCCAAGATCAGGTGGCCGGTCTGCTTGTCCAGCTCGTATTTATTTTTCGAGCCCTTTTCGATCTCGATGACGGCGATAAAATCCTCCGGGCTGACGCGCGCGGGATCCATATCGTGCCAGATATTTGTCATGGGGTATCGTCCTTTCTGATTGGTAGAAGTTAGTATATCAGCCCGGACGCGGTTTGACAACCCATTGGCAGAAAGTTCACAAGCGCGGCTTTTTCTCCGTGACGAGCGAGCCGAAAAACATCGTGACGACGGACACGATGAGCGCTGCGTACGTCTCCGTCAGCCACGGCGCGATGGGGTAGGCGCCCGTGCGGTTTTTGTACACGGCCCAGAAGATGACGGCCGCAGCCGTGCAGAGCATGCTCGCGCAGGCGCCGCGCTCCGTTGCGCGCTTCCAGTAGATGCCCAAAAGCAGGATGATGAACACCGCGCCGCGCAGCGAGTAGGCCGCGTAGACGATGTCGAGGTCGAGGCTGCGCCCGACGAGCACGATGGCAAGGCCGCAGCAGATGGCTCCGGCGGCGGCCGTAAAGACGCGGCCTGCGCGCAGCAGCTCGCGGTCGGACGCGCCCGGACGGAGCACGCGGCCGTACAGGTCGCTCGTGACCAGCGTGCCCGCGGCGAGGACGATGGGCGAGGCCGTGGACAAAATGGCCGCGAGGATGCCCGCTATGACGAGCCCGCCCGCGGCGGGCGGCAGGTGGAGCATCAGCGTGGACAGGCCGAGCTTGGCCTCCGTGACAAGCGCGCCGTCCCCGCCCGTGAGCGTGCCGGAGACGCTCATGAGCTTCGCGCAGATGCCGAGCGTGGCCGTCAGAAGGCCGAACGGCGCGACGACGAGCGCCGTCAGAAGGCACGCCCTTTTCGCGGTGTGCTCGTCCTTGGCCGCGAGGACGGGCTGGATGCCGGCCTGCGCCGTGCACGCGCCGAGCAGGCTCGCGATGAGCCACGACGAGACCTTCGCCCCGCCGATGGCCGTCGGGCTGAGATAGTCGCCGTCAAGCGCCCGCGCGCCTGCGGTGAAGCCGCTCCAGCCGCCGAGCGAGCGGATGGTCAGGACGGCCGCGAGCAGCACGCCGCCGTACATGACAAAAAGGTGCAGGCGGTTCGTCGCGCTGATGACGTTCATGCCGCCGAGCAGCGTCAGCCCGACGAGCAAGAATGCAAACACCGCGGCCGTCACGTCGAAGTCGAGCGAAAACAGCGCCTGCCCGAGCTTGCCCGCCGCGATCATCTGCGACACGCCGACGGCGAGCATGACGAGCGTGAGCAGAAGGCTCGCCACGACGCGCGCGCGTACGCCGAGGTACTTTTCGATGATGCCCGGCACGGTCTTTGCGCCCGCGCTGCGGTAGAGCTTCGCAAAAAACAGCGCGAGGAACAAAACGCCCAGAGCGTTTGCGATGGTGTACCACGCGCCGGAGATGCCGAACGTGAAGCCGTATTCGGACACGCCGGTCGTCGCCGTCCCGCCGAGCCATTCGCCGGCCGAGGCGAACACAACGGCCGCCGTGCTGAGCCCCGCGCCCTGAAACGCCGCAGACGACTTCGTGCGGCGCGACGAGACAAGGCCGATGACGACGGTGGCCAGAAGGTAAAGGAAGATGATGATGGCAAAATGCATACCGAACATCCTTTCCGGAGAGGATCGAACCTTGGAATCGTTCCAAGGTTTTGGCACGGATATTATACCAAGGCTCCGGCGGAATGTCAAAAAGTTCGGTGCGGATTTCAGGCAGGGTGCATAAATTGGGGGGCGGCGATACGCATCTATGGACGTAGGGCGGGATGACCCCATCCCGCCGCGAGGCTGCGCCCGCGCGTCTGATGTGCGCCGATTGCGGCACGCGCTATCCGGAAGGCCCCCTTGTGTAAAGGGGGCTGTCGGCGGAGCCGACTGGGGGATTGTAAGGTGGGATTTTGTAAGTGGGATGGATAAATGGAACCGGCCTGTAGGGGCGACCCTCGCGGTCGCCCGTTCCCGCGTCCCGCACGGAGCCGCCGGGCGACCGCAAGGGTCGCCCCTACGGGATCGTGCGTTGATACCCGCGCAGTACAAACCCCTCAGCCTACAATCCCTCCGTCACGGCTTCGCCGTGCCACCTCCCTTTACACAAGGGAGGCTTTGGCGCGGCAGGAATTCGGCGGCGCACAGCGTGCGGCGGGATGGGGTCATCCCGCCCTACGATCGCTGTACAAAAAAACCCGCGGGCCGGGCGGCTCACGGGTTGGGGGATCCTCAGATATAAAACAGCGCCTCGGCCTGCTTTTTCAGCTCGGCGCGGTGATCCGGGTGGGCGATGGCGATGAGGTTTTCCACGCGCTTGCGGACGGAGCGGCCGCGCATGGGGGCGATGCCGTACTCGGTGATGATGTAGTCGACATAGTCGCGCGGGATGGACACGGCCGCGCCGGGCGTCAGGCAGCAGTTGATCTTCGAGATGCCCGTCTTTGTCGTGGACAAAAACGCGACGATGCCGCGGCCGCCCTTACTATGCAGCGCGCCGTAGGCAAAGTCCATGGCGCCACCGGTGCCGGAGTACTGCTTGACGCCGATGGACTCCGAGCAGACCTGACCTGTGAGGTCCATCTCGATGCAGGTGTTCACGGAGACCATGTTGTCGTTCTGCATGATGACGGCGGGGTTGTTGGCATACGAGCAGGGCACCATGCGGCACGTCGGGATCTTGCCGAGCGTGTCGTAGAGCGCCTGATCGCCGCCGGCGAACGTGCCGATGTGGACGCCGATGTCGATCTGCTTGCGCTCGCCGGTCGCGACGCCCTTGCGGATCATCTCGCCCATGGCGGCGGTGTACATCTCGGTGTGGATGCCGAGATCCTTCAGGTCCATCATCTCCACGGCCAGCGCGTTCGGAAGCGAGCCGATGCCGAGCTGGATGCAGTCGCCGTCGCGCATGAGGCTGCGGCAGTACTGGGCGACCTTGCGCTCGTCCGCCGTCGGCTCCTTGGCCGGAAATTCAAGCACAGGCGCGTCGCGCTCGTAGAGGCAGGTGACCTTGCTGATGTTGATGCGAAGCCCGCCCGCCACGCGCGGAAGGCGCGGGTTGACCTCCAGAATGACGCGGTCGGCCGTCGAGAAAAACTCGCGCTCCCACATCATGCTAAGGCCCACGCAGAAGTTGCCGAATTCGTCCATGGGCGAGACGGCGGCGGCGAAGACCGTCACGGGCTTGGCCTGCGAGACGAACGAGCCGTAGTCGCACAGATCGGCCGGGACGAACGAGACGTTCTTTTTCCGGTGGCCCTCGTACCAGCCGGGGCCGTAGAAGAAGCCGGCGGTGTTGATGTGGCCGGTCATATTGTCGCCGTGGACGAACTCATAGGTGCCGATGCGGCCCTTGAAGCAGACGACATCCTCCACATAGGGCGCGATGGTGTGCATCTGCTCGAGCATGGCGACAGGCTCGTTGCAGTCGCCGGAGAAGCCGACGACGTCGTGCGAGTGGATGTACGTCAGCGCGTCGGCGACGGTACACTTTTTCTGGCGGTAGAGCTGCTGATAATCTTCGGTTGTGTAAGCCATGGGGAAGACTCCTTTCTGCATATTGGGTCAAAGATTCAGCCCTTGCGGGACGGGACGTGGTACACGCCCGAGGCTGTGACGAGCAGGCGGTCCGGCTCGTCGTCGACCCATGCCTCGCTGGTGGCGTAGACCATTGTGCGGCCGGCATACGTCACGCGCGCGCGGACATAGAGCATGGAGCCGAGCGGAACGGGGCGCTGGAAATTGGCCAGCATGTTGATGGTCGGCGGCATCTGGTCGTCCGCCCAGTAGAAGATCTGCACGCCCATGGTCGTGTCCATGGCCGAGGCGATGGCGCCGCCGTGCATGACGCCGCCGGGGTTGCGCATCCACTCGCGGATGGGATAGCGCAGCACGAGCTCCTTCTTTTCAAGGTCGCACGAGATGAATTCCGGCGCGAGGAGCTGGCAGACGCTGCCGGGGTTTTCGTTGTTGAGCCGGTCGACATAGCCGCGGATGGAGCGCTCCATCTGCGACTGCGTATAGCGGGACGGATCCGTTTTGCGCACCTCCCGTCAGATGTAGAGCAGCTTTTTCGCCTCGAAGCGCAGTTCGTCCCGGAAGTCGGGGTGCGCGATGGCGATGAGCTGCTCGGCGCGCTCGCGGACAGAGCGGCCGCGAAGATAGGCGACGCCGTACTCGGTGATGATGATGTCCACGACGTTGCGCGAGATGGATACGACGGCGCCCGGCGTCAGGATGGGCTTGATCTTCGACATTGTGCCGCCCTTGGCCGTCGAGGCCATGGCGAGGATGCCGCGGCCGCCCTTGGAGTGCTGCGCGCCGAAGGCAAAGTCGAACGCGCCGCCCGTGCCGGAATACTGCCGCGCGCCGATGGACTCCGAGCAGACCTGACCGGTGAGGTCGATCTCAAGAGCCGTGTTGAGCGAGACGACGTTGTCGTTTTTCGCGATGACGAACGGGTCGTTCGTGTATGACGCCTGCGAAAAGACGACGTTCGGGTCCTGCGAGAGGATGCGGTAGAGCTTCTCATCGCCGAGGACGAAGTTGCCGATGTGCTTGCCGACGTCGATCTGCTTGCGCGCGCCGGTGATGACGCCGGCCTCGATGAGGTCGCCCATGATGGGCGTAAAGAGCTCGGTGTGCAGGCCGAGATCCTTTTTGTCGAAGAACGAGTAGCCCACGGCGTTCGGCATGCCGCCGAGGCCGAGCTGGATGCAGTCGCCGTCGTGGACGAGGTCGGCGGCGAAGGCACCGATGCGGCGGTCGAGCTCCGTCGGCTCGACGCGCGGGAACGTCGTCACGGGGTAGTCGACCTCGTAGAGCGCGTCGACGCGCGAGACGGGGATGGCGAGGCTGCCGCCAAATTTTGGCAGGTTCGGGTTGACCTCGAGGATGACGCGGCCGGCCGTGCGGTAGGCGTCCTCCTCGTACATCCCGCAGCCGGAGACGTAGAACATCCCGTTTTCGTCCATGGGTGTGGCCATGGCGACGAACAGATCGAACGGGCGGTACTGCGTCCGGCGCAGCATGGCGTCGTGCAGGTTCGACGGCAGGAACGACGTGTCGCCCTCGGCGTAGGACTTGCGCAGCGCCGCGTCAAACAGCAGCGAGACGATGTTCAGGTGCTGCCCGATGTCGGGCAGGCGCATGAATGGATAGCCGCTGCCGTCGCCCTTTTTGACCTTGAAGAGCGTGACGTCCTCCAAATCGCCGATGACGCGGTCGAGATGACCCAAAAATTCCGCCGGCTCGCACAGCTCGCCCGAGACGGCGAAGGCGTCGCCGCTGCGGAGCATATGGAGCGCACCGTCCAATGTGGTGCGCTTGCTTTCGTAGAGTTCCTGATGGTTCATAGGGAAAATATGACTCCTTCCGGGGTGGATCAGATGTAGAGAAGCTCCTGCGCCTGTTTGCGCAGCTCGGCGCGGTAGTCCGGGTGCGCGATGGCGATGAGGGCCTCGACGCGCTCGCAGACCATTTTGCCGCGCAGGCGTGCCACGCCGTACTCGGTGACGATGTAGTCGACGTAGCTGCGCGGGATGGACACGTTCGCGCCCGGCGTGAGCATGCAGCGGATCTTCGATTCGCCGTGCTTGGCCGTGGATGTAAAGGCGAGGATGCCGCGGCCGCCCTTAGAGTGCAGCGCGCCGTAGGCAAAATCAATGGAGCCGCCCGTGCCGGAGAACTGCCGCGGGCCGATGGACTCCGAGCAGATCTGGCCGGTCAGATCCATCTCGATGCAGGTGTTGATGGACACGAAATTGTCCAGCTGCGCGATGACGAAGGGGTTGTTGACATACGACGTCGGGCGCACAAGGCAGTTTTTGTCGCGCGCGAGCGTGTCGTAGAGCGCGCGGTCGCCGCCGGCGAAGCCGAAGACGTGGCGGCCGGTGTCGATGCGCTTGTGCTCGCCGGTGATGACGCCCTTTCGCACCATCTCGCCCATTTTTGTTGTGAACATCTCCGTGTGGAGCCCCAGCTCGCGCAGATCCATCATCTCGTCGGCCAGCGCGTTCGGAAGCGAGCCGATGCCGAGCTGGATGCAGTCGCCGTCGTGGATGAGCTCGCGGCAGTACTGCGCGATCTTCACCTCGTCCGCGCTCGGCGCGGCCGACGGGACCTCGGGGACAGCTTCGTCCGACTCGTAGAGAAGCTCGACGTCGCGCACGTTGATTTGGAGGCCGCCCTCGACCTTCGGCAGGTTCGGATTGACCTCGACGACGATGCGCTTGCAGGTCGGCAGCATCTCCCACTCGCTCATGAGGCTCAGGCCGATGCAGAAGTTGCCGTCTTCATCCATGGGCGAGACGGCGGCAAAGAAGATGTCGCCCGGGCGCGTGCTTGCGATGATGGGCGCCCAGTCGCACAGATCCGTCGGCGTATAGGACGCGATGCCCTGCCGGAAGCCGTCCTGCCAGCCGGCGCCGAAGAAGAAGTTCGTGTATTGGATGTGGCCGCGAAGGGCGGGATCGCCCATGAACGGGTACGGGCCGAGGCGGCTTTTGTAGCACAGGACGTTTTTTACGCGCGGCGCGACGGTGTGCAGCCGCTTCAAAAGCGCGATGGGCTCGTTGCAGTCGCTTGCAAAGTAGACGACCATGTCGGACGAGATACACCCGAGCGCGTCGTCCACCGTGCCCTTTTTCTGCCGGTAAAGCGAAGTGTAGTCAGTCATAGCCAGTTCTCCTCGATCGAAAATCGCGCGAAAGCGCGCGGACATTGTCAATTATCTATCATGCACGCTTTCCGGGCATTTGTCAAGCCGCGCTCATGCCTGGCAGAGCTTCGCCGCCGCAGCGGGCTGCGGCGCATTTCCTCTTCATGCGGGTCAGCGCAGCTGGTGCAGGTCGTAGGGCGTCGTCTGGTAGACAAAGTAGTTCAGCCAGTTCGAGTAGAGCAGGCTGCCGTGGCTGCGCCAGGTGACGATGGGGGGATTTTCCGGGTCGTCGCCGGGGTAGTAGTGCTTCGGCAGGGCGATGGCCTCGCCGGCGGATAAGTCGCGGCGGTACTCAGCGTCGAGCGTGAGAGGATCGTACTCCGAGTGGCCCATGATAAAGATCTGCCGGCCGCCCTTTGACGAGACGATGTACACGCCCGCCTCGTCGGACGAGGCGATGATGCGCAGCTCCGGCACGGCCTCGATGTCGGCGCGGTCGACGCTCGTGTGGCGCGAGTGCGGGACGCAGAAGCGGTCGTCAAATCCGCGCAGGAGCATGGAGTTTTTATAGTCTGCGCGATGGGTGAACACGCCGAAGAGCTTTTCGGGAAGAAGCCGCTTCTGGATGCCGTAGTGGTAGTAAAGCCCTGCCTGCGCGCCCCAGCAGATGTGGAACGTCGAGTGGACGTGTGTTTTGCTCCACTCCATGATGCGGCACAGCTCGTCCCAGTAGTCCACCTGCTCAAACGGCAGAAGCTCCACGGGCGCGCCGGTGATGATCATACCGTCGAACTTCTCGCCCTCCACCTCGTCGAACGTCTTGTAGAACGCGAGCAGATGGCCTGCGGACGTGTTCTGCGCGATGTGCGAGCGGACGCGGATGAGCGTGAGCTCGAGCTGGAGCGGCGTGTTGCTGAGCATCCGCGTCAGCTGCGTCTCCGTCTCGATCTTTTTCGGCATGAGGTTGAGCAGCAGAATGCGCAGCGGGCGGATGTCCTGCGTGATGGCGCGCGTTTCGGTCATCACGAAGATGTTTTCCTGCGCGAGCGTCTGTACGGCAGGCAGATCGTTCGGGATCTTGATCGGCATAAAAAGCCCTCCT
The DNA here is from genome assembly GCA_934589675.1 of uncultured Oscillospiraceae bacterium. Classification (GTDB taxonomy): domain Bacteria; phylum Bacillota; class Clostridia; order Oscillospirales; family Oscillospiraceae; genus CAKTOF01. The sequence continues at coordinate 40,381 of CAKTOF010000015.1, forward strand.
TTGAGGATTGTGCGGGGTTATCCGATGGCGGCAAGCGCCTGCGCGAGGTCGGCGATGAGATCCTCGGGATCCTCGAGGCCGACGGACAGGCGGACGAGGTCGGCCGGAACGCCCGCGGCGATGAGCTCGGCGTCGGACATCTGGCGGTGCGTCGTGCTGGCCGGGTGCAGGCAGCACGAGCGCGCGTCGGCCACATGCGTCTCGATGGCGGCGATGCGCAGGTGCGCCATCATCGTCTCGGCCGCGGCGCGGCCGCCCTTGACGCCGAAGCTCACGACGCCGCATGTGCCGTTCGGCATATATTTTTCCGCGAGCGCATGCTGCGGGTCGCCGGGCAGGCCGGCGTAGTTCACCCAGGACACGTGCTCGTTTTCGCTCAAGAATTTCGCGACGGCCAGCGCGCCGGCGCAGTGCTGGCGCATGCGCACATGCAGGCTCTCGAGGCCGAGGCCGAGCAGGTAGGCGTTCATCGGCGCGGCGCACATGCCGAAGTCGCGCATGAGCTGCGCCGTCGCCTTTGTGATGTATGCGCCGCCGAGGCCGAAGCGCTCGGTGTAGGTCACGCCGTGGTAGCTCTCGTCCGGCGTGCACAGGCCGGGGTATTTTTCGGGGTATTTCGTCCAGTCGAACTTGCCCGAGTCGACGATCGCGCCGCCGACGGCCGCGCCGTGGCCGTCCATGTACTTCGTCGTCGAGTGCGTCACGATGTCCGCGCCCCACTCGAACGGGCGGCAGCCCACGGGCGTGGCGAACGTATTGTCCACGATAAGCGGCACGCCGTGCTCATGCGCCGCGCGCGCGAAGCGCTCGATGTCGAGCAGCGTCAGGGCGGGGTTGGCGATCGTCTCGCCGAAGACAAGGCGCGTGTTCGGCCGGAACGCGGCGGCCAGCTCCTCGTCCGTGCAGTCCGGCGCGACGAACGTGACGTCGATGCCCATGCGGCGCATCGTGACGGAGAAGAGGTTGTATGTGCCGCCGTAGATCGTCGAGCAGGAGACGATGTGGCCGCCGCACTCGCAGATGTTGAACGCCGCGAGGAAGTTCGCGGCCATGCCGGACGAGGTCAGCATGGCGGCCGTGCCGCCCTCGAGCTCACAGATCTTTGCGGCGATGGTGTCGCTTGTCGGGTTCTGGAGCCGGGAGTAGAAGTAGCCGGATTCCTCGAGGTCGAACAGGCGGCCCATGGCCTCGCCTGTCGCGTATTTGAACGTCGTGCTCTGGATGATCGGCACCTGACGCGGCTCGCCGTTGCCGGGGCGGTAGCCGCCCTGCACGCACTTTGTTCCGATGCGGTAGTTGTCCATATCGTGTTCCTCCTGTTTTCTATCAATCTATAAAAAAACCGCCCCAAGCAAACGCTTGAGACGGGTTATCCCGCGGTACCACTCAGCTTGCAGGCCAGGCGCCTGCCACCTCATGCGCCTGTAACGCGGCGCGCACGGGACGCCCTTGCGCTTCGCGCTCGAACGCCCGGCTCGGAAGCCATAGAGCCAGGGCCGTCTGCTTACCGGCTTGCACCTGCCGCCGGCTCTCTGAAAGCGCCGGGCCCGCTCCTCTTCGTCATTGCCTTTGTGTTATTCTGCTTCTATCTTATCGCGCGCCGGCGGGCCTTGTCAAGAAAAAACTCCCGGCTCCGCAAGGAGCCGGGAGGATAGCGTCAGAGACTCAGCACTTCTCGAAGATGGTGGCAACGCCCATGCCGCCGCCGATGCACAGCGTGGCAAGACCCTTCTTCGCGTCGCCGCGCTTGGCCATCTCGTGGAGCAGCGTGACGATGATGCGGGCGCCGGAGCAGCCGACCGGGTGGCCGATGGACAGCGCGCCGCCGTTGACGTTGACCTTCGCCATGTCAAAGCCGAGCTCGCGGGCAACGGCGATGGACTGCGCGGCGAACGCCTCGTTGGCCTCGACAAGGTCGATGTCGTCGATGGTGATGTCGGCCTTGGCCATGGCCTGGCGGGAAGCCGGGACCGGGCCGGTGCCCATGATCTTCGGATCGACGCCGCCCTGACCCCAGGAGACGAGCTTGGCCATCGGCTTGAGGCCGTACTTTTCAACGGCTTCGCCGGAGGCGAGGACGATGGCGGCAGCGCCGTCGTTGATGCCGGAGGCATTGCCGGCGGTGACGCGCGGCTGGCCGGCGTCGGCCTGAGCCGGCTTGCAGGCCTTGGCGTCGAAGGTGTCCTCAACGGTGCCGCCGTTGGCGATGAACTTGTTGTCCGCGGAGGTCGGGAAGGCGGTCTTGAGCTTGGCAAGACCCTCGGCCGTCGTGGAGGCGCGCGGGAACTCGTCGACCTTGAACTCGACCATCTGCTTCTTGACCTTGACCGGGACCGGGACGATCTCGTCGTCAAAGCGGCCGGACTCCTGCGCGGCCTTCGTCTTCATCTGGGAGGACAGAGCGAACTCGTCGAGGTCGTCACGGGTGATGCCCCAGATGTCGCAGATGTTCTCGGCGGTCGTGCCCATGTGGTAGTTGTTGAACGCATCCCACAGGCCGTCCTTGACCATGGTGTCGACGATCTTCTTGTCGAACATACGGGCGCCCCAGCGGGCATCCGGAACGACGTACGGAGCCGCGGACATGTTCTCGGTGCCGCCGCAGACGACGATCTCAGCGTCGCCGGAGGCGATGGCGCGGCCGGCCTCAATGACGCTCTTCATGCCGGAGCCGCAGACCATGTTGATGGAGTAAGCCGGGACGCTCATCGGAAGACCTGCCTTGAGCGTGACCTGGCGGGCGACGTTCTGGCCGAGGCCGGCGCTGATGCAGCAGCCGAACATGACCTCGTCGACCTGCTCCGGCTTGACGCCGGCGCGGCTGAGCGCCTCTTTGACGACGATGGCGCCGAGCTCCGCGGCGGGGACGTCCTTCAGGCTGCCGCCGAAGGAACCGACTGCCGTACGGCAGCAGTTGACAACATAAAGATCTCTCATTGTGTTTAACCTCCAGTTTTATGTCGCTCCGCGGATCGCGGGGCGCGAAGATTCTCTTCCATCATTATAAGAGGTTATCCCGCATCCGTCAACGGGCTTGCCGCAAAATCTGGCATGATTCGGCCTGCGGACTAAACAAATTTTAAGCCGCAGAGCGGCAGAGAAAATTGCGCTTTGACGGGCGGTATGATAAAATAAAGACACAGGAAAAAGATTTGGAGAGCCCCGCGGGGCGGAAAGAGAGGACGCTATGAGAACTGCATGGTCCCTGCGGCTTTTGTCGCTGCTGCTGGCGCTGTCGCTGCTACTCACGGGCAGCGTGTTTGCCGCGCCGGCGCGCGTCGACTTTGACAAGCTGACCATCATCGACCTGAGCCCGGACGAGCTGCGCCGGACGGCCGCGCAGGCCTGCTCGCTTTCTAAGGACGCGTCGAACGCGGCGGCCGTGCAGGCTGCGGTGAACGAGCTGTATGACGAGCTGACGGTCGCCGCGACGAACTACACGCTCGCCATGATCGCCTACAACCGCGACACGAGCTCCCCGTCTGTCGAGCAGACCTATCTTCAGACGAGCAGCACCTACACCGAGGTGCTGAACATCCTGACCGACTGCCTGCGCACGCTGCTCAAGTCGCCGTGCGCGCAGGCCGTGCGCGACATCGTCGACGAGGCGGACGTCGAGGCGGCGCTGTCCGGCGCGGCGGATCTTCAGACGCAGCTCTCGCAGATCACCGACCGCTATACGACGCTCTACAACCAGACGCTCTCGGCCGAGCACAGCTCGTATGACGCGCTCATCAAGGACGTCGGCGGGCTGTACCTAAAAATGATCGCCGAGCTGAAAAAGGCGGCCGGCAGCGGCGAGAAGGCCGTGCAGTGCTTCTACGACGTCAACGGCCGCAGCGGCGGCTACGCGGCCTACGAGCCGGTGCGGTGCGCTGCGCGCGAGCAGATCGCGCCCGCGTTCTTGCGGCTGCTGCTGCTGACGGAGGATGTGACGAGCGGGCCGGACAGCGGCGAGGCCGCGCTCGGCGCCGTCGCGGGCGTGGCCGACCGGCATTTCCCGGAGCTTATGGACGCGGTCGATTTCATGGTCTCCTATGGCTATTACGACGTCACGGCCGCACCGGAGAAGGCCGATGCGGGCTTTACGACGTATCTTTACAGCTATGAGGCGCCGTATCTGTTCCTGCCCAACAGCGGCGGGCTCGACGGCGTGGCCGGCGTCAGCCACGAGCTCGGCCATTACTACAACTACTTTACATACGGCCCGGACGCCGACACGGACTCGGCCGAGGTACACTCGCAGGGGCTTGAGCTTCTCTACACGCTCTACTACGACGAGATCTTCGGCGAGGACGCCGGCACGGCCCGCGAGGCGGAGGTAACGGACGTCCTGTCGTCCGTCGTGCTCGGGTGCATCATGGATGAGTTCCAGTACCGCGCCTTCACGCAGACGCCGTCGTCGCCCGAGGCGCTTGCCGCGATGTACACCGACATCCTCGGCGAGTACGGCCTCGCCGCGCTCTCCGGCGGCTCGCTCGGCACATACTGGCTCTGGGTGAACCACAGCTTCTCGCAGCCGATGTACTACCTGAGCTATGCGCTCTCGGCGCTTCCGGCGCTTGAGATCTGGGCGACGGCGCAGGACGACGCGGCGCTCGCGCACGCGCGCTATGACGACTTTATGGTGCTCAGCAACGAAAACGGCTTCGAGCGCGGCCTGCGCGGCGCGGGGCTGTCGAAGCCGGGCAATGCGGAGGCTGCCGCGCGCATCGCGTCCGACGCCAAGGCGCTCGCCGCCTCGTCCGGCGGCTGGCTCTACAGCGATGTGGCCGCCTGCTGGGGTGCGACGGAGATCCAGTGGTTCGGCCTGCAGGGCGCCATCAACGGCTACGCCGACGGGACGTTCCGCCCGGGCAAGACGCTCACGCGCGCGCATGTGGCGAGCGTGCTTGCCAACCTTGTCGGCAGCGCGGCCGGCAGCCTCGCGGGCGCATCGGCCGCGCGCGACGTGCCGAAGGGCTACTGGGCGCGCAGCGCCATCACGCTCGTCGTCTCGGCCGGCCTGATGGAGCTTGACGAGCAGGGCAATTTCAACCCCGATCAGCCCATCACGCGGCAGGAGTTTGCGCGTGTGGTCTATGCGCTGCTCGAGGCCAACAATGTCACGGCGGCCGGCAATACGGCCTACACGGATCAAGCGCTCATCTCGGAAAACTGCCGCGAGGCCGTCAACGCGCTCGGTGAGCTGGGCATCATGCACGGCCGCGCGGACGGCTCGTTCAACGCAAACGGCATCCTGACGCGGCAGGAGATGGCGGTCGTGTTCTACCGCACGTTCGTCTGCCTAGCACTGGCCTGACCTCGTCAATCTGCGCAAAAGCCGGGACAGAAATTGGCCGGAATCACAAAATTCTGGCAGACATCTAAGAATTACTTGTGCGGAATTAACAATTGTGCTATTTTATAGCCACAAGGAATATGTTTTGTACAAGAACATAAGGAGGTTATGATCATGATTATTACGATCGGTAGACAGTACGGCTCCGGCGGCAGGGAGATCGGCCAGAAAGTCGCGCAGGCGCTCGGGTACAAGTTTTACGATAAAGAGATCCTGACCTTGACGGCCGAGCGCGAGGGCTTCAGTGTCCCGGCCGTCCGTCAGTACGACGAGGCGCTTACAAGCTCGCTGCTCTACGGCACCTATCTGTCCACGGCCGCGGGTGGCGCGGATGTGCTGCCGCTCAACCAGAAGCTTGCCATCGCGCAGTTCGACATCGTCCGCCGCATCGCCAAGGACGGCAACTGCGTCATCGTCGGCCGCTGCGCGGACTATGTCCTGCGCGACACGCCGCACTGCCTGAACGTATTCGTCCACGCCAATCCGGAGTTCCGCAAGGATCGCGCCGTGAAGTTCTACGGCGTCGCGCCGGAGCTGGCGGAAAAGACGCTGCGCAAGCAGGATAAGCGCCGCAGCGACTACTACGAATTCTTCACCCAGAAGCGCTGGGGCGACGCACGCACATACAACCTGACCATCGACTCCGGCAAGTTCGGCATCGACGGCGCTGCCGAGGCCATCGTGGCGATGGTGCGGCTTTTGCAGGCGCAGGGATAACGATCCTGAAACGAGCCCCGCCGCGCGGGGCGCATCCACACCGAAAAAAACATGCCGCAGACATTCGTCTGCGGCATGTCCTTTTGTTTACGCCTGCTGATCGCGGCAATAGGCCACGACGATGCGGCGGTTCGGCTCGGTGCCGGTGGAGTAAGTCGTGACGTTCGGATCGTCCTGAAGCGCGGCGTGGATGACGTGGCGCTCGTAGGCGTTCATCGGCTCGAGCGTCATGTTGCGGCGGTAGCGGACGACCTTGCCGGCGACCTTCTGCGCCAGACGGATGAGCGACTCCTCGCGCTTGGCGCGGTAGTTCTCGGCGTCGACCGTGATGCGCACGCGGTTTCTCGCGCCGTGGTTGACGGCGTAGTTTGTCAGGTGCTGGATGGCGTCGAGCGTCTCGCCGCGGCGGCCGATGAGCATGCCGAGGCTGCTGCCGACGAGGTCGACCTGATAGCCGTCGTCGGTGCGCACGGCGTGCGGGACGGCGTCGGAGCCCATGTGCTCGAGCAGGCCCTTCAGGAAGACCTCGATCTTCTCCTCCGTCGAGCCGGGCTCGGCGGGCGCATAGTGGACGGGCGCCTTCGGCGCCTCGTGTACGGGAGACGGCGCCGGTGCGGGCTCGGCCTTGCGGGCGGGGCGGGGCGCCTGCGCCGCTTCCGGCTTCGGGGACTCGGGCGCCTTCTTCGGCTCGGGCTTTTTCGGCTCGGACGGCGTCCAGGGCTTGCGCGGCGAGCGCGAGGCGGACGAGAGCGCCGGGGCCGGCTTCTCGTCGGGCGCTTCATAGGTCACCTTGACCTTCGCGGGCGCGGCGCCGATGCCAAAAAATCCGTTTTTCGGGTTTTCGAGCACCTCGACCGAGACACTGTCGCGGTCTAAGCCGAGCTCCTTGAGCGCGGCAGCGACGGCAAGATCGATCGTTTTGCCCGTCGCGGTAATAAACTTTTCCATATGTCGCTTCTCTCCTTGGATCAATCGCCGGCGCTCTCGCTGTCGGAGGCAGGCTCGTCCGGCGAGCTGCTCAGCGAAACGGGCTGGTACGTGCTCTTCTGCGGGGAGGGGTAACGGTCGGGCTTATAGGCGCGGCCCATGGCCTGCGGGCGCTCCGGATCGCCGGAGACGGTCACGTCGTCGGCAGCTTCTGCCGGGGCGGGCTCGCCGCGCTCGGCGCGCTTTTTGGCGGCGTAGGCCTCTTTTTCGGCCTTGAGGCGGGCCTCTTCCTGCGCTTTGGCCTTCTTCTTGCTCGTGTTCGGGTCAGGCGCGTCCCCAAGCTGGGCGCGGCGCTCCTCGCGGCGGCGCTCCTTCTCGGCCTCGATGGCGGCCTGCTCGGCCGCGCGCTGCGCCTTGACGGCGTCCTCCGCGTCATAGACCTTGCGGTAGTGTTTCGTGAGGTAATAGTCCTGAATGAGCGAGAACACGGCCTGCGCGATCCAGTACAGGCTCAGGCCGGCCGGGACGACGAAGCCGATATAGACGCTCATGAGCGGCATGAAGATGAGCATGGACTTCGTGGACTGGTTGGCCATCTTGGCGGCCATCTCGTCCGGATTGCCGTCTTCGTCGGTCGCGACGGTGTTGTTCATCTTCTGCGACAGCCACGCCTGCAGGAAGTTGAATCCGCCGGACAGCCACGGCAGCAGCCACAGGCCGATGTTGGCCCAGTTCATGCCGTTTTTCCAGAACTTGAACACCGGCATGGCCGTCAGACTCACGCCGAGGAAGTTGAAGTTCATGTCGATGGCGCCCGGGACAGCGGCCTTGATCTCGGAGAAGAACTCCGTGATATGGCCGGCGAGGGTCATCTGGTAGTAATACGTCGACGTGTCGATCTCGATGCCATGGGCGGTGATGATGTTCACGATCTTCGTGATCTCATCGGCGCTCAGGCCCATGATATACGTCAGCGGCTGGCGGATGACGTAGTAGAGCGGAATGAGCAGCAGCGCCGGGATGAGCGACCACAGGCAGCCGCCCGTCATGCTGACACCCTCGTCCTTGTAGAGCTTGACCATCTCGGTCTGGTATTTCTGCTTGTCGTCGCCGCACTTGGCCTCGAGCGCCTTCAGGCGCGGGGACAGGCGGGACATCTTCATCATGCTTTTTTTGGACTTGACGGACAGCGGCAGAAGAATGACCTTGATGAGGATGGAAAACAGGATCAGCGCGATGCCATAGTTGCCGGTGGCCCGGTAGAGCTGCAGCAGCAGCCAGCCGAACGGGATCATGATGAGGTATTTAAATGGGTTCATTCGATTCCTCCAGAAATCTGCCTGTCAGGGGACAGGATCATAGGGACACGAGTGGTTGAACGGATTGCACCGCAGAAGCCGCTTGAACGCAAGCCAGCCGCCTCGGCGCGCGCCATACTTGCCGATGGCCTCCAGCGCATACTGGGAGCACGTCGGGGTAAAGCGGCATCGGGCGGGCAACAGAGGGGAAATGCTGCGCTGATAGAACCGGATGAGCCGGATCAGGACAGTCTTCAATTCTCATTCAGATCCTTTTTGAGCAGATGGAGCGCGCCGGCCTGCGAAAGCAGCGCGCTCTCCAGCGCGGAGAACGGCGCATGCACGGCGCGCGAGCGCGCGACGACGACGATGTCCCACCCCGGCGCAAAGCGCGTCTCGTTCAGACGGTAGGCCTCGCGGAGGCGGCGGCGGACGCGGTTGCGCGTCACGGCGTTGCCGAGCTTGGCCGACACGGTGTAGCCGATGCGGTTTTTACCGAGGCCGTTGCGGCGGCAGTAGACGACAAGCTCCGGACAGGCGCTGCTTTTTCCGCGGGCGTAGAGCCGGCGGAAGAGATGGTTCTGCTTGAGGGAGACGGTATAGCGCATGGAAGATCCCCCAGACTCCTCATTAAACGGATGGGGCGAACAGAAGCTAAGTCTTCCATTCACCCCCGGTTGGTCAATACGGTATCAAAACGGTGCACGGACTTCGCGCAGCATCAGTGCGTCAGTCTGGCTCTGCCCTTGGCGCGGCGGCGGGCAAGGACCTTGCGGCCATTGGCGGTCGCCATTCTCTTGCGGAAGCCATGCTCCTTGGATCTCTGGCGCTTCTTGGGCTGATAGGTACGCTTCATGTGGTACACCTCCTAAAAGATTATGCTCAACAGCCGCCGCATGGCGGCCGCAGCGTGCAAAAAGATAAACCTGTCCAAACAGGCTAGATTATTATATCGTATGAACGCCCGGCGTGTCAACCGGATTTTTCAGAATTTCCGGCGCCGGAGCGGCATTTTCTCACCCGCGGCGCTGCGAGAGCGGGTCGGACGCCTCCTGCGCGTCCAGAAGTGCGCCGATGATCTGGTTCGAGACGAGAAAGCCGCTCGGCGTCAGGCGCCACGCGGCGCCCTCCCGGCGCGCAAAGCCCATCCTCTCATATCCGCCCAGCACCGCCTCGAGCGGGGCAAACGGCATGCGGAACAGGCGCGTGTATTCCTCCGGATCGACGCCGTAGCGGGTGCGCAGGCGCAGCATGAGATATTCTCCCGCGCGCTCGCGCTGCGGCAGCTCCTCGCATTCCGAGAGCACGACGCCGCCGTCCTTCACGCCGGCGATATAGCCGGAAAGATCGCGCGCGCAGGTGAAGCGCTTGCCGCCGAAGTCCGACGCGGCGGCCGGGCCGAAGCCGAGATACTCGCCGCCGAGCCAGTATTTGAGGTTGTGGCGCGACTCGCGCCCGGGCACAGCGAAGTTGGAGATCTCATACTGCTCGTAGCCATACGACTCGAGGTAGTCGACAGCGCACAGGTACATGTCGGCCTGCGTGTCGTCGTCGGGCAGGTTGGCGCAGTCGCGGTAGGAGTCGAGCGGCGTGCCCGGCTCGACCTTCAGCCCGTAGCAGGAGATGTGCTCCGGCCTGAGCTGGAGCGCGCGCTCGAGCGTGTGCATCCACTGCTCGCGCGTCTGGTTCGGCAGGCCGTACATAAGGTCGATGGACACGTTGTCAAAGCCCGCCGCGCGCGCCGAGCGCACGGCCGTGACGGCCTGCTGATAATTATGCGGGCGGCCGAGCGCCTTCAAAAGCTCGTTCGAGTCCGACTGGACGCCGATGGAGATGCGGTTGAAGCCTGAGCGCTGGAGACGCCGCAGCTCGTGCGGCGTGATGCTGTCCGGGTTGGCCTCGAGCGTGATCTCCGCGCCCTTGGCTACGTCAAAGCGGCGGAAAATCTCCGTCAGGATGGGCTTTAAGCGCGCCGCGCCGAAGAACGACGGCGTGCCGCCGCCGAAGTAGATCGTGTCGACGCTGTAGCTGCCCGCGCGCGCCGCGGCCTCGCGCAGGTGCGCGATGACGGCGTCCGTGTAGCGCTCCATGCTGTCGCGGTCCCGCCCGCCGGCGATGGAGTAGAAGTCGCAGTATTCGCATTTGCTGCGGCAGAACGGAATGTGGATGTAGATCCCCAGCGGCCGCCCCGTCTGCTTCTGCGTCATGGCGTCAGCGCCCCTTTCATCAAAGCGATCTGCGAGCCGATCGCCTCGCAGAGTTCGCGGCTCTGGCCGCGAAGAAATTCGGATCATTTTTTCCGGCGGCGTGTACGTCGGAAAAAATTCTTTGCGCAGAGCGAACGTGCCCGCCCCAGGGGCGGGTGCGCTGAGCGGCGCGAAAACCCCGCAGCAGGACGTCGTCGTCCTGTCGCGGGCCAAATTAGATGATGACGACGTCAGTCGTCATCATCTAATTTGAGTACTGCCATGAATGCCTCGCTCGGGACCTGAACGGTGCCGAACGTGCGCATTCTCTTCTTGCCTTCCTTCTGCTTTTCCAGCAGCTTTTTCTTGCGCGTGATGTCGCCGCCGTAGCACTTGGCCAGAACGTCCTTGCGCAGGGCCTTGATCGTCTCGCGCGCGATGACCTTGCCGCCGACGGCGGCCTGGATCGGGATCTCGAACATCTGGCGCGGGATGTTCTCCTTGAGCTTTTCGGCGATGCGGCGGCCGCGGGCGTAGGCGCTGTCCTCGTGGACGATGAACGACAGGGCGTCGATGAGGTCGCCGTTGAGCAGGATGTCGAGCTTGACGAGGCGGCTCACGCGGTACTCCGAGAGCTCATAGTCGAGCGACGCGTAGCCGCGCGTGCGGGACTTGAGCGCGTCGAAGAAGTCATAGATGATCTCGTTGAGCGGCATGTCGTAGTGCAGCTCGACGCGGTCGGTGTCGAGGTACGTCATATCCTTGAATTCGCCGCGGCGGTTCTGGCAGAGCTCCATGATGTTGCCGATGTACTCCTGCGGCGTGATGATGGAGGCCTTCACGAACGGCTCCTCCTGCGTCGCGATCTCGGCGGGCGCCGGGTAGTTCTGCGGGTTGTCGATCATAACGACCTCGCCATTCGTCTTCGTGATGCGGTAGACGACGCTCGGCGTCGTCGTGATGAGGTCGAGGTTGAATTCGCGCTCGAGCCGCTCCTGAATGATCTCCATGTGCAGAAGGCCGAGGAAGCCGCAGCGGAAGCCGAAGCCGAGGGCGATGGAGCTCTCGGCCTCGAACGAGAGCGACGCGTCGTTGAGCTTGAGCTTTTCCAGCGCGTCGCGCAGGTCGCCGTAGCGCGCGCCGTCGGCGGGGTAGATGCCGGAGTAGACCATCGGCTGCACGGCGCGGTAGCCGGGCAGCGGCGCGAGCGCGGGATTCTCCACGCCCGTGACCGTGTCGCCGACCTGCGTGTCGGCGACGTTTTTGATGGACGCGGTCAGGTAGCCGACCTCGCCCGCGCCGAGCGCGTCGCACGGGCTCATGCCCTTCGGGTGCAGGTAGCCGACCTCGACGACCTTGTACTCCGCACCCGAGGCCATCATGCGCACGTCCATGCCGGCGCGCACCGTGCCGTCCATGACGCGAAGGAAGACGATGACGCCGCGGTAGGCGTCGTACTGGCTGTCAAAGATGAGCGCGCGCAGCGGCGCGGCGCGGTCGCCCGCCGGCGCAGGGATGCCCGCGACGATCATCTCGAGCACGGCGTGGATGTTGATGCCGTTTTTCGCGGAGATCTCCGGCGCGTCCATGGCCGGGATGCCGATGATGTCCTCGATCTCCTTTTTTACGCGCTGCGGGTCGGCCGCGGGCAGGTCGATCTTGTTGACGACGGGCAGCACCTCCAGCCCCGCGTCGACGGCGAGGTAGGTGTTGGCCAGCGTCTGCGCCTCGATGCCCTGCGCCGCGTCCACGACGAGCACGGCGCCCTCGCACGCGGCAAGCGAGCGGGAGACCTCGTAGTTGAAGTCGACGTGTCCCGGCGTGTCGATGAGGTTCAGGACATAAGTCTCTTTGTCGTCGGCCGTGTATTCAAGGCGCACGGCGCGCGCCTTGATGGTGATGCCGCGCTCGCGCTCGAGTTCCATATTGTCAAGCAGCTGGTCTTCCATCTCGCGCGCCGTGACGGCGTTGCACTGCTCTAAAATGCGGTCGGCCAGCGTGGATTTGCCGTGGTCGATGTGCGCGACGATGGAAAAGTTGCGCAGTTTTTCAAGATCGGTCAAGTTGCGTCACCTCAGCGTCCTCTTGTCAATCGAGGGCAAAATTCGTACCCTATACTATATAAGATTTCCCGGCTTTTGTAAAGCGCCATTCGCGCGGACGGAAATTCCTTGCAGAAGGCGGCGCGGTGTGATAAGCTATCTGCAAAAAATGACGCTTGGAGGACATGCAGGTGGGAAAACTGACGATCCGGCGCGAGGGCGCGTGGGAGGCGTTCGCTGTGCCGATGCTGGGACTGGTGGACGGCGAGACGGTCTGCCGGCTCCTGAATTTCGGGATGTATGAATGCGAAAGGGGCGGCATCGTCGCCGTGACGTGCCATCTCGCCGGCCGCGAGGGCGGGGAAACCGTGCGCGTCGATCTGGACGCGTTTTCATCCGTCACGGTCACGGCGCTGCAAAAGCCGGGAAAGACAGAGCTCACCGTCGAGCCGCCGGAGGCGGCGCTGCCGGAATAAAAAAGACGTCCTGCCGGATCGGCGGTGTTCATAAGGCAGCGAACAGCCACAGCAGCTTGCACTGCTGTGGCTGTTCTTGTAGTTTATCCGGCCATATGATAATATGGAGCCGAACAGACCTGCAAATAGGAATTTACACAATTCTTGAAATCAACACAAACTGCCATCAGTGTTGTTCCGTTGCTCGTTCTTTGCTGGTATCATTAAGCCATCAAATGAAGGAGGCAACAAGCCATGAATACAGATAAAATCTATGCAGAACAACTCGCAAACGAATATGCACCCAAGGACACCTCCAAGGTGGTCGCACTTCGCAAGCTGGATACAAAAGCCAAGCTACCTGCAACCGTTTTTACCTACACATTCGGTATTATCACTGCGATGGTGGCTGGTGTTGGGATGTGCCTTTCCATGAAGGTTATCGGCAGCGGTAGTGCTGCTATGTTTGTTCTCGGCGTGATTGTCGGCATTATCGGGCTGCTGGGTATGGGTGTTAATTACCCCATCTACAAAAAAATGCTGGCTCAGGGCAAGCAGAAATACGCTTTTGAAATCATGGAATTGGCAAAAGAAATCAGCGAGAAGTAAACAACAACACGAAAGAAGGTGAGAACGATTGAATAAATCAGAAAGCAGATATTTTGCTACTGCAGCCAGAATGGACGAAGCCTTTCTGACACTTCTGGGAAAAAAGGATTTTGCGTATATTACAGTCAAAGAAATCTGTGAAGTAGCAGGGGTCAATCGTTCCACCTTCTATCTGCACTATGAAACGATGTCAGACTTGCTCTCGGAGAGTATCAGTCGTATGAACGAGCAATTTCATGCTTGCATGGAGAAAGATTCAGATGCCTTTTCTGCAAAGCTGCGGAATTGCCCGAGGGATGAATTATATCTAATTACGCCGGATTATTTAACACCTTACCTCAGCTACATTAAGAATAACAAGCGACTGTTCCGCACAGCAACAGAAAATGCGGCGGTGTTGGGGATGGATAAAAGCTATGATAGGATGTTCCGTCATGTGTTTACGCCGATTCTCGACCGCTACGGTGTACTACCGCAGGATCGACCTTATATCATGGCCTTTTATATTCGGGGATTGATGGCAATTATCTCAGAATGGCTCAAGAACGACTGTGCCGATTCCATTACGCATGTTACAGGTGTGATTCAGCAATGTGTAAAAATGCCACAAAGCGAAACGATGAACGCTGTTTGACAACTTCCAGTTTGTAGAACAGATAACAAGGACGCACTTCTATACACCGTTCGGTGTAGTGCATTACGCGCGGAACCTGGCTCTCCCTTTGGGAGAGCTGTCGGCGCAGCCGACTGAGAGGGAAAAACATGACCATACCAAAGGACAACAGTCA
>CAKTOF010000016.1 GCA_934589675.1 uncultured Oscillospiraceae bacterium
ACAGGAGATGATGAACGCATGAAAATCCTATATGAACTATCTTGGCTATGGGAAACGCTGGGCATTGCACTTGTGGCGGCGGCTATCTGCATAGCTTGCGCCGCGCTGATTGGCAAGGCAGCGAAGAAGGATCTCGGCAAAAAGGTGTTGGCTGTCATAGGGACTGCGGCATTTGTGGGCGCGATTCTGGCGGTCATTCTGATCGCCCGGACACCGATGCCGCTTTGATAGGACGGAGAACTTGATGGGCAGAGCATATAAAGCGCTGGGCGTTGAATAAACCAGCCTAAAGAAGGGGGTTTCATCCGTGAGACAGCCGCCCAACGGGCAGAAAAAGCCGCCTAAAAAACAGAAAAAACTATCCTGGAGCAAGAAACCATACGATTGGAATCGAGACGGAAAACTGAGCACGAATGAATGGGGCTCCTGGTACTGGAATATGTATGGAGAAGAGGAGGAACGCCGCAAGCGGGAAGGTGAAGCGGATCAAACAGTGCCGGTATCCGTTTCAATTTCTTCTGTGAGCATTCGCTTTTATGTCGATCTCGCGGACACATGGAGCGGCATGAAGAAAGCACTCGGTCGGCTTGCACCGGAGGAGGCCTCGCTCTCGCAGCTTCTCGGAAAGGTGCTTCTGCACAGCATTACGGCGGGAATCCAACACGCAGGGGCTTTGCCGGATGTGAAAAAGACAGCGGAATTGCGGGCGTTTCTGAGCGGCACGCCTGACTTGATGCTGGGGAAAGGCCCAAATGAGATCCTGCGGGATGCCGGACAAGGCGCTCTGTTCTGCGAGGAAGCCACGCTTTCCGAAACGGACTGCGGAACCTTCTGGACGAAGCTGATTGCAGCGCGTCCGGCGGAGGAATATTATAGCGGCGATGAGCCGGACGGGTTATATGATCTCCTGTCAGGGCTTTCCTCTGCCTACGCCTATTTCGGCGGGAAACAGGATGAAGAAATCGGGCAAGCGCAGGACTATCGAAACACGCTGCAGGAAGCTTACGACATCCACTGGCAGGATCGCGTACTGCTGCATCCTGACGTGGAACGCGCAAAGCGGCTGTTATCCAAGGGCGAGTTCCCTGATAATGAGGATATTTGCCGGGAGATTCTCCTTGTTCAGTACTCCGAAGAGGTGCTGTACGAAACTGCCGAGGATTTCGGCGAGCTGTCGTGGAAATCCATACTGGACGATGTATTTGCCCGCAACCCGGCAAAGGGCGTGGAAATGTGGCGTTCGCTGCTGGACATTGCGGGGAAATTGCTGAAGGACGATCCTGACACCGCTGAAAAGCTGCTTCCCGACTGGGACTGGCTGGATTCTCCCAAGCAAGCTCAGGCGCTTCCGCTGCTGCTTGCGCTGGAAGACGAGCGCTTTGTATCCCAGCTTTTTGAAAGCGCGTCCATCGGAAGATTGCAGCTTGATATACTAAATGCCTGTCATACCTGCGGGCAGGAGAAATTTGGGCAGCATTGCCTTGAAGCAGCATTGCAGAACCCATATCTTGAGGAGAACTGGGAAAAACGATTCAGGCGGGTATTTGCTTCCGAAAAGTCAAGGCCGAGCCGCCACACGGCAAAAACACCTGCCGCAGATACAAAGCCGGATGACGGAACGGTATTTCACTATTGCTCTGTTCAGGTTCAGGGAACGCGCCGTCCGTATGCGTATCTGACCGGCGGTTTGCCGCTCAAGGTCGGTGATTGGGTCGAGCTTCCCTTTGGAAAAGAGGGCGCGCCGCGGCGGGGACAAGTCAAGGCAGTTATGGACTGCACACGCATGGCCGCGCCCTGGCCTCCGGAGCAGACGAAGGCCGTCATTCGTATGATAGATGCTCCGGCAGTCACGCCGACCATTGAGGTTGCTGCTCCGAAGCCTAAAAAGCGCGTAGAGTAGCCCAAGAAAGAAACAGAGAACGCCGAAGTCACTGCGATTTCTGTGCCAGGAACAAAGTCGGAAGAACTGAAAGCAGCACTTCAAGTCACCCAACCTGTTTTGACAGAAAAAGATGAAAAGAAACATGTTCGACGCAAACCGGATCAATCAGAATTTCGGCATACGCGGCGGAAGCCTGGGGTTCTATTTTACTCCATCAGGCGCTTGCGGCGTGTGGGTTGAAGGACTTGGACTTTGAAGGATATACAAATGGGAATTTGACGAGGGAGTGTGATTGTATGAAAAAGCCAAGTCGATTAACGGTAATTTTATATGCAATGTGTGCTGTCCTTTGGACAATTAGGGCAATTCTTGAGGTTCTCTATCAAACATATAACAACTCCGTGTTTTGGTTTGTTCTGAATATTCTCTGTGCGGTAATTTGGATTGCAGCATTTATTGTAACTCTGAAAAGATACCGCTCCAATAAAGAAGATTGACAAATTCCGGTTTAACAAACAGGAGATGATGATCGCATGAAAACCCTATATGAATTATCTCGGCTATGGGAAACGCTGGGCATTGCACTCCAAGCGGCCGTATTTTTTGCGGAGGTATGAAAAATGATGAGAACAATCACCACCGTAAAAGGAACAGGCGATCTCCTTATAAACGCCCCGCCGCGGGCGGGACATGATCGCGCATTCTGGCGCAGGGGAAAGCCCACGGCAAGAATATAAATATAATAGGTATGAGACAGATAGGCGCTTTTTCTGCAAGGCGCTCTTTTCCGTGGGCGAGGACTGGAACATGGACGAGCTGCTGCCCGTCGTGATGGAGCTCGGCGAGATAAATCTCAAGTGCATGGCGCTTCTGGACCGGGCGAACACGGAGGCCTGGACCTGGGCCTCGGCCCGACGCTGCCCGCGTACTTATCGCCGGGCGTGCCGAGCTGCCTCGTCGAGCGCTTCGGCATCACGCCCATCACAACGCCGGAGGAGAACTTAAGGCAGCTCCCGCAATGATGTGCGCTTTCGCCTCTCCGCCGCATTCGCGGCGGGGAGGATTCTGCTGCCGTGGGGAAATCGACGCGGCGCAGTCATTTTTTTTCTGGCAATCCGGCGCGTTTTGCAGTATGATGAAAAGAGAGGGCGGCGCGAGGGCGCGGCCCGGAAATAGAATGCGGCGGGAGGAAAACGCTATGGGAAAACGGCTCTATCGTTCGTCCAGCAATCGGATGCTGGCCGGCGTCTGCGGCGGTATTGCGGAGTATTTCGGCATTGACGCCACGCTCGTGCGGCTGGGCTGGGTGCTGTTCTGCGCGCTCGGCGGCAGCGGCGTGCTCGCGTACATCATTGCGGCCATCATTGTCCCGGAAGACACCGGAATGTAAAATAAGCCGGCCGGCCGGACCCACTGCGGGCCCGGCCGGCTCTATTTTGCGCCGGCGCGGCGGAGCGCCTGCAGCGCCAGCTCGCCGGCCAGGCGGAACAGTGCGTCGGAGAGCACCTGCTCCGTCGGTTTTTCGGCCTGCGCGGCGACGCGCTCGTAGAACGCGCCGGTCTGGCCGTCGAGTATGATGCGGTATTCCGGCATGGGGGCCCTCCTGTCAGACACCGATCTCCAGCGTGCGGATGCGCGCGCTGTCGCGGTATATATTTATAATGTAGAGCCGGTCGCCCGGGATGGGGCCGAAGCAGAACCGCCCCTGCGCGTCGGAAAATGCCTGCGCAAGCGGCGCGTCGCCGGATTCGGGGTACAAGAGCACGGCGCACCCGGCCGCGGGGTCGCCGGAGGGTGTCTTCACGGTGCCGAGGATGCACGAGTCGGCCTCGTCCGGAATGGTCAGCTCGGTCTCCACGCGCTCGCCGGGCGCGGGCTTGACGTACAATCGAAGAGTGCTCATGGCAAGATCGCTCCTTTCTCATGCAGCATCCTATGCGAAGCCTTGACAGGTGTGCTACAATATAAGTTACTGAAGATACCATCCGGCGCGGTCCGGACGAGAGGGAGGCGCCTTATGGCGAAAGAGAAAAAAGTCGAACAGATCACCGACATGGAGGTCGATTTTGCGCAGTGGTTCACCGACGTGTGCATCAAGGCAGAGCTGGTGGATTATTCGGGCATCAAGGGCATGTTCATCCTGCGGCCGTATGGCTACGCCATCTGGGAGGGCATCCAGAACTATCTCGACCGCCGCTTCAAGGAGCTCGGCCATGACAACGTGTCCATGCCGATGCTCATCCCGGAGTCGCTTTTGCAGAAGGAGAAGGACCATGTCGAGGGCTTCGCGCCCGAGTGCGCGTGGGTCACGATCGGCGGCAGCGAGGAGCTGCCCGAGCGGCTTTGCATCCGCCCGACGAGCGAGACGCTCTTCTGCGACCACTGGAGCCACATCGTCCACTCCTGGCGCGACCTGCCGCTCAAGTACAACCAGTGGTGCTCCGTCCTGCGCTGGGAGAAGACGACGCGCCCGTTCCTGCGCGGCCGCGAATTCCTCTGGCAGGAGGGCCACACGCTCCACGCCACGGCGGAGGAGGCCATCGAGGAGACCGAGCAGATGCTCGAGGTCTACGCCGACTGTCTGGAGGATCTGCTGGCCATGCCGGTCATCCGCGGCAACAAGACCGACAAGGAAAAATTCGCCGGCGCCGAGCGCACGTACACCGTCGAGTGCATGATGCACGACCACAAGGCGCTCCAGTCCGGCACGAGCCATTATTTCGGCGACGGCTTTGCCAAGGCGTTTGACATCTCGTTTGCCGACCGCGACAACCAGCAGCGCACGCCGCACGAGACGAGCTGGGGTCTGTCCACGCGCACGATCGGCGGCCTTATCATGACGCACGGCGACAACAACGGCCTCGTCCTGCCGCCGCACATCGCGCCGGTGCAGATCGTCGTCATCCCGGTCGCCATGCACAAAGAGGGCGTTCTGGACAAGGCGCGCGAGGTGGCTGACCGCCTGAAGAAGGCCGGCATCCGCGTGAAGATCGACGAGTCCGAGCAGTCGCCCGGCTGGAAGTTCGCCGAGTATGAGATGAAGGGCGTCCCGCTGCGCCTCGAGCTCGGCCCGAAGGACATCGAAAACGGCCAGTGCGTCCTCGTCCGCCGCGACAACCGCGAAAAGACGTTCGTGAAGCTGGACGAGCTCGAGACCGCCGCCGCAGAGCTGCTCGAGACGGAGCAGAAGGCGCTTTTTGACAAGGCGAAGAGAAACCTCGACGAGCACACGTTTGAGGCGCACTCCCTCGAGGAGGCCAAGGCCATCCAGGAGGAGAAGGGCGGCTTCATCAAGACGATGTGGTGCGGCGAGCTCGAATGCGAGATGCGCATGAAGGACGAGGCGGGCATGAGCTCGCGCTGCATCCCGCTGCAGCAGGAGCACCTCGGCGACACGTGCGCCATCTGCGGCAAGCCGGCGAAAAAGATGATCTACTGGGGCGTCGCATACTGAAAAGGCGGCGAAAAGCACGGAGAACGGAAATTCTCCGAAACTGCTGAAAAACAGGCCCGATTTTTATGGAAAAAGATCAAGAACCCCCTTGACAGCAAGGGGGTTCTTGCTGTATTATAATCGAGCGCGTGTCGAGAGCGACGCACGCACTATGCGATGAACCGGGAGATTGCGGCAAAAGCCGGTAACTTCCGGGGAGTATGTCCGGTCATCGGGCGGCTGAGACCTCTTGCACGCTAGCGTATATCGCTGCGGACGGAGCCGGCCGGCATGATTTGCTGGCCGTTTTTCATTGCCCCGGAATGATACGCACGGCAAAGCGTATAAGAGTTCTCACCGTACCCAGACAACACTGAGTACGTTTCAAGGAGGAAACAAATCACATGGCACAGAAAGAAATGATCCGCATCCGTCTGAAGGCTTACGATCATCAGCTGATCGACGCCGCGGCCGAGAAGATCGTCGAGACCGCCAAGCGCAACGGCGCGTCCGTCTCCGGCCCCATCCCGCTGCCGACCAAGAAAGAGGTCGTCACCATCCTGCGCGCCGTCCACAAATACAAGGACAGCCGCGAGCAGTTTGAGCGCCGCACCCACAAGCGCCTCATCGACATCCTCGGCCCGAACCAGAAGACGGTCGAGTCCCTGATGAGCCTGGATCTCCCGGCTGGCGTCGAGATCGAGATCAAGCTGTAATCCACATTATTTATTGTCAGTACCCTTTGCCTGCCGTCTTGCGAGGCAGGCGGGTCATGTCGGAAAACCAATACCGAACCCAACACGGCATGTTTCCCGACCAATAACCTTGAAGGAGGAAATACAAAACCATGCAGAAAGCAATCATCGGCAAAAAAGTGGGCATGACCCAGATCTTCGATGAGAGCGGCAAGATCATCCCGGTCACGGTCATCGAAGCCGGCCCGTGTGTGGTCACGCAGAAGAAGACTGTGGAGAAGGAAGGCTACAGCTCCGTCCAGCTCGGCTACGGCGACGTCAAGGAGTCGAAGCTCAGCAAGCCGGAAGTCGGCCACCTCAAGAAGGCGAACGTCGCCCTCAAGAAATACCTGAAGGAGTTCCGCCTCGACGGCGCTGCCGACATGAACGTCGGCGACGAGATCAAGGCTGACACCTTTGTCGCCGGCGACAAGATCGACGTCACCGGCACCTCCAAGGGCCACGGCTATCAGGGCGCCATCCGCCGCTTCCATGCGCAGCGCACCCCGACGAGCCACGGCGGCGGCCCGGTCCATCGCCATGCCGGCTCCATGGGCTCCAGCTCCACGCCGAGCCGCATCTTTAAGGGCCACATCGGCGCCGGCCACATGGGCGTCGACCAGGTCACCGTTCAGAACCTCGACGTCGTCAAGGTCGACTCCGAGCTGAACATGATCGTCGTCCGCGGCGCCATCCCCGGCCCGAAGGGCGGCATCGTCTACCTCAAGAGCACGGTCAAGAAGATGCCCGAGAAGAAGGGCGAGGCCGGCACCAGCACGAACCCGCAGAAGGCTTCCGCCCGCATGAACCCGCAGAAGGCTTCCGCGAGAAACCGCTAAGGAAAGGAGAGTTTGAATCATGCCTAAAGCTACTGTACTGGATATGGCAGGAAAGCAGGTCGGCGAGGTCGAGCTTTCCGAGGCCATTTTCGGCATCGAGCCGAACGAGTCCGTCGTCCATGACGTTGTCAAGAACCATCTGGCCAACTGCCGTCAGGGCACGCAGAGCGCCCTCACCCGCGCCGAGGTCTCCGGCGGCGGCATCAAGCCGTACCGCCAGAAGGGCACCGGCCGCGCCCGTCAGGGCAGCACGCGCGCCCCGCAGTGGACGCACGGCGGCATCGTCTTTGCCCCGAAGCCCCGCGACTACGGCTACACCCTCAACAAGAAGGTCCGCCGTCTGGCGCTCAAGAGCGTCCTGAGCGCGAAGGCCGCCTCCGGCGACATCGTCGTCATCGACGCCATCAAGATGGATTCCATCAAGACCAAGACGTTCCAGAGCTTCCTCACGGCAGTCGGCTGCGACGGCAAGGCCATGGTCGTCACCGCGGTCAATGACCAGAACGTCTACAAGTCCGCCCGCAACATCCCGGGCGTGAACGTCACTTTTGCGAATCTGATCAACGTCTACGACATTCTCAAGGCCGAGAAGCTCGTCGTCGATCAGGCTGCGCTCGCCACGATTGAGGAGGTGTTCGCATAATGACTTCCGCTTACGATATCATCCGCAAGCCGATCATCACCGAACAGTCGATGGAGGCCACCGCCGAAAAGAAGTATGTCTTCGAGGTCGCCGTCTCCGCCAACAAGACCGAGATCAAGAAAGCGATCGAGGAGATCTTCGGCGTCAGTGTGGAAAAGGTCAACACCATCCGCATGATCGGCAAGAAAAAGCGCACCGGCCGCTATCCGGAGGGCCGCCGCGCCAACTGGAAAAAGGCCATGGTCAAGCTGACGGCCGACTCCAAGACCATCGAATTCTTCGAAGGCATGGTCTGATCATAGGAAGAGAAGGAGTAACGCAAAATGGCGATTAAATCTTTTAGACCTTATACGCCTTCGCGCAGAAACATGACCGTTTCCGGCTTCGATGGCGTAGACAAAAAGGCCAAGCCCGAGCGCAGCCTGCTCGAGCCGCTCAAGAAAAACTCCGGCCGCAACAACTACGGCCACATCACCGTCCGCCATCGCGGCGGCGGCAACAAGCGCAAGTACCGCGTCATCGACTTCAAGCGCGACAAGGTCGACATGACCGCAACGGTCCTCCGCCTGGAGTACGATCCGAACCGCAGCGCGTTCATTGCCCTTGTTGAGTACGAGGATGGCACGCTCAGCTACATCCTCGCGCCTGTCGGCCTGAAGGCCGGCGACAAGGTCGTCTCCTCGGCCAGCGCCGACATCAAGCCGGGCAACTGCCTGCCGATCGCGAACATCCCGACCGGCACGGTCATCCACAACATCGAGCTCAACCCGGGCCGCGGCGCCCAGCTCGTCCGCTCGGCCGGCACGGCTGCTCAGCTGATGGCCAAGGACGGCGAGATGGCGCAGGTCCGCCTCCCCTCCGGCGAGGTCCGCTATGTCCGCATGAACTGCCGCGCCTGCATCGGTCAGGTCGGCAACATCGATCATGAGAACATCCACCTCGGCAAGGCCGGCCGCAAGCGCCACATGGGCATCCGCCCGACGGTCCGCGGCTCCGTCATGAACCCGAATGACCATCCGCACGGCGGCGGCGAGGGCAAGAGCCCGGTCGGCCGTCCGGGCCCGGTCACCCCGTGGGGCAAGCCGGCGATGGGCCTGAAGACCCGCAAGACGAAGAACCGCACTGAGAAGTTCATCGTCAAGCACAGAAATTCGAAGTAAGGAGGAAATGAAATGAGCAGAAGCATCAAGAAAGGCCCGTTCGCCGCGCCGGAACTCCTCAAGAGGATCGACGAGCTGAACGCCGCCAACGAGAAGAAAGTTCTCAAGACCTGGTCCCGCGCTTCCACGATTTTCCCCTCCTTTGTCGGTCACACCATCGCGGTGCATGACGGCCGGAAGCATGTTCCGGTCTATATCACCGAGGACATGGTCGGCCACAAGCTGGGCGAGTTCGCCCCGACCAGAACGTTCAGAGGTCACTCCGGCAGCAAGACCTCCAACACGAAGTAAGGAGGATCTGAAATGGAAGCGAAAGCACATGTGAATTATGTCCGGATCTCCCCGCGCAAGGTGCAGGTCGTGCTCGACCTCATCCGCGGTAAGGACGTCAATACCGCAGCTGCGATCCTCATGCAGACGCCGAAGGCGGCTTCCGAGCCCGTGCTCAAGCTGCTGCGCAGCGCCATCGCAAACGCGGAGAACAACCACGCGATGAACACCGATTCGCTCTATGTTTCCGGCGCCTTTGCCAACCCCGGCCCCATCCTCAAGCGCTATATGCCGCGGGCGCACGGCCGTGCCTACCGGATCAACAAGAGAACGACTCACATCTCCATCGCCGTGAGCGAGAAAGCGTAAGGAGGCAGCACATGGGACAGAAAGTTAATCCCCACGGTTTGCGCGTGGGCGTCATCAAAGACTGGGATTCCCGCTGGTATGCCAGAAACGATAAAGTCGGTGATCTGATCGTCGAGGACTACAACCTCCGCAAGTATCTCAAGAGCACCCTTTACTCCGCCGGCATCGCCAAGATCGAAATCGAGCGGACGAACGCAAAGGTCCGCATCAACATCCACTGCTCCCGCCCGGGCGTCGTCATCGGCAAGGGCGGCGCGGAGATCGAGAAGCTCCGCGTCAAGCTCGAGAAGATGATCGGCCAGCCGGTCGCCCTCAACATCGTTGAGATCCGCAGCCCCGACATGAACGCGCAGCTCGTCGCCGAGAACATCGCCCAGCAGCTCGAGAAGCGCATCGGCTTCCGCCGCGCGATGAAGAAGGCCATGCAGCAGGCGACCCGTCTGGGCGCCAAGGGCATCAAGGTCTGCTGCTCGGGCCGCCTCGGCGGCGCTGAGATCGCCCGCAAGGAGACCTACCACGAGGGCACCATCCCGCTGCAGACCATCCGTGCCGACATCGACTACGGCTTCACGGAGGCCGCCACGACCTATGGCCGCATCGGCGTCAAGGTCTGGATCTACAAGGGCGAGGTCCTCAACACCACGCTGCGCGCCTCCAACCCGGAGCCGGCTGCGCCGAAGCAGCGCCGTGACCGCAACGATCGCCGCGGCGGCGGCCGCCGCAATGACCGCGGCCCGCGTCAGGGCGGCTACAATGGCGGCAATCGCGGCTATAACAACAACAACGCAGGCGGCGGCCGCAGCTACAGCAGCGATCGCGGCTACGCCGGCGGCAACAGCAACAGAGAGGGAGGTAACCGCTGATGTTGATGCCCAAGAGAGTCAAATACCGCAGAGTGCATCGCGGTCGCATGACCGGCGAAGCCTCCCGCGGCAATAAGGTCGCCTACGGCCAGTACGGCCTGCAGGCGCTTGAGCCCGGCTGGATCACCAGCAACCAGATCGAGGCGGCCCGTGTCGCCATGACCCGCTACACCAAGCGTGGCGGCAAGGTCTGGATCAAGATCTTCCCCGATAAGCCTGTTACGAAAAAGGCGCTCGGCACTCGTATGGGTTCCGGTAAAGGCGCCCCCGAGTACTGGGTCGCCGTCGTCAAGACCGGCAAGGTCATGTTCGAGATCGGCGAGGTCAGCGAAGAGACCGCCCGTGAGGCGCTCCGTCTTGCCATGCACAAGCTGCCCATCAAGTGCAAGTTTGTCGCCCGGGAGGACGCAGAAACCGGAAATGGTGGTGATGAATGATGAAGGCAGCAGAAATTCGTGAAATGACCACCGCGGAGCTGGAGGCCAAGCTGCTTGAGCTCAAGAAGGACCTGTTCATGCTTCGCATGCAGCACGCGACGAACCAGCTGGATAATCCGATCAAGATCCAGACGGTCAAGAGAGATATCGCCCGAGTCAAAACAATCTTACGGGAAAAGGAAATTCGGCCTGAGGCCTGAGGAGGTAAGCGCAAGTGAGTATTGAAAGAGCTTTCCGCAAAACCAGGGTTGGTCAGGTCGTCTCGAACAAGATGGACAAGACCATCGTGGTTGCTATCGAGGATAGCGTGCAGCACAAGCTGTATAAAAAGACCATCAAAAGAACGTATAAGCTGAAGGCGCACGACGAGAACAACGAGTGCAACATCGGCGATACTGTGCGAGTCATGGAATGCCGTCCGCTGTCGAAGGACAAGAGATGGAGACTCGTTGAAATTCTGAAGAAGGCTGAGTAAGGAGGTTGGCAATCCATGATCCAGGAAGAAAGCTATCTTAAGGTTGCCGACAACACCGGCGCCAAGGAAATCAAGTGCATCCGTGTTCTGGGCGGCTCGAAGCGCAAGTACGGCAACATCGGCGATGTCATCGTCGCGTCCGTGCGCAAGGCTGCTCCCGGCGGCACGGTGAAGAAGGGCGAGGTCGTCAAGGCCGTCATCGTCCGCAGCGCGAAGGGCGTCCGCCGTGCTGACGGCTCGTACGTCCGCTTCGACGACAACGCCGCAGTCCTCATCAAGGAGGACAAAAACCCGAGAGGCACCCGTATTTTTGGGCCTGTGGCCAGAGAGCTGCGCGATCATGACTTCATGAAGATCGTCTCCCTGGCGCCCGAAGTAGTTTGAGGAGGGTACCTGGAATGAACATCAAAAAGAACGACACCGTCTGCGTCCTGTCCGGTAAGGACAAGGGCAAGAAGGGCAAGGTCCTCACGGCCATGCCGAGCGAGGGCAAGCTGATCGTCGAGGGCGTCAACATGTGTGCCCATCACATCAAACCCCGCCGTCAGGGCGAGGAGGGCGGTATCATCCGCCGCGAGACCCCGATCTACGTCAGCAAGGTCCAGCTTGTCTGCCCGAAGTGCGGCAAGCAGACCCGCGTCGGCCACAAGATCCTGGCCGACGGCACCAAGAGCCGCGTCTGCAAGAAGTGCGGCGAGACTATTTAAGGAGGGGAGCGTTAACTTATGGCACCGAGACTGAAAGTAAAGTACGAGCAAGAGATCGCTCCTGCTCTGATGCAGAAGTTTTCCTACAAGAGCGTGATGCAGATCCCGAAGCTGGACAAGATCATTGTCAACTGCGGCTGCGGCGAGGCGAAGGACAACGCGAAGATCGTTGAGTCCATTGTCCGCGATCTCGGCATCATCACCGGCCAGAAGGCCGTCCCGACGCTTGCGCGCAAGTCTGTCGCGAACTTCAAGGTCCGTGAGGGCCAGGTCGTCGGCGCGAAGGTCACGCTGCGCGGCGCGAGAATGTGGGAATTCCTCGATCGTCTGTTCAACGTGGCGCTGCCGCGTGTCCGCGACTTCCGCGGCATCAACCCGAACTCCTTCGACGGCCGCGGCAACTATGCCTTCGGCCTGAAGGAGCAGCTGATCTTCCCCGAGATCGAGTACGATAAGGTCGACGCCATCCGTGGTATGGATATCTGCATCTGCACCAGCGCGGCGACCGACGAAGAAGCAAAAGAGCTGCTGACCATGCTCGGCGCTCCTTTCTACGCTTGATTGGAGGATTAGACAATGGCAAAAAAGGCAATGATCCTGAAGCAGCAGAAGCCGGCGAAGTTCTCTTCCCGCCGCTACAACCGCTGCAAGATCTGCGGTCGTCCGCACGCGTACCTGCGTGATTACGGCATCTGCCGTATCTGCTTCCGCGAGCTGGCCTACAAGGGCCAGATCCCGGGCGTGAAGAAGGCCAGCTGGTAATTTTTCTGTGAAACCGGCGACGGAAGTCTGTCGAAGATGGGGCAGCGCGAGCTGCCCGCATTCGGCGGATACCCCGTCGCCTGAACGGGCAAAACCCGTAACCTTTATAAGGAGGTCAACAATCCATGCAGATCACCGATCCCATTGCGGATATGCTCACCCGCATCCGCAACGCGAATTCCGCCAAGCATGCGACTGTCGATGTGCCGGCTTCCAAGCTGAAGAAGGCGATCGCGCAGATCCTGCTCGAAGAGGGCTACATCAAGTCCTACGAAGTCGTTGAGGGCGACACTCAGGGCATCATCCGCATCACCCTGAAGTACCTGCCCAGCAAGGAGAAGGTCATCACCGGCCTTCGCCGCGTTTCCAAGCCCGGCCTTCGCGTTTACGCCGGCGCCGAGGAGCTGCCGCAGGTCCTGCGCGGTCTCGGTATCGCGATCATTTCCACATCCAAGGGCGTCATGACCGACAAGAAAGCGCGCCAGGCGCATGTCGGCGGAGAAGTCCTCGCGTTTGTCTGGTAAAGGAGGAGCATTACGATGTCTAGAATCGGAAAAATGCCCATCACCTTGCCGGCCGGCGTTGAAGTGACGGTCGCCGACGGCAATGTCGTCACGGTGAAGGGCCCGAAGGGTACCCTGGAGCAGAAGTTCCATCACAACATGACCATCAAGGTCGAGGGCAGCGAGGTTCTCGTCTCCCGCCCGAAC
This sequence comes from uncultured Oscillospiraceae bacterium, assembly GCA_934589675.1. GTDB lineage: Bacteria > Bacillota > Clostridia > Oscillospirales > Oscillospiraceae > CAKTOF01. The sequence continues at coordinate 13,285 of CAKTOF010000016.1, forward strand.
GATGAGAAAGAAAACCGCAGCCTGCACGGCCTGACCCGCACGCTGCTGCACAACATGGTCGTCGGTGTCACCGATGGCTTCAAGAAGAACCTTGAGGTCAACGGCGTCGGCTACCGCGCCCAGAAGACCGGCACGCAGCTTGTGCTGAGCATCGGCTTCTCTCATCCTGTCACGGTCGATGAGATCCCGGGCATCACGATCGATGTCCCCGATGCCAACCACATCACCATCAGCGGCATCGACAAGCAGCTCGTCGGCCAGTTCGCGGCGGAAGTCCGCGGCAAGCGCCCGCCGGAGCCGTATAAGGGCAAGGGCATCAAGTATGCGAATGAGGTCATCATCCGCAAGGTCGGCAAGACTGGTAAGTAAGGAGGTGTGCCGTAAATGATTAAGAAGATTGATACCAATGCAAAGCGCCTGAAGCGCCATGTCCGCGTTCGCGGCAAGGTCTCCGGCACGCCCGAGAGACCCCGTCTGAACGTGTTCCGCAGCAATGCGAACATCTACGCCCAGATCATCGACGACGTCGCCGGCGTCACGCTGGCGTCCGCGTCCTCCCTTGACAAGGAGATCGGCGGCAACGGCGGCAACAAGGAAGCTGCCCGCGAGGTCGGCAAGCTGCTGGCTGAGCGCGCCAAGGCCAAGGGCATCTCGGCTGTGGTCTTTGACCGCGGCGGCTATGTCTACCACGGCCGCGTCGCTGAGCTCGCCGAAGGCGCCCGTGAGGGCGGCCTCGAGTTTTAAGGGGAGGAGGAAATCATTATGGCTTACAACAACAACCGCAACAATTCTGAGACCAACTCGGAGTATATCGAGAAGGTTGTCTCCCTGAACCGCGTCGCGAAGACCGTCAAGGGCGGCCGTATCATGAAGTTCTCCGCGCTCGTCGTCGTCGGCGACGGCAAGGGCACCGTCGGCTATGGCCTGGGCAAGGCCGCCGAGGTCTCTGAGGCCATCATCAAGGGCATTGCCGATGCGAAGAAGAACATGAAGAAGATCACGCTCTCCGGCACGACCATCCCGCATGAGGTCATCGGTGAGTTCGGCGCCGGCCGCGTTCTGCTCAAGCCGGCCTCCAAAGGTACCGGCGTTATCGCCGGCGGTGCTGTCCGTGCGGTCATGGAGGCTGTCGGCATCACGAACATCCACACCAAGTGCCTGCGCTCGAACAACCCGCAGAACGTGGTCAAGGCCACGATGGCGGGCCTCGAGTCTCTGCGCAGCCCTGAGGCTGTCGCTGCCATCCGCGGCAAGAGCGTGGAAGAACTGAAAGGGTAAGGAGGGCTCGAAACAATGGCAAATCTGAAGATTACGCTGGTCAAGAGCCTCAACGGTCGTCTTGAAAAGCACATTGCTACTGCGAATTCCCTTGGACTTCGCAAGATCGGCCAGGAGACCATCCAGCCCGATAACGCACAGACCCGCGGCAAGATCGCCCAGATCGGCTACCTTGTCAAGGTCACCGAGGAATAAGGAGGTACAAGGGGATGAATCTTTCTGAACTGTCTCCTGTCGCCGGTTCGACGCAGGTCGGCAAGCGCAAGGGCCGCGGCACCGGCACCGGCAACGGCAAGACGGCCGGCCGCGGCCATAAGGGCCAGAAGGCCCGCTCCGGCGGCAAGGTCCGCATCGGCTTCGAGGGCGGCCAGATGCCTCTGGCCCGCCGCATCCCGAAGCGCGGCTTCAACAACATTTTCGCCAAGCCCCTGACGGCGATCAATGTCGCTGCTCTCAACGCCTTTGAAGACGGCGCCGTCGTTGACGCGCAGGTGCTTCTGGAGAAGGGCGTTGTCACCAAGTGCCCGTACGGCATCAAAGTGCTCGGCAACGGGACCATTACCAAGAAAGTCACAGTGAAAGCGGCGGCCTTTTCCGAGTCTGCAAAGGAGAAGATTGTGGCGGCAGGTGGAAAGTACGAGGTGATCTGAGTGCTTGACACGCTTCGAAACGCCTGGAAAATTCCTGAGCTTCGCAAGAAACTGCTGTTCACACTCTTCATTCTCCTCATCTACCGCCTGGGCAACGCCGTCCCGGTGCCGTTCGTCAACATCGAGGAACTGAGCGCGTACTTCCAGAATTCGCTGTCCGACACCGTTCTTGGCCTTTACAATGCGATGAGCGGCAACGCCTTCTCCAAGGCGACCGTCTTCGCGCTTTCCATCCAGCCGTATATCAACTCCTCGATCATCATGCAGCTGCTGTGCATCGCCATTCCGGCGCTCGAGCGTCTGCAGAAGGATGGCGGCGAGGAGGGCCAGAAGAAGATCGCGAGCATCACCCGCTATGTGACGGTCGCCCTCGGCCTTCTGATGGGCTTTGCCTATACGGTCATGCTGCGCAACTACCAGCTGCTTTCGCAGTCCGGGACGATCTACTACATCGTGATCATCCTGACGTTCACGGCCGGCTCTGCCTTCCTGATGTGGCTCGGTGAGCAGATCACCGAATCCGGCATCGGCAACGGCATCTCCATCATCCTGTTCGCGTCGATCATTTCGCGCGTTCCGTCGATGGTCAGCTCGCTCGTGACGAACCTCGCCAACGGCGGCCTGAAGTGGTACGCAGCGATCCTGCTCGTGCTCGGCATGCTCCTGCTCGTCGCGCTCATCGTCTTCGTGACGAATTCCGAGCGCCGCATCCCGGTCCAGTACGCCAAGCGCGTCGTCGGCCGCAAGATGTACGGCGGTCAGAGCACGCACCTGCCGATCAAGGTCAACATGTCCGGCGTTATGCCGATCATCTTCGCGCAGTCCATCGCGTCCCTGCCGGCCACGGTCCTTGCCTTCGTCAACACGAGCGGCTGGACGAGCGGCTTCGGCAAGTTCGTTCTGAACTTCACGAGCACGACCGGCGTCGCCTATGCGATTTTCTACTTCATCCTGATCATCGCGTTCAGCTACTTCTACGCGATCATCCAGTACAACCCGGTCGAGATCGCCAACAACCTCAAGAAGAACGGCGGCTTCATTCCGGGCTTCCGTCCGGGTCGCCCGACCGCGGACTTCATCCAGAAGGTCATTATGAAGATCACCCTGTTCGGCGCGCTCTACCTCGGTGTCGTGGCGCTTCTGCCGATCATCGTGGGCAATGTCATCGGCATCAGCAGCCTGTCCATCGGCGGCACGTCCATCATCATCGTGGTCGGCGTTGCACTCGAGACGGTCAAGGCGCTCGAGGCACAGATGCTCATGCGCCATTATAAGGGCTTCCTGGAGTAATCGGAGGGGAAGGATATGAAACTGATTCTTTTGGGCGCCCCCGGCGCCGGAAAGGGTACTCAGGCTGATATCATCAGCGCCAAGCTGGGCATCCCCACCATCTCCACCGGCAACATCCTCCGTGAGGCAGTCAAGAACGAGACGCCCGTCGGTCTTCAGGCCAAAAGCTACATGGACCGCGGCGCGCTCGTTCCGGACGACGTCATCGTCGGCATCGTCAAAGAGCGCGTTGCGCGCGACGACTGCAAAAACGGCTTCATCCTCGACGGGATGCCCCGCACGATCCCGCAGGCGCAGGCGCTTGTGGACGCGGGCATCGAGTTTGACCATGTGATCTCCATCGAGATCGCGGACGAGGTCATCGAGCAGCGCATGACCGGGCGGCGTACCTGCCCGGCGTGCGGCGCGAGCTTCCACGTCACGGCCAACCCGCCGAAGAAGGAAGGCATCTGCGACAGCTGCGGCGCCGAGCTCACCATCCGCAAGGACGATGCGCCCGAGACCGTCAAGGCCCGCCTGAAGACCTTCCACGAAGAGACGGAACCGCTGAAGGATTTCTATGACAAGCTCGGCAAGCTCCAGCTTGTCAAGGGCGATCAGCCGATCGAGCAGGCGACCGCCGACATCCTTGCGGCTCTGGGTGTTTGATCTATGATCATTGTCAAAAGTGACCGCGAGATCGAAAAAATGCGCGAAGCCTGTAAAATTACCGCGGCAGCCCGTGCCCTGGCAGGGGAAATGGTAAGACCTGGCGTTACGACTGCGCATATCGACAAAGCGGTTCACGACTTCATCGTGTCGCACGGCGCTACGCCGTCCTTCCTGAACTACGGCGGGTTCCCTGCCAGCGCGTGCATCTCCGTCAATGAAGTGGTCATCCACGGCATTCCGGATTCGCGCAAGCTCAAGGAGGGCGACATCGTCTCCGTGGACGTCGGAGCTTACTTTAAGGGCTTCCACGGCGACTGCGCAGCGACATACGCTTGCGGCGAGATCTCCGAGACGGCCCAGCGGCTGATCGACGTGACCCGCCAGAGCTTTTTCGAAGGCGTCCGGTTTGCCCGTCAGGGCAACCGCGTCTCCGATATCTCCCATGCCGTACAGGCTTATGTGGAGGAAAACGGTTTTTCTGTTGTTCGCAGCTTCGTGGGTCACGGCGTAGGCGCGAATCTCCATGAGGAACCTGAAGTGCCGAACTACGGGCGTCCCGGAAGGGGCCCGAGGCTGATCCGCGGCATGACGATCGCCATCGAGCCGATGGTCACAGAGGGCACGTACGACGTGCGCGTCCTCAAAGACAACTGGACGACGGTCACATGTGACGGCAAGCTTGCGGCGCACTATGAAAATACTGTGCTCATTACCGACGGCGAGCCGGAAATCCTCACCGTCACCGAGGGGCTTTAGTATGGAACCGGCGATCGCGGACATCGTGATCTCCCTTGCGGGACGGGATCAGGATCAATATGCGTTTGTGGTTGGCCTTGAGGACGGCTATGTTCTCATCGCCGACGGCAAGGGCAGACGGCTGGAGAATCCGAAACGCAAAAAGATGAAACATGTCGCTAAAGTTGCTCGGATTGAATCCCGCGTCGCCCAGAAACTCCGTACCGGCGACAAAGTACTCAACAGCGAGTTACGAAAAGACCTGGCGGCGTTCCGCCGGGAGCAGGAAGTCAAAACCAAGGAGGTTCAATAGACTTGGCAAAAGACGACGTAATCGAGCTTGAGGGCATCGTTACCGATGCGTTGCCGAATGCGATGTTCTCCGTTGACATTGGCAACGGGCACACCATTCTGGCTCATATTTCCGGCAAGCTCCGGATGAACTTTATCAAGATCCTGCCCGGAGACAAGGTCACCGTGCAGATGTCGCCCTATGATCTTACCCGGGGCAGAATCACATGGAGAAGTAAGTAGAGCCTACGGCTCAGATGGAGGTAATCACATGAAAGTCAGACCGTCTGTCAAGCCCATGTGCGAAAAGTGCAAAGTCATCAAGCGCAAGGGCCGTGTTATGGTTATTTGCGAAAATCCGAAGCATAAGCAGAGACAAGGTTAAGGAGGTGCTGAACTAAATGGCACGTATTTCCGGTATTGACCTGCCGCGTGAGAAACGAATTGAGATCGGTCTCACCTATATCTACGGTATCGGCAGAAAAAGCGCAAACGATATTCTCAAGGCAACGGGCATCGATCCCGACATCCGCGTCAAGGATCTGACGGATGATCAGGAAGCAGCGCTGCGTGAGGAAATTGACAAGCATTACACCATTGAGGGTGATCTTCGCCGTGAGGTCGCGCTGAACATCAAGAGCCTGACGGAGATCGGCTGCTATCGCGGCATGCGTCATCGCCGCAGCCTGCCGGTCCGCGGTCAGCGCAGCAAGACCAACGCCCGTACCCGCAAGGGTCCGAAGAAGACCATCGCCAACAAGAAGAAGTAAGGAGGGAATATCAGTAATGGCTGCTACCACCAAAGGTAAGAAGGTCGTCAAGCGCCGTAAAGAGCGCAAAGTCGTCGAACAGGGGGCCGTTCATATTCGCTCCTCGTTCAATAACACCATGGTCACCATCACCGACCTGAACGGCAACGCCCTGTCCTGGGCGTCGTCCGGCGGTCTTGGCTTCCGCGGCTCGAGAAAGTCCACTCCGTTCGCTGCCCAGTCCGCTGCCGAGACGGCTGCGAAGGCTGCAATGGAGTACGGCCTCAAGACCGTCGAAGTTTACGTCAAGGGCCCGGGCCAGGGCCGTGAAGCCGCGATCCGCGCGCTTCAGTCCGCTGGCCTCGAGGTCGTCATGATCAAGGACGTCACGCCGATCCCGCACAACGGCTGCCGTCCTCCCAAGAGACGCCGCGTCTAACAGGAAGGAGGAAATTGACTAATGGCTAAAAATACACAGCCTGTTCTCAAGCGCTGCCGCACGCTCGGCGTGTCGCCGGCCGTGATGGGCTATTCCAAGTCCTCGAACAAGAAGCCCGGCGGCCAGCGCCGTGCCAAGAAGTCCGAGTACGCCACCCAGCTGACTGAGAAGCAGAAGGTGAAATTCGTTTACGGCATCCTCGAGAAGCAGTTCCACATGTACTACGAGAAGGCCGCCCGCGCCGAGGGCAACACCGGCGAGGAGCTCCTGAGCATGATCGAGCGCCGCCTGGACAATGTCATCTATCGTCTTGGCTTCGCCAATACCCGCCGTCAGGCCCGCCAGCTGGTCAACCATGGCCACTTCACGGTCAACGGCAAGCGCGTCAATATTCCGTCCTACCTTGTGAAGGTCGGCGACGTTGTCGCGGTGTGCGAGAAGAGCACCTCCAACGCGTTCTTCAAGGCGCTCAAGGAGGCCGACGCTTTCAAGCCGGCTCCGAAGTGGCTCGATAAGGACAAGAACACGCTGACGGGTAAAGTGATTGCGATTCCCGCAAAGGAAGACATCGACTTCGAAATTGCGGAGCATCTCATTGTCGAGTTGTACTCTAAATAACGCTTCACCCTCGTTTATTGGAAAGCTGAACATGGCAGCGAAATGGATCATTCATTTCGCGGATACGAGGAGGGTATTTGATATATGGTAGAAATAGAGAAGCCCCGCATTGAGTGTATTGATTCTCCGGATAATCCTTCGTACGGCAAGTACGTGATCGAACCGCTGGAGCGCGGCTATGGTACGACCCTCGGCAATTCGCTCAGACGAATTCTGCTCTCCAGCCTGCCGGGCACGGCGGCGACCTCCATCAAGATCGCCGGCATCCAGCATGAGTTCTCCACGATTCCCGGCGTCAAGGAAGACGTCACTGAGATCGTTCTGAACGTCAAGAAGATCATTGCCAAGCTGCACTGCGACGGCGTCAAGACCGTGTATATCGACGCGATCGGTGAGCGCGAGGTCTGCGCCGGCGACATCAAGGCCGACGGCGAGATCGAGATCCTCAACCCGGATCTGCACATCTGCACGCTCGGCCCGGACGCCACGCTGAATATGGAGATCACCATGTCCAGCGGCCGCGGCTACGTCCCGGCTGACCGGAACAAGACCGCGCGCACGGTCATCGGCGTCATTCCGATCGACTCGATCTACACCCCGGTTTACAAAGTCAATTACACTGTGGAAAACACCCGTGTGGGCAACATGACCGACTATGACAAGCTGACGCTTGAGGTCTGGACCGATGGCACCATCGCCGCGCGCGATGCCGTGTCGCTCGGCGCCAAGATCCTGTCGGATCATCTGACTCTGTTTACCGACCTGTCCGAGACGGTCGCCAACAGCTCCACTGTCGTGGAAAAGACGACGGACCAGAAGGACAAGATGCTCGAGCTGACGATCGAAGAGCTCGATCTGTCCGTCCGCAGCTTCAACTGCCTCAAGCGCGCCAACATCAACAACGTCGAGGATCTGATCTCCAAGACGCCGGAAGACATGATGAAGGTTCGCAACATGGGCAGAAAATCTTTGGAAGAAGTCCAGAACAAGCTGGCCATGATGGGCCTGAGCCTGGCCAGCGAGGATTCCGTCACGACCTGACGGAGCCCGCCTGACTCTGCTAGAAGGAGGAAATCACGATGCCCGGAACACGCAAGCTCGGCAGAACGACCGACCAGCGCAGAGCGATGCTCAGAGCGCTGACGACGTACCTGCTGGAGAATGGCAAGATTGAGACGACCTTCACCCGCGCGAAGGAAGTCCAGCCGCTTGCCGAAAAGATGATCACCCTCGGCAAGGAGAACAGCCTGAACTCCTACCGCAAGGCGCTGTCCTTCATCACGAAGGAAGACGTCGCGCAGAAGGTGTTCAAGGAGATCGCGCCGAAGTACGCCGACCGCAATGGCGGCTACACCCGCGTTGTCCGCACCGGCCCGCGCCGCGGCGACTGCGCCGAGATGGCCATCATCGAGCTGGTCTAAGCCTTAACCGGATAAAACCCCCTTGCCCGGAGCAAACTAACCGGGCAAGGGGGTTTTTGCATGGATATGACCAATGAGGAATACGGAAAATACGTAAAGCGCATGTCGCCGGACTCGCCCGTCGGCCGCGACCTGTTCCACGCGTTCTGGATCGGCGGGCTCATCTGCGCCGTCGGCGAGCTGATCTTAACGGGGTGGGGCGCGCTCGGCCTGTCCGAGCAGGACGCCGCGACGGCAACATCGGCAAGCCTCATCTTCCTCGGCGCGCTCCTGACCGGCCTCGGCGTCTACGGTAAGATCGCAAAGATGGCCGGCGCGGGCACGCTCGTGCCCATTACGGGCTTTGCAAACTCCATTGTCTCGCCCGCCATCGAGTTCCGCTCCGAGGGCTTCGTCCTCGGCGTCGGCGCCAAAATGTTCGTCATCGCCGGCCCCGTCCTCGTCTACGGCATCTCGGCCAGCGTGCTGTACGGCGTGATCTATTGGATCTGGACACTGCTTTGAAAAATCGCCCCGAACCGGGGCGATTTTTTTGCGCTGTTCTATATTTCGACAAACTTCTGCACACGTTGCGTGTAGAATGAGTTACAGCAAATGGAAAGGAGCAGGGCGATGACAGAAGAAAACTATCGTTATCGTACGGGACAGGCTATGCTGCGCAATCAATTTGAGGGCGATGGGAAAATGAAAATCCCGATGATACCCAAGGCTGAATTTGATGCAGGCGAGTTTCAGAATTTGCTGATGATCGGTTTTGACCGGGCGCGAGCGGATGATAACAGAAATTGTGAGCGCATAGTGCATTTCTTCCTATACGACTACAAATTCGAACGGGTTTGGCGGGACCCTGAGCATGACCTCGCGAGGCTGAGAAATTACCGCGCGGTATTGTCGCCGGATTTCAGCATGTATTTGGAGATGAATCCGACCATTCAGCTTTACAACACATTTCGCAACCGCTGGTGCGGCGCATATTGGGCGAGCAAGGGATTGCGGGTGATACCGACGGTAAGTTGGGGCGACGAAAACACGTTTGAGTTTTGCTTTCGCGGAATTCCCAAAGGAAGTACGGTTGCAGTGTCGACTTATATGGTCTCAGCACAGGATAATCGGTGCGACCAGAAGGAGTTTTTCCTGCGAGGCTATCAGGAATTGCTGCGGGTAGTGGAGCCGGAACGCGTCATCTGTTATAATACACCCTTCCCGGAGATGGAGGGGAATCTGACCGTCGTCGATTATGAATTGTCGTCATGGAAATATCAGAAATCAGAACCGCTCGACGGCGGCTTTTATACATACTTGACGCGAAACAAAAAGAGTGGTTTAATCTATAAGAGAATGATTGGGAAAATCATACCTGGCAGTAAAGGTATGGGAAGTGCACATGGTGGGCAGTGGAGACCGAACCCGAATAAGCCACAGGACAGCATTTTTATAGGTCCTCCGAATACGATCCTGCGTAGTTATATTCCAACACGAAAGGTGGATATTGGGTTATGGTCAAGTATGATGCGGAAGGCTGGGCGGTGATGATCCGTCATGAAACTGACCATGGAAGTGGTAGTCACACTGATCCGCATGATCATGGTCCGATCGTATACGATCCGTATACACATGCGCCAATCTGGGATAAAACTCCAGAGACGAATTATCCAAATGGCGCGCCGGTATTCAAAGAAAAGGAGACATCAGAAGTGGATGGCGATAAAAAACAAATGTCAAGAAACGATGTGGCATATAGTATTTCCTACAACGAGGATGCACTGCATTTTCATACGCTGGCCGACTTCCGACAGTCGATGGGGCACGGCGGTGAGGCGTGGTTTGAGTGGAACGGCGGAGAGTACAGCGTCTGCTGGGATCAGCAGGCGGGGCGGTATCACATCGGCCCGACGCCGGGACCGTATGCGTACTATGACACGGTCGACGAGCTGCTGGGGCACATCATTGACGGCCAGCCGCTGCGTGACGTGATCACAAAGGCTGCTGTGACTGACCGTTGGTGCTGAAAGGAGCGACTGCATTGGCTGATGGGATGCACAAAGAGTGGATCGACGGGGAAGAGGTCTGGGTGATCCCTTATGACGAGGAAGCGCTGCGGTTTCGTTCAATCAGCGAGTTCAAATGGAGCCTCGAGACGGGCGGCGAGATCGTCATTGAATGGAAGGGCGTGTTCTACGGGATCTTCCGCGACCCGCGGGACGAGCGGTTTTGCATCGGACGGCAGGGAGAACCTGCGACGTATTACGATACGGTCGACGAACTGCTCGAGCACAGCGTGGAGGGCGACCGGCTGCGCGGGATCGTCACGAAAATGGCGGTCAGCGAGCGGTTCCTGTGAGCATAAAGCTTCATGTCTGATTTTGTTATGCGTTTGCACAGCAAAAAGCCGCGGCGCGGGAATTCCCGCGCCGCGGCTTTTGAAATTTTTACTCGATGACGATCTTGCCGGTGTATGTGCCGGGGACGAGCGGGGTGGGGACGCCGTCCACGGTCATGGAGCGGGCGTTGACGGCGGCGCCGTCTTCGATGACGAGCTTCGTGAGGTAGCTCGTGCCGGTGACATTCCACGCCGCGCCGGACCTCAGCGTGACGATGACGCCGTTGTTGATGGCCTCTCGGGCGGTGAAGTCCAGCTCGCCGAGCTGCTCGCAGTTCGTCTTGTCGACGCGCTCGACGCGGTGGCGCGCCTTGGCGGCCGTGATGCGGCCGGTGACGGCGGCGTTTTCAAACGTCAGGTCGAGGTTCTTCGGCAGCGGGCCGGGCTCCGGACGCGGCGGCATCTCCTCGCCCTCGGGCATGGCGGGCATGATGAACTCGGGCATGCCGGTCGTGTCGAGCGGGATGTTCGTCGTGGCGTTGTAGAAGTCGCCGCGCACCTCCATGTCGGCAAAGCGGGCGATGACGTCGTGGCCCGGGACGGCGGCGGTCAGGTCGCGGCCTTCGATGTAGACGTCCTCCTCCTTCGGGTCGAAGAACCAGCGGTTGGAGCCGGACGGATCGTCGAGGTCGAACAGCTGGAGGATCGTGTTCGTGTCGGAGTTGAGGCGGGATGCGCGGACGTCGAGCTCCGGCGTGCAGCCCTTGATGAGGAAGACGGCCTTGGCCGTGTTGAACGTGCTGTCGTGGACGACCAGCTTGCCGCCCTGATTGAGGAAGCTCATGACGCCGAAGCGCCCCGAGTTGACGACGGTGCCGTTCAGGAACTCGCCGCAGGAATTGTCGTTGGCCTGAATGAGGGCATAGTCCGGGACGTTGAAGACGCAGTGATCAAACACGTCGTTGCAGTCGCCGATGGAGAACGCGCCGTAGCCGCTCGGGCCGGTGACCTCGATGAGGCAGTCCGTCACGTACAGGCGGCAGCGGTCGACGGCGTCCGTCGAAAGAACGCCCCAGCCCTCGGCCATCAGGTGGCAGCGGTTGTAGTGCGCCGTGCCGAAATCGGCGAGGTTCGTCGCGCGGCTGTTGCCGCGCAGGCCGAGCATCCACGGCACGCGCATCATGCCGCCCATGTCGACGTTGTCGACATAGCCGGGAGGCAGAATGCCCGTCTCGTTGAGAACGACGGAGTCGTTGATGGTCATCTCGCTGTTCTCGCCGACGAAGAAGGAGTTCCGCGAAGCGCCGCGGACGTGGACATTGGCGTGGTTGACGGTGACCTTGGCCGTGCCGTGGCTCATGATGGCCGCGCCGTAGCCGTTGAAGTCGTTGCCGCCGAGCCCCTCGAGGTCGATGTCGGCGCCGTCGATGACATATTCGCCCTCGCCGTCGATGAACAGGCCGTTGAACGCCTCGTCACGGCAGACGATCTTCACGTCCTTCGCCCACGCGCCCGTGACCTCGCCGGAGCGGATGGCCGACGGAACGGACTGGTGATCGCACACCTTGCCGTCTTTGATGTAGGCTGCGGCGCGGTACTCCATGGGCTCCTTGTAGGCGAAGAAGCGGACGGGGATGTCGTCCGTCACGCGCAGGACGATGTCGCCCTGGAAAGAGCCCGGAACGATCTTCGTCGCAACGCCGCCGATGGTCATTGTGACCTTCTTGCCTTCCGGCGCAGCAACGGATGCACCCTCGGCGATGTTCAGCTCCTCAAGATGCAGATCTTCCGTGACGGTAAAAACGCCCTCGGAAACGGTCTTGAACTGTTTCATTTGCGCAGTCCCTCCTGATTGAATGATAAAATGTACAGGTAATTATGCTTCCAAACAATATCGTACAATAACACTCTGAAAATGACAAGGATTTTTCACCCGGCGCGTCCATATATTTTTTACAGGAAAAAAGGCGCGCAGCGTTCGCTGCGCGCCGGTGCGGCGATTGGTCATCCGCGCTCGACGGTCAGGTTGTCGGTTCCGTTGGCCTCGAACTCGGAGATGTATTCATCCATCCGGTCGAGCAGCTCGTCGTAATTCTCCTGCGAGATGGGCTCGTAGTCCATGTCGCGCCGGGCGAGCTCCTCGGCGAGGATCTCGAAAAAGACAGTGTCCTCATAGTCCATGATGGCCTCATGGATGCCGCCCTCGGAAAAGGCTCGCGAGGGGATGATGTCGCCCTCCCACTTCTCAGCCAGTTCGGGCATGCCGCTGGCGGCGGCCAGCTTAAAGAGCTTGCTCTCCACATGATCGTAATCGTCGATGCGGTCGTCTCCGCGGGTGGAGTTGAGGATCCAGTTGCCGATGTAGACCAGGTCCAAAAGGCGGCGGAATTCTTTTTTGGTGAGATCGATCTGCATATGGCGGGCCTCCTTTCGTTACTCTATTATATACCCGCGATGTAGAGATTTCCACAGGAAAATCAGACGGTTTCGTCAATTTTGCGCTTGTTTTACCGGGATAAATGGCATATGATATAAGAACTGTCAGGCCGGACGGCGCGGGCAAGCATTTGCCATGCCCATTTGGCCGGAGCGGCCCGCGCGCGGCCGCGGTTTTTTCGCGCGCGAAGGAGGAAGCAATTTGAAAAAGCTCAATGTCTGCGTCCTGTTCGGCGGCATCTCTCCGGAGCACGAGGTCTCGCTGCGCTCGGCGGAATCCGTGCTGAAGAATCTCGACGCAGAGAAATACCATATTTTCCCCGTCGGCATCACAAAGACGGGCGACTGGCTGCTGTTCGGCGGGTCAGACTATTCCATGCTGCCCGACGGCCGCTGGGAGACGTATGAGGCAAACCGCCGCGCCGTGCTCTCGCCCATCCGCGGGCAGGGCCTTTTAAGCTTTGAAGGCAGCGGCGTTGTGCGCGAGCGCATCGACGTTGTTTTCCCCGTGCTCCACGGCGAAAACGGCGAGGACGGCGCCATGCAGGGCCTTATGCAGATCGCGGGGCTGCCGTTTGTCGGCCCGGGCGTCGGTGCGTCGGCTGCATCCATGGACAAGTGCATGACAAAGCTCGTGGCCGACAGCATCCTCGTCCGGCAGGCCGCGTGGCGGCGCGTGAACAAGGCGGAGTTTGAAAAGGACCCGGAGGCCGCGGCCGACGCCGTCGAGGCAAAGTTTGCCTATCCGGTCTTTGTCAAGCCGGCCGGAACGGGCTCATCCGTCGGCGTTTCAAAGGCGGGCAGCCGCGCGGGGCTGCTTGCGGCGCTCGAGGCGGCGCTATCGTATGACGACAAGGTGCTCGTCGAGGAGTTCATCGACGGTCAGGAGGTCGAGGTCGGCGTGCTCGGCAACGGGACGCCCGTCGCGTCCATCTGCGGCGAGATCGACTCCGGCGCGGAGTTTTACGACTATGACGCCAAGTACATTTCCGACTGCTCGACGCTCTATATCCCCGCCCGCATCCCGGAGGACGCGAGCGAGCGCGTCCGTGAGACGGCCGTGCGCATCTACCGCGCGCTCGGCTGCCGCGGCCTATCCCGCGTCGACTTCTTCGTGAAGGCCGACGGCGAGGTCGTCTTCAACGAGATCAACACGATCCCGGGCTTTACCTCCATCTCGATGTACCCGAAGCTGTTCGCCGCCAGCGGCATCGCCTACGGCGCGCTGCTCGACCGGCTCATCGAGCTGGCCATGGAGCGCTGAGCCATGGACAATCGACCCATCGGGGTGTTCGACTCTGGCCTCGGCGGCCTGACGGCGGTGCGCGAGCTTATGGCGCTTCTGCCCGCAGAGGACATCATCTATTTCGGCGACACCGGGCGCGTGCCCTACGGCGGCCGCTCGCGCGCGACCATTGTGAAATACACACGGCAGGACATCAATTTCCTGATGCAGTATGACATCAAGGCCATCGTCATCGCCTGCAATACGGCCGACACGGCCGCGCGGGAGCTGATGCAGCGGGAGTATGACGTGCCGATCTTCGGCGCAGTGCAGCCCGCGGCGCATCTGGCCGTGCAGGCGACGCGCTCGGGGAAGATCGGCCTCATCGGAACATCGACGACCATCGCCTCCGGGCGCTATGAGCAGCTTATCCACGAGGCCATGCCGGACGCGGAGGTGCGCGCGTATGCCTGCCCGCTGCTCGTGCCGCTCGTGGAGAACGGCCGCATCCATCCGGGCGACGTCGTCATCGAGACGGTCGTGCGGGAATATCTCCAGCCGCTGCGCGACTGGGGCTGCGACACGCTCGTGCTCGGCTGCACGCATTATCCGCTGCTCATGCGCGTCATCGGTGAATTCATGGGCCCGGACGTGACGCTCATCAACTCCGGCGCGGCCGCGGCGCAGGGCGTCCGGCAGGCGCTCGAAGCAAAAAACGCACTGGCCGAGTCCGGCCGGACGGGCGCGTGCCGCTATTTTGTCAGCGACTCGCCCGACGGATTCTCCGGCATGGCGTCGCTGTTCCTGCAGCGGCCTGTGCGCGATGACGTCACGCAGATCAACATCGACCAGTTCTGACAGGATGGTGGCACAATGACAGAGAAAGAAGTCCGGGTCACCGTCCGCGGGACCCAGCGCTCCGAGGGCGAGGAGCCGCAGACGATGGAGCTCATCACCGACGGGCGCTATTCCGGAGGCCCGGGCGCGTGGGAGATCCGCTATACCGAGAGCGAAATGACGGATCTTGCGGGCGTGGAGACGTGCTTCCGCGTAATGGACGACACGGTCGTGCTCGCGCGCTCCGGCGCGGTGACGACGGAGATGGTATTCCGCGCGGGCGAAAAGACAGAGTCGCTCTATGACGTCGGCGTCGGCGCGCTGCTGCTGACCATTTCGTCGCGCCGCGTGGACATCGACCTGCACGAATTCGGCGGCAGCTTTGAATTTGACTACACTGTCGAGCTTGAGCACACGCCGGTCGGCAGCAACACCTACCGCGTGACCGTCAGCCCGCGTCCGCTGCCGGAAGAAGCAGAATAAAGAATCCCCGGCGCGCTTTATGGCGCGCCGGGGATTTGCTATGTGGAGCCGGGGAGCCCGGAAAAGCGGGTTCTGTTTGGCTCTTTTTACATTTTGTCCGGCGCCTCAAACCCGAGCAGGTCGATGCACGTCTCAAGGACGGAGCGGGTGAGGGAGATGAGGGCGAGGTAGCCGTTTTTCTTGTCCGCATCCGGCTCGGAGAGGATCTTCGTGTCGTGATAGAACGAGTTGACCGCGCCGGCGAGGTCATACAGGTACGCGCAGAGCACATTCGGCGCGGTGTCGCGCGCGCACAGCGCAAGATTGTCGGCAAAGCGGCTGATGCGCAGCATGAGCTCCGTCTCGCCGGGGCTGCCCGACGGGCGGATGGGCAGGGCGGAGGTGTCCGCCTCGCTGCGGGCGAGGATGGACTTGATGCGCACGATCGTGTAGAGGATATACGGCCCCGTGTTGCCCTCGAACGCCGTGAAGCGCTCGGTGTCGAAGCAGTAGTCCTTCGTCGGGATGTTGCTCAGGTCGCCGTATTTGAGCGCGGCGACGGCGATTCTATGCGCGGTCTGCTCGACGGCGTCGCCGGTGAGGATCTGGTTTTCGGCGATGCGGGCGCGGACGGCGTCCGTGATCTCATCCATGAGGTATTCCAGACGCATGACGCCGCCGGCGCGCGTCTTGAACGGCTTGCCGTCGCGGCCGTTCATCGTGCCGAAGCCGAGGTGCTCCAGCTCCGTGCCCTCGCCGACGAGATGCGCCTTTCGCGCGGCGCGGAACACCTGCACAAAGTGCAGCGACTGGCGCTTGTCGACGACGTAGAGGATCTTGTCGGGGTGGTAGTCCTCCTCGCGCTGGACGATGGTGGCAAGGTCGGTCGTGGCGTAGAGCGTCGCGCCGTCGCTCTTCAAGAGGATGCACGGCGGGATCTCCTCCTTGTCGCCGTCCTCGGCGACGGGGATGACGAGCGCGCCGCTGCTCTCCTCGGCGACGCCGGAGGCGCGCATTTTTTCGATCATCGGGCCGATGTACGGCTCAGCGTCCGACTCGCCCTTCCACAGGTCGAAGTCGACGTCGATGGACGCGTAGTTTTTCTTCAGGTCGGCAACGGAGACGGCCATGATGTGCCGCCAGAGCGCGAGGTAGCCGCGCTTGCCGGTCTGCAGGAGCTTCGTGGCCTCGTGCGCGCGGGCGGAAAAGTCCGCGTCCTCCTTCGAGCGGGCGGAGGCGGCGGGGTAGATCTGCTCCAGCTCGGAGACGGTCACGGGGGACTCGGCGGGGTATTCGCCGGTGAAATCGTCGTCAAAATAGGGAAGATCCGGCATCCTCTCGCGGATCATTTCGACGATGAGACCCATCTGAAGGCCCCAGTCACCAAGGTGCACGTCGCCGATGACATGATTTCCGAGGTAGCGGTAGATGCGCTTCATGGCCTCGCCGATGATGGCCGGGCGGATGTGGCCGACGTGCAGCGGCTTTGCCACGTTCGCGCCGCCGTAGTCGACGACGATGGTGCGCGCTTCGGGAAGATCCATGCCGAAGCGCTCGCCGGTGCGCATGGCCTCAAGATATTCCGCCAGATACTCCGGCGCAAGCGTCAGGTTGAGAAAGCCGGGCTTTACGGCCTCAGCCTTGGAAAAGGCGGGATTGCCGGCGAGAATCGCCGCCGCATCCTCCGCGATCTGGATGGGCGCCTTGCCGTAGAGCTTCGCGCCCTTCATGGCGCCGTTGCACTGGTACTGGCACAGGTCGGGCCGGTTGGAGACGGAGACGCGGCCGAGGGCGGCGTCATAGCCCGCGGCCTCAAATGCCGCGGACACCTGGTCGGAGATGAGATCAATCAGTTTTTTCATCGTTAGGCTCCTTGACTCGTTCATTCGTATCGTTTATGATAACAGAAAAAACGGGCAAAGTACAGTCTCCTTGCTGATTTTTCCCCGAACGGAGGGCATATCATGATCCATCTTCCCCTGATTTTAGACGGCGCGACCGGCACGGCGCTGCAAAAGCGCGGCATGCCGGCGGGCGCGTGCACCGAGCAGTGGGTGCTGGAGCACCCCGAGGCCATTCTGGACGTGCAGGCGCGGTATCTGGACGCCGGGTCGGACGTGCTCTACGCGCCGACGTTCGGCGCGAACCCCGTCAAGCTGCACCAGCACCACATCGACGGCCAGACGGCCGACTACAACACGCGCCTGCTGGAGCTGACGCGGCAGGCCTCCGGCGGCCGCGCGCTCGTCGCGGCGGACATCGCGCCGACGGGGCTTTTCATCCGCCCGTACGGCGAGGCGGACTTTGAGCAGATCGTGCAGGCGTACACCGAGCAGGCCGCGGCGCTCGCGCAGGCCGGCGCCGACCTCTTCGCCGTCGAGACGACGATGACGATGGCCGAGGCGCGCGCGGCAGTGCTCGCCATCCGCTCTGTTTCAGACAAGCCGATCTTTGTGACGTTCACCTGCGAGGCAAACGGCCGCAGCCTGTCCGGCACGGATATGGCGGCGGCGCTCATCACCATGCAGCGCATGGGCGCGGCGGCCTTTGGACTCAACTGCTCGACGGGGCCGGAGCAGATGCTGGAGACCCTGCGGCGCATCGCGCCCTACGCCGCCGTTCCGCTCATCGCCAAGCCGAATGCGGGGCTGCCGACCGTTGTGGACGATCAGGCGGTCTACAACTGCCCGGCCGAGGAGCTGGCCTCGTTCGTGCCCGTTCTCGCGGAGGCGGGCGTGCGTATCTTCGGCGGCTGCTGCGGCACGGACAAGACGCACATCGCGGCGCTCCGCGCGGCCGTCGACGCGCTGGACTTTGATGCCATTGCGCCCGTTGCCCCGGCAGGCGGCCGTTTCGCGGCGACGGAGCGCGAGGTCATCGCGCTTACGGACGATGCGGAGATGAGCGATATTTTCGAGTGCGGCGACGATCTTGAGGACGACCTTATGGACGCGGAGGAGGACATCGTCCGCGTCGCGGTCGAGTCCATGGACGACGCGGAAATCTTCGCGGGCAGCTGCTTCGCCGCGCCGCGCGCGGCCATGTGCGTGATCTCGCACAACAAGGCCGCCTTTGAGGCGGCGCTGCGCGCCTATCAGGGCGTCGCGCTCTGCCCGGACGGGCAGTTTGACGCGGAGTTCTTAGATGCGATGGAGCAGAAATACGGCCTGCTTCGGATCTGAAAATGCAAAAAACGCACCGGAGAGAAAGCGCTCTCCGGTGCGTATTTTTGCTGGCTGAGCGGGGCTTCGCCGTTTCTGGGGGCTCGATTTATTCGGAAATCGGGTGCTTTTCCTCCCACCGCGCCCAAAGGTAAGCGCACAGCAGGCAAAGTCCGACAAAAAGCGACGCGCCGAGCAGTGCGATGACGGCCTTGAGCCGGAAAAACTCAATAAAGCCGGAAAGCGAATAGCCCGGCCCGATCGTGTACCACGTTGTGCCCAGGTCGTCCTGATAGGAATAGTGGATCTGCGTTTCGATCATCGTCGAGAGCACGGCGATGAGAAGAAAGCCCAACGCGCCGAGCGCGGAGAACACAATGCCGCACACGAGCTTCGCGCGCCCCTTCGCCTTCGGCTTTTCCGCCGGAGCCGCGGCCGGCGCGGGCGGGAGCGGGAAGTCCGGCCCGCGCAGGATGGCGTCGCAGCTGACGCCGAGGATGTCAGACAGGGCGAGCAGCTTCTCCGCGTCCGGCGCGGACTCGCCGCATTCCCATTTGCTCACGGCCTGCCGCGAAACGCGAAGCTGCGCTGCCAGCGCCTCCTGCGAAAGGCCGCGCGATTTGCGCAGCGTCTGGATATTTTCTCCGATCGTCATGTCGGTCGCCTCCTTTTTCTGCCCTCATCATAGCAGAAACGGCCGTGGCAGGCTACCAGAAATCCGGTGCAAACGCGCAACGCACGGTTGCGGCGGCTGATTTCCCGGGGAATTCTCGGCCAGATGCCGGATTTTGTCAGAAAAACACCCGGACGGTCAGCGCGGAGAGGAGAAACCCGGCGCAGTCTGCGATGAGCGCGGCCGGGACGGCGTAGCGCGTTTTTCGGATGCCGCAGGCGCCGAAGTAGACGCTGATCGTGTAGAACGTCGTCTCCGTCGAGCCGAGCATGACGGCGGCCGTGCGGCCGACGAGCGAGTCCGGCCCGTGCGAGGCAATGAGCTCCGCGCCGACGGCGAGCGCCGCGCTGCCGGAGATCGGCCGGACGAGAATGAGCGGAGCCAGCTCCGGCGGCAGCCCGACGCGGCGCAGCAGCGGCGCAACAACGCGCGTGAGGGCATCGAGCGCGCCGGACGCGCGCAGCATGGAGACGGCGCTGAGCAGCAGCGTGAGCGCCGGGACGATGGATACAAGCATTTTCAGCCCGTCGGATGCGCCGGAGACGAGGCTGCCGTACACATCCTGCCGCCGCGCGAGCGCAAAGCAGGACACCCCGGCCAGCAGCGCCGGGACGAGCAGCGCCGCGCTCACCGGCGGAGCCTCGCAAAAACGGCGGTAGCGCCGAGCCCTGCCGCGACGGAGCCGAGGCTCGTCACCCACACGGCCGGCAGAATGTCAAACGGTGCGATGCATCCGCACCCGGCGCGCACGGCCGCGACCGTGGCCGGGATGAGCTGGACGGACGCGGTGTTGAGCACGATGAAGCGGCACATCTCGTCCGTCGCCTGTGCGCTGCCGCTTTTTTCACGCATCCGCCGGACGGCCTCAATGCCGAGCGGCGTGGCCGCGTTGCCGAGGCCGAGCAGATTGGCGATGAAATTGGCTGAAATGCTGCCGAATGCAGCCGGATCGTCCCGCGTTTTCGGGAAAATGCGGCCGAGCAGTGGCCGGAGCAGCCGCGCGAGCTTCGCCGTCAGTCCTGCGTTTTCGCACACGCGGGCAAAGCCGCTCCACAGCAGCATCGGCCCCGCAAGCGCGATGGCCAGCTGCACTCCCTCTCCGGCGCCGGAGAGTGCCGCCGCCGCGGCAGCGTCTGCGCGCCCGGATGCGGCGGCGAACAGAAACGCCGCCCCAGTCAGCACGCACCAGATGATCGACATGGCCATGCACGTCCCTCCTCCCGGTTCTATCCCTATGGAACGTGAAGAAAATTATGAACGAAAATGAAGCCGGGCCGGAGGATCAAAACGCGGTAGAAAAATGAGAGATAATTGGGAATATGTGTCGCGTTTTGGTTGACAAGTGGGAATTGATGCGATATACTCTGTGTAGATTCTGTGAAGTTTTTCCCAATATAAGGAGGAAATGACCTTGAAGTCAACTGGTATCGTCAGAAAAGTGGATGAGCTGGGCCGCATCGTGCTCCCGATCGAGCTGCGCCGCACGCTGGACATCGCCGAGAAGGATTCGCTTGAGATCTACGTCGACGGTTCTCAGATCATTCTCAAAAAGTACGAGCCGTCGTGCATCTTCTGCGGCGACGCGCGCAACGTTGTCAACTACAAGGGCAAGAACATCTGCACGTCCTGCCTGAATGAGATGAAGGATCTCGCGCTCTGATCTGTGATACAAAAATCCGGCAGCCGCTCGGCTGCCGGATTTTTTTACGCCGCCGCCCACGGTTTTTGCCGTTAAGCGGCCGGGCGGTCAGCTCGGGAAGAAGCGGCGAAGCGCGGCGGAGCGCTATCGCTTCAGCGCCGCGTCATAGAGCTGATTCTTTGCAAAGCTCGTCTGCGCGGAGACGGCGCGGGCGGCATCCTTGCGGGAGGCGCCTGCGGCCATCTGCTCCTCCATGAGTGCGATAGCGTCGTCCAGCGTCAGCTCCGGCGCGTCCGGCTCCGTCTTGCCCTCGACGACGAGGACAAACTCGCCGCGCGGCGGGTTTTCCACATAGTGTAAAAGCGCCTCCCCAAGCGTTGTGCGCAGCACCTGCTCGTGCAGCTTCGTGAGCTCGCGGCAGAGCGAGATGCGCCGCTCGGCGCCGAACGCGGCGGCCATGTCGCCAAGCGTGGCGACGAGCTTGTGCGGAGCCTCGTAGAAGATCATGGTGCGCGTCTCGTTTTCCAGCGAGGCGAGGTGCTCGCGTCGGTTTTTGCGGTTCATGGTGAGAAAGCCCTCAAATGTGAACCGCCCTGTCGGCAGGCCGGAGATGCTCAGCGCCGTGATGAGCGCGCACGGGCCGGGAATGGCGCAGACCGTCACGCCGGCCTCGGCGCATGCGCGGACGAGGTCCTCGCCGGGGTCGGAGATGGCGGGGCTGCCCGCGTCGGAGACGAGCGCGCACGTCTGCCCGCCGAGCAGCCGCTCCAAAATGCGCGGGCCGGACTCGGCGCGGTTGTGCTCATAGTAGCTCACGAGCGGCTTTTTCAGGCCGAGGTGGTTGAGCAGCTTGAGCGTGACGCGCGTGTCCTCGGCCGCGATGAAGTCCGCGCGCTCGAGCGTCTGGCGCGCGCGGTCTGAAATGTCGCCGAGGTTGCCGATGGGCGTCGGCACGAGATAGAGCGTTCCGGGCATGGTTCCTCCTTACCGATCGCACACGGCGCGCCAGGCGGCAGTCTCGCAGCCGTCCGGCCCGGTGACGATCATATCTGACAGAATTTCAAGCCCGGCTCCGCCGCCGCGGCGGGCGGAGATGAGGGCGAGGCTCGCATCGCTCTGCGCGCGGTGGCGGACAAAGCGGAGCCGTTTGGGCGAAAAACCGGCGCGCGCAAGCGCCGCAAAATATACGGCCAGCAGCCGCGCCGGGCACACGAGCGAGAAGTCGCCGCCCGCGCGCACGAGATGGCCGGCCGCGGCGCAAAGCGCGTCCGGCGGCAGGAATGCGGCGCAGCGCGCGCGGTCGCGCAGCGCGTCCGGACTGCGGCCGCCGGAGGCGGGATGGTAGGGCGGATTGCTTACGGCCGCGTGAAAGCTGCCGGCGGGCGGCAGCCTGCCAGGCTCGCGCAGGTCGCATAAGACGGCTGAGAATCGGCCGTCCAGCCCGTTTGCCGCGGCGTTTTCACGCGCCTCGTCCACAGCCTCGGGCGCAAGATCAAACCCCGTGACGCGGCAGCCGGGCGCTTTTGCGCACAGCAGCAGCCCGATGAGCCCGGCGCCGCAGCCGAGGTCTGCAATGCGCCCGCGCGCGGGCGCAAAATCCGCAAGCGCGAGCGAATCGGCCGCCGCGCGGTAAAACGGGAACTGCGTGGAAAAGCGCACGCCGTGGATCGTTTCGGTCATTGCGGCCTCCATAGAAAAACAGGCAGGCCTGCGCCCGGGGGACGCAGGCCTGCCGTGTTATGTGCCATTACTCCTGAGAAATCGCTTCCATCGGGCAGGTATCTGCGCACGTGCCGCAGCTGAGACACTTGTCCTGGTCGATCTCGTAATGAGACTCGCCCATCGCGATGGCCTCGGCCGGGCAGACGCTGGCGCAGGAGCCGCAGCTGATGCAGCCTTCACCGATCACATATGCCATTGGAAACACCTCCATATCTAGGTTGCCTTGATTATAACACACGCTTGTGAAAAAGCAAATGGATTTTTCTAACCACAGAGGTCCTGGGACAGAAGGCAAAGCGATGCGGCTGCGTGAATAATCCGCGCGCGCACTGGCCAGAATCCATTCGTGGAAAAAACAAGAAGGGGAGGGGCATCCGATGCGGACGGATCTTGCGCCAGAGGTGCTGATGATCCTGCGCGCGGCCGCGCGCTGGGCCGAGGGGCTGGGGCACAGCTACGTCGGCAGCGAGCATCTGCTGCTGGCCATCGCGGGGCGGCCGGGCTCCTGCGCGGCGCGGCTGCTGCTTCGCGCGGGGGTCGATCAGGCGGATGTGCTGTGCGGCATCGAGCGGGAGATCGGCCGGGGCGAGCCGGGGCTTGCGCGGCCGCAGGGGCTTACGCCGCGTGCAAGGCGCATCTTGATGCAGGCGGCCGGGAGGGCGCCGTGCGGCGCGCCGCTCAGCGAGCAGGCGCTGCTGCTCGCGCTCGTGCGGGAGAGCGGCAGCACGGCCGCGCGGCTGCTCGCGTGCGCAGACGAGCCGGCGGCGGAGCGGCTGTTCGACGATGCCGAGCGCGAGCTGCGCCGAAAAGCTGCCTGCGCTTTCCCGGACGGAAACAGCAAAAAGGAGACGATCAAAACGAAGCTGCTTGAACAATTCGGAACAGACCTTCTGGAGCAGGCCGAACGCATGGATCCCGTCGTCGGCCGCGGACGGGAGATCGACATGGTCATTCAGGTCCTCTCGCGCCGGCAGAAAAACAACCCCGTGCTCATCGGCGAGCCGGGTGTCGGCAAGACAGCCATCGCCGAGGGGCTTGCGCAGCGCATGGCCGCAGGCGACGTGCCCGAGGCGCTGCGCGGCAAGCGGCTCATCGCGCTCGACATGGCCTCGCTCGTCGCGGGGACGAAATACCGCGGCGAATTCGAGCAGCGCGTCGGCGAGCTGCTCGGCGAGATCACACGGCTCGGCAACATCATTTTATTCATCGACGAGCTGCACACCATCGTCGGCGCCGGCTCGGCCGAGGGCGCCATCGACGCGGCCAATATTCTGAAGCCAGCGCTCGGCCGCGGGCAGCTGCAGATCCTCGGCGCGACGACGAGCGAGGAATACCGCCGCCACATTGAGAAGGACGCCGCGCTCGAGCGGCGCTTCCGCACGGTCTATGTCGCCGAGCCGTCCAAAGCGCAGACTGAGCAGATCCTGCGCGCGCTGCGCCCGGCGCTCGAGGCGCATCACGGGCTGGTCATCGCCGACGAGGCCATCGGCGCGGCCGTGGAGCTTTCCTGCCGGTATCTGAGCGGAAAATTCCTGCCGGACAAGGCCATCGACCTGCTTGACGAGGGCGCTTCGCGCGCAGCGATGGCCGAGCGGCTGCGCAGTGCGGGCGGTCTGGAGCAGTCACGCCGGGATATTTCCATGCGGCTCGATACGGCTGTGCGCGAGCACCGCTACGAGGCGGCGGCTGAGCTGCGCGATAAGCTGACGGCCGTCGTGCACCGCCAGAGCGCCTCGCGCCGCGCGCGGCGCGTCGGGCCGGACGACATTGCCGGGGCTGTCGCCGACCGGACGGGCATCCCGGCGGAAAAGCTGACCCAGAGCGAGGCGGAGCGGCTTCTGCATCTGGAGGATGCGCTGCGCCGCAGCGTCATCGGGCAGGATGAGGCGGTGGCGGTGATCGCCCGCGCTGTGCGCAGAGCCAGAAGCGGCCTTGCCGACCCGGACCGCCCCGCGGGGACGTTCCTGCTCGCCGGGCCGACGGGCGTGGGCAAGACGGAGCTTTGCCGCGCGCTGGCCGAGTGCCTGTACGGCAGCCGCGAGGCCATGGTCAAGCTCGATATGTCCGAATTCATGGAGCAGCACGCCGTTTCGCGCCTCATCGGCGCGCCGCCGGGCTACATCGGCCACGGCGAGGGCGGCGAGCTGACGGAAAAGGTGCGCCGCCGCCCGTACAGCCTCGTCCTGCTCGATGAGCTGGAGAAGGCGCACCGCGATGTGGCGGGGCTTTTATTGCAGGTCATGGAGGACGGCGTGCTGACCGACTCCATGGGGCGCAGGGCGGACTTTCGCAACGCCATACTCGTCATGACGACCAACCTCGGCGCGGAGGAGGCCGCGCGCGGCGGCCTCGGCTTTGCGCCGGCAGGGGCAAAGGGGCGGACGATGGAGGCGCTGCGCGCGCACTTCCGGCCGGAGTTTCTCGGCCGGCTCGACGCGGTGGCCGTGTTCCGGCCGCTCGGGGAGGACGCGCTGCGCCGCATCGCGGGGAAGCTGCTGGGGCAGAGCCTGCTGCGGGCAAGGCAGGCCGGCGTGGACGCGGGCGTGACGGACGGAGCGCTTTCGCTGCTGGTGGAGCGCTCGCGCGGGCAGGGCGGCGGCGCGCGGGCGCTGCGGCGGACGATCCGCGAGATCGTGGAGGAGCCGCTGGCAGACGCGCTGCTCGGCGGCCGGCTCCCGAAGCGCATGGAGCTTCGCGCGCAGGACGGCCGCATCCAATTTGCTGCAATTTAAGGCGCAGGGGAGACGGCCGCCCCTGCGCCGTTTCTTCGCGCGGGCAATTTGCTTACAAAAAGCGAACATTAGTTTGGGAAATGCGAATTTTGGCGTATTTTTCTCAGAAAAAGGACCTGAAAAAGTAAAACCAGCGGTTGATTTTTATGTTAACAGCGGCTATACTGTGGGTATAGTGGAGCAAAGTGGATAGAAAATGATGAAAGTGGAGCGAGGTGAGCGGAGATGACAGGCAAATATGCGCACGTGCTCGACCCGAAGGGCCGGCTGTTCGTCCCCGCGAAGCTGCGCGAGGAGCTGGGCGAGGTATTCTATGTCACGCTCGGGCTCGACCACTGCCTTTCCGTCTATACGCAGGAGGGCTGGGATGCCATCCTGGAAAAATACAACGCGCTGCCCATCTCGCAGGCGCGCCGGATGCGCTTTCTGCTGGCCAACGCCGCCAAGTGCGAGCCGGACAAGCAGGGCCGCTTCCTCATCCCGTCCGAGCTGCGCGAGTACGCGGGGCTCACGCAGGAGACGATGTTCATCGGCCTGGGCAACCACGCCGAAATCTGGGACGCCGAGGCCTACCGCCAGCTTGAGCGCGAGACGCTCACGCCGGAGAATCTGGCCGCGGTCATGGAGGAGCTGGGCTTCTGATGGAATTTCACCACCGCTCCGTGCTGCTGGACGAGTGCATCGAGCAGCTTGCCATCCGGCCGGACGGGATCTATCTCGACGGCACGCTCGGCGGCGCGGGTCACTCGCGCGAGATCGCAAAGCGCCTGACGACAGGCCGCCTCATCGGCGTCGACCGCGACGAGACGGCGCTGGCCGCTGCGGGCGAGCGGCTGGCCGAATTCGGCGGGCGCGTCACGCTCGTGCACAGCAACTTCAAGGAGATCGACGCCATTTTGGACGGCCTCGGCATTTCCGGCGTCGACGGGATGCTCTTTGACCTCGGCGTGTCCTCGCCGCAGCTCGACGACGCCCAGCGCGGGTTTTCGTACCTGCACGACGCGCCGCTCGACATGCGCATGGACAAAAAAGATCGCCTGACGGCGCGCGAGGTCGTCAATGAATACCCGCAGGATGAGCTGCGGCGCATCCTCTATGAATACGGCGAGGAGCGCTATGCGCCGTCCATCGCCGCGGCCATCGTGCGCCGGCGCGAGGAGAAGCCGATCGAGACGACGCTCGAGCTTGTGGACGTCATCCGCTCTGCTATGCCGGCCAAGGCGCTGCGCGAGAAGCAGCATCCGGCAAAGCGCAGCTTTCAGGCCATCCGCATCGCGGTCAACGGCGAGCTTGCGGCCGTGGAGGAGATGATGGCCCGCGCCATCGACCGACTGAACCCCGGCGGGCGGCTTTGCGTCATCACGTTCCACTCGCTCGAGGACCGCATCGTGAAAAGTGCCATCGCGCAGGCGGCCAGGGGCTGCACATGCCCGCCGGAATTTCCCGTGTGCGTGTGCGGCAAGAAGCCGCTTGTGAAGAACCTGACGCGCAAGCCCATCGAGGCAGGCATGCAGGAGCTTGAAGAAAATCCCCGCGCGCGCAGCGCGAAGCTGCGCGTGGCGGAAAAGCTATAAAATTCTGAAGGGAAGCGTGTGCCATGGCGGAGAGACGACGCCGGCAGACAACTGAATTCGTGACGAACGGTTCTGTGGCCGTTGACCGCGCCTTCGCGCTGCGCCAGAGCGCGCTGCCTGAGCGCGAGGACCATCCGCAGCTTCCCGAGCAGCAGCGGCAGGCGAGACCCCGCGCCGTGCGCGTGCGCGCGAAGCTCGTGCTCTCGCCGTTTGCCGTCGTAGGCTTTGCGATGGTCGCGGTCATGCTGTTTATGATGATCTCGGCCTATGTCCGCCTGTACGAGACGACGACGGATGTGGCCGGGCTGAATGCGGAGCTTTCCTCGCTTCAGGAGCAGAAGGCCATCCTGACGACCCAGTATGAGTCCAAGATCGACCTGAGCCACATCGAGGAGATGGCCACGGGCGAGCTTGGCATGGTCAAGCCGGGCAGCGACCAGACGGTCTACGTCGATCTGGCCGGCCCGGACGAGGCGAAAATCATCACACCCGACCGCAGCGAGACGGCCCGGACGGTGTGGCAGGCATTCAGCGAAAGCGTTTCCGACCTGCTCTCCGACCTGAAGGCATACTTCCGCTGAGGCTCCCATAGAGTATTACGGGCGGCTGGACAGCCCGGTCCAAAAGGCATGGCGCCGCAGCGTTACGGCGCCATGCTTTGCCGCAGTTACAGGACATCGGAGGCAGTTATGCAGAAACGACCCGGCAAGAAAATGAAGGAAAAAAAGACGCTGACACAGAGCCAGGCAGCCAGCCAGACGATCCGAAAACGGACGAAGCTGCTGATGGCTTTGTGCGGCGTCGCGCTGTTTATTCCGCTGTTTGTGACGCTGTACAAGATCATGATCATCGAGCATGATTTCTATGAGAGCCTTGCCGTGGAGAACCAGACGCGCAGCACGTCCGTCTCGGCCGCGCGCGGCACGGTCTATGACCGCAACATGAACGTCCTGGCCATGTCGGCCAGCGTGGAGAACGTGTTCCTCGACCCGAACCAGATCATGACCACGGAGCAGGATGTCGACCTCATCGCGCGCGGCCTGTCGGAGCTGCTCGGCGTGAGCGAGGACTTTGTGCGCGAGCAGGCCGCCGACACGACGAAGCGCTATAAGATCATCCGCCGCAAGATCGACACGACGCTCGGCGACGAGGTGCGCGCGTTTATCAACGACAACAGCATCATGGGCATCTATCTCGAGCCGGACACAAAGCGCTACTACCCGTCCGGCTCGCTGGCCGGGCAGGTGCTCGGATTTGTGAGCGCCGACAACGTCGGCACGGAGGGCGTTGAGAAAAAATACGACTCCGAGCTTGAGGGAACGGCCGGCGAGATCATCACGACGCGCGGCAACAACGGCGCGCAGATGCTCTACCAGTACGAAAAATACTACGACGCGTCCGACGGCGACAGCGTCGTGCTGACGATCGACTCGACGGTGCAGTATTACCTCGAAAAGAACCTGCAGGCGGCCGTCGACCAGTACGATGTTCTCAACGGCGCGTTTGGCATCATCATGGACGTCAACACCGGCGAGGTGATCGCCATGGCAACGCTCGGCAGCTATGACCCGAACAACTATCTCGAGGTCTATGACACGGAAAAGGCCGCGGCGCTCGAGGAGATGTATCAGGAGGCGACGTCGCATGCCGAGGGCAGCGCTCTTTACAACGCGGGCCTTGAGGCGTATAATACGGCCGTTGCCGAAGCGCGCCTGACCCAGTGGCGCAACCGCTGCGTCTCCGACGGCTACGAGCCCGGCTCGACATTCAAGCTCGTCACGCTCGCCGCGGCGCTCGAGGCCGGGACGACGACGCTGGAGGACAGCTTCTACTGCGGCGGCGAGACGACCATCCGCGGCCGCAAGGAGCCGCTCCACTGCTGGAAGGCCGTCGGCCACGGCGCGGAGACGACGGCGCAGGCACTTCAGAACTCGTGCAACATCGCCTTTGCCAGCATCGGCATCTCGCTCGGCGGCGAGAATCTCTACAATTACGTCAAGGCGTTCGGCCTTATGGAGCGCACCGGCATCGACCTGCCGGGCGAGGCGAGCGGCTACTTCTTCGGCAAGGACATCCTGACCGATGAGGACAGCTATGCGTCGCTGACGTCTGCCTCGTTCGGCCAGACGTTCAAGATCACGCCCATCCAGCTCGTGCGCGCCGTCGCGGCAGTGGTCAACGGCGGCTATGTGCTCGAGCCGTATGTGGTCAGCGAGGTGCTCGACGCCGACGGCTCCACGGTGAGCAAGACGACGCCGACCATTCTGCGGCAGGTCATCAGTGAGGAGACGTCGGCCGTCATGCGCGAGCTGATGGAATCCGTCGTCACCGAAGGAACGGCCGGCAACGCCAAGGTCGCGGGCTACCGCATCGGCGGCAAGACCGGCACGTCGGAAAAGATCGACGAATACGACGAAAACGGAAATCAGGTCGACGACAAGATCGTCTCGTTCATCGGCGTCGCGCCGATCAACGACCCGCAGTACGTCTGCCTTGTCGCGCTCGATACGCCAAACCCCGCGACGGGCTACTATATCTCCGGCGGCATCATGGCCGCCCCGACGTGCCGCGACGTGCTTGCGGATGTGCTGCCGTACCTTGGCGTCGAGCCGGATTACGGCGATGAGGACATCGCGCACGTTGATGTCAGCGTGCCGTCCGTCACGGGCAAGACGGAGAGCGAGGCGGCGAAGCTGCTGGCCGACCGGAGCCTTTCCTATCAGGTCGTCGGCTCGGGCGAGACGGTCACGAGCCAGATCCCAGCCTCCGGCGCGAAGATCCCCGGTGGGTCGACCGTTGTGCTCTACATGGGCGAGAGCGCGCCGACGGATATGATCACGGTTCCGAATCTTTCCGGCATGACCGTTTCGCAGGCCAATGCGGCCATCGCGGGAAGCGGCCAGCTCTATCTCAAGGCCAAGGGCGCGACCGCCTCCGGCAGCAGCGTCGCCACCGATCAGAGCCCGGCCGCGGGAAGCCGCGTTGCGCGCGGCACGGTCGTAACCGTTGAATTTACCGATATGTCCGCGCAGGACTGATCCCGGATACAGAGGAGACGATATTCTTGAATTTACAGGAGCTTTTGCATGGCGTGGATGTGATCGCCGCCGGCGGCGCGCTGCCGGAGGACGTCACGGGCGTCTGCTACGATTCGCGCGCGGTGCGCCCGGGCGACGTGTTTGTCGCCGTATCGGGCTTTGCAGCCGACGGGCACCGGTTCATCCCGGCGGCGCTTGCGGCCGGCGCCTCGTGCGTTGTGTGCGAGAAGATCCCGGAGGGCGACGCGCCGTATGTCTGCGTGCGCTCGTCGCGCCTTGCGCTCGCGCAGCTTGGCGCGAACTGGTTCGGCCATCCGGCCGAGCGCATGACCATGATCGGCGTCACCGGCACAAACGGAAAGACGACGGTCACATACCTTCTCAAAAGCGTGCTCGAGCAGACGCTCCATGCCAAGGTCGGCCTCATCGGCACGATCCAGAACATGATCGGCGACGAAATTCTCCCGACCGAGCGCACGACGCCGGAGAGCTTTGAGCTTCAGGGCCTGCTGCGCCAGATGGCCGACGCGGGGTGCACGCACGTCGTGATGGAGGTCTCGTCGCACTCGCTCGTGCTCGACCGCGTGGCGACCATCCATTTTGATACGGGCATTTTCACGAACCTGACGCAGGATCACCTTGATTTTCACAAGACGATGGACGCATACTGCGACGCGAAGGCGCTTTTGTTCTCGCGCTGCGACAAGGGCGTCATCAACCTCGACGACGCCTACGCCGGACGGATGCTGAAGGCCGCGACGTGCCGCACGCTCACCTGCTCGGAGCAGGATCCGGCGGCCGACCTTCTCGCGCGCGACATCGTGCTGCACTCAGACCGCACAGCCTTCACGGCGGAGTATGGCGGCGAGCGCGTTCCTGTCTCGCTCGGCATCCCTGGGCGGTTTACGGTCTACAACGCCATGAGCGTCATCGGCGCGGCACTCGGCCTCGGCATTGCGCTTGCGGACATCGCCGCGGCGCTGCGGAGCGCGCACGGCGTCAAGGGACGCGTCGAGGTCGTGCCGACGCCCGGAACGGACTACACCGTCCTCATCGACTACGCGCACACGCCGGACGGCCTTGAAAATGTGCTGCGCTCCGTGCGCGGCTTCTGCAAGGGGCGCACCGTCGCGCTGTTCGGCTGCGGCGGCGACCGCGACCCCATCAAGCGCCCCATCATGGGCCGCATCGCCGCGGAGCTTGCCGACTTTGTCGTTGTCACGAGCGACAATCCGCGCACGGAGGATCCGGACGCGATCATCGCGCAGATCCTGGAGGGCATGGCGGGCACCAGGACGCCCTACTACGTCGAGCCGGACCGCCCGAAGGCGATCCGCTGGGCCATGGATCATGCGCAAAAAGACGACATCATCGTCCTCGCGGGCAAGGGACACGAGACCTACCAGATCCGCGGGACGGTCAAATACCACCTGGATGAGCGCGAGGAAGTCGCGGCGCATCTGGAAGAAATCAAATCGGAGGAGTCCCGATGAGACCAGTTACTTTGAAGCAGCTCGCCGCATGGTGCGGCGGCACCGTCACGCGCGGCGATGAAGAGCTCACCGTCGAGGGCGTGACGCGCAGCTCGCGCGACGTCCGCCCGGGCGACCTCTATGTCGCGCTGCAGGGGCAGCGCTTTGATGGCCACAGCTTTATCGCCGAGGCCATGCGCAAGGGCGCGCGCGCCGCGCTGTCCATGTTCCCGAGCGCCGACGGCACGCCCATGGTGCTCGTGGAGGACACGCTGACCGCGCTCGGCGATATCGCCGCGGGCTACCGCGCTACGCTGCCGGCCCGCGTGTTCGGCATCACGGGCTCCGTCGGCAAGACGACGACGAAGGAGATGCTCGCGCAGATCCTCTCGCGCTCCATGCGCACCTGCAAGACACAGGAGAATTACAACAACAACATCGGCCTGCCGCTGACGATCCTCAGCGCGCCGGACGACTGCGAGGCGCTCGTGCTCGAGATGGGCATGAACCACTTCGGCGAGATGTCGCGCCTGACGCGCATCGCAAAGCCCGACGTCGTCATCGTCGGCAACATCGGCACGATGCACATCGAAAATCTCGGCAGCCGCGAGGGCATCTTAAAGGCAAAGCTCGAGATCCTCGATGGCCTTGCCTCCGACGGCATCGCCGTGTTCAACGGCGACGAGCCGCTGCTGTGGGATCTGCGCGAGCGCGAGACGTGCAAGCTGCTCTATTACGGCGTGGAGAACGCCGGCGTCGACGTGCGCGCAAGCGACATTGAAAACGGCGACGAGGGCGTGAGCTTTACCGTGACGGGGCTCGGCCGCACCTTCCGCGTGCAGCTGCCGATCGACGGCCACCACAATGTGCACAACGCGCTCGCGGCCATCACGGCCGCGCTCGAGGCCGGCGCGGAGCCGGAGCAGATCGTCCCGGCGCTGGCCGCGTTCTCCAACACGGGCATGCGCCAGAACACATACAAAAAATACGGCTACACCATCATCGACGACTGCTACAACGCAGGCCCCGAGTCCGTCGAAGCGGCGCTTCGCGTGCTGTCCGACCGCCGCTGCGAGGGCAAGAAGATCGCCGTCCTCGGCGATATGCTCGAGCTTGGCAACCGCGCCAGCGCCGAGCACTACCGCGTCGGCCGCATCGCCGCCGGCATCGTCGATGAGTTATTATGCTTCGGCCCGAACGGCCCGAGCACCGTTACGGGCGCGCAGACGGGCGGCATGACGCCGCGCAGCGCCCTTGCGTTCGACTCGAAGGAGGAGCTGGTCAACACGCTCGTCTATCAGGCGCGCCCGGGCGACATGATCCTCTTCAAGGGCAGCCGCGGGATGCAGATGGAGCAGGCGCTCTCCGCGTTTTTGGAGAAGGCGGAGGCCGCAGCGCGGGAGGCGGAGAACATATGAACATCGCCATCCGCATGGCAGTGGCCTGCCTGACGGCGCTTGCACTCGGGCTGCTCCTCGGCAAGATCGTCATCCCGGTGCTCCGCGCGCTCAAGGCCGGGCAGTCCATCCGCGAGATCGGCCCGAAGTGGCACGCCGGCAAGGCCGGCACGCCGACGATGGGCGGCGTCATCTTCATCCTGGCCGCGCTCACATGCATCCCGGTCGGCTGGAAGGCGATCTCGAGCGGCGACCTGTCGGTTTTGTACCTGTTCGGCTTCTCGCTCGTGTTCGGGCTCATCGGCTTTCTTGACGACTTTTTCAAGGTCAAATTCAAGCGCAACCTCGGCCTGACGGCGCTTCAGAAATTCCTGCTCCAGCTCGCCGCGGCCGTCGTCTATCTCTTTCTGCTGCGCCGCAGCGGAATGCTGACAAATGACCTGTACCTCCCGTTTTTCAACGTGACGTTCAAGATCGCATGGCCGCTCTACTTTGCGTTTGCGGCGTTCGTCATGGTCGGCTGCGTCAACGCCGTCAACCTGACCGACGGCATCGATGGCCTGGCCACGGGCGTCACGATGCCGGTCATGCTGTTCTTTGCGCTGCTTGCCATGCGCTGGGGGCAGACGGGAACGGCGCTGTTCGCCATCGCGCTGCTCGGCGGCCTCGGGGCATTTTTGTGCTATAATTTCCACCCGGCGCGCGTATTTATGGGAGACACCGGCTCGCTGTTTCTCGGCGCGGCCGTGTGCGGCGCGGCGTTCGCGCTCGATGCGCCGCTGACGCTGCTGCTCGCCGGCATCATCTACATTGTGGAGACCGTGTCCGTCATTTTGCAGGTGACCTACTTCAAGCTGACGCACGGCAAACGCATTTTCCGCATGACGCCCATCCACCATCACTTTGAAATGGGCGGCTGGAGCGAAGTGAAGATCTTCTTCGTGTTTACGGCCGTCACCGTCGCCGGCTGTGTGCTCGCGTGGCTCGGCGTGATGCATCGGTTCTGATTTTTCCGGAAGGGAGGACGCACATGGATTCTGCGCGCTTGCAGCCACAGCAGAGGGTCGTCACGGATGAGCGCGGCATGCTCGATCTTCCGTTCCTCATTCTGACGATCCTGCTCGTTCTCATCGGGCTTGTCATGATGTTCTCGGCCAGCTACGCCCGCGCGTATGCAAAGACGGGAAACTCGGCCTATTATTTTACGCGGCAGGCCATCTTCGCCGTGCTCGGCATCGGCGCCATGTTCGTCATCAGCCGCATGAACTACCAGCTCTGGCGCATGGTGTCGTTCCCGATGCTCGCCGTGTCTGTCGTGCTGCTCATCGCCGTGCTGCTCTTCGGTCAGGACGGCGGCGGCGCGCGGCGCTGGTTCACCATCGCGGGCATCAACTTCCAGCCGTCGGAGGTCGCAAAGCTCGCCGTGATCTTGTCATTTGCGACGCTCATTTCGGGCTACCGCGAGAAAATGGAGACGTTCCGCTACGGCGTTTTGCCGTTTGCGTGCATTCTGGCGGTCATTGTCGCGCTGCTCGCGCTCGAGCCGCATCTTTCGTGCATCGTCATCATCTGCGGCGTCGGCGCCGCCATGATGCTCATGGGCGGCACGCGCTTTCGCTGGTTCGCCGTGGCGCTTGCGCTTGCGGGCGTGTTCCTGCTCGTGTACTTGAACTTCATGGGCTATGCCAGCGACCGCATCACAGCATGGCGCGACCCGTTCGCTGACGCGACGGACACGAGCTACCAGATCGTGCAGTCGCTCTATGCCATCGGCTCGGGCGGGCTGTGGGGCCTCGGCCTCGGCCGCGGGCGGCAGAAGTATCTCTACCTGCCCGAGGAACACAACGACTATATTTTTGCCGTCACCTGCGAGGAGCTTGGCTTTGTCGGCGCGTGCCTCATCGTGCTGCTGTTCGTGCTGCTCATCCTGCGCGGGTACTGGATCGCGCTGCACGCGCGCGACCGGTTCGGTATGCTCATCGTGGCCGGCATCACGACGCTTCTGGCGCTTCAGGTGTTTTTCAACATCGGCGTCGTGACGAATTTCCTGCCGTCGACCGGCATTTCGCTGCCGTTTTTCTCTTACGGCGGCACAGCGCTTCTGATGCAGCTGGCCGAGATGGGCATCGTGCTCAACGTGTCGCGCTATAACCGCAGCACGCTCATTTGAGGAGGCTCACATGAATGTAATCTTTACCTGCGGCGGCACGGGCGGGCACATCAACCCGGCCATCGCCGTGGCCGAGCTTGTGCGCGCGCGCCGGCCGGAGAGCCGCATCCTGTTCGTCGGCGCGTCTGACGGCATGGAGCGCGACCTCGTCCCGCGCGCGGGCTTCGCGCTTGAAACGCTGAAAATCTCGAATTTCCAGCGCAGCCTTGTGCCGAAGGCCGTTGCGCACAATGTTGCCGCGGCCGGGCATATCGCCGGCGCGCTGCGCCGGGCGGGGAGCATCATCGACGCGTTCCGGCCCGACGTCATCGTCGGCACCGGCGGCTACGCCAGCTTCCCGGCGCTGAAAATGGGCATCCGCCGCGGCATCCCGACGGCCGTGCACGAGTCGAACGCCGTGCCCGGACTTGCCACGCGCATGGTAGAGGGCGGGGCAGACCGCGTGATGGTCTGCTTTGAAGAGTGCCGCGCGCAGTATACCCACCCCGACCGGGTCGTCGTCACCGGCACGCCGGTGCGAGAGGAATTCGTGTTCCGCACGCGCGAGAAAGCGCGCGCCGAGCTCGGCCTGACGGACGACCGGCCGCTCGTTGTCTCATACTGGGGCAGCCTTGGCGCGCGGGAGATGAACAAGAAGATCGCGCGCTTTATGGAGCGCGCGGCCGCAGACGGCCGCATCCGCCACATCCACGCAACCGGCTCGTTCGGCTGGCGCTGGATGCCGGACTATGTCAGGGAGCATGGGCTTGACCTGATGCAGCATCCCGAGCTTGAGATGCGCGAGTACATCTACGACATGCCGCTCGTCATGGCGGCGGCCGACCTTGTCATCTGCCGCGCGGGTGCGTCGACGATCTCGGAGGTCGCGGCGGCCGCGACGCCGTGCATCATGGTCCCGTCGCCGAACGCGGCGGAGAACCATCAGGAGAAAAACGCGCGCATTTTGGAGGCGCGCGGCGCGGCCGAGGTGATCCGCGAGCAGGACTGCGACGGAGACGTGCTCTACGACGCCGCGTGCGCGCTGCTGTCCGACCCGGCCCGGTGCGAAAAAATGACGCGCGCGCTGCGGCAGCTTGCCGTGCTCGACGCGGCCGAGCGCATCTATCAAACCATTACGGACATCGCAAAATGAACGCGCCTGCCCGGCCCGGCATAGGATGGGTTGATTTTCATCCTTCGGAGGGCGGAGTATGGCGGAGCTCATCATTCGCGGCGGGCAGCCGCTTGACGGAAAGACGGCCATTCAGGGCGCAAAAAACAGCGCGCTGCCCATTCTGGCGGCGTGCGCATTGACAAAGGACACCTGCGTGCTGCGCAATGTCCCGCATCTGACGGACGTGGACGCGTCCGCTGCGATATTGCGCCACGCCGGCGCGGCGGTGACGCGCGGGCCGGACGCGCTGAGCGTCACGGCGGGCAGCCTCACGAATGCGGACGTTCCGGATGAACTGATGCAGGCCATGCGCTCATCTGTCCTGTTTGCCGGGCCGCTGCTCGGCCGGACGGGGCGCGCGGCGTTCAGTCTGCCCGGCGGGTGCGAGCTGGGGCCGCGGCCGGTCGACCTGCACCTTGCGGCATTTGCCGCGCTCGGCGCGAAGGTCGACGTGCGCGGCGGGCACATTGTCTGCCGCGGGAAGCTGCGCGGCGGCCCGGTGCGGCTTTCCTACCCGAGCGTCGGCGCGACGGAAAACGCGCTGATGGCTGCCGTGCTCGCGCGCGGCGAGAGCGTGATCTCCGGCGCGGCGTGCGAGCCGGAGATCACGGAGCTGGCGGATTTCCTGCGCGCGCTCGGCGCGAAGATTGCAGGCGACGGAACGCCAGTCATCCACGTTCTGGGCGTGCCGGCGCTCCACGGCGCGGAGCACACGATCCGGCCGGACCGCATCGTGACGGCGACCTATCTGTGCGCCGCGGCGGCCGCGGGCGGCGAGGCATATCTCTCCGGCGCGCGCCCGGAGCAGCTGCGGCCCGTCATCGCTTCGCTGCGGCAGGCGGGCGCGGACATTTCCGAAGAGCCGGGCGGCCTTCGCATCCGCGCGGGCGCGCTGCACGCGCCCGGGATAATCGTGACCGCACCGTACCCCGGCTTCCCGACGGACGCGCAGGCGCCCGTCATGGCGGCACTGCTGCGCGCGGAGGGACGGACGGAAATCCGCGAGA
The DNA here is from genome assembly GCA_934589675.1 of uncultured Oscillospiraceae bacterium. Lineage (GTDB taxonomy): Bacteria > Bacillota > Clostridia > Oscillospirales > Oscillospiraceae > CAKTOF01. The sequence continues at coordinate 50,425 of CAKTOF010000016.1, forward strand.
CGGTGTTTTCCGCGCGCTTTTCCCATGTGCCGGAGCTGCGCAGGCTCGGCGGAAACATCGAGCTGGACGGACAGACGGCGCACGTCCGGGGCGTGGCTGCGCTCCATGGGACGCACCTTCGCGCGGAGGATCTTCGCGGCGGCGCGGCCGCTGTCATCGGGGCGCTCGGCGCAGCCGGCGAAAGCCGCGTCACGGGGCTTTCCCACCTCGACCGCGGCTATGAGAACATCGCGCGCGACCTGACGGCGCTCGGCGCGGCCGTTTCGAGGACGGACGCGGCCGGACATACGAACTGAGACAACCGGAGTTGGAGGCTTTCATGGCTGGAAAGAACCAGAGGAAAAAGAAAACGCGCGTCGGGCGCATCCTGCCCGGCGTTCTGACAATGGCGGCCGTTGTGGCGGCGGTCGTGCTGTGTGTGGCGATCTTCTTCAAGGTCGGCACAGTCGCGGTCACGGGCAACGAGCGCTACAGCGCCGACGAGATCGCGGCGGCGTCCGGCATCGCCGTGGGCGACAATATGCTCATGGTGAGCCGCTCGGCCGCATCGGGTCAGGTGCTGGCGAAGCTGCCGTATGTGACGAAGGTACAGGTGACGCGCACGCTGCCGAACAAGGTGACCATCGCGGTGGAGGAGTGCGCCGCGGCCGGCGTTGTGGCGGATGAGAGCGGCGCCGGCTGGCTCATTGCGCCGGACGGCCGGATCCTCGAGCTGGCGGGCGAGGACGCCGCCGTCCCGGCGCTGACCGGCATCACGGCAGTCTCGCCGCAGCCGGGCGAAAAGCTCGTGCCGGGCGAAGAGGACGCAGCGACGTGCGACATGGTCGCAAGCGTGCTCACGGCGCTTGCGAAAAGCCCGGCTGCGGATAAGATCGTATCCGTCGACTTTGAGAAGATCTACTCCATCCGCATGATGTACGGCGAGAAATACGAGATCGACCTCGGCGGAACGGACGAGCTTGCGTACAAATTTGAATACCTCGAGCAGATCCTGACAGAGCTGGCCGCGCGCGAGCCAGATGCGTCGGGCCAGATCGACCTGACGCTCCAGACGGAGAAGGTCGCGCGGTTTTTGCCCTGGTAAATTGTGCGGCGGGATGGAAAAATCCGTGATTGCTATTGACCCCGCCGCGCTTTCGCGATAAAATAAACTAGAATTGCAGTAAATCAGTACGGGCTCCGGCTCCGGCCGCGTCTGTCGAATGATACAGGAGGATGCATTATGTCCGAGAACGCGGATAAAGTTGTAAATATCAAGGTCATCGGCGTCGGCGGCGCCGGTAATAATGTCGTCAACCGCATGATCGCCGATGGCATTGGCGGCGTTGAGTTCGTCGTTGTCAATACGGATAAGCAGGATCTCAACAAGTCCAACTGCCCGAACAAGATCCAGATCGGCGAGAAGCTGACCGGCGGCATGGGCGCCGGATCGAAGCCGGAGATCGGCAAAAAGTCGGCGGAGGAGTCCCGCGCGGCCATTGCGAAGGTCATCGAGGGCGCGGATATGGTCTTTATCACCGCCGGCATGGGCGGCGGCACGGGCACCGGCGCGGCGCCCATCATTGCCGACCTTGCGCACGAGGCGGGCGTCCTGACCGTCGGCGTCGTCACGAAGCCGTTCAAGTTTGAGGGCGCCAACCGCATGAAGCAGGCCGAGGGCGGCATCGCTGCGCTCTCTGAGAAGGTCGACTCGCTCATCATCATTCCGAACGACCGCCTGAAATATGTCACGGATCAGAAGATCACGTTCGCCAACGCGTTCTCCATCGCCGACAATGTGCTCAAGCAGGCTGTGCAGTCCATTTCCGAGCTGGTCAGCTATTCGGATAAGGTCATCATCAACCTTGACTTTGCCGACGTTTCGGCCGTCATGCGCAACGCGGGCCGCGCCCACATGGGCGTCGGCACGGCCTCCGGCCGCGACAAGGCCGAGCAGGCTGCGCAGGAAGCCGTCGCCAGCCCGCTGCTCGAGACGAGCATCAACGGCGCGACGGGCGTGCTCATCAACATCACCGGCTCGCCGGAGCTTGGCCTCGACGATGTCGAGTGCGCGGCCAACATCGTCATGGAAGCCGCCAATCCCGAGGCGAACATCATCTTCGGCGCCGCGTTCAGCGAGGAGTACGAGGATCTCATGCGCGTGACCGTCATCGCCACCGGCTTTGACGCTGCGCCCGACAGCTCCAAGGCCGGCGTGTTCACCGCCGCTGCCGACAAGGCCGCCGCTGCGCCCGCCTCGACGGATGACAATCCGGACTGGGACAAGGACATTCTCGAGATCTTCAACCGCAAGTAAGCATATGTGAAAACCGCCGTACGGCCGATTCACCGGTGTCCGTAAAATAGTTAATCCTCCGTATGGTTCAGATCATACGGAGGATTTGTTTATGTCCAATTTCAAACTTACTGGCGGCAAGTCCACAAGGGATAGACGCACAAGCGTCGCAAGGGAGTGTAGCTCCCTTGACGGAACAAAGTGACGAAACA
>CAKTOF010000017.1 GCA_934589675.1 uncultured Oscillospiraceae bacterium
TCATGAATCGCACTTGTACTTTTTGTCCAAAGGTGCTTACATAAGCTCTTTTCTCGTTGTTTAATTTACAAGGTACACACCGCGTTTGCGGATCTTCAATATAACACACATTCGCTTGATTGTCAAGAACTATTTTGAAGAATTTCGAAGCTGTCAGGCTCGCTCTTCATTTCGTTTTGCATCTCTCGCGGAATGCTTCGATATAATAGCAAGCCCGGGGCGATTTGTCAAGCAGTTTTTTCGACTTTTTTGCAGTTTCTTTTAAGGCCCCTTTACAGAGCGGCGCCCCGCACCATGACCGTTCTCCCTCAAACGCCCATAGCACGGGGCTTTGCGCATTTTATTACACCGACAGCAGCGGCTGGAGCTGTCTGCCCTCCAAGGCGGCTTTTACCGTCTGCTCCGCCCTTGAAAAGTCCGCAACGAGAGAGCGCGGCTTCCCCTGCGGGTCATCCTGCCGGAACGGCACGAAGTAATAATGCCTGCGCGCAAGAAGCTCGCCGATGTTCTTCGCGTTGCCGGCCAGCGCGTCGTTCGTCGAGATTGCGAGCACCACAGGCCGCTCGTTGCGCAGCTGCGCCTTGGCCGCCATGGTCACGGCGCTGTCCGTCACGCCGAGGGCGAGTTTTGCGATCGTGTTGCCCGTGCACGGCATAATGAGCAGCGCATCGAGCAGCTTTTTCGGCCCGATCGGCTCCGCCTCCGCGACGGTCGTGATGGCCTTCCGTCCGCAGATGTCCTCCACGCGCCCGCGGATGGCGGACGCGAAGCCGAAGCGCGTGTCCGTCGACGCGCTGCGCTCGGACAGGATCGGGACGATCGTCTCAAACTCGCCGCGCAGGCGTTCTAACTCGCGCAGCACCGGCTCATAGGTACAGAACGATCCGCATATGGCGCATCCCAGTCTGATTTTCTCCATTGCTTCGTCCTTTCGCGCTTTACTCAGCGCAGATCGAGATAGCTGAGAATCGCATCCCGGAGGAGCCGCCCCGCGCTCACCGGCGCGACGCGGCCCGGCAGCGAGAGCGCCTGCACCGTCTCGCGCCCGAGCTGAGCCGCGGCGTCGAAGTCCACGCCGCCGGGTTTGGACGCAAGGTCGATGATCAGGCAGTCCGGCCGCGCCGACGCGAGCAGCTCGCGCCCGAGCACGCGGGCCGGGACGGTGTTCACGATGAGGTCGTACTGCGAAAGCCCGCGGCAGAAGCGTCCCGTGATCTCATCTTGCATCCCCAGCGCGGCGATCATGGCCGCATCGGCCCCGCGCCGCGCACTGACGGTCACATCCGCACCGAGGAGCGCAAGCTTGCGCGCCAGAATCTTCCCGATGCGCCCCCAGCCAATGACGAGCGCGCAGCAGCCCTGGATCGTGACAGGCAGGCGCTCCATCGCAATCTGGATCGCGCCCTCGGCCGTCGGAACGGCGTTGGCCGCCGTGAGCTGCTCGAGGCCAAGATAGTCGATGACCGCCGCGCCGCTGCCCGCAAGAATCGCCGCCTCCGCGCCGAGCTTGCCTCCGAACACGCACATCCCCGGCGTCAAGAGCGCCGCAATGTCCGCCGCCCGGACGCGCGCGCCCGACTGCGCGATGAGATCCCCCGCCGCGCCAAATGACGGCAGCGGCAGCGCCGCGACCGACGCGCCGCGCAGCGCCGCCTCCAGATCGCCGCCGTCAAAGCCCTCGACCGCGTAGGTCGACACCGCAAATCCGTCCTCCGTCAGCGCCTGCGCCAGCGCCGCAAGCCGCCGGTCGCCGCCGATCACCGCAAACTTTCCCTGCATCCGCACCGCCTCCGATTCGATTTCTCATGCCAGTATATGACGAGCAGTTTGAAAGTGCGCCACTTCAAACACGAACCGCTTCGCTGGGTTCGCGTTTGATGGGGATGCACCCTGCCGCGCGCATAATTTGTGCGCCGTTGGCGCCCAAATTCCACACTTGCAGGGCGAGCTGTATTTTCTCCGACGCACAGGTCGCCGGAGAAAATAATTTCAATTTCTTTCGCCGCTACGGCGGCGAAACTCTGCGAGGCTTCCACAACCGCAGAAAAAGCGTGAGCCGAAGCCCACGCTTTTTTCTATATTATATAGGTTTAGCTGATAAACCACTGCGTCCAGTACCCGCCGACCTCGCCGACGCCGATCTGGGTGTATGTCCCATTTAAGATGTTCGCCCGGTGCCCCTCAGAGTTCATCCACGCGTTCACGACCGCCTCGGCCGTCGAATAGCCCATGGCGATGTTCTCGCCGGCCGTGCGGTAGAAGATGCCGAGCTGCTGCATCATTTCAAACGGCGTGCCGTAGGTCGGGCTCTCGTGGCTGAAGTAGCCGCTTGTTTTCATATCCTGCGACTTCAGCCGCGCGCCGCCGCAGAGCGTTTCGCTCAGCGTGAGCGCGGGCAGTCCGTAGGCCGCGCGCTGCTCGTTGACGAGCTCCGCGACGCGGCGCTCGAGCGTCGAAACCGAACCGGACGCATCCGGAGCGGGCGTCTGCCCCGGCGTCGTGCCGGGTGTGTCTGGAGTTTCATCCGGTGCATCGGGCGTCTGCCCCGGCTGCTCCGGGCAGGACGTGCCGCAGTCGGGCGTCCCGGTCTGATCGCAGCCCCAGCCGGTCAGGCGGCACAGCCAGTCCGGTAGGCGGCATGTCTGCTGGATGCCGATCTGCTCCGTCGAAACGCATGCCTTCGGCGCGGACGCCGCCGCCGGGACGATGCTGCTCGCCGCAATGATCGCCGCGGCAGCCGTTGTCATCAGAATTCTTTTCATGAGAATTCCCCCTTTCTTCTCAGATTGTAACCGTTTTGTAACCATTCTGCAATGTACAAATCCTTCCAATGCCGCCGCGCGTGAATTCATTGCTTTTTTTCCTTCCTTGCTTTATAATAATAGTAAGTATTAAAGGAGGCGGTCATATGGAGCGTCATGGGTTCATTCACGATATGCTTGATGTCAAGCTGCTCATCCTGCTCGCCGCGAGCCACACCGAGTTTCCGGTCGACAGCGAGACCATCTACGACCTGTGCTATCAGGATGAAACGCTCAGCTATTTCGACCTGAAGCAGGCGCTGCCGCAGCTGGTCGACAGCGGCCATCTCGCCATGGACAGCCGCGGCCTTTACACCATCACCGACAAGGGCCGCGAGCACGCCGCCGTCATGGACGACCTCATCGCCGTCCCCGTGCATAAGCGCGTGCTCGACGCCGTCTGCGCCTACAACGCCCGCCGCCGCCGCGACGAGCTGATCCATGTCGACATCGCAAAGCAGGACGACGGCGAATATGCCGTATCCATGCAGCTCGACTACGACGGCGGCCGCCTCATCCGGCTTGAGCTGTCCGCCCCGACAGAGAAGCAGGCCCGCGCCTTCGGCGCAGCGTTCCGCGCCAACGCCGAGGAGGTCTATCAGTCTGTCATCATGCAGATGCTCGGCTACATCGAGAAAAAACAGGGCGGAAAGAATTGAATTTCCCGCCGGATATGCTACAATAAGCATGGGAAGGCTCTTCCCGCCCACGCAAACGAAAGGAGCGATACGATCATGACATTTCAGTACAAGGAAAAGAAAGTCACCCTGCCGGAGTCTGTGCACAACTACGCCGAGAAGAAGGTAATGAAGCTCGAACGCTACTTCCGTGACGACGCCGAGGCCCTCGTGACATTCAGCGTCGAAAAGAACATGAACAAAGTCGAGCTGACGGTCCGCTCCGGCGGCACATATCTGCGCGCGAGTGAGAGCACGTCGGATATGTTCGCCTCCATCGACGCCGCCGTCGCCACGCTCGAACGGCAGATCCGCAAAAACAAGACCCGTCTGGAGCGCCGCCTGCGCGACGGTGCGTTCACCGTGAACGGCGAGGCCGCCACGACATTTGCTCCCGACGAGCCGGAGGAGAGCGTTTTTGAGATCATCCGCACCAAAACATTCCCAATGAAGCCCATGTCCCGCGAGGAGGCCATTTTGCAGATGAACCTGCTCGATCACAGCTTCTTTGCCTTCCGTGACGAGGACGCCGACGGCGCGTTTGCCGTCGTCTACCACCGCAACGACGGCGGCTACGGCATCATCGAGGACAACACATAAGCGTCAAAGAATCTGCGGCGATTGCCGCGCAATTCTAAATATACAACCCGCAGGCGGTGGCGCGAAACGCGCCGCCGCCCGTTTTCTCGGAAAGAGGGATTCATGCTATGATCACATTTGACCGCGAAGCCTGCGTCGGCTGCGGCGCGTGCGCGCGCGACTGTTTTCCGGACGCCATCACAATGGAGGCCGGCAAGCCGGTTCTCTCCCAGCCGGACGCCTGCATCCGCTGTGGCCACTGCGTCGCCGTCTGTCCGACGGGCGCCGTGAGCATGCCGGACGCGGACATGTCCGAAGTCGTGTCCGGCGTGCCGGATACCGATGCGGCAGGCCTGCTGCACCTGATGCAGTTCCGCCGCTCCGTGCGGCAGTATACCGCCGCGCCCGTCACGGATGAGGCGCTCGCCCGCCTGCTCGATGCCGCGCGCTGGTGCCCGACGGCGAAAAACGCGCAGGACACGCGCTACATCGTCGTCCGCGAGAAGCGGCAGGCGCTGCTCGGCCTTGCGCTCGGCGCGTTGGCGCAGCTCGGCAAAAAAATGCTGCAAGACCCCGCCCTTCCTGCCGACGAGCGCCGCCGCGCGGAAAAATTTGTCCGATGGGATACAGACTTCCGCGCCGACCCGGCCGGGACGGATCCGCTGTTTTTCCACGCGCCCATGCTGCTGCTGTTCATCTCCGGCCCCGATGCGCGCGACGCCGCCGCAGCCGCCGCATTTTCCGGGCTCGAGGCCGCCGCCATGGGGCTCGGGTGCCTGTTCAGCGGATATTTCACCGCCGTCTCCGCGTCGCCGGACATCCGCGCCATGCTCGGCCTGAAAGGCGGCGAACAGGTCGCCCGCTGCCTCGTCGTCGGCCACCCTGCCGTCCGGTTCCGCCGCACCGTCCCGCGCGACCGGGCCGACGTACGCTGCCTCTGAGCCCGCCTGCCGCGTTTTTTCGCATTTTCCGAGAAAACCATGTTGACAATCCGCCTGCCGCGTGATAGTATATTCAGGCAGTCATCCCGGCTGCCAGATGAATATGCGCGAGTGGTGGAATTGGCAGACTCGCTAGATTCAGGTTCTAGTGTCCACTCCGGACGTGCGGGTTCAAGTCCCGCCTCGCGCACCAAAGCCCTAAATTCCTTGGAATTTAGGGCTTTTCTTTATCCAAAGCCGTGCCTCGGGGTTTAAGCGAACAAACGAGAAATGGCCTCAGGTATTTTTCGCAGGCAGTAGAAGCATTCAGCTCGCCGTGCTATAATACAGCAGATAATATGCAGGGACGATGCCGGCGTGAGCGTTCAGGCTCGCCGCAGATCGGCTGCTGACGGAGGTGTCGCCGCAATGAGACTTGAAGAACTGATGAACCGGGCAGCTCAATACGACGAGAGCCTTGCGCGGGACATCAAGGACTATGTTCACGGGCGCAGGTATGGATTGGTCTACGAGGCCTCCAAGCCCGAATTCGTCCGGATGTGGAAAAAGCCCGTGGTTCGCGGGGATCTTGTCAACATCCTGCCTCCCCGCGGCGTGGCGGAAGACACAAAAAGCGAGGACAGCCCTTCCGAAATCGTCTACAGGGTGATCGGCATCGCGGACGGCACGGCCACTTTGCGCGATGATAAAACCGGCGAAACCGTCGCCGCACCGGTGGGCGATGTCGTTGCGCTGGCCCGCTTTGACAAGCCCATATACGCCGGTCTGAAGGAGCTCGGCCGTGTGGAGCGCGGCGGGGACAAGCCATACCACGTCGTCATAAGCGGCGAGAACTATCATGCGCTTCAGGCTCTGGTATACGCCTGTCCGGGGCAGGTGGATTGCATTTACATCGACCCGCCGTACAACACCGGCGCAACGGACTGGAAATATAACAACCGCTACGTCGGAAAAGACGATCAGTACCGGCACTCCAAGTGGCTGACGTTTATGGAAGATCGCCTGCGCCTTGCAAAAAAGCTGCTCAATCCAACCGATTCCGTCCTGATCGTGACGATCGACGAAAAGGAATATCTGCGTCTTGGCCTTCTGCTGGAGCAGGTATTCCCCGAGGCAAGGATCCAGATGGTCAGCTCCATCATCAGCAACAACGGAAACGCACGGGCGTCGCAGTTTTCGCGGACAAATGAATACCTTTATTTCGTCATGCTCGGAGATTGCGGCCCGGAAAAGCTGACGCTGGATCCGCAGTGGCTGGGAAACCTGAAGGTCGAAAGCAGCAAGGAGACGGAAGGGTTCCAGTGGGGTCGTATGCTGCGGGGCGGAAACAGCGGAAGAAGAGCCTATTCTCCCGGATGCTTTTACCCGGTCTACTTCGACCATGACGGCGTTTATAAGGGGATCGGCGACCCGCTTCCTCCAGAGAGGGATTACCGCACGGAAACGGCGCCGAACGACTGGATCGCGGTATGGCCGATCCATTTAGACGGCAGCGAGGGATGCTGGTCGTGCCAGCCGTCGCTTTTTAAGCAGCTGTACGAAAAGGGGTATATCCGCTTCGGCAGCAAGGTCACTGACCGCGGCGTCCGTATCACATACATCCAGGCCGGCATGAGAAAGCGGATCGAAAACGGCGAGATCCGGATCATCGGGCGAGAGAAGAAAAACGGGACGGTAATTCTGGACACGGACGCTTCCGACGCAAAATACATACCGGGCACGCAGTGGGCCATCAGCCCGCACGATGCGACCTATTTCGGAACAAAGCTGATCGCAAACATCATTGGCCGCCAGAAGTTCACCTTCCCCAAGTCGCTGTATGCCGTGCATGACGCCCTGCGCTTCTTTGTCGCGCGCAAGCCCAACGCCCTTATTGTGGATTTCTTCGCCGGCTCCGGGACTACGCTTCATGCAGCAAATCTCCTCAACGCAGAAGATCACGGGCAAAGAACATGCATCCTGGTGACCAACAACGAGGTATCTGCGGAGGAAGAGGCGCGCATGACTGAAAAAGGGCTTCGCCCCACCGACGCAAAATGGGAAAAGCTCGGCATTGCCCGGCACGTCACATGGCCGCGCACCGTATGCGCCATAGAGGGGCGGGACATCAAGGGAAACCCGCTGGGCGGCGATTATGGCTGTCCCATCGAAGCCTATCGGGAGTACGAAGGCGAGGTTTTCGATCCTGAAACCGGCACGAAAAAGCGGAAAAAGCTGTTTGAGAAGGTCAAAAAGCCGTTCTATCCCGAGCTGGCCGAGCATAAGATGTCGGATGGCTTCGAGGAAAACGCCGTCTTTTTCGAGCTTGAATATCTGGAGCCTTCTGTCGTAAGTGCAGATCTGGCCTTTGACCGCATCGCGCCGCTTCTGTGGCTCGCTGGAGGCTGCAAGGGCGAGATCCTTCCGCGCCGGAAGGGGTATGCGATCGGGCAGACCTATGCCGTGCTGTTCGACCCCCGCTATAAGACGCGTTTTGTGGAGGCCGTCTCGGAAAACAAGGCGATAAGGACCGTGTTCGTCGTGACGGACGCAGCGGAGCGTTACCGCAGCTTATGCGCAGAATTGCCGGGGCGCCGGGTCTTGCAGCTGTACGAAAGCTATCTGCGCTCTTTTGAGATCAACGCCATGGGATAGGGAGAGAACCGATGAAATTTGAATTGAAAGATTTTCAGGTAACGGCGACGAAGGCGCTGCTCGCCAGAATGCTGAAGGCGCGCGACGCGTATTATCGTGACGGCGATCCCGCATCCTGCTGTCTGGCGTCTCCGACCGGCTCCGGCAAAACCATTATGGTAGCCGCTGCCGTGGAGGCGATCTTCAACGGCAATCCGGAATGGGGCATCGAGCGCGATCCGTTCGCCGCCGTGCTTTGGGTTTCTGACAGCCCGTCCCTGAACGAGCAGACGATCTACAAATTCCGCGAGGCCACCGATCTGGACCCGACACTGATCGAAACGATCGAGAACACCTTCACCGGCGACCACGACGAGCTGGAGCCGGGGCATATCTATTTTCTCAATCGCCAGAAGCTGTCCAGCGGCGGCCTGCTCACCAAGGGCGGCGAGACCCCCACCTTCTGGCAGCTGCTGCGCCGCACGGTAAAAGATCATTCTGTTCATCTATATATGATCTATGACGAAGCCCATAAGGGTCTTGGCAGCGCGGGCAAAAAAGACGCGGCCGGCGAAACGATCACAGGCAGGATCATCGACGGAGACGACGGAAAATGCCCGATCCCCGTGGTCGTGGGGATTTCCGCAACGCCGAAGCGGTTTACAGCCGCAATGGAGGGACGTTCCGAGCGCATCCCCTATCCTGTTGTAAAGGTAAGCCCGGCAGATGTTCAAGCCAGCGGCCTGCTGAAGGATAAGATCGTATTGCAGGCGCCTGCCGAGGGTGCCGCCGTTTATAACATCTACCTGACCGACGCGTGCAAAACGCTCGTACAGTCCACGAAGCTGTGGCAGATGTACTGCGAGCAGAACGACGCGCCCATGGTGCGGCCGCTGATGGTCGTTCAGGTTCCGAACAAGATCTCGCCGGATAAGATCCGGCAGCTCTGCGCCGAGATCTGCGAAAAGATCCCGTCGCTGGACCGTTCGACCGCTTTTGCGCATGTGATCAGCGGCGAAGGCGATCTGCACCTTGCTCCGTATGAGGTGCCGTGCGTTGCGCCGCAGGATGTGCAGCGCAAGCGCGACATTCAGATCCTTTTCGCCAAGGAAGCCATCAGCACCGGCTGGGACTGCCCGCGTGCCGAGGTCATCTTCTCCTTGCGCCCGCATCAGGACGACACCTACATCGCGCAGCTGATCGGCCGCATGGTGCGGACGCCGCTCGCAGAAAGCGTGAGCATCGAGCTGCTCAACTCCGTCAGCTGCTTTCTTCCATACTTCGATCCTGCGACGCTGGAAAGGGTCGTGAAGTATCTGACCGAGGAAGGCAACGATGAGTACAGCGGCGTTTCCAGAGAATCCGGGCGCGAGATCGTGACAAAGCCTGTTGAAGTTGAATGGGATCCCACCTTCGGAATCGACGACGTATTCACAGGCATCGCTTCGCGCGAGCAGCCGCATGCGACCTCCAATTACATCGACGGCGTCATTTCTTACGCGGGCATGCTCGAGGAAAACGACATCCGGGCCTCGGCGCTTCCGCAAAGCCATGAGGGCGAAGCCGACGCCGCGCCGCCGGCTCCCGCAGCGCTGCGCGAGCCGGATGCAGACGCGGAGCCGGACGCCCCCGGCGTGCTTGAGGAGTCCATTGAGGCGATGCTCCGCGCTCTGAATGAAAGCATCGTCACGTTCCACGACAAATTTGAAGCCGCCCGAAATACGGTCCTCCACGCAAAATCAACGCAGATCGAGCTGAAATATCTCGACGCCGCTTCCGCAAGGACAAAGGTCTATGAGGACGACGCAGATTCCTACGCAATTTCCAATGCGCGCAGGCGCGGAGATGTCACGCTCTCTCCCAGTGTAACCAACGCGTTTTTCCGTCAGCAGATCCTGCTCGGCATGGACCCGCTCGACATCAATGCGGAGATCGCCGCCGCGGCCGCCGTCCCGGAAATCGTTGAGGCCGTGAAGCAAAGCGCCAGATCCCGGCTGGAAAAGCTGACGGAAGCGTACGATCCGGTGATCGCAAAATATCCCGCCGGCGTGCGGAATCAATTCTCCTCCGGCATGAGCCGGCACGGGATCCCGCACACGGTATTTCTCGACAAGCCCGTTGCGGACACACAGGATTCCGGCGGCAAAAAGTATCCCAAGCATGTGGTGAACGATCCGAAGACGCACATGGCGTGGTTCAACCTCTACGATTCCGAGGACGCCGTTGTGATGCATGAATTGAAAAGGCCGGAGATGATCTGCTGGTACCGCAATCCCGTCGGCAAAACGGCGGGGCAGTCGCTGCGGATCCCGTATCGTCTGGGCGACGTCCGGAAGGTTTTGCACCCCGACTTTATTTTCTTTGAAAAGGTCGGAGACCGGGAGATGCCGGCCGTTGTTGACCCGCACGGGCTTCATCTGGCCGACACGATGCCGAAGCTCAGGGGCATCGCCCGCTATGTCGAAGACTTCGGAGCATTCTTCTCCCGCTTCTGGTTCGTGTCCGATTACAACGGGCAAGCCTGCTATCTTGACATGAAGGATGCCGGGACGCGCGCCGTGATCGCCAATGCAGGCGATGCGCATTCCTGCTTTGCCACGTGCGGCAAGAAGTACATGGACGGCCCGCTTTCCAAGTCGAAGGATGGGTATCGGAAGAAATAGAAGGCAGCCTTGCCCTGCCCGGAGTCAAAAAAACCGCAGATCCTGCCGGATCTGCGGTTTTTTCTTGCCGGGAAGCAGCAGCCCCGCCGCGAAATGTGCGGCGGGGCAAGCAGGAGCTTCAGGGTCTGTACTTCAGCGCGCGGATGGCGTTGAGGACGGCGAGGATCATCACGCCGACGTCGGCAAAGATCGCGGCCCACATATCCGTGATGCCAAAGGCCGTCAGCACAAGGCACGCAAACTTCACGGCGAGCGAGAAGACGATGTTCTGCTTCACGATCCGCAGGCATTTGCGCGAAATGCCGATCGCCTTTGCGATCTGGAGCGGATCGTCGTCCATCAGCACAACGTCCGCCGCCTCGATGGCCGCGTCCGAGCCCATGGCGCCCATGGCGATGCCGATGTCCGCCCGTGTGAGCACGGGCGCGTCGTTGATGCCGTCGCCGACGAAGGCGAGCTTTTCGTTCCTGCCCTTTCCCGCGAGCAGCTCCTCGACGCGGCCGACCTTATCGCCCGGCAGAAGCTCGCTGTGTACCTCGTCCACGCCGAGCTCGCCTGCAACCGCATCGGCCACGCGCCGGGCGTCGCCCGTGAGCATGACCGTCCTGCGAACGCCGCACTTTTTCAGCTGTGCAATGGCCTGCTTCGCATGCGGCTTGACGACGTCGGAGACCACGATGTGTCCCGCGTACTGCCCGTCGATGGCCATGTGGATGATCGTGCCGACGCTGCGGCAGTCGTGGTACGCGATGCCGAGCCGGGTCATCAGCTTGTCATTTCCGGCCGCAACGGCGTGGCCGTCCACCTTTGCCGTGATCCCACAGCCGCTGATCTCTTCAATGTCCGTCACGCGGCCGCGGTCGATCCTGCCGCCGTATGCCTTTTGCAGGCTGCGGCTGATCGGATGCGACGAGGCGCACTCGGCCAGCGCGGCGTATTTCAGAAGCTCTTTGTCCTCAAGCTCGCTGTGGTGGACGCCCGTGACCTCAAACACGCCCTGCGTGAGCGTACCCGTCTTGTCAAACGCGACAATTCTCGCCTGAGAGAGCGCTTCGAGATAGTTTGAGCCCTTGATGAGGATGCCCTCGCGGCTCGCGCCGCCGATGCCCGCAAAGAAGCTCAGCGGAATGCTGATGACCAGCGCGCACGGGCAGCTCACGACCAAAAACGTCAGCGCGCGGTAGAGCCACTGCGTCCACATCGCACTCATTCCGAGCGCCATGCGCACGAGCGGCGCCGCAACGGCCAGTGCCGCAGCCGCAATGCACACGGCCGGCGTATAGATCTTCGCAAAGCGCGAGATAAACGCCTCCGAGCGCGACTTGCGCGAGCTGGCGTTCTCGACAAGATCAAGGATCTTCGACACGGTCGACTCGCCGAACGCCTTCGTCGTGCGGATCTTCAGCACGCCGGACATATTGATGCAGCCGCTGATAATCTCGTCGCCGGCGCGCACGTCGCGCGGCATGCTCTCGCCCGTCAGGGCGCTCGTGTTCAGGCTGGCCGCGCCGTCGATGACGACGCCGTCGAGCGGGACTTTCTCGCCCGGCTGGACGACGATGATGCTGCCGACTTCGACCTCATCCGGGTCGACCTGCACAAGCTTGCCGTCTTTTTCGATATTCGCGTAATCCGGGCGGATGTCCATGAGCTGCGTGATGTTCCGGCGGCTCTTGCCGACGGCGCAGCTCTGGAACAGCTCGCCGATCTGGTAGAACAGCATAACGGCGATGCCCTCGACATAGTCGCCGCTCCTTGTCCAGATGGCCAGCCCGAACGCGCCGAGCGTCGCAAGCGCCATCAGGAAGTTCTCGTCAAACGCCCGGCCGTGGATCAGCCCCAGCCCCGCCTTGCGCAGGATGTCATAGCCGATGACGGCATATAGCGCGAGGTACGCGATGAGCTGCGGGATACCGCGGATCGGAATAAACTCCAGTGCGATCAGCATCACGGCCGTGATGCTGATTCGCACAAGCATTTTCTTCTGTTTTTTCGTCATTGCTCTCACCTTCCGGCCGCGCCCTGTGCAGGCGTCTTACAGCTTGATCTCGCAGTCCGGCTCGACCTTGCGGCAGGCCTTCAAAACCGCCTTCATCGTCTTTTTCTCGTCCGCGCCGTCGGCGAATTCCACGGTCATCTTCTGCGTCATGAAGTTGACGGCCGCGTCCGCGACGCCCTCGGTCTTCTTCGCGGCTTCCTCCATCAGGTTGGCGCAGTTGGCGCAGTCGACTTCGATCTGATACGTCTTTTTCATCGGTAGCTCCTCCAGTATTCCCGCAGCGTCATCAATTAAACGCTTGCTTAATCTTTATGGCTGTAGTATAGTGATGCCGAGCCGAAAAATCAACCGGATCGCGTCTGTTCCTCCCGAACGGGCGAACGGTATTTCCAAAACGGAGAAAGGAGCCGCCATGTCCGAGTTCACGCTTCCGCACGATCACGGCAGCAGCCGCAATACCGAGACGCTCCACAGCGCTCTGATGCACGTTTCGCAGTTTTCCGCCGTCGCCGAGGTGTTCAAGCAGCTCTCCGACCCGACGCGCGTGCGCATTTTCTGGCTGCTCAGCCACGAGGAGTCGTGCGTTTTGAACCTCGCCGCCATGCTTGAGATGTCCAGCCCCGCCGTGTCGCACCACCTGCGCTCTCTTGCGCAGAGCGGCCTCATCGTCAGCCGCCGCTGCGGCAAGGAGGTCTATTACAGCGCGGCCGACACCGTCCAGATCCGTATGCTGCACGACATCGTCGAGCAGGTCATGCAGATCGCCTGCCCTGTGCATGCCGTCGACTTTCAGGCCTCGCAGGAGGAGATCATCCGCCGCGTCCACAACGACCTGACGGCCGACCTGTCCCGCCGCGTCACGATCGAGGCGCTGTCGAAAAAGTATCTCATGAACGCCACGACGCTCAAGCGCGTGTTCAAGGAGGTCTATGGTGAGACGATCGCCGCGCACATCAAAAAGCACCGCATGGAGGCTGCCGCGGCGCTGCTGCGCAAGACAGGCGATGACATTGCCTCCATCGCGCAGGCCGTCGGCTATGAGAGCCAGAGCCGCTTCTCCGCCGCCTTCCGCGAATTCTACGGCGCCCTGCCGTCGGAATACCGCAGGCTCCACAGCTGACACGCCCGCGCGGCAGATGCAAAAGCGCGGTGCAGCCATTGGGCTGCACCGCGCTTTTTCGCTAATCGGCAAAAAACCCCAGGGGAGGATGGATGCTATCCGCCGAAATAAGCTTTTTTGACGA
This sequence comes from uncultured Oscillospiraceae bacterium, assembly GCA_934589675.1. Taxonomy (GTDB): domain Bacteria; phylum Bacillota; class Clostridia; order Oscillospirales; family Oscillospiraceae; genus CAKTOF01. Next base: position 13,518 of record CAKTOF010000017.1, read on the forward strand.
CGTCGTTGTTCCGGATCTCCTCGACCGTGCCCTCGGCGACAAGCTCGCCGACCTGCAGCGTGTAGCAGTAATCCGCCACGCTGAACGCCAGATGGACGTTCTGCTCAACGAGCAGGATGCTCGTGCCTTTGGCGCGGTTGATCTCGCGGATCTTCACGCCGATGTCTTCAATGATGCCCGGCGCGAGGCCGAGCGACGGCTCGTCGAGGCACAGCAGCTTCGGGTCGGCCATCATGGCCCGGCCGATGGCCAGCATCTGCTGCTCGCCGCCGGACATTGTGCCCGCCTTCTGCTTTAAGCGCTCCTTGAGCCGCGGGAACAGGCTGAACACAAACTCCATATCGTCCGCAATGGCCTTCTTGTCCGACCGCTGCGCCGCGCCGAGCAGAAGGTTCTTCTGCACAGACATATACGGGAACAGATGCCGCCCCTCCGGAGCAAGCACGAGCCCGCGCCGGACGATGTCCGCCGTGGATGCGCCCGTGATGTCCTCGCCGCGGAAGCGGATGCTGCCCGCCGCGGCCGGCACCATGCCGACCATGGCGTTGAGCGTCGTCGACTTGCCGGCGCCGTTGGCGCCGACGAGCGTGACAATTCCGCCCTCTGGCACGTTCAGGCTGACGTCGTGGATGGCCACGGACTTTCCGTATAGGACCTTGAGGCCCTCGATCTGCAAAATGTTGCTCATACTTTGCCTCCGAAATAGGTCTCGATGACGGTCGGGTCCTCGCGCATGCCCTGCGGCGTGCCCTCAAAGATCTTATGGCCGAAGCTGATGACGGACACGCTGTCAAGGATCTCCAGAATCTGCATGTTGTGCTCGACGACGAGGATCGTGATGCCCTTGTCACGCAGGTTGGAGATGGCGCGGATCGAGAACTCGATCTCCTCCGGGTTCATGCCGCCGAGCGGCTCGTCGAGCAGCAGCAGCTTCGGCTTTGTCGCCAGTGCGCGCGCAACGCCGAGGATCTTCTGATATCCGTGCGGCAGGTTTTTCGCCAGCTCGTTGCGCACATGCGAAAGGCCAAGGAACTCGAGGATCTCATCGGCCGAGCGGGCGATGAACTTTTCGTTTTCACGGTAGCTTTTCGTGTTGAAGAAGATGTTCGCCAGCGACGAGTGCGGCCGCAGATGGTACGCCGCCGTCACGTTCTCAAAGACCGTAAAGTCGCCGAAGAGCGGGTTGAGCTGGAACGTGCGCCCGATGCCCATCTTGGCCACCTGATGCGGCTTTGCCTTTGTGATCTCGCGGCCGGCGTAGAAAATATGCCCGGACGACGGCGTGACGACGCCGGTGATCATGTTGAAGAACGTGGATTTGCCCGCGCCGTTCGGCCCCATGAAGCCCTTGATCTCGCCTTCCTCAATGGAAAAATCCAGATCGGTGATGACCTGCAGGCCGCCGAAGTGCTTGGAAATGCCCGATGTTTCAAGAAGCTTCATTGTGCGCCCCTCCTTTCTCCGCCGCATTGTCCGCGCGCGCTTCGCGTTTTGCCCGGATGAGCGACGGAATGCCCGCAAGGCCGCCCGGAAGCAGATAGGCCACGAGCAGCGTGCACAGCCCCGTGATGTACGGCGCGTACTCGCTCAGGCCGCGCGCGACCTCGGGGATGAGCACGAAGATGATCGTGCCGATGATCGGCCCGATGAAGCGGTTCTCGCCGCCGATCATCATATACATGAGCAGCCACAGCGAGAACGTCATGTCGTAGTTCGTCGTCGAGAGCACCGTGGCGTAGAGCGCATACGCCGCGCCCGCGATGCCCGCGAAGAAGCTGCCCGTCCCGACGGCGAGCAGGCGGTAGAACGTCGGGTTGACGCCGATGGACGCCGCAACGTCCTGCGACTGCGCCAGCGCGCGCAGCGTCGTGCCGATGCGGCTGTGCTCAAAGCGGTAGAGCACCGCAAGGCACACGACCGTCAGAATCACGAAGAAGTAATACGACACAAGCGGGCTTGAGAACATGGCCGGGATACCCGTCAGGCCGCGGTAGCCGCCCGTGATGTCCATCGCCTTGATGATGTAGATGAACGTCACGCCGAGGAACATGGACGCCATGGAATAATAGAGCCCCTTGAGCCGCACGAACGGGAAGCCCGTCACAACGGCGACAAGCGCGGCAAACAGTCCGCCCGCCAGAATGGTCACGACCGGCGGCAGGGCGAGGTTCTTCGCCAGAATGCCCGCACAGTACGCGCCGAGCGCGATGAACGCGCCGTGGGAGAAGGTCAGGTTGCCCGAAAGGCTGATCGTCCGCAGGCTGCACGAGCCGATGACCTGATAGAGCACCAGAATGAAGATGCCGAGCCAGTAGGCGCTGTGCAGCGCCGCGGGAACGGCGAGCGCCAGCACGAGCAGCGCGCCGTAGGGCGCGGCCGTTTTGATCGATTTTTGTTTCATGTCGCGCCCCTCCTCACATCTCATGGCCGAAGAAGCCCTTCGGCCGGATGAGCAGCAGCACCACGATGGCCGAGCACGAGAGCGCGCTGGCCGTGTAGCTCTGGAACAGCACCGGGAATACCGAATCAAACAGCGCCATGATGGCGCCCGTGGCGATGATGCCGTTCATACTGCCCGCACCGGCGAGCATGACGAGCATGAGGATGCGGATGTTCATCGTGTCGCCCATATACGGCGAGAGCTGCTGATACGCGCCCATCATGCTGCCGGAGATGGCCGCGAGCGCAAAGCCCAGCGCGCACACAAGCGCCGAGACGCGGTTGATGGGGATGCCCTGCAGCGAGGCGCCCATGCGATCCTGCGCGACGGCCTCCATCTCCATGCCGAGCTTGGTTTTGTAGACGATGATGAGCGTCACAATGAGCAGCACAAGGCCGACGCCGAACGTGACGAGCTTTTCGTTGCTCACGATAACGACGCCGAGGTCCGTGATGCCGGTCGCGTAGCCGTCGATGGAGAGCGTCTGCGAGCCGGACAGGATCGTCGCCGTCTGCTGGAGCATCGTCATAAGCGCGACGGAGATCATGACGACGCGGCTGAACTGCGTATAAAACGGCCGGAACACCACGCGCTCCATCAAAATGCCGACCCCGGCGAGCGCCGCAGCGGAGATGGCCATGGCCAGCCAGTTGTTCAGCCCTGCCTTTGCGCACAGATAGTACGTGATGTATGCCGCGAGCATATAAAACGCGCCGTGTGCGAGGTTGACCGTGCCGAGCATATTAAAGATAAATGCGAACCCGAGCGACGCCAGAATGTACATGGAGGCGAGCACCAGAGTATTGACCGCAATGTTTGGGAGCATTGCCAGCAACAGTTCCACTTCCTTTCCTGTGAAGCCAGCGAAAAGGGCCGGAGGACAATGTCGTTATCCTCCGGCCCGCTTGGTCAAAGCAAATAATGATCAGGGAACGTAGCACTCGACGGTGCCGCCGAATTCGACCTTGCCGTCCACGAGGACCGAAACGGAGTTCGGCGTCGCAACGACGTGGTTGCAGCCGAACGTCTCCATGCCGCAGACCTTGCCGGTGCCGAAGAGCGTCTCGACCGAGTCAATGCTGTCATAGTACGCCTGCACGTCCGCGACCTCGACGGAGCCCGCGCCCTGCATGAGCTGGAGCAGCGTGTAGAGGTTGTTGACGGAAGCGCCGCACCACGAGGCGGCCGTATCCGCGCCGTACTCGTCCTTGAAGCGGTTGTAGATCGTGTTGAAGATGTCGGTGTTGTGCTCCGGCGTCTCGAGATCCGAGCCCATCGTGAACGCACGGGAGACATCCTTCAGACCCGTAGCGTCGAGCAGCATGCCGGCGTTCGAGCCGACGACGGCCGCCGCGACCATGTCCGAGCCGTTGTTGCGCAGCTCCTTGACGATGGAGCCGACGTTCTTGACGTCCGCGTTGCCGATGAACACATCCGCGCCGCTGCTCATAAGCTGAATCGCAACCGAGGACAGATCCGTGGCCTCCGCGTCGTAGATGATCGGATCGTCGATGTACTCCAGGCCAAGCTCAGCGCAGATCGACTGCACGAGCGCCGCCTTCGGCTCGCCGTTGCCGTCGTCATTTTCGCAGACGATGACCTTCGTCGCCTCGGGGTAGTAATCCTTCACGAACTGAAGCGCTGCAGCGTACTGCGCCGGAGCGGCATTGTAGAACGTGTAGGCATACTTCAGGTTCTCGTTCAGGGCGTTGAAATACATGTTGTTCTGGCTCATGATGTTCATGATGCCGCCCTTTTCAAAGATGTCGAGCGCACCATCGACCCAGAAGTCGTTCGTCTCGATGACATAGTGGATATCGGGGTCGTCGGCGAGCAGCTGCGCCGCGGAGCGGATGCCGGCCGCATCAGACTGGCCATCCTGCACGACGATCTCGAGATCGTACTTCTTGCCGCCGATCTCGATGCCGCCCAGGTCGTTGTAATAACCGGCCAGGCACTGCATCTCAAGGGCGTTGTTGTAGTCGTAGGTCGCGAACCAGCCCGTCTGGTTGACGAGGCCGCCGATCTTCAGGACTTCGTTGCCGCCCTCGCCGGGCTTCGCAGCGTCATCCTGCTTCCCGCTGTCGGCCGGAGCGCCGGTGTCGGCAGCACCGGTGTCGGCAGAACCGGTATCCGACGGCTTGCTGCCCGCGTCGGCAGGGTCAGAGCCGCATGCAGCCAGGCAGCCAAGAAGCATGGCCATCGCCATAAGCAGAGCAAGTATCTTTTTCATAGTGTCCTCCTTATTTTGTTCGGTGTGCTTGAAGCTTCCTTCTCGCTTTGTCGAGCACTTGTGACAACCCGAGAGTACCACCACAGCATTTTTTTGTAAAGTACGCACAACAAAGTTTGCGCCGCACCTGCAAGTTCGCCTCCTACTAAACCGATGTGTTTACTTTTTTCAGCAATGGCGGGCGTTTGCGCCGTTGCTTGCCATACAGATTACCGCTTGCAGGCGGGGAAAAAATTTGCTATATTGCACATGAGAATCGACAATTTCAGCATCTTCAACCGCCACTATGCCGGCATTTGTTCACTTTTCACAAAGGGGGGCGCGCCCATGTCCCGTTCTAAGCTTGATTTTTTTGACGGAGAGGATCCGTACCGCTTCGTCCAGCGGCTGTTCCTGAGCAAATGGAAGCCGTTCCTGCTCTCCGCACTCCATTTCGACGCCGACTCGACCCGCTACGGAAAATTCACCTCTGTTCTCCCTATTACAGAAAAGGTTCTCACGGAAAACCTGCGCGACCTGGAAGCGGACGGTCTCATCGAGCGCGTCGTCTACCCGGAGATTCCCCCGCGCGTGGAATACCGCCTCACCGAGGTCGGAAAAAGCACGATCCCGGTTCTGTTTTCCCTGTACGACTGGGGCTGGCACGAGATGCGCCGCCGCGGCCTGCGGATCGACCGCCGCGGCCAGATGTTCCACGGCTATCTCGAGCCGGACGAGGAATTCATGCAGATGCCCATCGAAAAGCTCATCGAGCAGGTCCGGCGCGAGCGCGGAGAAGAGGCGGACGAAGCATGACCGGCACGCAGCTTCGCTGCTTTCTGGCCGCAGCCAAATATCTCAACTTCACCACGGCGGCCGCCGCGCTCTATCTCACGCAGCCGACGCTGAGCAAGAACATCGCCGCGCTCGAGCAGGAGCTCGGCCTTGCGCTCTTCTACCGCACCCGGCGCGGGCTGCGCCTGACGCCCGGCGGCCTTCTGCTGCGCGACCGTCTTTCGCCCATGGCCGAGGAGTTCGACGACGCCGTCGCCGAAGCGCGCCTTGCAAACCTCGGCGCGAGCGGCCATCTGGCGCTCGGATTCCTGACCGGCCAGATGATCAGCCCGCGCCAGCGCGAGATCCTGTGCAGCTTTGAGTCCGCCCACCCCGGCATCCCCGTCACCATCACGAGCGGCAGCTTCGGCCGCCTCATTGACGGCCTGCGCAGCGGCGAGCTCGACGCCGCGTTCACCGCCGCCTTTTCCGTCGAGCACGAAGCCGGCCTTCTCTATGAGTCGGTCGAGAGGCTGAGCAATGCGCTGTTTCTCCACCGCAGCAACCCGCTCGCGCAAAAAGAGCCGCTGCTGCTCACCGATCTGCGCAGCGTCCCGTTTCTGAGCGTGACGACCGGCGATACGTTCGCCGTCACGCAGAATTATCAGCATACCTGCCGCAAGGCGGGGTTTGAGCCCATTATCCTCGAAGCGCCCGACCTGTCGACCATGATCCTGTGGCTTGAGATGGGCCGCGGCGTCACCGTGCTCAACGATCAGCACACCGTCAGCCTCCTGCCGCAGCTCGCCGCGCGTACCATGCCGGAGTTTGCTCCCATCACGCTTTGCCTGAGCTGGTTCGCCGGCAACGAGAACCCGGCGCTTTCGCTCTTTCTTGAGCATTGGAACCGCAGCTGCGCCGACCCTGCCCGCAAATAGCATTCCGTTTTGGAATGTCAGACCAAAAATTCGCCATTTTACACCGCGCGCTCCTCTGTGTTACGATTGTGCCATGATCCAGGTTGAGCATTGTGACAAATCCAACACAGGAACAGGAGTAACATTATGAGCATCACTTCCATTCAGGACGTCCGTCTGAACGTCAAGCCCATCTACATCGACATGAGCCACCTTTATGTCTACGAAGGCCCGTGCCGCTTCGGCCGCGGTGAAGAGCTCACCTACGAGTTTGACAAGGCGATGAACGCCGAGATCAACAAGACCTTCCTGCGCGGCATCCGCGAGAACGTTCCCGACTTTGTCAATCTGATGGAGCCGGTCTACGTCTGCCGCACGGACGACTGGCGCATTACAGAAGAGGCCATGGACGCCATGGCGGTCGACCATGACAAGGTCGACTTCTATCTGTTTGCCGACGGCGGCCGCTGCGCGGACGTCATGATGGAATTCAACCGCCGCTACCCGAAGCCGTGCGCCGCGCTCTCGGGTCTGCAGGGCAACACGATCATCAACGCGACCATGCTCTCGCACGGCTGCGAGATCTACCCGGCTTACGACTGGGACGAGCTGCGCAGCATCCTCTCGGCCGTCCGTGTGCGCAAGATGCTCGGCGAGCTGAAGGTTCTGCTCACCGCCCGCTTCAACGCCAACCAGTCCATGCCGAGCGCGCCTGACTCGTTCAACCGTCTCGACGACCTGACGGCGAAGTGGGGCGTCCGCTTCCGCTACATCAACCTGCACGAGCTCATGGATCAGCTCCACGAGATCCCGTGCGACCAGAACCCGACGACGCCGGGCCGTCACCGTCTGAACATCAACGCCGACGACATGGCGCTCATCGAGGACATGGCCAAGGACCTCATCGGCAGCGCCAGCGAAAACGACATGCCGTATGAAGAGATCATCACCACGCTGAAAATGGTGCGCGTCATCCAGAAGAACATGGAAGACGAAGAGTGCAACGCGTTCTGCGCGCCGTGCCCGGATACGTGCTCGACCCGCCGCCTGAACGAGGAGCACTGCACCATGTGCATGGCGCACTCGATCAACAACGAGCTCGGCCTGCCCTCGGCGTGTGAATATGACATCACCGCGCTGATCTGCGCCGCCATTTTGAGCGGCGTGTCCGGCAAGGCGCCGTACATCAGCAACAGCGTCCCGTGCAACATCAACGAGGAAGGGCTCGCGCCGCTGCTGTCGTTCCTGACGAAGGACGACCTTGCGCCCATGCGCGGCGTCCCGAACCTCATGGCGACCTACCACGCCGTCCCGAACCGCAAAATGCACGGCTATGACTCCGATCGCAGCCCCATCGCGCTCCGCTCGTTCGCCTACAGCGGCTGGGCGGCCACGATGCGCTACGACTTCACGCAGGACCGCGGCGAGTACATCACGCAGGCCCGCATCGACCCGAACTGCAAGAAAATGCTCATCACGCGCGGCGTCATCGCCGGCGGCTTCGGCTATGACAAGCAGAACTGCACCGAGGGTCTGTTCTTTACCGTCTCCGACGCGAAGAAGTACTGGCACGCGCAGCAGGAATTCGGCCTGCACAACCCGCTCGTGCTTGGCGACTATGTCGACGAGCTCGTCGCCGTGGCAAAGGTGCTCGGTCTGGAGCCGGTCGTATGTCTCTGATCAGCGACGCATCTGACATCCGCGCGCGCTTTGCCGCGCTGGATGACCGCGCCCGCTGCGCCATCGCGCCCATCATATCCGGACAGGTTCAATCAGCAACGGACGTACTCCCGCTTCTGCGGGAGTACGTCCGCATCAAATATCGCCTAGAGCCGGAGGACATGGCCGAAGACGAGCTGGAGGCGCTCGGCCGGGAAAGCGTCGCGCGCATCGCCGCGCTCGGCGAGACGGGCTCGGACACGTCGCCGCACTGCGGCAGCGCCAGCAGCGCAACGCACAAGAAGATCCTGCTCGTGCTCGCGCTCGGGCGTGACCTTGCCATTACCATCCCGCCCATGGAGAGCGCGGATGCCGAGACGCTCACCGCACTCTCGGAGTGCATCGCCCGCGCGCTTGCGCGCAGGTAGCATACTATTATATTATTAAGGAGCGCCGACCCATGCAGACCCTTTCCGGCAATCTTGCGCAGCTTCAGTCCATGTTCACCGGCATCGACGACGAGCTCGACCGCTACTCTCTGCTGATCGAGCTGTCCTCCCTGCTGCCGGGCTCCGACGGCCTGCGGGACGAGAAAAACCTCTACCGCGGCTGTCAATCACAGGTCTGGCTGCGCGCGGACGCGCCGGACGGTCTTTGCCGCCTCGTCGGCGACAGCGACACGGTGCTCATCCGCGGCGTGCTGTTTTTGTTCGCCGCGCTCATTGAAAACGTCCCGGTTGCGGACGTTCTGGAGGCGGACTGCGACCTGCTCGACGCGCTCTCGCTTGGCAGTCTGTTCTCCTCTCAGCGCACGCTCGGCATTTCCGGCCTGCTGCCGGAGATCCGGCGGCAGCTCGCAGCACAAGGAGGCGGCACCCATGCTTGACATTTTGCGCATCCGCGAGGATTTCCCCATTCTCGCCGAGTCTGTCCACGGCCATCCGCTCGTCTATCTCGACAACGCCGCGACCATGCAGGTCCCGCAGCCGGTGCTCGATGCCGTCAGTGCGCACTACCATCACAACAACGCCAACGTCCACCGCGGCGTCCACACGCTCAGCGCGCGCGCAACCGATGCGCTCGAGCGCGCGCGGCACACCGCGGCGGCGTTTGTCGGCGCGCAGTGGGATGACGAGATCATCTTCACCTCCGGCACGACCGCGTCGATTAACCTCGTCGCCTCCGCCCTCTCCTGCGGCCGTCTCGGCCCCGGTGACGAGGTCATCGTCGCCGAGCAGGAGCATCACTCCAACCTCGTGCCATGGCAGGAGGCCTGCCGCCGCACCGGCGCGTGCCTTCGCATCTGGCCCGTCAGCGAGCGCGGCGAAATGGAGCTGTCCGCCCTCGCGCCGCTGCTTGGTGAGCGGACGGCGCTCGTTGCCTGCGCATGGGTCTCAAACGTCACCGGCGCCGTCGCGCCCGTGCAGGAGCTGTGCGCCATGGCGCACGACGCGGGCGCGCAGGTGCTGCTCGACGGCGCACAGGCCATGAAGCTCGGCGTGACCGACGTGCAGGCGCTCGACGCCGACTACCTCGTCTTTTCCGGCCACAAGCTCGGCGCGCTGACCGGCATCGGCGTGCTCTACGGCCGCCGCGGCTGCCTCGGCGCGCTGCCGCCCACGGCATTCGGCGGAGGCATGATCGATCAGGTCGAGTTGGGCCGGGCGACGTTCGGCCCGCTTCCGCTTCGTCTGGAGGCCGGTACGCCGAACTACGTCGGCGCCATCAGCCTCGCCGCGGCGCTGGACTACCTCACCGCGCTCGGCCTTCCGGCCATCGCCGCGCAGGAAGACGCGCTGACCGCCGAATGCCGCGCGCTGCTGTCCGCCATCCCCGGCGTGCAGCTGCTTGGGAGCCCCTCCCGCTGCTCCGGCGCCGTCAGCTTCACCGTGCCCGGCATCCACCCGTTCGACATCGGCGCGCTGCTCGATGCGCAGGGTGTCGCCGTCCGCACCGGACACCTGTGCGCCATGCCGCTGCTGACCCGCTTCGGTCTGGACAGCGTCGTCCGCGTGAGCCCCGCGTTTTACAACACGCAGCAGGAGCTCCGCTCATTTTGCGCCGCGCTGGAAAAAGCGCTCGCGCTTCTGCAAAAATGAAGAAAATCGCCCGGCCTCAACGAGGCCGGGCTTCTTGTTATCTGCGGTATTCTTCTTTTACGAACCGCTCGAGCGCGGGCAGGCTGCGTTTTACCTTTTCGGTGTCGATGCAGTAGGCCATGCGCACATAGCCCGGGACGCCGAAGCTGTCGCTCGGGACTAAGATCAGGTTGTACCTGCGCGCCTTTTTGCAGAACTGGACGGCGTCGTCCTCGAGCGCCTTCGGGAAGATATAGAATGTCCCGCCCGGGCGGACGACCTCAAAGCCAAGCTCGACGAGCTTGTCGTAGAGCAGGTTCATGTTCGTTTCATAGACGCTCAGGTCGCTCGTCTTATCAAGCACCTCGGCCACGGCGAGCTGGATGCTCGAGGCCGGGCAGTTGTGGCCGATGCCGCGGCTGATCTGACCGCAGATGACGGCAAAAATGTCTGCATCCGTCGCGCGCGGGTTGACAGCAACATAGCCGATGCGCTCGCCCGGCAGGCTCAGGCTCTTCGAGAACGAGTAGCACGAGACGGTGTTGTCGTAAAAGCGGCTGACATATGGGCTGTCCGCGCCCGAAAAGACGATCTCGCGGTACGGCTCGTCGCTGATGAGGAAGATGTCGTGGCCATACTCGCGCTGCTTCTGCCGCAGGATGTCAGAAAGCCGCTGGATCGTCGCGGACGAATAGACGATGCCGGATGGGTTGTTCGGCGTGTTGATGAGCACGGCCTGCACATTCGGCCCGAGCATCTGCTCGAACGCCTCGAAGTTGATCTGAAAGTCCGCCGTATTGGCCGGGACGACCTTCAGCGCTGCGCCCGTGCGGCCGACATACTGCCCGTATTCCGGGAAGTACGGCGCAAACGTCAGCACCTCGTCGCCGGGCTTTGTCACCGCGCGCAGCGCGTGCGCCAGCGCGCCGGCCGCGCCGATGGCCATAAAGATGTGCTTTGCCTCATAGTCCATGCCGAAGCGCGCATTCAGGCTGGCCGCGACCTTTTCGCGCACGCTCATGATGCCGAGCGACGGACTGTAGCCATGGATGGCGACCGGGTCGGATGTTTCGAGCAGGTCGACGAGCGTCCGCGTAAATTCCGGGTGCGTCGGCACGCTCGGGTTGCCGAGGCTGTAGTCAAACACGTTCTCATAGCCGATCTTCGCGCCGAGCTCGGAAGCAAATTCGCTCTGCTCGCGGATGACGGAGCGCTGCGTCAGCATGGATTTGAAATCTTCGTTGATCATGATCCTCTCTCCTTTAATCCCAGGTATTTACGATGTTCTCCGGCGCATCTCCTGCGCTCAGCGCCTCGACGGCGCGCCAGAAAATGCGGTGCGCGCGGTGAAGACTCGCGTTCGTGACGCCGCCGATGTGCGGGCTGAGCAGCAGTCTGTCCGACACGTCCGCGTCGCCCTGCAGGATCGGATTGTCCTTCCGGATCGGCTCGCCCGCGATGGTGTCAAGGCCCGCCATGCGCAGCTTACCGGAGGAAAGCGCCCGCAAAATGGCGCCGGAGTCGGCCAACTCGCCGCGCGCGGTGTTGATGAAGTACGACCCGTCCCGCATCTTCGCAAAAAACGCGTCGTTCGCCATGCCGCGCGTCTCGTCCGTCACGGGCAGGTGCAGGCTGATGATGCTGCACGTGGCGAGCAGCTCATCGAGCGGCAGGTACGTCACACCGTACGCCTGCTCCGTCGCGCTGTCTGCGCGGCAGGGCTTGGTATAATACACCGATGCGCCGAACGGCGCGAGCAGCCGCGCCGTCGCCTTCGCGATCTCGCCGAAGCCGACAAGGCCGACGCGGTGGTCGGCCAGCTCGCTCAGCGTGCCGGTGACCATATAGTCCTCCTTGACCACGATCTGCCGCCCCTCGCGCACGGCGCGGTCGCCGCCGCACACATCGCGCAGCACGCCGAGCATCAGAAGCAGCGTCTGCTCCGCGACGGCTACGGCATTGCAGCCGCGGCAGTTGCAGACCCAGATGTGCCGCCGCGACGCCGCGCCTACGTCGATGCAGTTATAGCCCACGCCCTCGGAGTGGATGAGCTTCAGGTTCGGCATGGCGTCCACGAGCTCGGCCGTGATGGGCGTCATGGCGTCGGCGAGCAGCACGTCCGCGTCGCCGCCGGCGGCAAGATAGTCCGCCGTCGAGCTTCCCGATCTGCACTCGGCGAGCGTGTGCTCCGGCAGGCGCAGCCCGCCGGCAAAGCGGGCCACGTTGCCGGGCTTTCCGATGTGTAAGATTTTCAGCATGGTCTTTGCCTCACTTTTCAAGGAAATCGCGGATGGCGCTGCCGTCGAGATAGCCCTTGTTGTAGAGCGCGCGGAGCTTTTGCAGGTCGCGCGTGAGCGTGTCCATCCCGAGCACGCTGTCCGGCGCGACGATGAGCGCGCGCCCCTCCGGCTCATAGCGCTCCACGAGCGCATCGAGCTGCGTGTTGTATAATACGTGCCGCCGCATAAGCGTCTCATAGGTCGCCGGATAGCTCCTTCGGATGACGCCGTATGCCTTTGCGCGCCGGCCGAGCGTGCGGCGGTAGTCCTTCGGGCGCGTCAGGATGACGACGACGCGGTCGCACCCGTCGGCAAACGCGCGCTCATACGGGATGGGATCGGCGATGCCGCCGTCATAGTACGCCGTTCCGCGCCAGACATACGGCTGGCACGCAATGGGCAGCGCGCTTGAGCACTTGAGCGGCCCGTAGTCGTCGCGTACAAGGTCGTCCGGCCCGAAATAGTGCGGCTTGCCGGTCTCGGCGACCTCTGCCACGACGTGCATCGCAATGCCCGAGCGCTTGGCCGCGTCGAAATCCCACGGATCCTCGCCGTCGGAATTGGAGAGCGTGCCGTAAATATAGTCCAGGTCGACGTACGACCCCGTTTTTCGCAGATGCTCCAGCCCCATGGCCTCGCGGCGCAGATTGTAGTCTGTATAAAACCGCAGGTTCCGCCCACGCTGGCCGGATACATACGACGCCACGTTCGCGCTGCCGGCCGAGACGCCGATGCAGTACGGAAACCGGATGTGATGGTCCATGCAGTAATCAAGCACGCCCGCGCCGTATACGTCCCGCATTCCGCCGCCGACATCGATCAGAGCTACCATAGCTGCCTCCTTTTCGGAATGAAAAGCAAACGGCCGCCCGTCCGCGCGAATGCGGGCAAGCGGCCGACACGGAATTCTATGCGTATTTTACTGCAAAACCGCCCATATTGCAAGAAAAACCGGAGGCACTTTCATGCCTCCGGTTTTGTGCTTATTTCTGAACAGCGCACTCTCCCGCGTCGCCGCGCAGGATCTGCAGTCCGTGCTCGAGCGCGGGCAGGATGGCCTCGAGGTTTTCCCGGACAGCCTTCGGGCTGCCGGGCAGGTTCACGATGAGGCTGCCGCCGCGGATGCCCGCCTGCGCCCGGGAGAGCATGGCGCGGTTTGTGACCTGCGCGCTGGCGTAGCGCATGGCCTCCGGGATGCCGGGCGCCATGCGCGAGCAGACGGCGATGGTCGCCTCCGGCGTGACGTCGCGCGGGGAAAAGCCCGTTCCGCCCGTCGTGACGATGAGCGCGCAGCCGCGCGTGTCGGCCGCTTCGATGAGCGCGCGCTCGATGAGCGCCTGTTCGTCCGGGACGATCTGCATGTGCGCGACCTCGTAGCCGGCCTGCTCAAGCAGGCTGGCCGTGAGCGGCCCGCCGGTGTCCTCGCGCTGACCGGCAAAGCCCTTGTCGCTGACGGTGATGACCGCTGCCTTGTACATCTTAAAACCTCCCAAAATAGCACGCCGGGTAGCGGCAGACCTCGCAGTTCATGCAAAGCCCGCCCTCGCCTGCGGCCTCCATCTCGTTTTTCGTGACCGGAAGCCCCGCAAAAACGCGCGGCAGCACGACGTCGAGGCTCGTGATCTTCGAGTGCATGGACGCCCCCGGCACGCCGATGAGCGTCATATTGCCCTTTTTCGAGAGCGTGAGCATGTTGCCCGGCTGCATCGGAACGCCCTGGAATACGAGCTTTGCGCCGCCGGCGCGCATGGCCGTCGGCGTCAGATCGTCCGGGTCGACGCTCATGCCGCCCGTGAGCAGCAAAAGCTCGGCGCCCTGCTTTTCAAATTCCTCGATGGCCGCCGTAATTTTCTCCAGCTCGTCCGGGCATTTTATGACGCCGAGGACCTCTGCGCCGTATGAGCCGAGCTTTTCGCGCATGATCGGCTCAAACGCGTCCTCGATGCGGCCGTAGTAGACCTCGCTGCCCGTGATGATGACGCCGGCCTTCAGCGGCAGGAACGGCCGCACCTCCATCACCGGCGCGCTGCGCCGAGCCAGCGCGACGGCCGCGTCCACGTTGCGGCGCTTCGTCACGAGCGGCACGATGCGCGCGCCCGCGAGCGTCTGCCCCTTGCGCACGCGGATGAAGCCCGGAATGGTTGCGACCGTGTAGTCGTCGACCATGTTGATGGCGCGCAGCGCCTCGCGGCTGAGGCAGAAAAGCCCGTCGCGCGCGGCCTTGATCGTCATTTTTCCCTCCGACGGGCCGGAGTAGGCAATGCCCTCGCCGCACATGGCCTCCGTCAGTGCTGACGCAGCATCGTCCTCATGCACCTCGTCGGCCTCCGGCTCCCAGACGAAGATGTGATCCTTTCCGATCTTCTTGAGCTCCGGAATATCCTCCTCGGTGATGACATGGCCGCGATGAAACTTCACGCCCTTGAAGCCCGTCTCCAAAATGGCCGTCATATCATGGCAGAGCGTCTGCCCGACGGCGTCCTCTACGCGGATCTTCTTCATGCCACGGTCTCCACCTTGTCGCCCGCGTGGATCGTCCCTTCCTCGAGCACGATGGCGAAGATGCCCTCGCGCGGCATGACGCAGTCGCCCGTGAGCTTGCGGATGGCGCAGCCCTGATGGCATTCCTTGCCGATCTGCGTGACCTCAAGGAGCACCTCGCCCACGCGAAGGCGTGTGCCGACGGGCAGCTCGTAGAGCGTGATGCCCTCAGTCAGGATGTTCTCGGCGAACGCGCCGTGCGGGATGTCCGGCAGGACGGCGCGCAGCTTGTCCACGCTCTCCGTGCCGAGCAGGCTGACCTGACGGTGCCAGTTGCCCGCGTGGGCGTCGCCGACGATGCCGTGCTCCTTTTTCAGCCGGATCTCCGGCACCTCATGCTTCTGGGTCCCCTTCTGCTCACTGATGCAAACTGCAACGACGCTTGCCATATTACGATTCCTCCCTGATGTATTCGCCCGACTTGCCGCCGGTCTTTTTCAGAAGGCGGATGCGGTCAATTTCAATGTCCCGCTGCACCGCCTTGCACATATCATAGATCGTCAGCGCCGCGACCGACGCGGCCGTCAGCGCCTCCATCTCCACGCCCGTCTCACCCTTGCAGCGCGCTGTGGCGAAGACGGCGATCGTGCTCTCCTTTTCATCGAGCGTGAACGAGATGTCCACGCCCGTCAGCCCGATGGGGTGGCACATGGGGATGAGCTCGGAATTTTTCTTCGCCGCCATGATGCCCGCGACCTGCGCCACGGCCAGCACGTCGCCCTTTTTCATCTTCCCATCCCGCACAAGCGAAAACGTGTCCGCATTGAGATGGACGACGGCGCCCGCCGTCGCCGTGCGCAGCGTAATGGCCTTCTCGCTCACGTCGACCATGCGCGCACGGCCCTCGTCGTTGAAATGTGTCAGCTCCATGTTTTACCCTCCGATCGCGTTCATGCCGCGCAGGCTCTCGCTGGCCGCGCCGCCGCTCAGGTGATGGCGCTGCGGCTTGGACAAAATCGCCTCGCGGATCGTCTGCTCGAGCGCCTGCCCCGTCAGGCCGCGAAGCTCGATCTCCTGCGCCGAATGCAGGCACGGCTTGAGCTTGCCGTCCGCCGTCAGGCGGATGCGGTTGCACGACGGGCAGAAGTGCCGGCTGATGGGCCGGATGAGCCCGACCGTCCCGGCGTAGCCCGGCACGCGGTAAAGCTCCGAGACGCCGTCCGAGCCGGCCGGCTCGAGCGCCGGGACACGCTTTAGCACCTCGTCCGCGGGCAAAAACCGCCCGCGGTCCCACGACGCGCACAGGCCGATGGGCATGAGCTCGATGAAGCGCACCGCGTAAGGATGCTCGCGCGTCAGCTCGACAAAATCCGCGATCTCGTCGTCGTTCACGCCGCCCATGAGCACGCAGTTGATCTTCGTGCGGTCAAAGCCCGCCTCGCGCGCGGCCGCAAGGCCGTCCATGGCGTCGGAGAGCTTCCCGCAGCGCGTAATGGCTTCGTATTGATCGGCTTTCATTGTGTCGAGGCTGATATTGAGCCGCTGCACGCCCGCCTCGCGAAGCGGCCCCGCGAGCTCCGGCAGCAGCGTGCCGTTTGTCGTCAGGCAGACCTCCTCAATGCCCGGCGTTCCGGCGGCGTTGCGGCAGATGTCCACGATGCCGCGCCGCACGAGCGGCTCTCCGCCCGTCAGGCGGATCTTCCGGATGCCCAGCCGCGCGCATGCGCGGACAACGGCGTCGATCTCCTCGATGGACAGAATCTCCTCATGCGCGAGCTTCTCCACCCCCGCCTCCGGCATACAGTACCGGCAGCGGAGGTTGCAAAGATCCGTCACGCTCACGCGCAGATATGTGATCTCACGTCCAAATAAATCTCTCATACTTCGATCCTGCGCACAAAGATTTTTGTTCCGGCCGCAAGCGGCGGCGACCCGGCCGGGATCTCGCCGAACACCGTGCAGCCATGGAGCGACTGCACCGCGCCGTTGCCCTGCCCGTCGTGCGCGCAGAACAATACGCGGCCGCCGTCAAACTCCAGATGCCCGCGCACCATGCGAAGCGCGGGGCTTTTCTTCTTGAAATCACGCGCCAGATACGCCTCGAACCGCTGCGGCAGCACATCGGCGCGGCCGCAGAGCTTTTTGAGGTACGGCATGGCCACGCACTGCAATCCGATGACGGCCGCACCCGGGTTGCCGGACAGGCCGAGCAGCACCTTTCCGCCCTTTTCGGCCGCCATGATCGACCCGCCGGGCTTCATGGCTGTCTTCCAGAACAGGATGTCCGCGCCGAGCGCCTCAGCCGTGCGGACGGAGTAGTCATAGTCGCCGACGGACGCGCCGCCCGTCGTGATCACAAGGTCAAATTCCGCCATCGCGCGCTCCACTGCCGCCGCGATGGCCTCCGGCTCGTCCGGCAGCAGGCCGCCGTCCGCGACGGTAAGCCCCGCAGACTGCAAATAGCCCGTGAGCAGCGCCGTATTGGTGTCGTAGATCTTCGCGGGCGCAAGCGGCTCGCCCGGGCGGCAGAGCTCTGAGCCTGTGGCAATGATGCACGCGCGCGGGCGGCAATACACCGTCGCGTGCGTCTCTCCCTGCCCCGCGAGCATGGCGCACACAGCCGCGTCGATGACCGTCCCGTCCGCGGCCAGTAGCGTACCCGGCGCAACGTCCTCGCCCGCGCGGACGATGTCCGTGTCGGCCTTGAGCGGCGAGAAGATCGTGACCGTCTCGCTTGTGAATTCCGTGTTTTCGTACTTGACCGTCACGTTCGCGCCCTCGGGGATCGGCGCACCGGTCAGGATCTTCGCCGCCTGACCGGGCCCGACCGGCAATCCCGGCGCCGTGCCCGCCGGCAGCTCCTCCGTCAGGCGCAGCGTGACGGAGGCTTCACGCGACGCGCCCGCCGTGTCCTCGCCGCGCAGCGCGTAGCCGTCATACGGGCTCTTGTCAAACGGCGGCACGGCCAGCTTCGCCGTGACCGGCCCGGCCAGCACGCGGCCGCACGCGGCGGAAAGCGCCACACGCTCTGTTTTCAAATAGACCGGCAGCGCGAGCAGCAGCTCGCACGCCTCGTTCGCCTGCACCTGTTTGCGCATAACCTGACACCTCTTATTCCCGAAGCAGCATAATGTCCTTCGGCTCCATATATAGCAGAAGCTCGGCCGATCCGTCAAGCGCCGCCCATGCTTCCTTTGTCATTTCCACGCGGATGCGCGCATATTCGCCCTCGCCGCCCGGCGGCGTGAGCATGATCACCGTTGAGAACACATCGTCCACGACGCGCGCCACGCGGCAGCGGAGTACATTTTCGCCCGCCTGCGCGACCGGCCGGATAAAGTGCGCGCGCACGCCGATCAGCGCCGCGCCCTCCGGCACGGCCTCCACCGTCAGCTCTGCGCCCCAGTCGAGCGCGCGGACGTGCGTGTCGTCGAGCCGCTCGATGCGCGAGAAGTTCTTGCACCCCGACAGCAGGCACGACGCCTTCGTCTGCGGCGCGCGGAAAAGCTCGGCCACGCTCGTCTGCCCCTCGGAATGGCCGGCGGAGAGCACGCACACGGACGCGCAGTTGCGATAGACCTCGCTGCGGTCGTGCGACACCCAGACGACCGGTCCGTCAAAATCGCGCAGCAGCTCGGCAAGCTCGAGCTCGACCTGCCATTTGAGATAGCCGTCGAGCGCCGAGAACGGCTCGTCGAGCAGCAGCGCCTCCGGCTCGCTTGCCAGAATGCGCGCAAGCGCCGTGCGCTGCTGCTGTCCGCCGGAGAGCTGCGCCGGGCGCTTGTCCTCCAGCCCCTGAAGGCGCATCCGCGCGATGAGCTCGTCCACGCGCGCGCGGCGCGCCGCACGCGGAAGATGGCGCGCGCCGGCGGCGATATTCTGCCGCACCGTCATATTGGGAAACAGTGCGTACTGCTGGAACAGACAGCCCACGCGCCGCTTCTGCGGCGGCAGGTCGATGCGCTGTTTGCTGTCATAGAGCACGCGGCCATCGAGCTCAATATGCCCGGAATCCGGCTTTTCGACGCCCGCGATGCACTTGAGCGTCATGGACTTGCCGCAGCCGGACGCGCCGAGCAGCGCGAGCACTCCCCCATCCGTCTCAAAGGCGACGTTCAGCGTAAAATCGCCGAGGCGCTTGGTAATGTCGACCTTCAGGCTCATGCCCCGGCCCCCTCTCCGGCGCGCACGCGGCTGCGCGTGCGCCGCTCGAGCATATTGACCGCGAGCAGCACGACCGCGGAAATTGCGATGTTCACAAGCACCCACCGCATGGCCGCCGCGTCCTGATCCGTGCGCCAGAGCTGATAGACCGTCGTGGAGATCGTCGCCGTGCGGCCGGGCGTATAGCCCGCGATCATGCTCGTCGCGCCATACTCGCCGAGCGCGCGCGCAAACGCGAGCACCGTTCCGGCCAGAATGCCCTGACGGCAGTACGGCATGCGGATGCGCCAGAAAATATAGCTGTTGCGAAGCCCGAGCGTCTGGCCCGACCATGCAAGCGTCCGGTCAAACGACTCAAATGCGCCGCGCGCCGTCCGGTACATGAGTGGGAACGCGACGACGACCGTCGCAAAAATAGCCGACCACCACGTCATGACGAGCTTCGTTCCGAACATCCTGAGCACCCACGCGCCGATGACGCGCTTCGGCCCCAGAAACCGCAGCAGCAGCCAGCCGACGACCGTCGGCGGCAGCACGAGCGGCAGCGTCAGCACAACGTCGAGGATGCCCTTGACGAGCTTGGGCGCCTTCGCGATGTAATATGCGGCAAAAATGCCGAGAAAGAATATCGCAACCGTAGAGATCGCCGCGATGCGCAGCGAGTTCCAGAGCGGATACCAGTCCATTTGCAGCTCCTTTCATCGCCGAAAACCGGGCGAACGCATGTCCGCCCGGTTTTACGGGTTGTTGTTTACTGCACCGCAGAGAAGCCGACGGACTCAAAAACAGTCATCGCCTCATCGGTCTGGAGGTAGGCGAGGAACTCCTTGGCAGCCTCTTCGTTCTGCGTCGTGTTGAGCACGGCCGCCGGGTAGATGACCTGGCCGCACATCTCGGCCGTGGCGTAGTCCACGACCTCAAGGCCGGCAGAGAAGGCATCGGTCGCGTAGATGATGCCGCAGTCGACCGTCCCCTCAGAGACCTGCGTCGTGACCTCCTTGACGTTCGAGCCGTACGTCAGGACACCGGCCGACGCCAGCTCCTCTTCATTCAGGCCGAAGAACGTGAGGATCTTCTGCGTGTACTGGCCGACCGGAACATCAGAGTTGCCCATGGCCAGCAGGATGTCGCCGGCCTCAAGGTGCGCCTTCAGGTCGTCGTAGGACTGGATGTTCGCCGGGTTGTCCGCCGGGACAGTGAGCGCGACCTTGTTCTCGAGCAGGTTGATACGGGTGCCCTCCAGCACGAAGTCCAGGCCGTCCTTGTCGACCTCGGGGTCCGCCGTGATGTCGAGCTGGTTCATCTGCTTCTGTGCGGCGGAGATGAAGATGTCGCAGTCCGCGCCCTCCTCGATCTGGGTCTTGAGCGTGCCGGAGGAGTCGAAGCTGTAGGTGATGGTGACGTTCGGATGCGCAGCCTCGTAGAGGTCCTTGATTTGGCCGAGCGTCTCAGTCATGGACGCCGCGGCAAATACGATGAGCTCCACAGGCTCAGCCGTCTCTTCCGGCTGCTCCGGCTCGGCCGGGGCTGCCGGCTCCTCCGGCTGCTCGGGCTCGGCGGGCTCGTTGGCGGCCGCATCGTCCGGCGTCTGCGTCGTCGCGTCGTCTTTTTTCGTGTCGTCGGTCTTGTCCCCGCCGCAGGCGGCCAGGGAAAATACCATCGCCAGCGCCAGAATGAGCGCCAGCAGCTTGCTGAGGTTCTTTGTCTTCATGGGTACTTCTCCTTTAAAATAATAGTGCGTAAAAGAGTTCAGTTCCCACACAAAGCAAAACAAAACGCCCTGCTTTGAGACTTCAAAACAGGGCGCAAAAAACACAGCGCTTTGTTTCCTTCTCAAATACGGAGTGCCGCGCCGTTTCCAGCATCGACATGGGAGCCATCGGCTCCGGCCAGCCGCCATCGGGAGCGCCCCATTAGGCAAACTGGCTTCGGAAACTGTTCACTTTTCACCTAAGTATACCGTTTCGCGCCGGGGATGTCAAGCGCACGAACAAAAAAGCGGCATGGCCGAAGCCATGCCGCCGGACGTCTTTCAGAGTCGCCGCTCAGATCTCCCCGCCGCGCTTGTTTGCGCCGGTGATGTAGTCGCTCGTGCAGTGCAGCACCAGATCGACAGCCAGCAGGATGGCGCCGGCTGCGAGCAGCGGAACGATCATCGTGCGCATACCGATAAAAATGCAGGCAAAGCCGACAAGCAGCAGCACCAGCAGCAGGGTATTCATAAGTTTGATCTTCGAAGCTTTGGTCATGAGTCGTGATTTCCTTTCTTGAAGACGGGAACCGGCAGCGCGGAACCATCCGAGACTTCATGGCTCCGGAGCCACCCCGCCCCAGAACGCCAACGAATCTATTATACCGACATAAACTGCGCTTGTAAACGGCGAAACCGCCAATTATCGGCAGTCGAAATTAGGTATACCGCCCAAATAGTTTCCATATTTACCCTGCTATTTCCGCTTTTTCCCGTCTATCAGGACAGCTCCGACGCGCCCGTGTACAGCCGGTAATACGTGCCCTTCTCCGCCATGAGCGAGTCGTGATCGCCGCGCTCAATGATGCGGCCATGGTCAAGGACGATGATGGCATCCGCGTTCTGGATCGTGGACAGGCGGTGCGCGATGACAAAGACCGTGCGGCCATGCATCAGCGCGTCCATGCCGTCCTGCACGAGCTTCTCGGTGCGGGTGTCGATGGAGCTTGTCGCCTCGTCGAGCACCATGACCGGCGGATCGGCCACGGCCGCGCGGGCGATGGAGATGAGCTGCCGCTGCCCCTGCGAGAGGCTGCCGCCGTCGCCGGTCAGTTCCGTCTGGTAGCCGTTCGGGAGGTTCATGATGAACTCATGCGCGTTGGCGAGCTTCGCCGCGGCGATGCATTCTTCGTCCGTCGCGGTCAGCTTGCCGTAGCGGATGTTGTCCATGACCGTGCCGGTGAACAGATTGACCTCCTGCAGCACGACGCCGAGGCAGTGGCGCAGGTCGACCTTGTTGATGCGGCTGATGTCGATGCCGTCGTAGGTGATCGAGCCGCTTTCGATGTCGTAGAACCGGTTGAGCAGGTTCGTGATCGTCGTCTTTCCCGCGCCGGTGTGGCCGACAAAGGCGATCTTCTGGCCGGGCTTTGCGAAGATGCTGATGTCGTGCAGGACGAGCTTGCCCGGCTCGTAGCCGAAGTTCACATGCTCGAGCCGGATGTCGCCGAGCACCGGCGTGAGCGTCGCCGAGCCGTCCGGCTTTTTCTCCTTCCACGCCCAGTAGCCCGTGCGCTCGACGGACTCGTGCTTGCCGTCGGGCGTCGTGCGGACGAGGTGGATCGTGCCGTCATTCTCCTCGGGCTTCTCATCCATAAGGTCAAAGATGCGCTGCGCACCGGCCAGCGCCATGGCGACCATGCTGACCTGCTGGCTCATCTGTGAAAACGGCATGCCGAACGAGCGCGACAGGTTCAAAAACGCCACGAGCATGCCGACCGTCAGCCCGCCGAAGCCGCGCAGCGCCATAAACCCGCCCACAACGGCCAGCGCCACATACTGCAGGTTGTTGATCTGCACCATGAGCGGCATGAGCACGTTGGCATAGCGGTTGGCCTTCTCCGCGTCGTTAAACAGCGCGTCATTTTTCTGGTTGAACGTCTCGACAGCCTGCTTCTCGCGGCAGAATACCTTGACGACCTTCTGGCCGTTGATGATCTCCTCGACATAGCCGTTGAGATTGCCGAGCGACGTCTGCTGGCTCATGAAAAAGCGCGCGCTGCTGCCGCCGACCTTTTTCGTCACGACCGTCAGGATGAAGACGGACACGATCACGACGGCCGTGAGCACAAGGCTGTAGTAGCACATGGCGCAGAAGATGGCCACGATCGTGACGGCGCTGGAGATAAACTGCGGCAGCGTCATGGCAATGAGCTGGCGCAGCGTGTCCGTGTCGGACGTGTAGCGGCTCATAACATCGCCGTAGGAATGCGAGTCAAAGTAGCGGATGGGGAGTTTCTGCATCCCCTCGAACATCTTGTCGCGGATGCGCTTGAGCGTACCCTGCGCGACGGTGACCATCAGGCGGTTGTAGCAGAACGAGGACAGCACGCCGATCAGGTAGATCGTGCCCATCATAAGCACCGCCCGGATCAGCCCTGTAAAGACCGGGTCGTCCACAAGCAGCAGCGGGCTGATGTAGTCGTCGATGAGCGTCTGCATGAACATCGAGCCGGCGACGCTGGCCAGCGCGCTGAGCAAAATGCACACGAGCACGATCAGAAGCAGCCATTTATAGCGTTTGAACACCATGCCAAACAGGCGCTTTAAGGTTTTAAAGCCGCTTCGGGAGATCTTCATGCCCATCACGCGGGGCGCACCGGGGCCGCGCGGCGGCGTTGCAGGCATTTTCTGGGTTCTCTGCTCACTCATCGCTCAGCCCTCCCTTCGACTGCGACGTGTACACATCGCGATAGATCTCGCACGTTTCCAGCAGCTGCTCATGCTTCCCGGCGGCGACGATATGGCCGCCCTCCATGACGAGGATCATGTCGGCGTCCATGACCGAGGCCACGCGCTGGGCGATGATGAGCTTCGTCGTGTCCGGGATCTCCTCGCGGAACGCCTTGCGGATGAGCGCGTCGGTCATGGTGTCCACGGCGCTCGTCGAGTCGTCGAGAATGAGGATCTTCGGCTTTTTGAGCAGCGCGCGCGCGATGCACAGGCGCTGCTTCTGGCCGCCGGAGACGTTGGAGCCGCCCTGCTCGATGTATGTGCTGTAGCCGTCCGGGAATTCGCGGATAAAGCCGTCGGCCTGCGCAAGGCGGCACGCGTGCTCGATCTCCTCGTCCGAGGCGTTCTCGTTGCCCCAGCGCAGGTTCTCGCGGATCGTGCCGGAGAACAGGACGTTTTTCTGCAGGACCATGGCGACGGAGTCGCGCAGGGTTTTGAGGTCATATTTTTTCACGTCGACGCCGCCGACGTAGAGCGCGCCCTCCGTCACGTCGTAAAGGCGCGGGATGAGCTGCACGAGCGTCGACTTCGACGAGCCGGTGCCGCCGATGATGCCGACGGTCGCGCCGGACGGGATGGTGAGGTCGACGTCGTACAGGCACAGGCGGTTCGGGTCGCCGGCGTAGCTGAAGCTCACATGGTCATAGCGGATGGAGCCGTCTTTGACCTCCGTGACGGGATTTTCGCAGTTGCGAAGGTCGGGCACCTCGTCGAGCGCCTCGACGATGCGGTTGCCGGACTCGGCGCTCATCGTGATCATAACATAGACCATCGAGAGCATCATCAGGCTCGAGAGGATCTGCATCGCGTAGGAGATGATGCTCGTCAGCTGGCCGGTCGTGAGCTCCGTCGCGCCGGAGCTCACGATGATCTTCGCGCCGAGCCAGCTGGCCAGCAGCATACAGGTGTACATTGCAAGCTGCATGAGCGGCTGGTTGAAGGCCAGAATGCCCTCGGCGCGCGTGAAGTCCTTGTAGATGCTCTCGGACACGCCGGAGAATTTCTCGACCTCGTGATCCTCGCGCACAAAGCTCTTGACGACGCGCACGCCGCGCAGATTCTCCTGCACGACGCGGTTGAGCCTGTCATACGTCCGGAACACGCGGCGGAAGATCGGATGGACGTGCCGCGCGATGAACATCAGCCCGCCAAGCAGAAACGGCACAGCCGCAAGGAACACGAGCGTGATCTTCACATTGACGCTCAGCGCCATAACGAGCGCAAACGTAAACGTCAGCGGGCTGCGCGAGGCAACGCGCAGGATCATCTGATACGCATTCTGTAAATTCGACACGTCCGTCGTCAGACGCGAGATGATGCTCGCCGTGGAGAATTTGTCGATGTTGGAAAACGAGTACGTCTGCACGCGCTCGAACAGATCCTTGCGCAGGTTCCGCGCGAGGCCGGCCGAGGCGCGCGCGCTCGTGACGCCCGCGGCCATGCCGCCGAGCAGCGCCACGGCGACCGCCAACACCAGAAGAGCGCCGATGCGCAGGATCTCGCCCATCTCGCCGCCATAGATGCCGTCGTCGATGAGGTTCGACATCAGGCGCGGGATCAGCGTCTCCATTGCGACCTCGACCACGACGAGCAGCGGTGTCAAAAGTGCGGCCCGCTTGTACTCGCGGACGCACCGACTCAATCGTTTGATCATATTGGTTCTTATCCCCTTTCTGCCGCAGAGGGCGGCATTTCCCCGGTTTCGAGATTGTCACGCAGGCGGCCGAGCAGCGAAAAGAGCGTCTCGATCTCCCGGTCCGTCATGCCGCGGAGCATTTTTCTCTCGATCTCGTCGCTGCGGCGCTTGGCCTCATTGCAGAAGCTCTGCCCGCGCGCGGTCAGCATGAGCTTTTTCAGCCGTGCGTCCTGCGGCACGGGCCGGCGCGTCAGGTATCCCTCGCGCTCCATGACCTTGAGGATGCCCGTCGCCGTCGAGCGGCGGATGCGGAAGATCTTCTCCAGATCCTTCTGAAAAACGTCCTCGTCACGGTGGTCGTCCAGATAGCCCAGGATCATGATCTGCATGGACGTCATCCGCTCGCAGCAGTCCGGCTGCTGCGGCTCGCCCGCCATGCGGCGGAGCGTGTTGTTCAGTCCGATGAGTTCCAGGCCGACCTGCCGGCTTGTTGGCTGCATGAAGTTCACCTCTCGCTTTTTAGCTTACGAACTATTCGGTTTCGGACAGATTATAATCACTTTTCAAAGAAATGTCAAGCCCCAAAAAGAACGAAATCGAACAATCTCCATGCTTCTTGTTTAGGCAAAAAAACCAGCGGACGCGCGCGGCGTCCGCTGGGCTGGATCGGGGTTTATTCTTTGACAAGATCTGCGTATTCGATCGGCACGACGCGCACCAGATCGTCCGGGGCCAGCTCGATCTGATGGCCGATGCGCCCGGCGCTGAAGACGATGCTGTCGTAGAGCTGCGCCGTCTCGTCGACGGTCGTCGGGAACTGCTTTTTCATGCCGATGGGCGAGCAGCCGCCGTGGATATAGCCTGTCAGGCCGAGCAGCTCCTTCGATTTGAGCATCTCAACGGCCTTCTCGCCGACGGCCTTCGCCGCTTTTTTGAGGTCGAGCTCCGCCTCGACCGGGATCATGAACACATAGTGCCCGCCGGACTTTCCGGTCGTCACAAGCGTCTTGAACACGCGCTCCGGATCCTGCCCCAGAATGCGCGCCACATCCGCGCCCGTCAGGCTCGCGTCCGACTCATAGGTATACTCGCGGCAGGCAATGCCGAGGCTTTCGACCTGCCGGATGACGTTCGTCTTTTCCTGCGCACCTTTTTTCTTCGCGTCCATGCTCTTCCGTCAGCCTCCCAGTGCGGCAATGCTGCTCAGCACCGTCGCTCTTGCGGCGTATGTCAGCGTGCTCGGCATAAGCTGGTCAATGTCCGCCTGCACGCGAAGCGCCTCGCCCGCGCGCATGGCCACCGTGACGGCCGCGGCAACGGACAGCTGGCCGGACGGCAGGAAGCGCCCTTCGCTGTCGCCCTGCAGGACGCCAAGCTCCGCCATGGCCGCAACGGAATCGGCCGCCCACGCGCCGATGGCGTCGCAGTCGGTAAACTGCGCAAGCGTCTCCGGCGCCGCCTGCACCGGCGCGCCGCACAGGCTGTACGCCCGCGCCAGAATGACGGCCGCCTGCGCCCGTGTCAGCGTTCCCTCGGGATGGAGCTGCCCGTCCGCGCTTCCGGACAGAATGCCCATGGCATACGCCTGCGCACAGTAGCTCTCGTCCGTCATGCCGTCGTCGTCAATCGGCAGCTCGCGCACAAGCGTCTGCTCGCCCGTCGTGGAAATAACGAGGTTTACGACCATCTCGCAGAACTGCTCGCGCGTCGCAGCCTCGGAGAAGCTGCCGTAGTGCGCAAAAATGCCGGCATCCTCGGCTGCGCGGATGGCGTCAGACGCCCAGGAGCTGTCGATCTGCTGCTCGTGCAGCGTCGAAACCTCGCCCGCGCCGGAGCGAAGCGTATAGCAGTTGTACGCGCTCGACGGGAACTCGATCTGGCGGTTGACGCCCGCCTGCCCGTTCCAGCGCCAGTTCTGCTCAATGAGCGTCATGATGCCCGTCTCGGCATCGTAGGACTTCACAAGCGCCCAGTGGCTGTAGCCCTTGCCGCGCATGGCGGCCGAGCCGTAGAGAATGTCACCGGGCTTCGGCGTCTCGGCCAGCTCGAACCAGTATCCGTCGTCGCCGACGATCTTCGGGCCGCCGTCGCCCGTGCGGACGGTCAGGCCGTAAACCTGCGCGTAGTAGCGCGTGATAAACTCGCTGCAGTAGTAGGTGCGGCCGTAGAGGTTGTAGCGCGCCTCAACGCCGTTGAACGTGTCGGCGACAAATTCGTCCCCGGTGATCTTTACATAGGTCACATCGAGCGTCTTCTCCGCGGCCATGGCCGTAAGCCCCGCGGCCATCACCGCGAGCACAAGCAAAAGCGCCGCAAAACGCCGGATGAAAATTCGCATTTGGGTCATCCTTTCCTGCATCATGTGGCCTATTGTAACACTTTGTAACCATTGTGTCAAGTTCTGCGTTCTGTTTGTTACTGTTTGTTCTCAATTTGCCGCGGCCGTGAAATACGCCGTGACAATTCCGCCTGCGTGCGGTATACTATTCTGGAATTTACTTCTGGAGGAAAAACCATGCCGGATTGTTTTCATCCCGCTTTTACCGGCGAGCAGCTCGGCGCCATGAGCTCGCTCGGTCTTGCGCATGTGGGCGACGCGGTCTATGAGCTGCTCGTCCGCACCGATCTGTGCGCGCAGGGCCTCACGACGCCGGACAAGCTCCACCGCGAGACGGTCCGCCGCGTCAGCGCGCCGGCGCAGGCCGCTGCGTTCGCGCGGATCGCCGATCACCTGACGGAGGACGAGCTGGCCGTCTACAAGCGCGGGCGCAACGCGCACGTCCATGGCGTCCCCAAAAACGCCACGCGTGAGCAGTACAGCCGCGCTACAGGCCTTGAGGCGCTCTTCGGCGCGCTGTATCTGGCTGGCAAAACCGAGCGCATCGCCGCGCTCTACGCGCTCGCGCGCGAGGAGGAGCCCCATGCCGTTTGACGCCGTATTCCTGCACGCGCTGACGGGCGAGCTGACCGCGCGCGCCGTCGGCGCGAAGGTCGACAAGGTACAGATGCCCTCGCGCGACACCTTGCTTTTGCAGCTGCGAAGCCGCGAGGGCGCTTCCCGCCTGCTCATCGCCATCGGCGCCAGCCACTGCCGCATCCACTTCACCGAGAGCGCGCCCGAGAACCCCGCCTCGCCGCCGATGTTCTGCATGCTGCTGCGCAAGCACCTCGTCGGCGGGCGCATCGTCTCCATCACGCAGCCGCCGTCCGAGCGCATGGTCGACCTCGCGCTTGAATGCACGGACGAGCTGGGCGAGCGCTCGGAAAAGCACCTCATCGCCGAGCTGATGGGCCGCAACTCCAATCTCATCCTCACCGGCCCGGACGGCCGCATCATCGACTGCCTGCGCCGCGTCGACTATGAGATGAGCGAAAAGCGGCAGGTCCTGCCCGGCCTTTTTTATCATCTTCCGCCCGCGCAGGAGAAGCTCGACCCGCTCACGGCGGACGAAGCAGCGCTTTCCGGCGCTCTGCCCGCGCCGGGCGAGCACAAAAAGGCCGACGCGTGGCTGCTGTCCGCCTTCTCCGGTCTGCCGCCGCTCATCTGCCGTGAGATCGCCTTTCGCTTCTCCGGCGAGGTCGACCCGGATATGGGGCTGTGGGATGCGGGCAAGCGGCGATCGTTTCTCGCGCACCTGAATGCGTCGTTCGACAATCTTCGCGCAGGGCGCTTCACGCCGGAGCTGCTGCTGCGCGGCGGCGCGGCGGCAGACTTTACCTATACGCCCATTTTGCAGTACGGCGACTACATGGAGTGCCGCCCGTACCCGAGCTTTTCGGCGCTGCTCGACGAATTCTACGCCTCGCGCGATCAGGCCGACCGGATGCGCCAGAAGAGCCAGACGATGGTCAAGTCCATCACGAATCTGCGCGACCGTACGGCGAGGAAGCTCGCCAATCAGCGCAAGGAGCTCGCCGCAACGCATGGCCGCGACCGCCTTCGCCAGCTCGGCGACATCGTCACGGCCAACCTCCACCGCATCACGCGCGGCCAGACGCGCCTGACAGCCGAGGATTTCTACGACCCCGACATGCGGCAGATCGACATCCCGCTCTCCCCCACGCTCTCGCCGCAGCAGAACGCCGCGAAGTTCTACAAGGACTACACGCGCGCGAAAAACGCCGAAAAATACCTGACCGAGCAGCTTTCCCGCGGCGAGGCGGAGCTGGACTACCTCACGAGCATTTTAGACGAGCTCGCCCGCGCCGAAAATGACCGCGACCTGGCCGAGATCCGCGCCGAGCTCGTCTCCGGCGGCTACATCCGCGAGACGGGCGGGCGCAAAAAGATGAAGCTCCCGCCGTCGCAGCCGATGCTCTTCCGCTCGAGCGAGGGCTTTTTGATCCACGTCGGCCGCAACAACCGCCAGAACGACCAGCTCACGCTCAAATTTGCCCAGAAGAGCGACCTCTGGCTGCACACGCAGAAGATCCACGGCAGCCACGTCATCGTCGAATGCGAGGGAAAAACGCCCGGCGACGAGACTGTGACGGAGGCCGCCGTGCTCGCCGCGTACTATTCTCAGGCGCGCGAGAGCCAGAACGTCCCCGTGGACTATACGCCCGTCCGCTTCGTCAAGAAGCCCGCCGGCGCGAAGCCCGGCATGGTCATCTACACGACCTGCTCCACCGCCTTCGTCACGCCCGACCCCGCGCTCGCGGAGGCGCTGCGGGTCAAATAAGCGCAAAAAAGCCCGCTCAACGGTTTTCGTTGAGCGGGCTTTGCTTCAGTCGGGGAGGTTCGGCGTCATGATGTCCACCGCGCCGCGGCGGTTTTCGATGACGGCGCGGCGCACGCTGCCGCCGTACTCGCCGTCGAGCGTCCACGGGACGTCCTCGTCAAACTCCATCGTGATGCTGTTTGTCTTGAAGAAATAGAAAAACTCGCTGGAGAAATCCTGCTTGAGCACGGCGCTGAGCATGGCGCTGAAGTCCACAAGATTGTGTACGCGGCGCACGAGCATGACCTCGGACAGGCCGTCGTTGAGCATGACCTCGGCATTGTCGTTGATCTTGAAGCCGCCGACGCTCGTCGCGTTCAGGACCATGCCGAGAATGACCTCGTCCTCAAAGACCTCTCCGTCCTGCGTGAAGCGCACCTTATACAGCCGGATCTCCCCGAGGCTGCGGATCCCCTCCAGAATATAGGCCGCGCGGCCGAGAACCTGCTTCTGGCTCTGCGGCGTGGCGTAGGCCACGGCCGTAAATGCGCCGAACGCCGCAACATAGGTAAAGTGGCTGTCGTTGAAGCGGCCGACGTCGCAGCAAAACGGCGTGCCCTCCGCAGCGATGTGCGCCGCCTTCATCATGTCCCCGCGCGGAATGTGCAGCGACGCGGCAAAGTCGTTGACCGTGCCCTCCGGCAAAAATCCGACCTGCGGGCGGCTGCCCAGCTTCATAACGCCTGAGAGCGTCTCGTTGAGCGTCCCGTCGCCGCCGGAGCAGACGATGCGGTCATATTCCTCGCCGTGCTCGGCGATGAACCGCGTGATCTCCTTCGGCGCGCGCGTCGGGTGGGCCGTCACGTCAAAGCCGGCCGCTGTGAAAATGTCCAGCACCGCGAGCAGATTGCTGCGGATCTCACCCCTTCCGGCATTGGGATTGATGAGAAATAGCATCTTTTTGCGCATGAGGATCCACCCCTCCGATTAAAATGGATTTACTGGCCGTCCTCCGGCTGCTCGACGGACTCGTCGGCCTCGTCCAGCAGCTCCTCGCCGGCCTCCTCGGTCTCCTCGTCTGCGCTGTAGAGCCCCGGCGGGTCGAGCAGGACGACCTTGTCCGTGTCCGTGACGGAGTCGTCGCCGGCCATCAGGCCGTCAAAGAAGCTGTCATAGGCCGCCTGCACCATGGCCTCCTGCGTCACAAAGCGCCAGTGCGACGTCTCGCCGTAGCCGACAAAGTACATGATGTGATAGCCGTAATCCGTCTCAACGATGGCCGTGTCGCCCGGCTGGCGCGCCGGGTCGAAGCACCACGCGTCAAACTCCGCGACCATCTCGCCCGGATAGACGTCCTCGTAAAGGCCGCCCTTGGAGTATGAGCCCGTGTCGCTGGAATTGTTGTACGCCAGCTCGCTGAAGCTCTCCTCCGTCGCGTCGCCGGACTTCCACTGCTCGTAGAGCTCCTCGGCTTTCTGCTTCGCGGCGGCCTTGGCATCCGCCTTGGCCTGCTCCGTCGCGGCCTCGTCGACGTTGCCGTCGGCGTCGGTGACATCCTCGACCGCCTCCGGCTGGATGAGGATGTGGCGGACGTCGACCATCAGGCTGTCGTCCTTGTCCGCGTCGATCTCATCGGCGTGCTCGTCGTAATATGCGCTGACCTCATCGTCGGTGTAGACGAAGCTGTTGTAGATCGAGTCGTCATAGTGGAGCGCCGTGTAGTACTTCTCCATGAACGCATGATAGCTGTCATAGTCTGCAAACGCGCCGTAATACTCCTGCAGATACGCATCGACGGATGCAAAGCCGCCCTCGTCGGCCGACGCCTTGAGTGTGTCGTAAAGGCCGTCAAGCTCCGCCTGCGTGTCATCCGGGAGCGTAAAGCCCGCCGCCGAGGCCTGCTGGGCAAGCAGCGTAAACTGCGCAAACGCGTTCATGGCGTTGTTCACAAAATACTGCTGCCAGCTGATGGTGTTGTCAAAATAGCACGTCTGCTCGTTCAGCGGCGCGGTCGTGTCGAGCAGACCGTAGTAGTAGACATAGGTGTAATAGCTGTTGATGAACGAGCTGTACGAATACCAGTAGTAATACGCAAACGACTGGTTCGTGAGCTCCTCACCCGCGCAGGTGGCCACAACGGCCAGCTTCTCCGCGTCCGTCACCTCGGACGGGTCCTTCGTGTACGACGGGAAGCTGACGGTCTCGGCGTCCGCGTCGGTGTCCGCCGTGTCGGACGGCTGCGTCTGGTCGAGCGCGTCTTTGGTCTCGTCGCTGAGCACCGGGTCGTCCGTCGGCTCCGCGCTCGGGCGGCCCTTCGTCAGGTAGACGACGACGCACACGGCGATGGCCGCGATGAGCAGCACGCCTGCCATCAGGATCTGCGTGCGCTGACGGCGCTGCTTCTCCGTGACGGGCTTAATGCCTTCCGGCGCTTCTGGCTCTCCGGACGCTTCCGTCTCTTCAGGCGCTTCCGTCTCCGGCGCTTCCGGCTCGTCCGGCGCCGCAGTCTCCGGTTCGGTCTCCGGCGTGGTCACCGCCGCGTTTTCGGCGTTTTCCGCATCCTGCGCCGCCTGACAGGCGGAGCAGAGCGTCTGCCCGTCGTCAACGGGCGCGCCGCACTTTTTGCAAAACTCCATAGATCTATGCCTCTTCCTTCCAAAAATCGCGCCGCCCGCAGGCAGCGCGGCATCGCGGGTAAACCCTCGATTGCCAAGGGCAAACACGGTTTTTCGGGGCCAAAATCGCGTCCAGCGGCGACTTTTTACCGCCGGAAAGCGTGCTTGCCCTTGGCAACCGAGGGTATTGTACCACGATTGCAGGACTGTTGCAACCGCGGTTTCCCCGCCACCCGAACAGTATACCAAAAATCGGCGTTGACCGGTGAACAGATTGTAAATTCTCCCGCGCCACGGTATAATGCCCTGTAGGGGCGACCCTTGCGGTCGCCCGTCTGAATTTTGCAACACTGTCCCAGATTTGAGGTGCAACCATGAAAAAAGCGCT
Source organism: uncultured Oscillospiraceae bacterium (assembly GCA_934589675.1). Lineage (GTDB taxonomy): Bacteria > Bacillota > Clostridia > Oscillospirales > Oscillospiraceae > CAKTOF01. Next base: position 46,305 of record CAKTOF010000017.1, read on the forward strand.
TTTGCTGCTGCTCGATTCCGTCGGCGTCGGATCCCTGCCGGACGCGGCCGACTACGGAGACGACGGCGCGGCGACCGTGCCGCATGTGCTTGCGGCGCACCCTGAGCTCGATCTTCCGAATCTGCGCCGTCTCGGACTGTTCCGCCTGCCGGGGCTGGAGTGCTTCTCCCGCGGCCAGGCGCCGGAGGCCGTCTACGGCCGCCTTGCGTCCGTCTCGCGCGGCAAGGACTCCATCGTCGGCCACTGGGAGCTTATGGGGCAGCCGACAGCCGTCCCGTTTCTGACGTACCCGGACGGCTTTCCGGGCGAGCTCATCGACGCATTCTGCAAGCGCACCGGCCTTCCCGGCGTGCTTGGAAACTGCGTCGCCTCCGGCACGGCCATCATTGACGCGCTCGGCCCCGAGCATGAAAGGACAGGGCTTCCCATCGTCTACACGTCGGCCGACAGCGTCTTCCAGATCGCCGCGCATGAGTCCGTCATCCCCGTCCCGACGCTCTACCGCATCTGCTCTCAGGCGCGCGCGCTTTTTGACGAGTCCGGCATCGGCATCGCCCGCGTCATCGCCCGGCCGTTCGTCGGCTCGCCCGGAAGCTACACCCGCACAGCGCGGCGGCATGACTACGCCGCCGTCCCGCCCGGCCCGACGGACTTAGAGCGGCTGGCGGATTTCGGCATTCCCGTCCACTCCGTCGGCAAGCCCGTGGACATCTTCAGCGGCCGGGGCTTCTCCTCGTCGGAGAAAACGGAAAACAACGCCGACGGCCTTGCCAAAACGCTGCGCGCCGTGCAGGCGCGCGACGGGCTCATCTTCGCAAACATTTTAGACTTCGATATGCTCTGGGGCCACCGCCGCGACGTCCGCGGCTACGCCCAGGGTCTTGCCGAGGTCGACGCCGCGCTGCCGGCCATCATGGACGCGCTGGACGGCGGCCTTCTCATCGTCACGGCCGACCACGGCTGCGACCCGACGTGGCACGGCACGGATCACACGCGCGAGTATATCCCCGGCCTTATCTGGCGCCGCGGCATCGCCCCGCGCGATTTCGGCACGCGTGAGACGTTCGCCGACGTCGGCGCGACGCTGCTTGCCTACTTCGGTGCCCCGCCCGCACCGGTCGGGACGAGCATCCTATCATGAGCAAGCCCGCGGCCGGCGGCCGCGGGCTTGCTTTATGCTTCCGCTTTGACAACGGCTTTTTTCTTCCACCCGCCCGTAAAATAGCGCAGCAGGATGAGCACCGTTCCCGTCGAAAAGTCGATGGCGAGCGCATACCACACGGCCGCGCGGCCGATGGACGGGAGCGTCGCCATATAATAGCCCGAGCCGACGCGCAGGATGAGCGTAAACACCGTGATGATCGTCGCCGTCGTGACGTCGCCCGCACCGTGGAGCAGCCCCTTCGTCACAAACAGCACCGCAAACACGACGAGCCACTTTGCGATAAATCGGAGATAGGTCTGCCCGATCATGAGCGCCTCGCCCTCGCAGCCGAACAGCCGGACGAGCGGGTCGGCGAGCACCGTGATGAGCACGGCGATGACGCCGGAGGCAGCGACGGCCATGATGAGCGTCTGCCAGTGTCCTGTTTTTACGCGGTCCATCTGCCCCGCGCCGATGTTCTGCCCTGTGAACGTAGCAAGGCCGACGTTGAACGAGATGACCGGCAGCGTCACAAAGCTCTCGACGCGGTACCCCGCCGTATAGCCCTCGAGCATCGCCGAGCCGAAGCTGTTGATGAGCCGCTGCATAAACAGCGAGCCGACGGCGAGCGCCGCCGTCTGCAGCGCGGCCGGAACGCCGAGCCGGCAGATGAGCTTCGCCTCCTCCGCATCCGGCCGGAGCCCAGACGCCCGCACGCGCAGCAGCGCGTGCTTTTTCTGCGCATAGCCAAATGCCGCCGCAACGGACAGCAGCTGCGCGAGCACCGTCGCCGCCGCCGCGCCTGCAACGCCCCAATGCAGCACGACGACGAGCAGCAGGTCGAGCACGATGTTCGCCGCCGTCGAGATGAGCAGGAAGAGCATCGTCGCCGCTGAATCGCCCAGCGCGCGCAGCGCGGCCGCCTGCGCGTTATAGATGAACTGGAACAGCATGCCCGCGCAGTAGATGCGCAGATACACCGACGCCATGCCGAGCACCTCGTCCGGCACGCAGAGCACCCGCCGCAGGAACAGCCGGCCGAATGCGAGGCCGAGCGCCGTCACGGCAAGTCCGGCCGCGATCATGAGCACAAGCGCCGTCGCATATGCGCGGCGGAGCCGGTCTTCCCGCTTCGCGCCGAAATACTGCGCCGCGATGACGCCGAAGCCGGACGAAAAGCCCGTTGCGACCGCAAGCAGCAGATTCGTCAGCGGCGCGCACGTTCCGATGGCCCCGAGCGCGGCGGAGGAGACAAAGTTGCCGACGATGATGCCGTCGACCGTCGTGTACAGCTGCTGCAGCAGCATCCCGCCGAGCACAGGCAGGGTGAACAGGAGGATCGACTTCCAGACCGATCCGCGGGTCAGGCTCGTTTGCATGAGGGCAGCACTCCACTTCCAAACAATCTGTTTTCTTACTATATGGGAATTCTGTGGATTTGTCAATTTGTTTCTGCCGCTTCCGGCAGCGCTGCGATGGCCTCCGCCGCGCCGCGGACTACGCCGGCGACGAGGCCGTCCGCGTCCTCTGTCTCGCGCCATGCCGCCGCCAGCCAGATGCGCTCCGCGCCGCCGACGCAGCGCAGGCTGAGGATCTGTATGTCCGGCTGCCTGAGCCGCCGGACAACGCTGCGCGGCAGGATGGCCGCGCTCTCGCCGCTCTCGATGGACAGGCACATGGCAAGCCGCGTGCCGGAAAAGCGGATCTGCGGCGTCGAGCCGAGCCGGCCCAGGATCTGCAAAACCTGCGACATGCCGCGCGTCTCGTTTTCCAGGAGGATGACGCCGCGGCGCTCAAGCACCGTGCGCACGGCATCCGGATCGTCCGGATACCGGCGCGGAGAGCGGAAGGCCAGCACCATCTCGTCATCCCACAGCGTCCGGAGCGTCAGGGGCGCGCCGAGCGGCTCGCCCGCGTGCAGAAACAGCGCCAGGTCGATCTCCTCATCCATGAGCGCCTTTTTCATGTCGCTGTATTCCATCTGCAAAAACAGCGCGCGCAGGCCGGGCCGGCTCTGCCGCTCGCGGTAGATCTGCTCGGTCAGGATGCGATGGATGAGCGAGTCGCCGTCCGCGCGCGGCTCGACGCCGATCATGATGTGCCGCTGGCGCTCCGCCGCGTCCGTCTCGTGGCGCAGCAGCGGCACAAGCTTGTCCGCGCGCAGCAGCAGCGACTTCGCCTCCGGCAGCAGCACCTGCCCTGCGCGCGTGAGCATAACGCTGCGGCGGTCGCGCTCAAACAGCGCCACGCCGAGCTCCTGCTCCAGCGACTGGATCTGCTTGCTCAGCGCCGACTGCGAAAGGTACAGGCTCTCCGCCGCACGGCTGAAGTTGAGGGTATCCGCCACCGCCACAAAATAGCGCAGCTGCCGAAGCTCCATTCCGTTCTCCTCCTTACATTCCCAGCGCGGCGAGCAGCCCGCGGCAGCCCGCGTCCACGTCGCGCCACGTTGCGTCAAAATCGCCCGTATACCACGGATCGGCCACGTCGCCGGGGCGATCCGTGAAGTCGAGCAGGCGGTGGACCTTCCCGTCCGGGTCGCCGCCGCAGATGCGCAGGATGTTCCGGACATTCGCCGCGTCCATGCCGATGAGATGGTCATACTTTTCATAGTCGCCCCGCACCAGCTGCCGCGCCGCGTGCCCCGCGCACGAGATGCCGTGCTCGGCAAGCTTTGCCCTCGCGGGCGGATAGACGGGATTCCCGATCTCCTCCCGGCTCGTCGCCGCCGACGCGGCCTCAATCTCCACGCCCGCCTTCTTCGCTAAATCCCGCATCACAAACTCCGCCATCGGACTCCGGCAGATATTGCCGTGGCAAATGAACAGGATATTCTTCATACTGGTTCTTCTCCGAAAACTCATCATTTTCTACAGTATAACAGGTATCCTCGTTTTCTCCAAGAGCAATTCCCAAATGTTCGGCTCTCTCAATCATCCGCAGCAGCTCCGTTTTGGATAAGCCGCTTTCGGCGGCCTTCCGTAAATACGGCAGCGTACCGTCCGCTTTTCGCGCGCCGGACCTTTCGCGGCGTGGGTTCTGATGTGGTCTGTCGCATCCCACATAGCGGGGCAGCGCCGCCGGCTCTCAGCTTCCAAACGCTGGTGCAGCAGTTCTGCGGTTTCTCTGTCCACAGCGGGATCATCGTAGTTGCTTATTTGAAAAAGATACATGGTGCTTCTCCTTTTTTGAAGCCGACTTATTAAGGGTACCAAGGAATTCCATTCATAGCAAATCAGACTGCACAGTGGCAGTCCGATTTGCTGCTATGCTCCGATACCGCTTTACACAGATCTTCTGCAAAATTACTTCCGTTTGGAGCACAAAGGGCGGCCATCAGGCAATCATTTGTTGCAGGTCATCATCTATCTCAGCATGGCTCAGCAACGTCTCAATTCTTAAACAGGTACAGGAGGTATCCGTAGCCCTCGGCTTCCATTTTTCCATAGGGGACAAAGCGCAGGGCTGCGCTGTTGATGCAGTAACGCACGCCGTTCGGCGACTCCGGGTCTTCGGTAAACACATGACCGAGGTGGGAGTCACCAGCGCGGCTGCGCACCTCCGTGCGGCGCATCCCGTGGCTCAAATCCTCTTTTTCCACCACGGCGGGGCCTTCGATAGGTTTGGTGAAGGATGGCCAGCCACAGGCGCTCTCGTACTTATCCGTGGAGGAAAAAAGCGGCTCGCCGGTGACGACATCCACATAGATACCCTTTTCAAATTTATCCCAGAACTCGCCTGTGAAGGCACGCTCCGTGCCGTTCTCCTGCGTGACGCGGTACTGCTCCTCCGTCAGCTTGTCACGAATGGACTCCGCCGCGGGTTTCTGATAGTCGCCCGGGTCGATGCGCAGTTTGGAGAAGAGTTCTATCTCTGCCCATGGAATGTGGCAATAGCCGTCTGGGTTCTTTTCAAGATAGTTCTGATGATACTCCTCAGCGGGGTAGTAGTTTTTCAGGGGGCCGATCTCCACGAAAAATTTTTTACTGCGGTTCCGCTCGATCTCCGCGATGCGCTTCACCGTCTCTCTGGCACTTTCGTTGGTGTAGTAGACGCCGGTCTGGTACTGGCT
>CAKTOF010000018.1 GCA_934589675.1 uncultured Oscillospiraceae bacterium
GAGAGCTGCTTCATGCGGAGTGCCTGCGACAGCGACGGTGTGGCGTCCTCCCGCCCGATCAAGTCCCACAGCTCCGTCTGCTCATCACGGGTAAGATAGGACAGCTCTACGGCGGGAGAAAAGGCGATGCGTCCATCGTCCACCATCTGAAGCAGCAGCGGAACAAGGTTGGTCAGGCGAATGTAACGCTGGACGGTTTTGTAATTCTCATTTGCTTCGTCAGCCACTTTCTCAACCGATAACTTCTGGACAAGTTGTCCAGAAGTTGCCTTCCCTTGATGTTTCATTGCCTCCAGCTTCATCTTGTAAGCGAACGCCTTTTCACTGGGCAGCAGATTTTCCCGCTGAAGGTTGCTGTCCACCATCAGGATCACCGCTTCATCGTCGCTCATCTCCCGCACCAGCACCGGCACGGTGGGCAAGCCCAATTTCTGAGCCGCCAGACGCCGCCGATGCCCGCTGACCAACTCGCAGCCCTCCCCTTTGGGCCGTGCCAGTAAGGGTGACAGAATACCATAGGTGCGGACGCTCTCCACCAACTCGTCCATGGCGGCATCCTCCTGCACCCGATAGGGGTGCTTTGCAAAGGGCGTCAGCTTGTCCGGTGGGAGCTGTGAAATAAACTCCTTTACCATGCCGCACCTCCCTCCGAAAGCGCAGCGGACACGTTCACATGGTAGTGAAGGTCGGAGCCTCGATAGTGGTAGTCCGCGTCAAAGGAATGAAGCCAGCCGGCATTTTGCACATTCGCGTTTTCTCTCTCTTTTTCGGCCTGTAACCCTTGCAGCGCAAGGCTTTTTCGTGCTTGTGGCCCTTGGGCTTCCACGGTCGGCACAGAGGAGCTCGGTCACCTCGAGATGATTGGCGCCATCGTCCACCAGCTCACGCGCAGCCTCACCGACGCGCAGATGGAGGACAGCGCGTTTGCGCCCTACCTGGTCGATCATACGACGGGCATCTACCCTCAGGCAGCGGCGGGATTTCCGTACACGGCCGCGAGCATGGCTGTCAAGGGCGACCCGATGGCGGACCTCACGGAGGATCTCGCGGCGGAGCAGAAGGCGCGCGTGACATACGACAACATTCTCCGCCTGTCCGACGACCCGGACGTCAACGACGTCATCAAGTTCCTGCGCGAGCGCGAGGTCGTCCACTTCCAGCGCTTCGGCGAAGCCATCCAGCTCCTGCGTGAAAAGCTCAACCAGAAGAATGTGTACTTTATGAACCCCGCGATGGATCTGTAATCCAAGCGCCCCGCAGCCGCACGGTCTGCGGGGCGCTCTATTTCAGAATTTTGGGTCAAAAAAATGGCTAATCGCTTGATTTTATACTTGCAAGTTGTATAATAGTACTTACAGATAATAAATAGGAGCAACAGTGATGAAAACAAAACGATTCTGGGAAGCATTCGGGCGGGCGGACGCGCTTTACGGGCAGTACGCTGCCGCACATGGGCTCAATGTCTATCAGCTCAACGTGCTCTACTGTCTCTACGGCGCGGAGGGGCAGACGCAGAGCGAGATCGCATCGCGCACCGGCCTGTCGCGGCAGACGGTCAGCACGGTCATCCGCGCGCTTCTGCAAAAGCGCTTCGTCACGCTCTCCCCTGCTCCCGGCGACCGGCGGGAGAAGCTCGTCCACTTCACGATGGATGGACGCGACTGGGCCGGCGACACGCTCGTGCCGCTTCACGCCATCGAGGACGCGGTCTACCGCGCCCTGGGCGCCGCGCAGGCCGCCTCGCTGCAGGAGCTGCTTGACCGCTTTGAGACGCTATTTTCGAGAGAATGCCGCCGGGAGGACTAAAAGCGCCGCGGGGTCGCTTCCCCGCGGCGCTCAAATTTTAGATTCAGTTTTTTGCCGCGTAGCGGTCAAAGTGCTTTGAGGTGCACAGCCGGATGAGCATCAGCAGCCCGCGCACGCACAGCTCCGTCATCATGGCGATCCACATGCCGAGCAGGCCGATCTTCGGGACGAGGATCAGCGCAAGACCGAGCCGCACGATCCAAATGCTGCCGAAATTCATCACGCTCGGGATGAGCGTGTCTCCCACGCCGCGCAGCGCTCCGGCCGCGACAATGGACACGCCGAACAGAGGCTCCGCCCACAGCTCAAGCCGCAGCACCCTCGTCGCAAGCGCGCGCACCTCTGCCACCGGCGTCAGGAGCCGGAACACCAGTGGGCAAAGCAGCATCATGATCAGCCCGAGCACGCCCATAAACACTGCGCCCATCGCCGTGCAGATGGCGCCGTAGCGCTTTGCCTGCTCGATCTTGCCCGCACCGACGCTGCGGCCGACGAGTGTGGTCGCGGCCATGCCGATGCCGTAGCCGGGCATGTAGCACAGGCTCTCTGCCGTCACGGCGAACGAATTGGCCGCAATGGACACTGCGCCGAGCGGCGCGATGATGCGCGTTGCGGCGACCATGGCGCTGTTCATCGCGACCTCCTGCACCGCGACGGGCACGCCGATGCGGAGCGCCGTCTTGAGGATATCCGGCGAAAGCGCGCACCGTTCGCCGCGCCGAAGATGCAGCCGCGGCGAGCAAATTAGGCAGCGCCACGCCATGATAAGGCTGATGAGCGCGCAGGCACACGCCGTGCCAAGCCCTGCGCCGAGCACGCCGAAGCGCGGAATAAGCAGCGCATTGAACGCCACATCCAGCACGCACATGCCGGCGTTGAGCACGCTCGGCGTTACCATGTCGCCGCTGCACTGCAAAAATGCGGCGCACAGCGAGTTGAGCTGCGTAAACGGCAGCATGCAGCCGAACACGAGAAAATACGCGCTCGCATCCGCACGAATGGCTTCATCGCCGCCGAGAAAGCGCGGCAGCGGCCCGCTGAGCAGCACGGCGACCATGCACAGCAGCCCCGAGACGGCCAGCGCGCTCCAGAGCCCGTGCCGCACGACATCGCGCGCGCCGCGGTCGTCATCGGCGCCGATGCGATGGGCGACCTGCACGGAAAAGCCGGTCGAGACAGCGAACGTCCCGCCGTTTATCAGCCATGTGCTCGACGCGACCAGGCCGATGGCCGCCGACGCGTTCGCGCCGAGCGCGCCAACCATGGCGGAGTCGATGTACTGCATCGCGATCGTCGTGATCTGCGTCAGGATGGCCGGCAGGCTCAGACGCAGCACCTCGCGCATCTGCGGCCCGAGGCCGGAGAGTCTGCGTTGTTTCATCTTTCTGCTCCTTTCTGCCCGCAGGCAGAAAGAACGCGGTGCTCCATTCTGCAATGCGGGGCGCCGCGATCTTTATTTTTCAGTTCCACTTGCTCCATGCGTTTTTCGTCAGGAGCGCAAGCATCGGGAAGATCTCCAGCCGGCCGGCCAGCATGTCTGCGATGAGCACGAGCTTGCTGAGCGCGCCGTAGCCGCCGAAGTTGCACGTCGGCCCAACAAGCTCCAGTCCGGGTCCGATGTTGTTAAAGCACGACAGAACGGCTGTGAAATTCGTGGTAAACGGCATCTCGTCGAGCGAAATAATGAGCGTGCTCGCGATGAGGATGATGACATACGCGGCAAGGTACGCGTTCGTGCTTTCGAGCACGCCGGAGCTGATGCGCTGGTCATTCACGCGGACAATGTCCACCCGGCGCGGGTGGAGCACCTGAAAAATGTTGCGTTTGAGGATCTTGATGAGCAGCAGCACGCGAATGCACTTGAAGCCGCCGCCCGTGCTGCCCGCGCACGCGCCCATTGCCATAAGGCCGAGCAGCAGCGTCTTGGAAAAGCTTGGCCAGAGATCAAAGTCCGTCGTGGAGTAGCCCGTCGTCGTCATGATGGACGACACCTGAAACGCCGCATGGCGGATCGTCTCGTGCAGCGTCGGGTAAAGCCCGCGCAGATTGAGCACGATGAGCGCCGTCGCGCCGAGCATCGTGCCGACGTAAAGGCGCAGCTCCTCGTCCTTCCAGACGCTTTTCACCTGCCGCAGGAGCAGCAGATAGTAGCATGTGAAATTCACGCCGAACAGCGCCATAAACACGGTGCAGACGTTCTGAATATACGGGCTGTAGCCCGCGATGGAGTCATTTTTGATTCCGAAGCCGCCCGTGCCCGCCGTGCCGAAGGCGGTGCAGATCGCGTCGAAGGCCGGCATTTTCCCGATGAGCAGGAACACGATGTTCACAAGCGTCAGGGCAATGTACAGAAGATAGAGGATCATGGCGGTCTTGCGCATCCGCGGGACAAGCTTGCCGACGTTGGGGCCGGGGCTCTCCGCGCGGAGCAGGTGCATCGTAAACCCGTCGCTCCGGCCGGAGATCGGCACGATGGCAAGCAGGAACACCAGAACGCCCATGCCGCCGATCCAGTGGCTGAACGAGCGCCAGAGCAGGATGCCGCGCGGCAGCGCCTCGACGTCCGAGAGGATGCTCGCGCCCGTCGTCGTGAAGCCGGAGACCATTTCAAAGAGCGCGTCGATGTAGTTTGGGATCTCGCCGGACAGGAAAAACGGCAGGCAGCCGAGCAGGCTCATGAACAGCCAGCTCATACCGACGCAGACCAGTCCCTCGCGCGCATAAAACCCGCGCGGCGTGCTGCGGCTCCAGAGCGCGAGCGCGCCGGACACGACGCCGATGATGCCGATCGTGTAAACGAACGCGAGCGCCGCGTCCATATCGCCGTCGGCAAGGCACAGCCCCATGCCGGGCAGCAGGAACGCCGCCTCGACAAGCAGGATCAGAGAAATGATCTTGCCGATCATTTTGTGGTTCATTCTCTTCCCTCTCTTATCGTCCGTCAGGCGAAAATGTCGTTGAGCTGATAGATGACGTCGCCGCCCGAGCTTGTGACGATCACAACGGAGTCGCCGGGCAGGAACGACGATTCGCCGTTCGGGATCTGCGTCGTATCTCCGCGCGTGATGCCGGCAACGAGGACATTTTTGCGCAGCGCCAAATCACGAAGCGGCTCGCCACAGTGGCGCGTCGTCTCGTCGACGAGGAACTCAATGGCCTCGGCCTGACCGTCGGCGATGGAGTGGACGGCCACGGCCGCGCCGGTCTGGTTCTGCATGGCGCGGACGTAGCGGACGATGCTGTTGCTGCAAAGCTCCTTCGGGCTGATGACGCTGCCGAGCGGAAGCGAGTCGAGCACCGCCGTGCTCGACATGTGGCCGAGCTTGGTGATGATCTGCGGAACACCGCGCGTTTTTCCCTGAAGCGAGAGAATGATATTGAGCTCATCGAGACCTGTGAGTGTCACGAGCGCGTCGCACTGCGAAAGTCCCTCGCGCTCAAGGAGGCTGAGGTCGCTTGCGTCGCCCTGCACGATGCTGATGGCGGGCGAGGTCAAGATCTCAGCCAGACGCTCGCAGCGGTCGGCGTCCTGCTCGATGATGCGCACGCGAATGCCGCTTTTTTGCAGGCTCTGCGCCAGATAGAAGCTTACGCGGCCGCCGCCCGCGATCATGACGTGGCCGACCTTGTGCGTCAGGATCCCAAGGCTCTTGAGCAGGCTGGCCAGCACGTTCGTCGGCGCGGTGACAAAAAGACGGTCGCCTGCGCGAAGGACGAAGTTGCCGTCCGGTGCGTAGGCCACGCCGCTGCGGACGACGGTGCACACGAGCACCTTGCATTTTGTAACGGAATTCATGTCGCTCAGCGCGACATTGCACAGCGGGCTCGACGCGTCAAGGCGCAGCTCGACAAGCTCCATCCGGCCGCGCGCGAACGCCTCACGCTTCAAAAAGCCAGGGTACTTCAGAAGCCGCTCGATCTCGACGGCGGCCTGCCGCTCCGGGTTGACCGTCAGGGAAAGGGCGAACAGGTCGCGCATCTCATAGATCTGCTCGGTGTACTCCGGGCTGCGGATGCGCGCGATGGTGTGGAGATTCGGGTTGAGGCCGTGCGCGGTCATGCAGCAGAGCAGGTTGAGCTCGTCCGCACTCGTCGCCGCAATGAGCAGGCTTGCCTCTTCGACACCGGCCTGCTTCAAGACAGCCATGGATGCGCAGTTGCCGCAGACGGCCATGACGTCGTACTGTTCAAGGCTGCGCTCCAAAACCGCCTGATTGTTGTCGATGAGCGTCAGGTCGTACCCTTCCGTCGACAGCTGGCGCGTCAGCGCGGCGCCGACCTTGCCGTCGCCCGCAATGATGATTTTCACGTTGCCGATTCACCGCCTTGTACAGACATAATAGACCCATTTCGATTCATTATAGCACCAACGTGCCGAAAGGCAAGCCCGATTTACGCCGCAAAAGCGGGAGACCCGTCCGGGGCCTCCCGCTTGGATGCAGAATGTGACGTTTTGCGCCGCTTACCTGAGAAGGTCGAGAAACTCCTGCTCCGTCAGGACCGGAACGCCGAGCGACTGCGCCTTTGTGAGCTTCGAGCCCGCGTTTTCGCCCGCGACGACGTATGTCGTTTTTTTCGACACGGACGAGGCGGCCTTGCCGCCGTGGCTCGTGATAGCCTCCTCGGCCGCGGCGCGGGAAAACTGCGAAAGCGTACCCGTCACCACAAACGTCTGCCCCGCAAAGCGCTCGTCCGTCAGCTCGATCAGCGAGGTGAAGTTCACGCCGGCCTGCCGCAGGCGCTCGATCATATGGCGCGACTGCTCCTGTGAAAACCAGTCGACGAGGCTTTTCGCCGTGATGGCGCCGACGTCCGGAACGGCAACGAGCTCTTCTTCGGTTGCGCCCATCAGCGCGTCGAGCGTGCGGAACTGCCGTGCGAGCAGCTTTCCGGCCTTTTCGCCCACCTGCCGGATGCCGAAGGCGAAAATGAGGCGCGAGAGGTCATTTCCGCGGCTTTTGTCGATGGCGGCAAGCAGATTCTCCGCCGCCTTTGTCCCCTTGTCCCAGAGCGAAGCCACCTCGTCCAGCGTCAGATAGTAAAGGTCGGCCGGCGAGCGGAGCAGGCCGCGCGCGATGAGCTTTTCGACGATGGCCTCGCCGAGGCCGTCGATGTCCATGGCGCTGCGCGAGCAGAAATGCGCAAGATTTCGCAGCAGCTGCGCCGGGCACTCGGCGCCCGTGCAGCGCGTTGCCGCGCCGTCGCAGTCGCGCTCGGTCGGCGCGCCGCAGACCGGGCAGCGGTCCGGAAGGCGATATGGGCTCGTCCCCTCCGGGCGCTTTTCGGTCACGACGGATAAGATCTCCGGGATGATCTCACCGGCCTTGCGGATGCGGACGGTGTCGCCGATGCGAAGATCCTTTTCGTCGATGAAATCCTGATTGTGCAGCGTCGCGCTCGTGACGGTCGTCCCGGCAAGGCGGACGGGGTCGACCGTCGCCTTCGGCGTCAGCACGCCCGTCCGCCCGACCTGAACTACGATGTCGCGCACGACGGTCTCGCGGATCTCGGGCGGATATTTATACGCCGCGGCCCAGCGCGGGAACTTCGCCGTTGAGCCGAGGATCTGGCGGCCGGAGAGCGAATTGAGCTTGATGACCGCACCGTCAATGTCGCACGGGAGCGCGAGCCGCCCTTCGTCGATGGCACGGATGCCGCGCTCGGCCGCCTCCATCGTGCGCACGAGCGTGTAGTCGATGACCTTAAAATGCAGCGAGCGGAGGAAATCGAGCGTCTGGCTGTGCGTTTGAAATTCCATCCCCTCAGCCAGCTGCAAATTGAACACGAGAATGTCAAGATGCCGCTCCGCCGCGATCTTCGGGTCAAGCTGACGCAGCGAGCCGGCCGCGGCGTTGCGCGGGTTTGCAAACGTCGCCTTCCCCTCTTCCTCGCGCTTTTCGTTGAGGCGCGCGAACACATCCCGCGGCATAAACACCTCGCCGCGGACGATGAGACGGCGCGGCGCGCCGTCAAGATGCAGCGGAATGGAACGCACGGTGCGAAGATTCTCCGTCACATCCTCGCCGACCGTGCCGTCGCCGCGCGTTGCGCCGCGGACAAACTCGCCGTCTGCATACTCCAGCGCGACGGACAGCCCGTCGATCTTCGGCTCGAGCGAATACTCCGCATCCGGCACGCTTTGGCGCACGCGGGCGTCGAATTCGCGCAGCTCGTCGAGCGAGAAAACATCCTGAAGGCTCTCAAGCGGGACGGCGTGCTGCACAGGCAGAAAACGGCTGAGCGCCGCGCCACCGACGCGTCTGGTCGGCGAGTTCGGCAGGGCAAGCTCCGGGTGCGCGGCCTCGAGCTCCTCGAGCCGGCGGAGCATCCGGTCATATTCAAAGTCCTCGATCTTCGGCGCGTCGAGCACATAGTAGTCGTAATTGCACTGCTCCAGCGTCTTTGTCAGGCGCGCGATCTCCTGCTTTGGATCCATGTTCCATTCCTCTATTCTTCCGGGCCGCCGAAGCGCACAAAGCTGTCCGGAACCGAGCCGACCAGTACGGTCTCGGCCACGACGACCTCCGTGTTTGTCTGCACGGCGACCGCGCCCGTCGGCAGCACGACCGTCACGGTCATGCCGACGTGCAGCACGATCTGGTGCAGCGTCTGATTGATCCCGGCGCTTGTAAAATAGCCGGTAAACTCCGCGCTGTTTGACGTGACGCCCACGACGCGGATCGGGATGCCCGGCCCGCGCCCCGTGAAGAGCGACGGCGCGATGAGCGAGCCGAGCGCGATGGTCAGCTCGTCTTCCTCAAGCTGCGCGGCGCGCGCGCCGACGGCATCGAGCACGAGCACCTTCAGCCGGTTGATCTCGAGCATATTCGTGCGCAGCGCCGTGATGGCGCCGTCGGCGTCCTTCTCAAGCTGGATCATCCGGTCATAGTCGATCTCGCCGCGCGAGAGCACCTCGCCGACGGCATCGTTGATGAGATTTGACGCGCGATCTTCAATGACGGCCGCAGCCAGCTCCTCTGCCAGCGGGCGCAGCCGCCGCTGGAGCATCAGAATCGCCAAGAGAAACAGCAGCAGCAAGACCGTCAGGATGAGCGCCGCGCGGCGGCGTCTTTTCCGTCTCATGGCCGCACCTCCACACACAGCGTATGCAGGCCGGCGCGGTCGTCATGACTGCTTTTTCATATGCGGCGCAGCCGCGTTTGCCATCAGGCGCTTCGTTCCGATCTCGTCAAAGGTGATCTCGATCAGCGCGTCATTTCCCATCGGCAGCACCGAGAGCACCATGCCGCGGCCGAAGGCCGTGTGCTGCACCATGTCGCCGCGGGCGAACAGGCCGGCGGCGTTGGATTTCGCGGCTGCCGGGCGCTTTCCTGTACTCGCAACAGACGGACGCGGGGCATGGCGCGGCGCGCCCCACTGCGTGTCGCCGAATTCGCTGAAATTCCGGCGCGCGTCCTCACGTATCTTTCGCTCCGGGCGGCCGGAGATGCTCTCGTCCGGCAGCTCGGACAAAAAGCGCGACGGGCGGTTGTACGTCGTGCGGCCATAGAGCATGCGCTGGCGCGCGTAGGTCATCGCAAGTGTCTTTTTCGCGCGCGTGATGGCGACGTAGCAAAGCCGCCGCTCTTCCTCCAGCTCCTCCGGCGAGCCCTCGCGCTGGCTGGGAAAGAGGCCGTCCTCCATGCCGACGATGACGACGTTCGGAAACTCAAGCCCCTTGGCCGAGTGCACCGTCATCATAACGGCGGCGTCCGCGCTTTCGTCGTACTGCTCGATGTCCGTGTAGAGCGCGATCTCCTCGAGAAATCCCGAGAGCGTCGGCTCGTCCGCATTTGTCATGTAGCTGACGATGGACGACTTGAGCTCGCGCACGTTCTCCGCGCGCGTGCGGCTTTCGACGTCGTCCTTGGCCTCGAGCATGGCGAGATAACCTGTGCGGATGCACAGCTCGTCATAAAACGCATCGAGCGGCATCTGCCGGGCCAGCGCCGTGCACGACTCAATGAGGTCGCAGAATGCGGCGAGCTTCGCAGCCGCCTTTTCCAGACTCGGGTAGTTCTGCGCGTTGGAGAGAACCGTATACACCGGAAGATTCGCCGCGTCGCACTGGCGCTGCACCATCTCCAGCGTCTTGGCGCCGATGCCGCGCACGGGCGTGTTGATGATGCGCCGCAGGCGCAGATCGTCTGCGTGGTTGTTGATGAGGCACAGGTAGGCCAGCATGTCCTTGACCTCCGCACGGTCAAAAAAGCGCGTGCCGCCGATGATGCGGTACGGGATGCCGTTGCGCTTGAACGCATATTCGAGCGCGTTCGACTGGGCGTTTGTCCGGTAGAGCACGGCAAAGTCACGGAAGCTCTGCCCCTGCGTCATGCGGAAGATCCGCGAGGCGACATAATTGGCCTCGTCGGACTCATTGGCCGCCTCATAGAGCTCGACGACATCGCCGGAGTCGTTGCTCGTCCAGAGCTTTTTGCCTTTGCGGCCGTGGTTGTGGGAAATCACGGCGTTGGCGGCATTTAAGATCTGGCTTGTCGAGCGGTAGTTCTGCTCAAGCCGGATGACGCGCGTGCCGCGGAACTCCTTCTCAAAATTGAGGATGTTCTCGATCGTCGCGCCGCGGAAGCGGTAGATGCTCTGGTCGTCGTCGCCGACGACGCAGAAATTCTCGTAGCCGCCGGCCAGCAGCGACGCGAGCAGATACTGCATATGGTTCGTGTCCTGATACTCGTCGACCATGACGTAGCGGAATTTGCGCTGCCAGTACGTCCGAACATCCTCGTACTGCTGTAAAAGCTGGACGGTGAGCAGGATGATGTCGTCAAAGTCGACGGCGTTGGCCGCGCGAAGGCGCGTCTGGTACGATTCGTAGAGCTCTGCGATGCGCAGCATCCGATAGTCGCCGGAGCCAGCGGCAAGGTCGCGGAATTCCTCCGGCGTCTGCATCTGATCCTTTGCGCGGCTGATGCGCGAGAGCACGGCGCGCGGCGGGAAGGTCTTTTCGTCGAGATTTTTCTCGCGCAGCGCGTCCTTGAGCACGCGCTCGGAGTCGGCCGTGTCGTAGATCGTGAAGCGCGAATCATAGCCGAGGTGGTCGATCTCGCGGCGAAGGATGCGGCAGCAGGCCGCGTGCATCGTCATGGCCCAGACGTCGCGCGCCTCGGGGCCGAGCATGGCCTCGAGGCGGTCTTTGAGCTCATTTGCGGCCTTGTTGGTGAACGTGATGGCCAGAATCGACCACGGCGCCGCCGGCTCAAGCGCGCAGAGCGCCTCGGCGCGGCCGCGGTCGGCGTCATTCGGCGCGGAGTTGTAGCGCTCTAAAAATTCGACGTCGTCCTCTCTCACCCACTCCGGAACCTCCGGCGAGTCCGAGCCGCGGCCAAAGCGGATGAGATTGGCGATGCGGTGGATGACGACGGTCGTCTTTCCGCTCCCTGCGCCGGCGAGCAGCAGCAGCGGCCCCTCCGTCTGGAGCACACCCTCGCGCTGCTGCGGGTTCAGGTTGGAAAACTCTGAGGCGATCAGACTCCGCCTCGCATTACAAAATCTATGTTCAAGTTCTGCTGTCATAGCTGCCCCCGTATGTTGTGTTGCTTCCCCATTATATACGGTTTTCGGGCAGTTGCCAACTAAAAATACGTTCTCAGCAGCGCCACGGCGCGTTTTTCCACGCGCGAGACCTGCACCTGCGAGATGCCGAGCAGCTTTGCGGTGCGATCCTGCGTCAGGCCGTGGAAATAGCGCAGGTCGATGACGGCACGCTCGCGTTCCGGAAGGCGCGAGATGGCCTCGCGCAGGGCAATGTGCTCGACGAGCGTATCTTCCATGTCGCCCTCGGTCAGCACGTCCTCAAGCGTGAAGCCATCCTCGCCGCTCTCGCGGTGGATGGACTCTGCGCCGGCTGTGGCGAGTTCCGCGCCCGCGATGTCCTCCGGACTCAGGCCGGTCTCTTCGGCAAGCTCGGAGAGCGTCGGCTCGCGCAGGAGCTGCCCCGTCAGGCGCGTGCGCGCCATTTTGATGACCGCAGCACGCTCCTTGATCGTCCGGCTGACCTTGACGGGGCCGTCGTCGCGCAGAAATCTCCGGATCTCTCCCGCGATCTTCGGAACGGCGTAGGTGGAAAACTGCGTGCCGTAGTCCGGGTCAAAGCCTGCCACTGCCTTCAGAAATCCAAGGCACCCGAGTTGATAGAGGTCGTCCGGATCGACGCCGCGCCCGAAATAGCGCCGCGCGACCGACCAGATGAGTCCGCTGTTGTCGACGACAAGCTGCTCGCAGGCATCGCGGTCGCCATCTTTTGCGCGCGAGAGCAGCTCCGGCGCGGCGCACGTCAACGCGCGCCGCCTTTGCGCGCGATCCTGCGGCGCATCGTGACCGTCGTTCCCTTGCCCGGCACCGAGCGGATGCGAAGCTCTGTCATAAAGCTCTCCATAATCGTAAAGCCCATGCCGCTGCGCTCCGCGCCGCCGGTCGTATAGAGCGGCTCGCGCGCTTTTTCAACGTCCGGGATGCCGCATCCGTGGTCGCGCACCAGGATCTCGAGCACGCCGCCGGGCAGGATACGCGCGCGCAGCGTGACCGTGCCGATCTCGTCCGGATAGCCATGGACGATGCTGTTTGTAACGGCCTCGCTCACGGCCGTCTTGATGTCGCCAAGCTCGTCAAGCGTCGGGTCGAGCTGCGCGGCAAAGCAGCCGACAGCCGCACGCGCAAACTGCTCGTTGACCGACAGGCTCGGGAAGCTCAGCTCCATGTAGTTTTCCGCTTTCATAAGTACAATCTCCTTATCCGTTTATACGATCCGCGTGATCTTCTCGATGTTGGCCGCATTGAGCACCCGGCGAACCTGCGGCGGCAGGTTTGTGAGCTCGAGCGTCCCGCCAAGCTCCTTCATGCGCCGGGCGGCGCTCAGCACGACGGCGATGCCGCTTGAGTCCATGAAGGACACCCCGCGCAGATCGAGGCTGCACGCGACCGGCAGGTATGTCTCGATGCGCGCGCCGATCCCCTCGATGAGTCCGCGCGCGCCGTGGTGGTCGATCTCTCCGGTCAGTTCGATGGTCAGATGCTTGTCCTGTACATAGCTGGTCAGACTCATTTTATCACTCCATAAAAAATAGCGTACATCGGAAGGTTCCGATGTACGCTATTATAAAGGGCTGCGAAGGAATATTCCGTCGAAGCGCGGTCAGATGCCCGGCTCGCCGAATAATTTCAGTGCTTCACCCGCCAGGTATACGCTTCCGCAGATGACAAGTACGCCGTCCGGCTCCATGACAAGCCGCGCGGCCGCGACGGCGGACGGAAGGTCCGGCGCCGCCTGCGCGTCCGAGCAGGCGCGCGCAGCGCACGATGCGAGCACCGCCGCGTCGAGCGCGCGCGGGTCATCGACCTGCGTTGCGATAAAGCGCCGCGCGCGGCAGGCGACCTGCCGGATGCAGTCCGTATAGTCCTTGTCGCGCATCATGCCCATAATGGCCGTGATGGAGCGGCCGCGGAAGAGCGAATCGAGCCCGGCGCAGAGCGTGTGGACGCCGCTTTGATTGTGCCCGGCGTCAATGAGGATGAGCGGGTCGGTCTGAACAAGCTGCATCCGCCCCGGCCAGCGCGCAGCGGCAATGCCGGCCGCGATGATCTCATCCGGAACGCCGAGCAGGCGGCACAGCTCAATGGCGCAGGCGGCGTTTTCCGTCTGGTGTACGCCTGGCAGCGGGACGTGGAGCTCAAGCTCGCCGTCATAGCGGATGTCCGTCCCGAACGCATCGGCGCGGAGGATCTCCGGCAGGCTCGTCACGCGAAGGCCCGCGCCGCGGTGGATGCAGGAAAATCGCGTCGTGCGAAGCGCATCCGGCGCCTGCGTACACGGCGTGACGACCATGCATCCCGGCTTGATGATGCCGCATTTTTCGCTTGCGATCTGCACGAGCGTATCGCCGAGCTGCGCCGTGTGGTCAAATGAAACACTTGTGATGCACGCAACCGCGGGCCTTTCTATGACATTGGTCGCGTCGCACCGGCCGCCGAGGCCGCACTCGAGCACGACATAGTCGCACCCGGCCGCCGCAAAGAAGCAAAAGGCGATGGCCGTGATGATTTCGAACTCATTCGCCGGCTCGAATTCCTCGCGCTCAAGCTCGGCCTCAGCCGTGAGCACGCGCTCAGCGTGGCGGCAGAGCTCCTCCTTTGGGATCATGCGGCCGTTTACGCGCATCCGCTCACGGAAGTCGAGCAGGTGCGGCGAGGTGAACAGCCCCGTGCGGAAGCCGGATTTTTGCAGGATGCTCGCGGTCATGGCGCTGACGGAGCCTTTCCCGTTCGTGCCGGCAATGTGGATGCAGCGCAGGCGCTGCTGCGGGTCGCCGAGGCGGCGGAGCAGCCGAGCAATGCGTTCTAGGCCCGCCGCGCCGGAAAAGCGCTGCCGGTCCTCGATGGCGGAGAGGCACTGCTCGTACGTCATCATCTGGCGCCCAGCCTGGAAAGGCTCTCAGAAAGCTGCGAAATGAGCTTTGTGAGCTTTGCTTCCTTCTCCCGCTCGCCCGCGACGACGTTTTCGGGCGCGCGCTCGACAAATTTCGGGTTGCTGAGCTTGTTCTGGATCATGACGAGGTCCTTCTGCGCCTTGGCCAGCTCCTTTTCGACGCGCGCGCGCTCCTGCGCGAGGTCGACGAGCTGCTCCATGGGCATATAGAGCTTCGCCTCGCCCGTCACGGCCTCGACCATAGCCTCGTGCCCCTCCGGCGCCGCTTTGGAGACAACAACATTGTCCGAGTACGCAAGGCGCATGAGGAAGCCCGTTCCGCGCTCAAAGATCTCGGGCTTTTCGGTCACGATATAGAGCGTCGACTTCTTCGACGGCGGGACGTTCATCTCCGCGCGGCGGTTGCGCACGGCGCGGATGGCCTGCATGACGGTCTCCATGGCCGCCTCCTCCGCCGGGAACGACAGCTCTGTGCGGTAGGCCGGCCAGTCTGCGACCATGATGGACTCGCCCTCGTGCGGGATGGCCTGCCAGATCTCCTCGGTGATGAACGGCATATACGGGTGGAGCAGCTTGAGGAACTGGTCGAGCACGTACACGAGCACCTGCTGCGCAACGCGCTTGCTCTCGTCCGAGCCGTCGTACAGGCGCGCCTTCGTCAGCTCGATATACCAGTCGCAGTAGCTGTCCCAGATAAAGTCATAGATCTTCTGCACGGCGACGCCGAGCTCGTAGCGCTCCATGTTCTCCGTGACGGCGGCGACGGTCTCGTTGAGCTTGGAGAGGATCCACTTGTCCTCGATCTCAAGCTGCGACAGCTCCGGCAGGCGGTTTTCCGTCACGTCGAGGTTCATAAGGACATAGCGGCTGGCGTTCCAGATCTTATTTGCAAAGTTGCGCATGGCCTCGCAGCGCTCGACGTAGAAGCGCATGTCGTTGCCGGGGCTGTTGCCCGTGATCATGTTCATGCGCAGCGCGTCGGCGCCGTAGCGGTCGACCATCTCGAGCGGGTCGATGCCGTTGCCGAGCGACTTGGACATTTTGCGGCCCTTGTCGTCGCGCACAAGACCGTGGATGAGCACGGTGTGGAACGGCGTTTTGCCCGTATGCTCGCAGCCGGAGAAGATCATGCGGGCGACCCAGAAGAAGATGATGTCATAGCCCGTGACGAGCACGTCCGTCGGGTAGAAATAGTCAAGATCCGCCGTTTTGTCCGGCCAGCCAAGCGTCTCGAACGGCCAGAGCGCGGAGGAGAACCATGTGTCGAGCACGTCGGGGTCGCGCTCGACGCTTTTGCTGTGGCAGCACTCGCACTCCGTCGGGTCCTCGCGCGCGACGGTGATATGGCCGCAGTCGGCGCACGTCCAGGCCGGGATCTGGTGGCCCCACCAGAGCTGGCGCGAGATGCACCAGTCGCGCACGTTCTCCATCCAGTTGAGGTACGTCTTGGAGAAGCGGTCGGGCACGAACTTCGTCTCGCCGTCCTTGACGACGCGGATGGCCTCCTCAGCCAGCGGCTTCATCTTGACAAACCACTGCGCCGAAATGATCGGCTCAACGTCGTTGTGGCAGCGGTAGCAGGTGCCGACGTTGTGCTGGTGCTCCTCGACCTTCACAAGGTAGCCCTGCTCTTCAAGATCCTTAAGGATCTCGCGGCGGGCGTCGTAGCGGTCGAGCCCGGCGTATCTGCCGCCGAGGGCGTTGACGCAGCCGTTGTCGTCGAGCACGCGGATAACCTCGAGGTTGTGGCGCAGGCCGACCTCAAAGTCGTTCGGGTCGTGCGCGGGCGTCATCTTGACGCAGCCCGTGCCGAATTCCATGTCGACATAGTCGTCGGCGACGATGGGCATCTCGCGGCCGACGAGCGGCAGGATGCACGTCTTGCCGACAAGGTGCGCATAGCGCGCGTCGTTCGGGTTGACGGCGACGCCGGAGTCGCCGAGCATCGTCTCCGGGCGCGTCGTCGCGACGACGACATACTCGTCCGAGTCCTTGACCGGGTAGCGCAGGTGCCACAGCTTGCCGGGCTTGTCCTGATACTCGACCTCGGCGTCGGAGAGCGCCGTCACGCAGTGCGGGCACCAGTTGATGATGCGGCTGCCCTTATAGATGAGTCCTTTCTCGTAAAGGCGGACGAACACCTCGCGCACGGCCTTCGAGCAGCCCTCGTCCATCGTAAAGCGCGCGCGCTCCCAGTCGCACGAGACGCCGAGCGACTTCTGCTGCTCGACGATGCGGTCGCCGTATGTCTTTTTCCACGCCCAGACGCGGTCTAAAAACTTCTCGCGGCCGAGGTCGTAGCGCGTCAGCCCCTCCTTGCGCAGCTCTTCTTCAACCTTGATCTGCGTGGCGATGCCGGCGTGGTCAACGCCCGGCACCCACAGGGCGCTGTAGCCCTGCATCCGCTTGAAGCGGATAAGGATGTCCTGCAGCGTGCAGTCCATCGCGTGGCCCATGTGCAGCTGACCCGTGACGTTCGGGGGCGGCATGACGATGGTGAACGGCTTTTTATCGGGATCGGCCTCCGTGTGGAAATAGCCGCGCTCTTCCCACATGGCGTAGCGCTCTGTTTCGACCTGCTTGGGGTCGTACGTCTTCGGTAATTCTCTTGCCATTTGCTTCACTCCTAAAAAAATAACGCCCTGAGCAGAGCAATGCTCTGCTCAGGGCGAAAACTTTTCTTTCGCGGTACCACCTGAGTTCCCCCGGTTTGGGGCTTTGACCTCTGTAACGGGAGGACCCGTCTCGGCTTGCGGCTACTGCCATGCGCCGGACGCTCTGAGGCGACCTTCCGCTTCCCTGCCGGAGCTTGCACCGGGCGCTCCGTCTCTGATGCTGTCAGGGATGTGCGTACTCCTCCCCATCTGCGCGTTTGAGCGGTATGATGAATGATCCGATGATACACGAAAAGCTGCCGTTTGTCAATTATTTCACGGTGATGAGCAGCTCGCCGGCCTTGACGTTGTCGCCCTCTTTGATGAGAACCTCGTCGACGGTGCCGTCCATGCGGGCGACGACGCTCGTCTCCATCTTCATGGCCTCGATGACGGCGACGACCTGATTCTCCTTGACCTTGTCGCCCGGCTTGACGCTGACCTTGCTGACCATGCCGGGGATGGACGCGCCGGTCTGGCTCTTGTCCTCCGGGTCAGCCAGCTTGACGGGCTTGACGGTGACAGACGCGGTCGGATCGGGCACGGCGACCTCGCGGCGCATACCGTTGAGCTCGAACTGCACCTGACGCGTGCCGTCCTCGTTGAGGTCGCCGAGGCCGAGGTACTTGATGACAAGCGTCTTACCGTCTTCGATGTTGATCTTGTTCGTCTCGCCAACGGCCATGCCGTTGAAGAAGACATGGCTGCCCATGCGCATGATATAGCCATACTCCTGATGATGACGCCAGTACTCCTCGACGACCTTCGGGTACATGCACCATGCAACGGCCGTGCGGATGCCGGCGCCGGGATGGAACTTGTCGCACTCGCGCTTGGCGGCCTCGAAGTCGATCGGCTCGAGCATTTCGCCCGGGCGGCAGGTGATCGGCTTTTCGCCCTTGAGCACCACGCGCTGCAGATCCTCCGGGAAGCCCCATGCCGGCTGGCCCATCATGCCCTTGAAGTAGCTGACGACGGAGTCCGGGAACGTAAGAGCCTCGCCCTTCTGCACGATGTTCTCCGGCGTCAGGTCGTTCTGCACCATGAAGATGGCCAGATCGCCGACCATCTTGCTCGACGGCGTGACCTTGACGATGTCGCCGAGCATGTCGTTGACCTTGCGGTACATCTCCTTGACCTCTTCAAAGCGGGAGCCGAGGCCGAGCGAGATGACCTGCGGCTGCAGATTCGTGTACTGGCCGCCGGGGATCTCGTAGCGGTAGATATCGGTGACGGGATTCTTCAGGCCGTGATCGAACTTCTCGTAGCGAAGCCGCACGTCGGCCCAGTAGTCGGTCAGCTTCTGGATGCCGGCGAGGTCGAGCCCCGTGTCGCGCTCCTGACCCTGCAGGGCGGCGACGACGGCGTTCATGCTCGGCTGGCTCGTGAGGCTGGACATCGCCGCGTTGGCCGTATCGACGACGTCAACGCCGGCCTCGGCCGCCATGAGCAGCGTGGCGACCTGGTTGGCTGTCGTGTCGTGCGTGTGCAGCTGGATCGGGATGCCGATCTCCTGCTTGAGCGTCGAGACGAGCTTCTTGGCCGCATACGGCTTGAGAAGACCCGACATATCCTTGATGGCAAGCATATGCGCGCCGCGCTTTTCCAGCTCTTTGGCCATCTTGACATAATATTCAAGCGTATATTTATCGCGCTTCGGGTCGAGGATGTCGCCCGTGTAGCAGACGGTGGCCTGGCAGATCTTATCCTGCTTGAGAACCTCGTCCATGGCGATCTCCATGCCCGGGATCCAGTTCAGGCTGTCGAACACGCGGAAGACGTCGATGCCGCTGCGGGCGGCCTCCTTGACAAATTCGCGCACGAGGTTGTCCGGATAGTTCGTATAGCCTACGAGGTTCGAGCCGCGAAGCAGCATCTGGAACAGGACGTTCGGGATCTTCTCGCGCAGCAGGTCAAGGCGCTCCCACGGCGACTCGTGCAGGTAGCGGTAGGCGACGTCGAACGTCGCGCCGCCCCACATCTCGAGCGAGAAGCAGTCGGCCAGAATGCGCGCCGTGCCGTCGGCGCCCTTGAGCATATCGCGCGTGCGCATACGGGTCGAGAGCAGGCTCTGGTGCGCGTCGCGCATCGTCGTGTCGCAGATGAGCAGCTTCTTCTGGTCGAGCACCCACTGCTTGACGGCGTCGGGGCCCTTGCTGTCGAGCAGCTGCTTCAGACCCGGCTTGATCTCGCCTTCCACATCCGGGAAGCGCGGCGTGTCGTACTGATGACGCTCCGCGTTCGGGTCGTTGACCTGAATGTTGGCGATGTATTTGAGCACGCGCGTGGCGCGGTCGCGGGAGTTTTCGATCTCGAAGAGCTCCGGCGTCTCGTCGATGAACTTCGTGTGGCACTGGCCGGCCTCGAACTTCGGGTGGAGCAGGATGTTCGTGATGAACGGGATGTTCGTCTTGACGCCGCGGATGTGCACCTCGGAGATGGCGCGGGCAGCCTTGTGGCAGACGCCGACGAACGTG
Organism: uncultured Oscillospiraceae bacterium; assembly: GCA_934589675.1. GTDB lineage: Bacteria > Bacillota > Clostridia > Oscillospirales > Oscillospiraceae > CAKTOF01. The sequence goes on from CAKTOF010000018.1 coordinate 19,377, forward strand.
TTGTCCCAGCTCGTGACCTTGACGAGAAGCGAGTCGTAATACGGCGAGATGACCGTTCCGGCCGTGGCGTTGCCGCCGTCGAGACGGACGCCGAAGCCGCCGCCGGTGCGGTAGGCCGTGATCTTGCCGGTGTCGGGCGCGAAGTTGTTCGTCGGATCCTCCGTCGTAACACGGCACTGGATCGCAAAGCCGTTCATTTTCAGATCGTCCTGACTGTTCAGGCCGATGGGCGCAAACGAGAGCGGGTGCCCCTCCGCGATGAGGATCTGCGCGCGCACAAGGTCGATGCCCGTGACCATCTCGGTGACGGTGTGCTCGACCTGGATGCGCGGGTTCATCTCGATAAAGTAGTGATTGCCCTGCTTGTCGACGAGGAACTCGACCGTGCCGGCGTTGACGTAGCCGACCTCTTTTGCGATCTTAACCGCGTCGTCATAGAGCTCCTGCCGCACAGACTCCGGAACGGAGAACGCCGGCGCAAACTCGACGACCTTCTGGTAGCGGCGCTGGAGCGAGCAGTCGCGCTCGCCGAGGTGATAGACGTGGCCGTACTGATCGGCGAGGATCTGCACCTCGATGTGCTTCGGCTCGACAAGGTATTTCTCGATGAAGATATCGTCGTTTCCGAAGGCCTTTTTCGCCTCGTTCTTGACGAGCTCGAAGGCGGGCTTGACCTCGTCGGGCATGTCGCAGCGGCGCATGCCGCGGCCGCCGCCGCCGGCCGCCGCCTTCAGGATGACCGGAAAGCCGTAGCTGATGGCCTTCTCGAGCGCCTCATCCGCGTCGCGCAGCGGACGGTCGGAGCCCGGGATGGTCGGCACGCCGCAGCGCTGCGCGATGGCCTTGGCGTTGAGCTTGTCGCCCATCTGCGCAAGCACGTCGGACGGAGGCCCGATGAAGGTGATGCCTGCCGCTTCGCAGGCGCGGGCAAAGTCGGCGTTCTCCGACAGGAAGCCGTAGCCGGGGTGGATGGCGTCCACGCCGCGGCGCTTGGCCAGATCAATGATCGGCTCAATGTCCAGATAGGCGCTCAGCGGGCTCTTGTTTTCGCCGATCAGATAAGACTCGTCGGCGCGGGTGCGGAACAGGCTGTACGTATCCTCGTTGGAATACATCGCAACGGTGTGAAGGCTCAGATCGTAGCAGGCGCGGAAAATGCGGATCGCGATTTCGCCGCGGTTTGCCACGAGCACCTTCTGGAACTGATGCTCTGCCATAAGTCAATCACCTCAGAAATTGAAAATGGTACAAGGGTATGTTGCCCTTGGCGTATACAGGAATAGTATACGCGATTTTAATTGAAGAGTAAATATCGGTTTAATCAAATTTGTCCCGAAATTTAACAGGCCTGTTGACTGGTTCGACAAAATATGCAAAAACCGCGCAGCAGGTCGCTGCGCGGCAATGTGCAATTTCAGATGTCCTCAATGATGGGCGAGGCCGGCTTGGCCTGCGGGTTGGTGAGCGCGCGGAACTTCGTACGCGAATCTTTAATGTCGCCGAGGGCGCCGGTGATGGCCTCCTCCGTGCGGCGGAGCGCGTCGTCGACGTACTCGTTGGTGACCTTGCGGAGCTCTTTGATCTTGTCCTGCGCGTCGCGGATCATGTCGGCGGCCTGCTGCTTTGCCTGCTGGTAGACCTCTTCCTGCGAGATCATCTGCTTGGCGCGCTGCTCGGCCTGGCGGCGGATGTTCTCCGCCTCGCGCTTGGCGTTCGTGATGACCTCGTTGCGGGACTCCACGATCGTCTTGGCCTGCTTGAGCTCACCCGGCATCTGATTCGACATCTCGTCGAGCAAGTCAAGCACCTTGTCGCGTTCGACGACGCACTTATCTGCGCCGAGCGGCAGGCTCCACGCGTCCTGAATGAGTTCATACAACGTGCTGAGGACGTCTTCTACACTGTTCGCCATGGTGAACCTCCTGTGTTATCGTTTCTCTGAAATACGCTTCTGGAAATCGGGGATGATGGCGGCCGGGAGGAAACCCTTCGGGTCGGCATTGTAGCGTCCGATCTCCTTCACGGCGCTGGAGCTTAAGTACATATAGCGGTTTTCGGCCGTCAGGAACATCGTGTCGAGGCCGGGATAGAGTTTGCGGTTGATGATGGCCATCTGGAACTCCGCCTCGAAGTCCGTGATGGCGCGCAGGCCCTTGACGATGACGCAGCTCCCCTTCTCGCGCGCATAGTCGGCAAGAAGGCCGCAGTACGTCTCGGCCGAGACGTTCGGCAGATGCTCGGTCACGCGCTCGATGAGCGCCACGCGCTCGTCCGCGGAGAACATGGGGTGCTTTTCCGAGTTGACCATCACGCACACGATGAGCTTGTCGAAGATCTGCGCCGCGCGCTCAATGATGTTCAGGTGGCCGAGCGTGACCGGGTCGAAGCTGCCCGGGTAAATCGCAACTTTCATGGGATTCCTCCGTTGTCAGTCCTTCCGGAATATCGTGACGAACGTCTTGCCGTAGCGATAGTCCTTCGAACGCATCGAGCCGTCAAAATCACAGTCTAGCTGCTTTTCAGCCGGTCTTTCGCAGACAATTATACCACCATCCGACAAAATGTCAATTTCCGATATGATGTGCAGGCTCATTTCCAGATAATTTTCTTTGTACGGCGGATCGAGCAAGATGAGATCAAACTTCCGCCCGCACGAGCGGAGATACGCGTCGAACTGCGCACGGACGACCGCTGCCCGGTCGGAGAGCTTCGCTCTTTTCAGGTTTTCGCGCACGAGCTTTACAGCCGGCTCCGCCGCGTCGACAAACACACACTCGGCCGCGCCGCGGCTGAGCGCCTCGATGCCGAGCTGGCCCGTGCCGGCAAACAGATCGAGCACATGGCGGCCCGGAAGGTCAAACTGGAGCGCGGAAAACACGCCCTCCTTCACACGGTCGGCCGTCGGGCGGGTGTTGAGGCCGTCCGGCGTCAAAAGGCGCACGCCGCGCGCGCTGCCGGAGATCACTCGCATGGGGATTCCTCCTTTTTGCTGTGGAAATGGTCATAGACCGCCTGCGCCGCGTTTTTCGGAACGACGGCGGATAGCTCTTCTACGCTCGCGGCCTTCATGGCCGCGATGGAGCGGAAGTGGCGCAGCAGCGCGGCCTTTCGCTTGTCACCGACGCCGGGGATGCTGTCCAGCTCGGACGCCTTCATGCGCTTTGCGCGCAGCTTGCGGTGGTATTCGATGGCGAAGCGGTGCGTCTCCTCCTGGATGCGGCCGACGAGGGCAAACACGGCCGGCGTGGCCGCGATGCCGATCTCCTGTCCGTCCGGCGTGATGAGCGCGCGCGTGCGGTGGCGGTTGTCCTTCACCATGCCGACGGTGCGGATGGAAAGGCCAAGCTCCGAGAGCGCGTCGACCGCCGTATTGGCGTGCGCGAGGCCGCCGTCGATGAGCAGCAGATCCGGCCGCGCGTCAAAGCCCGCATCGCCGGCGAGATAATGCCGGAACCGGCGGGTGAGCACCTGATGCATGGCGGCGTAGTCGTCCTGACCTGCCATATTTTCGAGCTTGAAGTGCTTGTAGTCCCGCTTGAGCGGGCGGCCGTTCTGAAAGACAACCATGGACGCGACGATGTCCGTGCCGGCCGTATGGGAGATGTCGTACGATTCGATGCGCGCAGGCGCCTCGCAGCCGAGCATCGCGCCGAGCATCGTCAGCGCGCCGGACAGGCGCTCTTCGCGCGTCGTGACGCGCTCGGCCTCCTCGCGTGCGTTGGCGTTTGCGCGCGCGACAAGCTGGACGCCGTCGCCGCGCTGCGGCACGCGGATGCGGATGCGCCGCGCCTGCTGCTGCGTGAGCAGCTGCTCGAACGCCTCCCGGTCGTCGATCTCACACGGCAGCAGGATGTTCTTCGGCGCGCTGCCGCGCGAGAGATAATACTGCTTTAAAAGCGACGAGACGGCGTCCGCCTCGCTCTCGCCGGGCTCGAAGATCTCATAGTCCTTGTCGAGCAGATTGCCGCCGACGTAGTGCAAAACGGCGAAGCATGCCTTTGCCTCGCTCTGGAAAAATCCGATGGCGTCCGTGTCGGCCATCGTCGCGGCCGTGACGAGCTGCTTCTGGCCGAGCGCCTCGATGGCGCGCAGCCGGTCGCGCAGCTCAGCGGCCTGCTCAAAGCGCAGCTCTTCAGACGCCTGCTCCATCTGCAATCGCAGCTCGTCGGCCACGGCGCGGTACTGCCCCTGTAAGATCCGCACGGCCTGCTCCATGCGCGTGTGGTAGTCCGCCTGCTTCATGGAATGCTGGCACCACGCATCGCAAAGGCCCATCTGGTGATTGAGGCACGGCCGGTCCTTGCCCTGATCGCGCGGAAAAACCTTCGCGCACATGGGAAGGCGGAACGTGCGCAGTATCGTGTCGATGGCGCTGTGCGTCATGCCGCGGCCGCCGTAGGGGCCGAAATACTGCGCGCCGTCGCTCTGCGTCCGGCTGACCATCGTAAGCTTCGGATAGTCTTCACGCAGATCGACCCGGATATACGGATAGCCCTTGTCATCCTTGAGCAGGATGTTGTACTTCGGCATATGCCGCTTGATGAGCGAGCACTCGAGCACGAGCGCCTCGAATTCCGACGCGGCGATGATAACGTCAAACGAGTCGATCTTCGAGACCATCTTGCGCGTTTTCGGCGTGTGGGCAGACGAATCCTGAAAATACTGGCTCACACGGTTTTTAAGTTTTTTTGCCTTTCCGACATAGATAACCTGCCCGGTCTTGTCCATCATGATATACACGCCCGGCGCAAGCGGCAGCGTATGCGCGCGGTCGCGCAGCTCTTCAAATGTCATGGCGCACTCCTAAAAAAAGCCGCAAGCCCAAAAGGAGACCCCCTCGGGCTTGCGGCTGCGGTATCTGTGCTCAGTCGAGAACGGCGACCGAAAGCTGATCGACAAGTGCGTCGACCGCCTCTTTTTCATCCGGGCCCTCTGCCGAGATGCGCACGCGCGTCCCCTGCATGACGCCGAGCGAGAGCAGGCCGAGCAGGCTCTTCGCGTTCACGCGGCGCTCTTCCACCTCGACCCAGATCTGGGACGAAAACTCATTGGCTTTTTGAATGAAAATGGCCGCGGCCGTGTTGTGCAGGCCGGTTTCATTGCGAACGATGCCTTCCTTGCTGTACATCGCAGACACTCCCTTTCTGTCATTATAACAAGTATAGCAGATTCCAAAAACCCTTGCAATCGTCAATTTGCCAGAGAAATGATGGTGACGCCGTCCTCTCCCTCGCCATAAACGCCAAGGCGGAAATCCTTGATCCCCTTGCGGCGCTTCAGGTGCTCCGTGATGCCGCGGCGCAGCGCGCCCGTGCCCTTTCCGTGGATGATGCGCACGCTCGGAAGGTTTGCCATCATGGCGTTGTCGAGGAAAATGTCCAGCACACCGATGGCCTCGTCGACGGTCATGCCGCGCACGTCGAGCTCCGGCGAGACGGGAGCCGAGCGCATCTGCCGCGTCTGCTCGCGGATGAATTTCTTCACCTGTTTCTGCTGCTCGTTTTCCAGCAGATAGACCTCCTCGGGCTTGGCCGTGACCTTCATGATGCCGGCCTGAAGCTCGAGCGAGCCGTCCTTGTTGACGGAGAGCACCGTCGCCTTCGTGCCGAGCTTCAAAAGCTCGACCGTGTCGCCCGCGCGCGGCGCGCGGCTCGGCGCGGGGCGGGACTCCTGCTTTTTGACGGGTGCGAGACGGCTCTCTGCTTCGTTCAGGCTGCGGCGCAGCTCGGCCTGGCGCTCGTTGACGCCCTGGGCGTCGGCTGCGTCGTGCATCTGCTTGCGCAGCGCCTTGAGCTCGTCGTAGACGGAGTTTGCCGTCGCGCGCGCCTCGTCGAGGATGCGCTGCGCCTCCGCCCTCGCCTTTTCGACGGCCTTTTCGCGCTCGCGCTGGATCTCGGCGTAGTATTCGTCGGATTTTTTCTTGTTCTGCTGCGTCTCGAGGCGCAGCTTCTCCGCCTCGGCGCGCGCCTGCTCCATGGCCTGACGCTGCGCCTCGAGCTGGCTCAAGACCTCTTCAAAATCAAGGTCGTTCTGGCCGACGAGGCTGCGCGCTTTTTTGATGACGTCCTCGCTGAGGCCGAGCTTCTGCGCGATGGCAAACGCATTCGACTTGCCCGGCACGCCGATGAGCAGGCGGTAGGTCGGCTGGAGCGTCTCGACGTCGAACTCGCATGAGGCGTTGATGACGCCCTTTTCGCGCATGGCGTAGACCTTCAGCTCGGCATAATGCGTCGTCGCGGCGACGCGTGCGCCCATCTGGCGGCAGAATTCGATGACCGCGATGGCCAGCGCCGCGCCCTCGGCCGGATCGGTGCCGGCGCCGAGCTCGTCGAAGAGCACGAGCGAGTCGCGGTCGCACGCGTCGACGATGCGCGTGATGTTTTTCATATGCGCCGAGAACGTGGACAGCGACTGCTCGATGGACTGCTCGTCGCCGATGTCGGCGTAGACGGTCTCAAAGACGTTGACGGAGCTGCCGTCGTCAACGGGCAGGTGCAGACCGCACTCGGCCATGAGCGTCATAAGGCCGAGCGTTTTGAGCGTGACGGTCTTGCCGCCCGTGTTCGGGCCGGTGATGACGAGCGTGTCGAAGTCGCTTCCAAGCCGCACCGTGATCGGGACGGCCTTTTTCGGGTCAATGAGCGGATGGCGCGCGCGCTTTAGCTCCAGCTGCCCGTCCGTGCGCAGCTCCGGCTCGATGGCGTTCATCCGGAACGAGAGCTTCGCGCGGGCGAAGATGGTGTCGAGCTCGACTAAGATCTCGTAATCGCTGGTGATGTCGTCCTTATGCGCGGCGGCCTCGGCCGACAGCTCGGAGAGGATGCGCTCAATTTCCTTCTGCTCTCGCAGCAGCAGCTCGCGCAGCTCGTTGTTGGCGTTGACCGACTGCATCGGCTCGATGAAAAATGTACTGCCCGACGACGACACGTCGTGCACAAGGCCGGGGATGGAGCCCTTGCACTCAGCCTTGACAGGGACGACGTAGCGCCCGTCGCGCATCGTGATGATCGGCTCCTGCAAAAATTTCGCATACGTCGGCGAGGAGATGATCCTCTGCAGGCTCTCGCGTGCCTTCGCGCTCTGGATGCGCATGTGGCGGCGGATGTCGGCCAGCTCATGGCTGGCCGCGTCGGCGATCTCGTCCTCACTTAAGATGGAATTGGTGATGCGGTCTTCCAGGTGCCGGTTGGCATTCAGGGAAAAGAACAGCGGGTCGAGGCACGAGTCCTGCGCGTCCGTGTCGGCGTAATTCTTGACGCTGCGCGCCGCGCGGAGCACGCCCGCCACGCGCAGCAGCTCAACGGTGGACAGGCTGCCGCCGCGGTCGGCGCGGTCGAGCGACGCGGCGACCTCCTTGACGTCGTGAAACGTCGGCGAGCCCTTGAGCGTGATGAGCCGGCAGGCAGCCGTCGTCTGCGCGAGCGCGTCGCGTACGTCGTCTGCGTTCGTCTCAGGCCGGCGGGCGAGGCATCGCGCCTTGCCCTCCTCGCTCACCGCCTGTGCGGCGAGCATTTCCAGGACGCGGTCAAGCTCCAGTGTCCGGATGGATTTTTCGTAAAGTTCTGTCATATCCTAAAACTCCAGATTCAGATGAATAGGCTTTTGTAAAAATCGAGCGCGGAGAAGCCGCGCTCAAGCTGCGTGAGCAGATAGCTCTCCGTGATGGCCGAAAGCGCCGCAAGCTCGGCCTCCGGCAGGCGGAAGCTGTAGAGCCGCTCCGGCGGGCACGAGACAAGATACCGCAGCGCCGCGAGCACGCCGGCGCTCACGGGCATACGGATCGAGCCGGTCTCACGTTTGGCACAGTCCTCGCACAAAAGCACGCCCTCGCGCAGCAAAAGCCGCGCCGGCGCGCCTTCTCCGCACCCGGCGCAGCCGGAAAGGTCAGGCTCGTAGCCCAGAATGCACGCTGCGCGCAGCTCAAAGCCCGCCTTGACGAGCCTCTGCGGCCGCGAGAGCTTCGCGAGAGCGTAGAGCGCGTTGAGCGTCAGCGACAAAAGCTCGCCGTTCGGCTCGCCCTCCATGGCGACCGTCTCGGCCACCTGCGCAAAATACGACCCGAGCGACAGGCGCTCTAGGTCGCTGCGCAGGGCGGTGAACATCTCGATCGGTTCGGCCTCAGAGATCGTGCAGTAGCCGCGCTTTTCCGAGATCGTGAACTCGGAAAACGTCAGCAGCTGGCACGCGCTTTTGAGCGTGCCCTTCGTCTTGCGTACACCGCGGGCGCGCAGCGTCAGCTTGCCGTAGTCGCGCGTGAGCACCGTAAGAATGCGGTCGGCTTCCTGATAATCGACCTCGCGCAGGACGAGGCCGTCCGTTTTCATGTACATGGCTATGTACGGGCCGTCACACCGTGACAGGCGCGGCCGCCCGCTCCTCCTTTTCCCGCCGGGCGCGGCAATAGCGCAGATAGTCCTCCGGCGCGCCGGTCTGCGTGAACGCGACCCAGAAAGCATCCTCGTCCATGCTCGATCCCTCCGGGCTTAGCATGGCCGCGTCCAACGCGCGGTATGCGAGAAAAATCCTGCCTTAAAGCGAATAGTCGCGCTCGTCCAGCGCGGAAAAATCCGGCGATTTGGGACGGTGCGGCATCCGCTTGAGCGGGTCATAGGTAAACGCACGGCACTGATCCTGCGGCGAGACGATGCCGCGCCGGGCGCAGATCATGCGGTCCTTCCCCGCCGTGCCCGCATGCGCGCAGTAGGCGCAGAAGCGGTCGATGTCCTTGCGGAAGAGCATGGTCATCCCTCCTTTTCCGCTATTATACTATAGCCGGGCGCGCTTTTCCAGCGCGTTTTTGCGATAGAGCGCCGCGCACGAAAAAAGCAGCAGCAAAATGAGCGCGCACGCCGTAAGACTTGCGCGGAGCACTGTGGGAAAATCCATCTGCGCGATGGCGGCGACGCGGCTGGCATAGTAGCCCGTTGCCGACGTCTCGAGCGGGATCGCGCGGCAGACCGCGGCCGTGAGCGCGGCAGATACGGCGCCGTGGAGGAGCTTGCCGAGCAGATACGGCCGCGTGGACAGCCCCGACGCGCCGATGAACGAGAGCACCTGGCAGTGAACGCTCACGCCGGCCCAGCCGAGGATGAACGCCGCCATGGCCATTTTCCCCGTCAGCGTCCCGGACGCAGATTGCAGGCTCCAGACGCCCGACGACATCTCGATGGCGCCGATGAGCAGCTTCTCCGCCCACTCCGGCCCGAAGCCGAGCGGCCGCAGCAGCGTGCCGAGCGCGCCGGACAGCGCGCTCATGGCGCCGGACAAAAACGCGATGCGGATGACGACCGTAAAAAAGATGACGAAGCCGCAGATGGACAGCACGGAGGAAAATGCGTCCTTCACGCTTGCTGTAAAGGCCGCAGGAAACGGCATTCGCGCGCGCGTCTGCGCCCGTCCGCTGCCGCCGCCGGCTTTTTTTCCCGCAGCGATCCGAAACAGCGCGCCGACGAGCACAGACGAGGCGACGTGCGTCAAATAGAGCACAACGCCGACGCGCGACGAGCCGAACACGCCGGCGCCGACGACGCCGAGGATAAACGCAGGGCCGGAGTTGTTGCAGAACGCAAGCAGCCGCTCAGCCTCCCGCTTTGTGCAGCAGCCCTTATCATACAGCGCAATGGCCGTGCGCGCGCCGACGGGATAGCCGCCGATGATGCCGAGCGCGAACGCGGCCGAACACGCCCCGCCCACGCCGAACAGCGGCTCCATGACCGGCTCGAGCGCCCGCCCGAGATAGCGGATCAGCCCAAGCTCCACGCACAGCGACGAGAGCACAAAAAACGGAAACAGCGACGGGATGATGACGTTCCCGCACAGCGCAAGCCCGCTTTTCGCCGCCGCGACGGCCTCGGCCGGGTAGATGAGCAGCGCAGCGATGGCGCCCAGCAGACCGAGCGCTGTCAGAACGTCTACAAGCCGCCTGTTTTTCAGGATCCGTGCCATTGCTTCATCGCCTCCCGGAAAAAGCTATGCGCCGCCGGCAAGTATCTTGCGTGTCCGGCATAGAAATAACCGAAAAGGAGGTGGCGCCATGGCGAAAAAAACGCTCCGAGGGGAGCTGGTGCGGCTATCCGGCGCGCTCGATCTGCCGGCAGATCTCATTGCGGGCGTGCCGCGCGTCGAGCTGACCGGCTGCAGCGAGGCCGTCATTGAGCAGCACCGCGGCATTGCGCATTTTTCGCCGGATGAGGTCTGCATCCGCGTGCACGGCGGCATCGTGCGCGTAACGGGCAGCGGTCTTTCCATCCGGCGTATGAACCGCGCGCAGATCGCGCTGACCGGCCGCGTCGCAGCCGTCGCGCTGGAGTTTTCTCTATGAGCGCCGTCATCCGCTTTTTCCGGGGCGAGACGACGCTTCGCCTGACGGGCGCGGCTCCGGAGGAATGCCTCGGCCGGCTTGCCTCGCGCCGCATCGGGTTCCGCAGACCCGAGCGCATCGATGATTTCACCTACACCGTCCGCGTCTGCCGCCGCGACGAGCCGCGCGCCGCGGCCGAGGCCGCGCGGGCGCAATGCTCCTGCGAGGTCATAAAGCGGGCGGGCGCGGCGCAGCTTTTATCCGGCCTGCGCTACCGCGCGGCCATTGCGCTTGCGCTCGCTGCGGTCATCGCGGCGCTGTGCGTCCTGCCGCAGTTTATCTGGACGCTCGACGTCGTCGGGTGCGAATCGCTGCACGAGGAGCAGGTACTGCGCGCGCTTGAGTCCATCGGCGTCGGCTTTGGCACCTGGGGGCCGAGCATCGACATCCAAACCATAAAAAACCGTATGCTCGCCCTGCTTCCGCAGCTCGAGTGGATCGCCGTCAACCGCTCAGGCGGCCGGGCGACGGTGCTCATACACGAGCGCGTGGAGGCGCCCGAGATCGCTACGCGGCGCGGCGCCGTCAACATCGTCGCCGCGCGCACGGGGATCATAACGGAGATGCAGGTCTACTCCGGCGACGCCGTCGTAAAGTCCGGCCAGACGGTGCTGCGCGGCGAGCTGCTCGTCACCGGCTGCCTCGAGCGCACGAACGGCGTCCACTTCACCCATGCAATGGCCGAGGTCTACGCCCGCACATGGCACGAGCTCACGGTCGTCATGCCGAAAAGCTACACGAAAAAAACCTACACAGGCGAGGAAAAAACGCAGTATGCGCTCATTCTCGGCCATCGGAGGATAAATTTCTACGCAAACAGTGGAATTCCGGGGGCAAAATGTGATAAGATGACCGAGATGATCCCGCTGACGCTCCCGGGCGGCGAAACGCTGCCTGCGGCGCTGCTTTGCATCACATACCGCGCCTACGATGAATCCCCGGCTGCCGCGGATGCGGACGCGGCGCGCGACGCGCTCGAGGCGGCCGCAAAGGACTATGTCACCGGCAGCCTCATCGGCGGGAGCATCACGGAGCAGCGCTCCGATTTTTCAGGCAGCGGCGCTCTCTGGCAGCTGACCATGGTCGCCGAGTGCAGCGAGCAGATCGCGCGCGAGCAGCCAGCCATGCTTTACAAGGAAGATGCAGATGATTGAAAAAACCATAAACGCCGAGCGCATTGAGCAGATCATTGATGTGTTCGGCTCGTTTGACGAGAACGTGCGCTATATCGAGTCCGCCTTCGGCGTCCGCGTGGCAAACCGCGGCACGGAGCTCAAGGTCACGGGCGACGAAGAGGCCGCCGACAAGGCCGCGCGCGCCGTTGAGGGCCTCATAACCCTCGCGGCCAAGGGCGAGACGATCGACGAGCAGAAGGTGCGCTACCTCGTCGGCCTCGTCGAGCACGGTGAGGACGAAAAAATTCAGGAATTCGCCAAGGACGTCGTGTGCATCACGGCAAAGGGCAAGCCCATCAAGGCCAAGACGCTCGGCCAGCAGAAGTACATGAAGGCCATCGGCGCAAACACCGTCACCATCGCCGTCGGCCCGGCCGGCACGGGCAAGACGTACCTCGCCGTCGCCGCGGCCGTCGCAGCGTTCCGCGCCAAGCAGGTCAACCGCATCATCCTCACCCGCCCGGCCGTCGAGGCCGGCGAGCGGCTCGGTTTTCTGCCGGGCGACCTTCAGAACAAGGTCGACCCGTATCTCCGTCCGCTCTACGACGCGCTTTTTGATATGCTCGGCGCGGAGACATACGCCAAGCTTTTAGAGCACGGAAGCATCGAGGTCGCGCCGCTGGCCTATATGCGCGGCCGCACGCTCGACGACAGCTTTATCATATTGGATGAGGCACAGAACACGACGCGCGAGCAGATGAAGATGTTCTTGACGCGCCTCGGCTTCAACTCCAAGATCGTCATCACCGGCGACGCGACGCAGATCGACCTGCCGCAGGACAAGATCTGCGGCCTGAAGGACGCCATCCGCATTTTAGACGGCGTGGCCGACATCGCCATCTGCCGCCTGACGGCGGCGGACGTCGTGCGCCACGCGCTCGTGCAAAAGATCATCGCGGCCTATGACAGCTTTGAAACACATAAGCCGGCCGAGCGAAAGGGCTCGCCTGCGCCGAGAAAGGGACAGAAGAAATGAACGAGAAACCGACCCATTCCATCTCCATCCGCTATGACGACGCTGTGGCGAAAAACGCGCAGGTCGTCCGCCAGATCAAAAAATGCATCACCGCGGCGCTTTCCGCCGAAGGCATGTACGTCCCCTGCGAGGTCAACGTCCTTTTGACGAACGACGAGGGCATCCGCGCCATCAACAGGTCCGGCCGCGGCATCGACCGCGCGACGGACGTTCTCTCGTTTCCGATGTTCGACCTCAGGCCCGGCGCGCTGCCGCTGGAGCTGCCGCTCATGACCGACTGCGACACCGGCCTGCTCCCGCTCGGCGACATGGCCATCTCGCTTGAGCGCGCCGCAGCGCAGGCGGAGGAGTACGGCCATTCGCTTGACCGCGAGGTCGGCTATCTCACCATCCACTCCATCCTCCACATGCTCGGCTATGACCACGTCGACGAGGGCGAGATGAAAGCGCAGATGCGCGCGCGCGAGGACGCCATCTGCGCGTCCATCGGGCTGACGCGATGAAAAAGCTCGCCGCGCTCGCGCGCAGCTTCCGCTATGCCGGGCGCGGCATCGTGCGCTCGGTGCGCGCAGAGCGCAACCTGCGCATCCATTTGTGCGCCGTCGTCTTTGTGATCCTGACCGGCGCGTTTGAGCGGCTATCCGCCGCGCACTGGGCCATTGAGCTTGTGTGCTGCGCGCTTGTCATCTCGCTGGAGCTTGTGAACACGGCGATCGAGAACGTCTGCGACGCGCTCTGCCCGGAGCAAAACGTCGGGATCGGCGCGGCGAAGGACGCCTGCGCGGGCGCTGTGCTGGCCGCGGCGCTGCTCTCCGCAGCCGTGTGGGTCGTGATCTTGCTGCGCGGCGACGGGAATGCCGCCCGGCTTTGCGAAGCGTTTTCCCATCCGGCGCTCCCCTGCCTGCTCGCCCTGTGGGCTTTCGGCTCTGCGCTGATCGTCTTTCTTCCCGAAAAATCAAATGATACAGAGGAATAAACTATGATGCACAAAACCGCCATGATCACGATCGTCGGCCGGCCGAACGTCGGAAAATCCACGCTGACGAACGCCTTCGTCGGAGAAAAAGTCGCCATTGTGTCCAATAAGCCGCAGACGACGAGAAACCGTATCTGCGGCATCGTCAACCGCAGCGACGCCCAGCTCGTCTTTCTCGACACGCCGGGCTTCCACAAGCCGCGCACGCGTCTGGGCGACTATATGGTCGAGGTCGTGCGCGAGAGCGTCGCGGACGTCGACCTCGCGCTTCTGCTCGTAGAGCCCATCGCGAACATCGGCCCGCAGGAGGCCTCGCTCATCGAGCAGCTTAAAAATGCGCACGTCCCGGCGATCCTCGTCATCAACAAGATCGACACCGTCGAAAAGCCGGAGCTTCTGTCCGTCATCGCGGCGTACTCGCAGGTGCATGACTTTGCCGAGATCGTCCCCATCTCCGCCAAGTGCGGCGACGGCGTAGAGGAGCTTCTGACCATCTGCGAAAAGTACGCGCAGCCTGGTCCCCAGCTCTTCCCGGACGACATGACGAGCGACCAGCCCGAACGGCAGGTCATCGCCGAGATCATCCGTGAAAAGCTCCTGTGGTGCCTCGACAAGGAGATCCCGCACGGCACAGCCGTCGAGATCACGAAGTTCTCCGAGCGCGACAACGGTGTCGTGGACGTCGACGCGACGATCTACTGCGAAAAAGCCAGCCACAAGGGCATCATCATCGGCAAAAACGGTGCGATGCTCAAGAAGATCAGCACCATGGCCCGCGTGGACGCGGAAAAGTTCATGGGCACGAAGGTCTACCTTGAAACGTGGGTCAAGGTCAAGGAAAACTGGCGCGACAACGTCGGCCTCATCCGAAATTTCGGCTATCAGGACTAAAAATTGCCCGGTCTGGCTCATACCAGACCGGGCAATTTCGATCTTTACGGATTTGCATAGCCCCAGGCTTTGCTCGGCAGAAGGATGGACGTGCGAAGCTCGCCCTCGACGAGGATCTGCACGCGCGAAATATCCGGCAGGCTTGCGAGCGTGAGCACGACCGCGTGCATGGCCGCCACGTCCTCAGCTTTTTTGAACTCCTCGGACAGATCGACGCGGCAGACCGATCCGTCCGTACTGACAGACCGCAGCTTCGTCCCGGCCGGAATGGGGTTGTCAAGCCCGGTCGGCAGCTGTGCGGTCAAAAGCGCCAGCATGAGCGCCTCCTCCTTCGACTGCCCCGTACCAAGGCGCACGCGCACCGGAACGGCGGCCAGATGCGCCTGATCCGCGCCAGAGAGATAGATCGTCCCGTCGAACTCGTTGACGGCCTCGCGCACGGGGCCGACGGCCGCGTCGTTGAACGTATACGTAAGCGAAAGGTCGAGATAGCGGTACATCCCGGCCGGCTCGCCCTCAATTTCAAAGCGCACCGCGTCGACGCCGGTCAGGCCGGTCACGGAGTTCACGATGGAGTTGATGAGCACGCGCTCGACCGCTTCTGACTCCGGGCGGTTGTCATAAAACGCGGCGTTGAAATTGAGCGTGCAGACGCCGCTGTCCGTCGTGCTGCTCAGCAGCTGCGTGCCCTCGGGCATGACGGCGCGCATGGCGTCGTCCGACGGGCCTTCGATGAGGCGGCCGATGACATAGTCCGGAAGATGGTCGCCGTAACTGGAGTCGACCTGCGTCGTGACCGAGAGCAGATAGCGGAACGAGCGGTCGGAATAATAGACGCTCAGGCTGACCTCATCGGCGTCGGACGCATAGTCAAAGCCCGCAAAATCCGCCGCGGTAAAAAGAGCCGCGTCCTGTGTCCCGACGGCGTCGCCCTCCGTCTCGATCCGGACGGACTCCACGTCCTCGAGCTGTGAGAGCGTGAACGTCAGGCAGGCGTTTGCGATCGTCCGGTCAACGCCGACCAGCTTGTCATAGGCTTCGCTGAGCACAACGCGCACACATGCGCCGTCCCGCTCGGCCTCCAGCACCCGCACCGCGGGCGGAAACGGCGAGGCAAGCTCCGACGAGGCCGGGCCGCGCAGATAGACGGGCAGCCAGTTCTCGATCGGATCGTCCACCGAGAAGGCGCGCAGCTCCGAGCTTACGACGCCCGTCTGCGAATCGTATTGCAGCGCACTCTGCCGGTAGTAGAATGAGAGCATCCCGTCCGACGCAGACGCAGGCTCCTCCGTGCCGCCCGCGCAGGCGGCCAGAAGCGGCGCAAAAAGCGCAAGAAGCAGCAGTGCAAGCGTTCTTTTCATTCGGCCTGCACCTCCGTTCCGATCCACGGAAAAACGACCGTGAACACGCTGCCGCCCGTTGCGCTGCGCCGCGCGACGGACACTGTGCCGTAGTGACGCTCGACCATCTCACGGACGATGGACAATCCGAGGCCAGAGCCGCCGCCCTTGCGCGAGCGCGCCTTGTCCACGCGGTAGAACCGGTCAAATACATTGGGAAGATCCTCGTCCGGGATGCCGACGCCCGTGTCGGCGACCGTGGCGACAACGTCCTCGTCGTCGCGGTAGACCGACACCTCGACGCTCCCGCCGGGCAGGTTGTACTTGATGCCGTTTTCGACGAGGTTGAACAGGATCTGATACAGATCATCCTCTGTGGCGAGGATCGTGCAGCCCTCGGCATAGTCGCCGCTCATGGTCACGTCGTGCAGCGCCGCAAGCGGGCGGAGCATCCGAAACACGCGCTCGACCACAACAGGCACGGCCACGATCTCCTGCTCATCGGGGTATTCCGGCACGCTCTCCAGCCGGGAAAGAGAGAGCAGCTTCTGGCTCATGCGCGTCAAGCGGTCGGCTTCGCTGCCGATGTCCTGCACGAATTCGCGCACGGTGTCCATGTCCATGTCATTTTGCAAAATGGAGTCCGAGAGCAGCTTGATGGACGCCAGCGGCGTCTTGAGCTCATGGCTGGCGTCGGAGACGAACTGGCGCTGCATCGTCTCCGTGCGCTGGATGCGGTCGGTCAGCTGATTGAACTCGCGTGCCAGCTGCCCCAGCTCGTCCGAGCCGCGGATGTCGAGTTTGTGGCTGTATTCGCCCTCGCGCACGATCTGGATGGAGTGCAGAATGCGGCGCATCCGCGCCGAGAAAATGAGCGTGAACGCAACGGAGATGACCGCGACGGCCACGGCGAGCAAAATGGAGATGCTGGCGATGTTGCCCGTCAGGTCCTCAACCAGCGCCGACTGCTCGGAGTCGATGTCGAGCAGATACACTGCGCCGATGAGATTGCTGCGGTACATCAGCGGCATGGCCGCGCGGCTGACGAACGCCGCGCCGCGATAGGTGCAGTAAAACACGTCGCTGCCCTCAAGGGCACCGACGATCTCCGGAAACAGCGCATAGCCGCCCGAGAGATTCTGCGCAGCGGACGAGTCATAGAGCACGCGCCCCTCGGCATTCGTCACAACGGTGCGCACCGCGTCCAGATCGTCAAGCAGCAGCATGACCTGACTGACGGCGTCCTCCGTCAGCGCGTCCATGCCGGAAAACGAGCTGGCCACGACCTGCGCCTTGTTGAGCATCGTCGTCTCCTTCGAGCGGAACACGAGCGTACGCGTCATCGAGCCGGTGTAGGCGTAGAGAAACACGAGCACGAGCGCCGTGATCACGATATAAAGCGCCGCATAGCGCATGACGATGCTGCTCGTCAGATGAAAGCGGTTTTTCTTACTCGCTGAAATAGTAACCGACTCCCCACTTCGTCATGAGATATTTCGGATGCGCCGGATCGGCCTCGAGCTTTTCGCGCAGGCGGCGCATGTGAACGTCCACCGTGCGGATGTCGCCCTGATAATCGCGTCCCCAGATGGTATCGAGCAGGTTCTCCCGGCTGAACACGCGGCCCGGGCTCTTCATCAGAAGCTCCGCGACCTCGAATTCCTTGGCTGTGAGCTCGACGCTCTCGCCGCTGCGCCGGGCCGTGCGGCGTTCGGAGTCGATGGTGATGGGGCCGATGGTGATCTGCGCGGGCGCCGCCTGCGTTCCGGCGGCAGCAGCGCGGCGAAGCAGCGCGCGGATGCGCGCCTTGAGCTCAAGAATATTGAACGGCTTTGTCATATAGTCGTCCGCGCCGCAGTCAAAGCCCATCAGCTTGTCCATGTCGTCGGCCTTGGCGGTGAGCATGATAATGGGCACGCTGGAAAACTGCCGGATCTGCCGGCAGGCCTCCATGCCGTCCATGTTCGGCATCATGAGGTCGAGCACAATGAGATCAACGCCGCCCTCGCGCGCCTTTTCGACGGCCTGGCGGCCGTCTGATCCGGTCACGACCTCGTAGCCGTCGTTTTCCAGATTGAAGCGAATACCCTTGACGAGCAGCGCTTCGTCGTCCACGATCAGAATTTTCATATCTTTACCCCACAGTGATATAGTCTTTGATCCCGTCGAAGATCGCCTCGCCGATGCCGCGGACGTCCCGGATCTCGTCGACAAGGCGGAACGGGCCGTTTTCCTCCCGGAAGTCCACAATGCGCTACGCGAGCACCTCGCCGATCCCAGGGAGCGTCTGGAGCTGCTCCGCTGACGCGGTATTGAGATCGAGCGGAAAATCTGCCGCGGCATCGGGCGCGTCGGTGCCGTCCGGCACGGCGGACGGCGGCTCATCCGCTTCCGATTCCTGCACTTCAGCCGAGGCCGGTGCGCGCAGGCCGCCTGTCTGCACCGTGACGACGCCGCGCGTGCCGCTCCGGCCGGCATAAAAGCCGAGCAGGAAAACGCACGCAGCCGCCGTGAGCGCGATGAGCGCGGCCTCCGCCCTCGTGAGTTTCAACTTTGCGCCCTCCCCCACATTGACAGAACGCCGGAATCTGAATATAATCGGTACAGACCCTGACGCTTTCTAAGATTATAACACATCCTGCCCGCGCGCGGCAATGGCATTCGCGCGCCCGGCGGAGAGAATTTGGTGAGAATCATGAAATTACGACTTCGCAGCGGCATTTCCGTGCTGCTGATCCTTCTTTTTGCGCTCATGCTGGCCGCGCCCGCCTTTGCGGCGGTGACCGTCACGCCAAGCGACGATTTTTCCGTTGCCGCCAAGGCCGCCATCCTCGTTGAGCGCAACTCCGACTCCGTGCTCTATGCGCAGGACGCGGACGAGAAAATCTATCCCGCCTCGCTCACGAAGATCATGACGTGCCTGCTCGCACTGGAAAACGGAAATCTGGACGACACCGTCACCGTCTCGGCTGCGGCGCTCGAGGGGCTCAATCCTGATGGCAGCAGCGCCGAGCTTCAGGCCGGTGAGCAGATGACGCTGCGCAACCTGCTCTACTGCGTCATGCTCGCCTCGGCCAACGACGGCTGCAACGTCGTGGCCGAGTACGTCTCCGGCTCCGTCGAGGCGTTTGTGGAGAAAATGAACGAGCGCGCGCTGGAGATCGGCTGCACGGGCACGCATTTTGCAAATCCGCACGGTCTACACGAGGACGACCACTACACCACGGCGCGCGACCTTGCCCGCATTGCGATGGTCGCGCTGGAAAACGACGATTTTTACACCATCTGCACCACGACGAGCTACACCGTCCCCGCCACGAATCTGTCTGACGCGCGGACGCTCTATACGACAAATTATCTGACCTCCGACGCCATGACGCCCGCCTACTACTGGCCGACAGCGCGCGGCGTCAAGACCGGCTACACCAGCCAGGCCGGCCGCTGCCTCATCACCACGGCGTCGGGCAACGGGCTGGATCTTCTGAGCGTGGTCTGCGGCGCGGCGACCGTTGTGCAGGAAAACGGCGACCTGAAGCTCGAAAACTTCACGGAGAGCCGCCGCCTGCTCGAGTTCGGGCTGAACAATTTCGATTATGCGACCGTCCTGTCCAACCTCGACACGATCGACCAGATCACCGTGAATTTCTCCGCGGGTGCAGACTCCGTCGTCGTTGCGCCGGACAGCACCATCACGACGATCCTCCCGAAGGACTATGACGAAAATCTGCTGGAAAAGGACGTCGAGCTTGACAGCCCCGACGGCGTAGATGCGCCCGTCTCGGCCGGCGATAAGCTCGGCTCGGTCAAGGTCACCTACGACGGCACGGAGCTCGGCTCGGCTGACCTCGTGGCCATCGCGGACGTGCCGCGGTCGGAGTTCTCCTACCTCCGCACGCAGGTGAAGAACTTTTTCCTGAACTACTGGTATGTGCTGCTGATCGGTCTGCTCGGGCTTCTGGTGCTGCTGTACGTTCTCGTCTATGTCAGCGCGCAGCGCCGCCGCAAGCGCCGCCGCGCCAAGGCGCGTCAGGAGCGCGGGCAGCAATGAGCCGGTTGGATGTGCTGCGCGAGCAGTGCCTTGACTGCCGCAGCTGCGCGCTGTGCGAAACGCGGCACAGCGTCGTCTTCGGCGTCGGCCCGGAGGATGCCGAGGTCATGTTCATCGGCGAAGGCCCGGGTCAGCAGGAAGATTTGCGCGGCGAGCCGTTCGTCGGCCCGGCCGGACAGCTGCTCGACGATATGCTGCTCATCATCGACCTTGGCCGCACGAGCTGCTACATCGCCAACATCGTCAAATGCCGACCGCCCGGAAACCGCGATCCGCTTGAGACCGAGCAGAGCGCCTGCTGGCGTTGGCTCGAGCAGCAGATGGCCATCATCCGCCCGAAGATCGTCGTCTGCCTCGGCCGGATCAGTGCGAAAAAGCTCATCTCGCCGGACTTCCGCATCACGCGCGAGCACGGTCAGTGGACGGAGAAAAACGGCGTACACTATATGGCGACCTATCATCCCTCCGCCCTGCTTCGCGACGTCAGCAAGCGGCCGGAGGCGTTTGACGACCTGAAGGCCCTGCAGGCCAAGGTCCGCGAAGTCTGCACGCGGACGATCTGAGCAGACCTGTCCCGATCATTTTGAGCGCACAGCCGGAGAGCGGCTGTGCGCTTTTCTTTTATCAGCACGCCTGTTTCCAGCCGGCAGACAGCGAAAAAAAGCACCCCGCTTTCTGACGCGGCATGCTGCCATGCTCGTCTGAAAAGCGGGGTACAGCTTTGAAATTGGTGGTGTCAGGCGCACCGGAGCGGATTATCAGGGCTTGATGCGGTAGTGTCCGTCCTGCTTGACCGTCTCGATGACGTAGAAACTCTTGAGCTGGGAAACGCCGTCGAGGTTCAGAATGCGGCGGTGCGCGGCGTAGAGCTCCTCGTGCGACGACACGGCGAGGTGGAGCAGGAAGTCAAAGTCGCCCGCAACGGCGTAGCAGTCCACGACCTCAGGGATGTCGCGCACCTGCTCTTCAAAGTGGCGCGCAAGGTTCTGCCGCTCAAGCGTGATGCCGACGATGACAAGAATGTCATTTCCGATCTTCCGGCGGTCGATGACCGTTGTGTACTGGACGATGACGCCGGAGTTTTCAAGCTTGTGGATGCGGTCGATGACGGAGGAGACGGAGAGGTTGATCTGCTTGCTGATGTCCGAGGCCTTCATCCGCGCATTCTGCTTGAGGCATTCGAGGATATCGAGGTCGAGCTGATCCATAGTTTCCCTTCCTTTCTCTTTTTACGCCTGCGTCAGGCGGCGCACCATCGCGTCGTGCGCGAGCGTCTCAAATTGGTCGTCGAGCGGCGATAATTCCGCGCTGCCATACTTGCGCTCCAGTGCTGTCTTGAGGATGTGGTCGCACAGGATCGGGTTCTTCGGCAGCAGGCAGCCGTGCGAATACGTCGCAAAGACGTTGTTGTACCGCGCGCCCTCGCACTTGTCCTCGCCGTTATTGCCGAAGCCGGAGAGGACTTTCCCCATCGGCCGGACGGACGGGCCGAGATAGGTGTGCCCGGAGTGGTTTTCAAATCCGACGACCTTTAAGCCGCCCAGCTCTTCGCATGTGAACAGATAATTGCCGATCATGCGCTCTTTATGGCCGATGGTGTAGAGATCCAGCGCGCCGATGAAGTCGCACTGCTGGCCGTCCCACGTTTTGTAGTACGCGCCGAGCATCTGATAGCCGCCGCAGATGGCCAGAAACGTCTTGCCGTCTTCGATGGCGGACTTCACCTGCGCGGTCTTGTCGCCGGCAAGGTCGTCCAGCAGGACCTCCTGCTCAAAATCCTGACCGCCGCCGATGAAAAAGAGGTCAAATTCTGACGCGTCGAGCTTCTCTCCGACGGAGACGCCCGTCGTCGTCACGTCGATGCCGCGCCAGCGAAGGCGGCGCTCCATGCAGGTGACGTTGCCGCGGTCGCCGTATAAATTGAGCACATCCGGGTAGAGATGGCAGATGTTCAGTTCCATGTCCGCTCCCCTCTCATTCCCAGAAATCCTTGAAGCCGTAGGTGTGGCTGATCTTCTCGCGCAGGCCGAGCATGGCCGTGTACGTCGGCATGATGTACACGGGGGCCTTCTGCGCAAGGCACGCCTCCATCAGCGCGCCGTAGTCTTTGTACATGGCGATCTTTTCCGTCGGGACGCCCGCATACTTAAAGCGCAGCGCCATGTCCTCCGCGCGCGTGCCGGAGACGCAGAGCCCCGTGAGACGGTCGCCCATGGCGGCCACGCGCTCAAAGTCGACGTCCCAGATCCAGCTGACGTCCCGCCCGTCCTGCGCGCGGTCATTGAGGCAGACGACGAACAGCGACGGCTCGGACACGTTCGTCAGGAAGTTGAGCACCTGATTGCACCCGGCCGGGTTTTTGATGAGGATCATGCGCACGCTCGTTCCGCTGATCTCGAACTTCTCCATGCGTCCGAAGCCGCACGAGAAGCTGCCGAGCGAGCGGACGACGAGCGCCGGGTCAAAGCCCAGCACGCGGCCGGCCGCCATCGTGGCGCACGCGTTATAGATGTTGTACCCGCCGGGCAGGTTGATCACCGCCGGATAGCTCTCCCCGTCCTCCGTGAACACGACGCGCGAGCACTCGGCGTCCGACGAGACGACCTGCGTCACGGACACCTCGGGCTTCGGCCGCGCGTAGCCGCAGTGCGGGCAGCGATAGCCGCCGAGGTGGCCGTAGGTCACGTAGTCGTACACATACTCATGGCGGCAGCGGATGCAGTACGGCGCGTCGGACACCTCGGCCACGCGGTCGGGGTACACGGGCACGTCCACGCCGTAGAATACGACGGGATTGTCCACGTCGCCCGCAAGCGACGCGGTGAGCGAATCGTCTGCGTTCAGGCAGAGCGTCGTGCCCGGGCAGTGGCCGATGCCGATGCGGATGTTGCCCAGCGTATGCGTGACCTCGCCGTAACGGTCGAGCTGGTCGCGGAAGACATTCGTCACGACGATGAGCTTTGCATCGACATATTTCGTGATGGCCTTGAATGCCGCCTCGTCCGACTCGATGAGCGCATAGTCATACCTGCACTTGCCCGTCACGGACGAGTGCATCGCAAACTCCGCCGTGACGCCCGAAAGCAGGTTTGCGCCGGACTTGTTGGCGAAATATTTTTTGTCTGCGTCGATGAGCGTCTGCTCGATCATGCGCGAGGTCGTCGTCTTGCCGTTCGTGCCCGTGACGAGGATGACGGTCACGCCGCGCGAGAGGACGCCGAGCAGCTTCGGGCAGAGCTTTAACGCGACCCTGCCCGGAAAATCCGTACCGCCCCGGCCGAGGAGGCGCAAAAGCCGCCTGCACAGACGGCAGGCGATGACGGCCAAAAATACTGTAATCTTCATGCTTTCATGATACCACGCGCGCTCCTCCATTGCAAGCACACGGCGCAAAAACCGGCGGATTTGCCGAAAAAATTTCTGAGTATTTTAGTAAATCAGAAAATAATCCTGCTTTCTATCTGCTCTGAATCCATCTTGACGATTGGACATCACCACAGAATGACAGCGTCGAAAGCCCTTGAAACAGTTTTGGGGAAACAAAAAAGCTCGCCGCAAGCAATATAGAGCTTGCGGCGAGCTGGCGCGCCAAAAGGGATTCGAACCCCCGGCCTTCCCCTTAGGAGGGGGACGCTCTATCCAGCTGAGCTATTGGCGCGTATAGAAGCAGGAGTTACACGCCAAAGTATTTTACCCGAACGCAGGCACGTTGTCAATGTGTGCGGAAAAATTATGCGCATGAAACTGCGCATCGTGCATAGAATGATATATCCTGAATCCAAAGGAGCGGCCTGATATGAACATGAACGATGCCGCAGCGCACCTGCTGCCGGGAGACGACGTCGATGAACTCATTTTTGAAGGGGAGGACTATCACGAGAGCGAGCGCTGACGCGGCAGGCTGAAAAGCCTGCCGGATTTGTTTTGACAAGCGGAAGGATTTTCTGTATAATCCATTTGATATACCATTACAACACCAAAGAAAGTGGAATGAACAATGCCTGGAATGATTGAATTTGAGGAAAACAAGATCAAGCTGAATGATATGAAGCCTGCGCTTGCGGATCTGCGGGAGTCGCTCGCGCTCGACGCATGCCGCGATGAGCTTGAGCGGCTGCACGCACAGATCGCCTCCGACGGCTTCTGGGACGACATTGACCGCGCGCAGAAGGTGCAGAAGCAGGCATCGCAGCTGGAAAACAAGATCAAATCCTACGAGGACATGGCCTCCAGTTGGGACGACCTGATGATGATGTGCGACATGGCCCTCGAGGAGGGCGACGAGTCCCTGCTCGGCGACGTGCGCGAGGGTGTGGCGAAGCTGGAGGCCGACATGGAGTCGGCGCGCCTTGAGACGCTGCTCACCGGCGAGTATGACGGCAACAACGCGCTTTTGTCGTTCCACGCCGGCGCGGGCGGCACGGAGGCGCAGGACTGGTGCCAGATGCTCTACCGCATGTACACCCGCTGGGCCGAGCGCCACGGCTATACCTATCAGATCATGGACTACATCGACGGCGATGAGGCCGGCCTGAAATCCGCCGACATTATGATCGAGGGGCCGAACGCCTACGGCTTTTTGAAGTCGGAGTCCGGCGTGCACCGCCTCGTGCGCGTGTCGCCGTTCGACGCCTCCGCGCGCCGCCACACGTCGTTCTCGGCCGTGGAGGTCATTCCGGAGATCGCCGACGATGTGGAGGTCGAGATCCGCGAGGAAGACATTGAGATGCAGGTCTACCGCTCGTCCGGCGCCGGCGGCCAGCACATCAACAAGACGTCGTCCGCCGTCCGTCTCATCCACAAGCCGACGGGCATCGTCGTCGCGTCGCAGCAGGAGCGCAGCCAGTTTCAGAACAAGGAAAACTGCATGCGGATGCTCCGCTCAAAGCTCGTTGAGATCAAGGAGCGCGAGCACCTTGAGAAGATCTCGGACATCAAGGGCGTCCAGCAGAAGATCGAGTGGGGCAGCCAGATCCGCAACTATGTCTTTATGCCCTACACCCTCGCCAAGGACACGCGCACGGGCTACGAAAACACGAACATCAACGCCGTCATGGACGGCGACCTCGACGGGTTTATCAATGCGTACCTGTCCTGCCTTGCCACGGGCAACTGGGTCACGAAATAATGCAGACCAAAAGGCCGCTTCCCATTTGGGAAGCGGCCTTTTTTGCGCCTGATTCTTTATGACGCGCTCTTCGCCCGCTCGAGCGCGGCGGCGAGCTGGTCGGGGCAGCTGGTCGGCTTGGAGCCGCAGCGGATGCCGCGCATGCGGGAGATGGCCTCATCGACGTCCATGCCCTCAACGAGGGCGGCGACGCCCTGCGTGTTGCCGGAGCAGCCGCCGGTGAACTGAACGTTGTGGATCTTGTGGTTCTCAAGGTCAAACGTGATCTTGCTGGAGCAGGTCCCTTTGGTTTTGTAGCTGTACTGCATTGATTTTACACCTCAGATATGAATATTTGACCGGGCGGCCGGATCTTCAGCCCTTGAGGATCCGGCGCGCGCCGAAGTAATAATGCGCATAATAGCCGCTGTCGAGATACGAGATGACGACGCCGCGCTTCGTGTTGGCCGCATGGACGAACTGGTGGTCGCCGATGTAGATGCCGACGTGGTAGATGCCGGACTGCTTGCCGTTGTTCGAGAAGAACACGAGGTCGCCGGGCATGAGGCTGTCGGACGCAATGGCGACGCCGTTGTCATACTGGTCGGCTGCGACGCGGTTGAGCTTGTAGCCAAAGCTTGTGTAGACGTATTTGACAAAGCCGGAGCAGTCAAATCCATTGGGCGTCGTGCCGCCGTAGACATAGCGCGAGCCGATGTAGCCGAGGGCGAATTTCACGACGGCGTTCATGTCGTCTGTCGCCGCCTGCGTCGACTGGTCGATCGTCTCGTCCGGGCCGCTCAGCGAGCCGACCTGCGAGGCGTACGCTTCGCACTCACGCTTGAAATAGCGGAAGAACAGCACGAGCGCCTGCTTGCGCGTGGCCGTTTCGCCGAGCATGAGTTCGCCTCTCGCCGAGCCCTGCATGACGCCGAGGTGCACCATCGTCTTGACAGGCTCAAGATATGTCTCGGAGATGTTGTTTCCGTCGGAGAATCTGGTCAGCTCATCGTCCGTGGCGGAAGTAAAGCTCGTGTTGAGCAGCTGGCTGAAGTTGTAGAGGATCTTGCAGAACTGCGCGCGCGTGAGCGGAACATCCGGGCGGAACGTGCCGTCTGAAAAGCCGTTGACGACGCCAAGCTCAAACGCGGCGCAGATCTTCGGGTCGTCCGTGTCGGTGAAATAGTCCGTCTGGTTGGCCGTGTGCTGCTTGCCGACAAGGCGCTCGTTCTCATAGGCGAGCAGCATGATCGAGCACATCTCGCCGCGCGTGATGGGCTGGGTCATGTCGAGGCCCTTCAGGTCGTCCGGGATGAGGTTGAACTGCTTGTCCATCTCGTCGAGCTCGTCGTCGAGCATTGTGCGCGCGCCGGCCAGCCCCATGCACAGAGGCAGCACCGCCGCAAAACACAGCAGCAGGCACACCGCGCGCCGCAGCGCTCCGGAGCGCCGAAATAATGCATTCATGCTGTCGCATTCGTCCTTTCAAAGCTGTTTTTCTCATTATACACGATTCGACCGGATTTTCAAAGAGTCAAAATGGACTGCTTCGCATATAGAGCCGATCCGCTCCATTTCCGGCGGTTCCGGGTCAAGCCAAAGCGCGGTGCTTCTCCCCGCTCCGTATATGCCATCGCGCAGAATAACGAAGGCGATCGGATGCTGTTATGAATGCAAAAAAAGCGATGCATTTGACGATAAACACATCGCTTTGCGGACTTGTATGCCAATCCCTTTAAATTCAGTTTGAATATCCCCCATTTATCTGGGTGTTCCATCATCATTGAAGTGTTTTTTCAAGGCTCTCTCTGTCGGATAAAATGATACAAGCATGATCACGCATTGAATTGTTACAAGAATGACCCCCGCATATCCAATGATATTCTGATCACTATGGTAAAACGGAATCGGCAGCAGCACAGATGGTATCATTATGATCCACCCCAATTTCCACCAGAGTTTCCCAAAATAGTTGTGTGCGAACTTCCATGTGTCCATATTTTTCATCGAGCGAGTTGTTCTGTATCCTGTCATCCTGTTAATCTGTTTCGGGCAATGCTTCCACATCATTCTTCCTGCAACAACCATACACATCGGAACGATCAAATCACATATCAGCATAAACCACCAAAACCACATAAAGTTCACCTCCGCAGCTTCCGATTGTTTCCTTCGCAATTTGTTGGTTTCATTTTATCATGTTTCGGCGGTTCTTTCTACCATTTTCAATATAATTTGAGCGGAGGGGAAGCATTTCCCCTCCGCCCGGTGTTCCAAGCTTGAGACGCCGCCGCGCTCTTTTGCGGCGGCGCCGATTTTTACAGCCAGCTTTTCTTTTTCCGTGGGCAGCGGACCTGCTCCGGGCGGACCTCGACGAGAATGATGTCCTCCCCGACCCGCCGGATGGCCTGCCATGGGACGACGTAGTCGTCCTCGCGCCCGAAAAGCCCGAAAAACCGGCACGGCCCCGGCACGACAATGGCCATGATCTGCCCGGTGAGCACATCAAACTCCACGTCGTTGGCATACCCCAGCCGGCTCCCGTCCGAGATGTTGATGACCTCCTTGCACCGGAGATCCGCCACCCGACACATCACTCCGCGCCCCTCCCCATGATCCTTCTATGGGAGTGTATGCAGCCGACCGGCAGACTATGCCGCTTGACTCAGCAGGTGCGCTTTCCCTCGTCGTCGTAATCCGACCCCGTCGCCTCCCGAAAGCGCTCCTTGAGCGTAGGCCGCGCTCTCCGAGGTTTCCGGCTGCGGCATCCGGCCCTTTGGGCGGCTGGCGGAACATGACGACCTGGTCGATCTTTCCCTCGCCGTTCCAGAAGTCATAAATGTTGAGCCAGTAGCAATTTTTATTATTTTTGAGCACGTCGTTTAAGTACCACAGATCGCGCTTTTTCTGGCAGCGGTCGCCGCCGTAGAAGTCGAGGCAGTAGATCGCCAGATCGTCCGTCAGTTCAAAAATGTGCTCGCCCCGCTCGATCGGCGCAAACGTGCCGATGGCATAATGACCGTAGTGTGCAATGCCGTCATGCTCCATAAGATCGTTGAACCGGTCGCCGTCAATGATGAGCTTGCTGCCCTCAATCCGGTAGAGATAGCCGAAGCCCTTCGGGCAGCCAAAGCCGTATTCGCCGTAAAAGTCAACGCCCGGCTCGGGCTTTTTCTTCCCACAGGCATAGCCGTTTTCGTCAAAGAGCATGATCTGCGGCGTTTCCGTGATCATCGGGAAGATGTACTCATCGGACAGATGCAGCTTCCAGTATTCCTCTGTGCAGGGATAGCGGCGCAGGTCGCTTCCGACCAGGTATTCCACCATATACCCCGTCGGGCTGGACGCATCCTCCCAGAACCTCTGGATGAATCCGATCTTGTCGCGTTCGATCAGCATGGTGTCCTCCTTTCAGTCTGCAAACCAGCTCTCGTCCTCATAGCGCGAGCCGCTGGCCTGCTCAAAGCGCTGTGCGTTCGTCAGCTTGACCTCGTTCAGGTTGCCGGCCGTCGCGTCCGGGCCCTTGGGCGGCTGGCGGAACATGACGATCTGATCGACCTTGCCCTCACCGTTCCAGACATCGAACAGGTTGAGCCAGTAGCAGTTTTTGTTGTTGCGCAGCACATCGTTGAGGTACCATCTGCTCCGGCGCTTCTGATAGCGGTCTCCGCCGAAGAAGTCCAGACAGTAGATGCCGACGTCGTCGGTCATTTCAAAGGCCAGATCCTCGTTCGGAACGGGCGGAAACGTTCCGTAGCGGTACGTGTTGTAAAACGCGATGAGGTTCTCACCGAGCAGCTCATTGAAGCGCTTTCCGTCAACGATGATCCGGTTTCCCTCCACGCGCAGGATCGAGCCGAAGCCGCGTGGGCAGCCGCAGCGGTACGCGCCGAAATAGCCGTTGCCCGGCTCCGGCTTCACGCCGCCGGTCAGAACGCCGATCGAGTATCTCAACCGCTACCGCATCTCTCAGGCGCAGCTGATGCTGCGCGACACGCACGCGAGCATCCTCCAGATCGCACAGGACACGGGCTTCCCGTCCATCAACCACTTCATCACGATGTTCAAGCGTTTTACGGACTGCACGCCGCGGGAATACCGCCTTCATATCCAGCAATCCGCCGCAGATCCGTCTCATCCGGATATGGCAAAAGTGACACATCTCTGATTTTTACACTTCCTCCATTTGGTTAAGATCCAGTGATTTTGAGTTCTGGAAAAGACGCCGTCTGTCAGCGTGCGCTGTCCGGGAGCCAGCATCAAAAAACACGCCCGGATTCTGTCCGGGCGTGTTTTTGCTGGCAGGAAATGCTCTTATGGGCGCGTCAGGCGTCAGGCCGCGCGCAAAAAAATCCCCTCCGAAAAAATCGGAGGGGATGATTTCAGATTTACGCCATGGCGTTCATCTTGAGCGTTGCGCTGCTCTTCTTGCGGGCGGCGGTATTCTTGTGCAGAATGCCTTTGGACACACCCTGGTCGATGGCTTTGATCGCAACCTGGTAAGCAGCGGCGGCCTGCTCGCGGTCGCCGGAGGCCACTGCGACGTCGAACTTCTTGATCTTCGTCTTAAGAGCGGACTTCTCCATACGGTTGCGCTCGTTCTGGATCTTCGACAGCTCGACTCTCTTCTTGGCAGATTTAATGTTGGGCACGGTTACACCTCCTCAATCGCGATCGCGATGATTGATTCTGAAAAGCTCAAAACGTTCTCATGCAGGAATATATTATAGCGGCTCGCCCCTACAAAATCAATAGCTTTTTTGTTTTTTTGCGGAAAAATCCGGATAGCACGCCCCGCAGCGGGAAAACTGGACTTAAGGTGGTGGAATCATGGGCATTCGAACCGATTTGGCAGTCGAGGCGCACGCACTGTGGAAGCGCTCCGCCGGAGAAACAGGCGCGCTGTCCGGCGTGCGCGCCCGTCAGGCGCAGACGCGCGGCGTCGAGCTGACCGTTGTGGACATTCTCGACGAGGAGGGCGAGCAGGCGCTCGGGAAAAAGCGCGGGCGCTATGTGACGGTCGACCTGACGCCGCTTAACCGGCGCGTTCCCGATGCGTTTTCCTCTGCGGCAGATGTGCTGGCCGGGCAGCTGCGCGAGCTTGTCGCGCCGGAGGCCGGTCAGGGCGTGCTCGTCGTCGGCCTCGGCAACGCTGACGTCACGCCGGACGCCGTGGGGCCGCGCGCGCTTTCGCATCTGCTCGTCACGCGCCATATGATCGGCCGGATGCCGGACGTGTTCGGCAGTCTGCGTCCCGTGTGCGCCGTTGCGCCGGGCGTTCTGGGCACGACGGGGCTCGAGAGCGTCGACATTGTCCGCGGCGTCATTGCGCACGCAAAGCCCGGGCGCGTCATCGTCATCGACGCGCTCGCGGCCATGGAGCCGGCACGGCTGTGCGCAGCGGTGCAGCTGTCCGACGCCGGCATTGTGCCGGGCTCGGGCGTCGGCAATTCGCGCGCGGCGTTTTCCCTGGAGAGCCTCGGCGTTCCGACCGTCTCCATCGGCGTCCCGACGGTCATCGACGCCGCCGTGCTCGGCGCGGAGGATGCCGATGGCCTCATCGTCACGCCGACGGACATCGACATGCGCGTACGCGAGATCGCGCGCCTGATCGGCACGGCCGTCGATCTTGCGCTGTTTGACACATTGACGCCCGAGGAGATCGCGTTTTACGTCGGTTAACTTTATGTTAACCCTTCGCTGCGTATTGTTAGGCTTGGTACAGAAATATCCACCCTGTGGATAAACCTGTTGAAATGTGCATAACTCCAGCTGTGGCCGGAAAAATCGCAAGAATACCCACTGGAGCAGGTGGTGGAAGCGGCGTGAATATTTGCAGATGCCATCCAAAAATAACGCACGATGCAGAAAATTACGGAAAGCGGCGCCCTGCGCACGGATAAACCACGAAATTGCGCGGCAGGACGGAGGCTATGTGGCATAGTGCCGAATCTTCGCAAAATCCTTCCGGAATTGTCGGATTCCCTTGACGCGGCGTGAGAAAGCCGGTAAAATAGCTTGAATGTGAAAAACGCAAAGGAACTTACGTTACGGAAAAGGAGAGCGCGTCATGGCAGTCAAGTATATCTTTATCACCGGCGGCGTCGTATCCGGCCTCGGCAAGGGCATCACGGCCGCTTCGCTCGGCCGTCTGCTCAAACAGCGCGGCCTGAAGGTCACGCTGCAGAAGTTTGATCCCTATCTCAATGTGGACCCCGGCACGATGAGCCCGTATCAGCACGGCGAGGTCTTCGTCACGGACGACGGCGCGGAGACCGACCTCGACCTCGGCCACTA
>CAKTOF010000019.1 GCA_934589675.1 uncultured Oscillospiraceae bacterium
GCTGTATTCCCGGAAGCTGTGTACGGAGCTGTACCCGAACCTTTACAGGGATGAAACAGCGGTTCGTCTGCTCGACCGGATCGACTACGACTTTTCAGAGGCAGAGAAAAGCTCCCGCAGTCTGATGCAGCGCTTTGGCGCGCTGGAGGTGGCTATGCGGCAGAATGACCTTGCCTTCGAGGTGCGGGATTATCTGAAAGCGCACCCCACTGCGGCGGTGGTCAATCTGGGCTGCGGGCTGGACAGCACCGGGAGAAGCTGCGACAACGGCAGCTGCAAGATCTACAATCTGGACCTCCCGGATGTGATTGCCTTGCGGCAGCAGCTGCTGTCCGCCGGGGAGCGGGAGGAAAATATCCCCTGCGACCTGAAGGACACCGCATGGTTTGACAAAGTCGATGCCTCCGGCGGGGCGGTGTTTTTTGCCTCCGGGGTGTTCTATTACTTTCTGACGGAGCAGGTCAAGGCGCTGGTGCAAAAAATGGCGGACGCCTTCCCCGGCGGTGTGCTGGTATTTGACGCAGCAAACCGGACGGCAGTAAAGATGATCGCAAAAACATGGCTTAAGAGCGCGAAAATCAAGGATGTGGGCGCATATTTTGCGGTTTCGGACGCCGCCAGGGAAATCGGCGCGTGGGACAGCCGTTTACGGGTTTCGAGCCGGGGCTATATGCTGGGTTACAACGATTTGAAGGACCCGTCCGTCAGCGGCTTTTTCCGATTCCTCGCAAGGATCGGGGACAACGGGATGAAAATGCAGATCGTGAAGATCGGATTTGGAGGCAGACAATGAACTACGCAGGAATGCCCTTTGGAATGTGGGCGATGTTTGCCGGTTCCTTTCAAAAGCAGCTGACCGCTGTGCTGGGCTATGATGCAGACGCCGCAAGAGCCATCACGAAAAAGGCCAAGCCGAAATACAGGGAGATCATTGCCGAATTGCCGGAGTTTGAAAAGGGCGACCGGTTCAAGATGAACCTTGTCAACTGCGCTATGATCGGCTCGTTTATCCTCTCCATGCCGGAGCGCCCGGACGTGGAACGGCTGACGGTCTACTACGCCAATGCCATGATGACAAAGCCCATGAAATGGTTCTGCCGCAAGAGCGGAAAAAGCAAATTCACTGAAAAGGACATTGCCGGCATGAAGGCCACCGCCGCGCTGAAGGCCGCCGACCGCAACCCCTACTCGTGGAATATGGAGCTTTACGAGTACCCGGACGGCAGCGGCTATGAGGGACGATTCACCAAATGCGGCATCTGCGTGCTGATGAAAAAGCTGGGGCTTTATGACCTGACTCCCGCCCTGTGCCGCCTGGACTACACCATGAGCGAAGCCGGCGGCGTGACCGACTTTGTGCGGCAGTATACCCTTGCCTCCGGCGGCCCTTACTGCGACTGCGGATACAAAAAGAAGAAATAAATAGGGAGAGCAGCAACCCCCGCACCGGTCAGGCGATCGGTGCGGGGGCTGCGGCACAAATCCGGTGATCATTTTTATTCTGCAAGGCTCCAACCTTCTGCTTTCTTGCGGATGTCGATAAATTCCTTGTATTTTCCGGCAGTGGCCACCAGCTCATCGTGGGTGCCCTGCTGGACGATCTTGCCGTGATCGACAACGAATATCCTGTCGGCATTGCGCACGGTTTTCAGCCGGTGGGCAATCATGATGACGGTCTTGTCATGGGTCAGCTCGGAGACGGCCTCCATCAGCTCTTTTCCATTTTCCGGGCCAACATTGGCCGTGGCCTCGTCCAGAATGATGACAGGCGCGTCCTTCATAATCGCCCGGGCGATGGAAATGCGCTGCCGCTCACCGCCGGAGAGGCGGCCGCCGGAGGCGCCGCATATGGTCTGATAGCCGTTTTCCAGACCCATGATGAACGCATGGCAGCCGCATTTTTTCGCCGCATCGATGACCTCCTCGTCGGCTGCGCTTTTTTGCCCATGCGAATATTGTCCATCACCGAAAGGTCAAAGAGATAGTTGTCCTGGGATACATAGGCGATGCGCTTTGTACACTCTGCCAGAGGGTCAGGCAGCGGGAAAGCTCTGCCGTGCCGCCTACCAGTGCGGTGATGAGCCGGATGATGATGAAATACGGCGCAAGGGAGCAGGCGACGCCCAGCAGCGCCGCAAGGACGCTCAGGGCGTATTCGCCGCAGCGCCCGTTTGCCCAGCTCTGCCAGCAACGAGGCGGCAGAATGCTTTTGTCTTACTGATTTGTTCATGGTAGACTCCTTTACTGGTTAGCTATCTCTAACTGGAGTTCGTAAGAAAAGGGCGTCTCTCCGCCCATTTTCTTTGCCAGTTTAATTCAGACTGTCACATAGCTGCCGCCAGCCGGCATTGGTGAAATCAAGAACCGCCTGTAAGCAGGTAAGCATTCTGCTTTCCTCCATGTGCTGATCCAGGATCTGGCGAAAGTACCCGAACTGTGCGCCCATCAAAAGACGGATCGCATCGGCATTTGGCGCTTTTCCATAGATATGTGAAAAGAACTCTACCGTTTGTTCCGCTTTCTGATCCATCAGCTCATGCAGTATGGCTTCAACGGAGCTGCCATCGCTGCGGCAAAAAAATAAAGTGCAGTCGTCATGGTGCTCGGTCAGCAGCCGAAAGTATACCTGTTCCTCGGCGCCTATGGCGCGGAGGATCTCCTCCGGCCGTGCGCTGCGCTTTGCTTTTTCGTATTCTTCGGCGATGGGTGCAAACAAGGTCCGCATCGTCTCAAAAAAATCCTGAAGCAAGCTGGCAAACAAGGCATCTTTATTCTTGTATCTTGTGTAGATCGCTCCCGTTGTGACGCCGGCCTTTTCCGCGATCTTATGCAGAGCGGCTTTCTGAAAGCCGTAAGCAAGAAACTCCGAATAAGCAGCCTGAATGATCCCATCATCCAGGGAATGGTCCTTATTGGCCATGTCTTCGCCCCTCTGCGCCAAAATAATAATGTCATTATCGATAACGGCATTATTTTGGCGCTCTTTTTGCTGCTTGTCAATACGAATTGCACACTGCCTGGCAAGAACATACCTTGACAAAGCGCGCCTCAGAAGGACATGCTTTTGCGCTATGCACGGGAGCGCTATTTCCCGAATCCCGCTTTTTTGATAAAAAAAGTCGGAGCAAGCGAGATGAAGCTTGCTCCGACGTGGTGCTGGTGACCGGGATCGAACCGGTACGGGATCACTCCCACGGGATTTTAAGTCCCGGGCGTCTGCCAGTTCCGCCACACCAGCGCGGCTTTTTTATTTTAGCACCGCGGAGCGGCCGCGTCAAGGGGACGGAGTTTGACAGATCAGCGCGCGCGTATTATACTGATACCGAAACCGATACCAGCCGCCCGCACGGGCGGGGAAAGGATGGTCATTATGGCAAAATTCTGCCACAACTGCGGCGCAGCGCTCGACGACGGCGCCGTATTCTGCGCCTGCTGCGGGGCAAGGCAGCCTGAGGCTCCGGCGCCGCAGCCGGAGCCGGCCGCGCAGCCGTCTGCGCCCGCGCCCGCGCCGAAGA
Organism: uncultured Oscillospiraceae bacterium; assembly: GCA_934589675.1. Lineage (GTDB taxonomy): Bacteria > Bacillota > Clostridia > Oscillospirales > Oscillospiraceae > CAKTOF01. The sequence goes on from CAKTOF010000019.1 coordinate 3,516, forward strand.
AAAAGGGAAGGGGCGGCCTCATCGCGGGGCTGTGCGCCATTGCGGCGGTCATCGCGCTCGTGCTCGTGGGCGTGCTCTACGTCTGGCCGAACTTTTTAAGCCGCGACGCGCGCTATGACAAGTACATGGAGCAGGCCGCGACGCTCTGCGCCGCGGAGGACTTCGCCGGCGCGCAGGAGCAGTATACCCGCGCCATCCGGCTCGACACCGGCCGCGCCGACCCGTACCTCGGCCGCGGCGACGCGTATGCCGCGCAGGATGCGCTTGACGACGCCGTCGAGGACTACAAGACGGCCGTCGCGCTCGAGCCGGCGCGCGCGGACGGATACTTAAAGCTCGCCGACGCCTACGCCGCCGCGGGGCAGACTGACGCCGCGCTCGCGGCGCTTAAGGAAGGGCTGAACGCGGCCGACGAGACCGAGGCGCTCTCGCGCCGTCTTGCCGAGCTCAGCTCCCCGCTGGCGGGGCTGGAGACCGCGCTCGGCGAGCTGGCCGACTTCGCCGGGCGCAGCCCCATGGGGCAGGCGCTGAACATCCCGGCCGTCGCGGACGTCGCCGCGGCCATGGCAAAGACGGGCGAGGCGATGAGCGCCGTGCGCGCACAGTCGCCGATGCAGGCACTCTCCGTCCTGGGCCAGGCGCTCATGGCCGGGCAGACGAGCGCGGCGCTCGAGCTGTCCGACGGCGAGGAATCCGCGCACCTTCAGGCCGACCTGTGCACCGACCTTGCCGCGGGCGAGGCCTCGCTGACCGGCTCCATCGCCACGAACGGCGAGATGTACGACCTCACCGCGTATTTCAGCCGCGAGACGGGCGCGTTCCGCTCGGGTCTCATCGGCGAGGACTGGTACGGCGTGACGTGGGATACGCTGGCGGACGATCTGGCCGGCTCCGTCTTTGCGCAGGAGGGCTACCTTTCGCAGGACGACCTCAACGAGCTGAGAAGCCAGCTCGCGCAGGCGGGCGGCCTCGGCGAGGCGCTCGGCGCGCTCGACTTTTCCGGCCTTGACTGGAAAAAATACGCCTCCGTCCTCTTCTCCGCCGCGCCGGACGTCACGAGCGGCACGGACGAGACCGGCCGGACGTACCTGACCGTCTCGCTCGACATGGCCGACTCCGTGGACATCGCGGCAGGCCTGCTCGAGACGGCCGCGGCTGACGCGGCGCTGCGCGAGCTGCTCGCCTCCGTGTGCGAAATGACCGGCGACGCCGAGGCGGCCGCCGACATGCGCGCCGGCTGGGAGGAATCGCTGCTTGGTGCGGCCGACGAGCTCCGCTCGGCCGCCGTGTCCGGCGCGGTCGAGCTGACGGTCTACACCCGTGACGGCTACGTCGACGCCATCCGCGTCTCCGGCGAGCCGAGCGTCGACGGCGAAACGGTGAGCATCGACTACTTGATCTCGTATGAGTACGCAGACGGCGCGCTCTCGCGGCTCGACGCAGAGCTGTCCGTGGACGACGGCCGGGACAAGAGCTCTGTCCGCTTCGGCTACCGCGCCGCGCCGGAGAATGACCGCTTTGCCAGCCAGATCACCTACACGCTCATGGACGGCGACATCGTCTCGAGCACCATGCTGACGACCGAGTGGGACCGCACGACGGGCGAGCTCATCCTCACGCTCGACGCCGACGGCGAGCAGATCTCGACGGCAGATCTCCTGCCGCTCACGCTCAGAAGCGACGGCGACGGCGCGGAGCTCAAATGCGACCTGTCCGCCCTGATGGGGGTGGACGCGAAGCTGACGCTTTGCGCCTATCCCGGCAAGTCGTTCGTCGAGCGCCCGAAGAAGTTCATCGGCATCGCCGACTGGGACGAGGACACGCTCGAGCGCTTCGAGCAGGCCGCCGAGCAGCTTGAGACCCTCCTCGGCTGAGGACCCGCACGATCCATCGCCCCGCGCAGCCGCCCGGCTGCGCGGGGCTTTTTCTCCGCCCGCCGCGCGGCGAAGGCCCCGCGGCGGCGCAAAAAAGAGGAGGCCCGATGGCCTCCTCTTTTTGTATGGCGCCCGCTCAGAACTCGAGCTTGTCGGTGTAGTCGCCCGCGTTGTCCGCGGTGATGTGCGGGACGTTCGTGTAGTGGAAGTACTCGACCGTGTTGCCGGCGGCGAGGTCGTCGATGACCTTAAAGACCTCGGCGACGGTGTCCTTCGTGGAGTAGAAGGAGGTCAGCGTCATCTTGCCGTCCTCGATGGCCTGAACGGCGTCCTTCTGGCCGGTGATGGAGTAGACCTCAACGTCTCCCATGTTGGCCGCCTGCAGCGCGTTCACGCCGCCGAGCGTCAGGTCGTCGTCAAAGCCCATGAGGATGTCGATGTCGTCGCCGTAGGTGGAGATGAACTTCTCCATGATCGTCTGGGCGTCGGCGCGGGACGAGAACGCCCACTCGAGGCCGAGGATCTCATAGTTCGAGTTCTCCTTGATGTAGGTGTCGAAGCCATCGACGCGCTGGATGTAGTCCGACTGGACCGGGACGCCGCCAATCTCGACGATCTTCAGGCCGGCGTCGGCGCCGTGCTTGTCGACGATCGCCTTGGCGATGTCGGCCGCCATCTGGACGTTGTCCGGGCCGCAGTAGGCCTTGACGTTCTCGCGGCCGCCCTCGGCCACGTCGGTGTGGAGCGTGATGCACGGGATGTCGGCGTCGGCGACGGCCTTCGTCCAGTCAACGGCCAGCTCCGGGTCGGCCGGGAAAATGACGAAGTAGTCCGGGTCGAGCTGGATGAGCTGCTCGATCTGCTCGCCCTGAAGGGCGGCGTCGCCCTCGGCGGCCAGCGGCTTGAACTCCCAGCCGCGATCCTTGCACGTCTGCTCGAGGTTCGAGTAGAGGTACTGCGGCAGAAGCGCGATGTTGTAGGCGATGGCGGAGTAGGCGATGGTCACGGTGCCGTCACCGTTGCGGTCAGCGGCGAGGCTGTCGCCGTCCGAGCCGGCGTCCTTGCCGTCGTCCTTGGCGCAGGCGGCCAGCGCAAACACCATTGCGAGCGCCAGCAGCAGAGCAAGAAGTCTTTTCGCTTTTTTCACTTGAAATCTCCCTTTCAGTTACTTGATTTTATGCAGCCGCTTGCGCGGCAGTCATACAGGTCGTCAGGCCTTCGCGTCCTCGCCGGACGTGAGGCGGTCGATGATGAGCACGACGATGAGAAGCAGGCCCGACACGAAGTCGACCCACGCGGCCGGGATGAGCAGCAGATTCATCGCCGTGGAGATCAGGCGCATGATGAGCACGCCGATGAGCACATTGAGCATCGTGCCCTTGCCGCCGGCCATCTTGATGCCGCCGATGACGCAGGCCGAGATGGCGAACACGTCGCGCCCCTCGCCGAGCGTGTAGATGGCCGCGCCCTGGTTCGAGGCGAGGAACACGCCGGCCAGGCCGCACAGAAAGCCGCACAGCACATAGGCAAAGAACGCCGTCCGGCTGGTGTTGATGCCCGCGAGCTTGCCGGCCTCGGCATTGTCGCCCGCGATGTACAGGTGGTTGCCGAAGGCCGTCTTGCGCATGACGAAGGCCAGAAGGATGAGGATGGCCACAAAGAGGATGACAGTCAGCGCGAGGTACTTGCTGCCGCCGAACTGCAGCCGCGCGATGTTGTTGCGCAGCGCGTTTCTCAGGTCGTCTGCCGGGTAGATGGAGCCGTCCTTCGTGAAGTAGTAGACGATGCCCTTATAGATATAGTTCGTTGCGATCGTCGCAATGAGCGGGCTGATGCCGAGCCTTGTGACGGTGAAGCCGTTGATGGCGCCCATGACGAGCCCCGCGGCCAGCGCGGCGAGCACGCCGGCGAGCACGCTGCCCGTCGCGTTGATGACGAGCACGACGAGCACGGCGCTCGTCGCGGCCTGGAAGCCGACGGACAGGTCGATGTTGCCCGTGACCATGACGAGCGCAAGGCCGACGGCGATGCAGCCGTACAGGCTCGACTCGAACACGATCGTCGAGAAGTTGCGGGTGAAGCGGCTGATGAAGAACGAGCCGATGATGAGCAGAACGACCAGAATGACGGCGGAGTTATAGCTCAGAAGCGTGCGCTTAAGGCCGCCGGGCGCGGTCAGTCTTTCTTTCTTTTCCACAGCCGGACCCCCCTTTCGCTGAAGACGTCAATGGCGAGGGCGACGATGAGGATGACGCCCATGATGATCCACTGCATGTACTGGCTCAGGCGCAGGAACGTGAAGCCAGAGGACATGAAGCCGATGAACAAAAAGCCCACGACCGTGCCCCAGACGCTGCCCTTGCCGCCGAGGATGCTCGTGCCGCCGAGGACGACGGCGAGGATGACGTCCATCTCCTTGCTCGCGCCGATCTGCGGGTTGGCCGAGACGGAGCGCGCGACGAGCGTGATGGCCGCGATGGCGCAGCACAGGCCGTTTAAGACATAGGTGATGGCGACGTCGCGGCGGCTGTGGATGCCGGAAAAGCGCGCGGCGACGGGGTTTGCGCCGATCGTATAGAGCCGCTGGCCGAACACGGTGCGCGAGAGCACGAACGCGAAGATGACCACGACGACGAGCAATATGATGACCGGCACCGGCACGACGCCGAAGATGCTGCCCGAGCCGATGGCGTCAAAGAGCTTCGAGTCTGCGCGGATCGTCTGGCCGGAGGCCAGGATGAGCGTCAGCGCGCCGTAGACAGAGCCTGTGCCGAGCGTCGTGATGAACGCGTTGAGCTTCAGGCCGCTGACGAGCAGGCCGTTGATGATGCCGCAGCCGAGGCCGATGGCCAGCGTGATGAAGATGGCCGAGTCGCCCATGCGGCGGGAGAACTGCGCGCACATGACGCTCATGAGCGTCAGCTGGCTGCCGACGGACAGGTCGATGTTGCCGGTGATCATGACGAGCGTCATGCCGCAGGCGATGATGCCGATGTACGTCTGCTGGCGGAATACGTTGATGATGTTCGTCCACGTCAGAAAGTTGCCGCCCGTGATTTGCGGGGCCAGGATCGAGACGAAGATGATAAACGCGATGAGCGCGAGGAACACGCCCGCGCCGGGCTTGGAGATGTACGCCTGCCAGAGCCCCGCCGCGCCGCGCTTTTTGTTCAGGTTATTTTTCACGGCCGTCGCCTCCCTCCTGCGTTTTGCCGAGCGCCGCGGCCAGAACCTTTTCGCTGTCGAGTCCCTTGACGGGGAACTCGGCCGTCAGGCGGCCTTCGCACACGGTGATGACGCGGTCGCAGATGCCCATGATCTCCTCGATCTCGCTCGAGACGACGATGATGGCCATGCCCGTCTGCGCCAGCTGGCTTAAAAGTCCGTAGATCTCGGACTTTGAGCCGACGTCGATGCCGCGCGTCGGCTCGTCGACGATGAGCACCTTCGGGTCCATCATCAGCCACTTGGCCACGACGACCTTCTGCTGGTTGCCGCCGGACAGGTTGCCGGCCAGCTGCGCGGTCGATGGGGTCTTGATGGAGATGGACTTCACATATTCGTCCGCCGCCTTTTTCTGCGCCGCGCGGTCGATGACGCCGCCGTGGGCGAGCTTGGGCAGGTGGACGATCGTCATGTTCTGCAGAATGGACAGCCGCAGCGCGAGCCCCTCGCTCTTGCGGTCCTCCGTGCAGAAGCCGATGCCGGCGTCGATGGCCGCGGCCGGGTCGCCGCCGTGCAGCTTTTTGCCGTTTATGCTGACCGAGCCGGAATTGTAGTGATCCGCGCCGAAGATGGCGCGCATGATCTCGCTGCGGCCGGCGCCAACGAGGCCGAAGAAGCCCAGGATCTCGCCCGCGCGCGCCTGAAACGTCACGTCCTCAAACACGCCGCGGCGCGTGAGACCCTGCACGTCCAGCACGGGCGCGCCGATCTCGGCCGGGACCTTCTGGTAGAGGTTTTCGAGGCTGCGGCCGATCATGTGGGCGATGAGCTCGTCCTGCGTCGTGTCCGTCTTGTCCATGGTGACGATGTTCTGGCCGTCGCGGATGACCGTGATGCGGTCGGACAGCTCCATGACCTCGTCGAGCTTGTGGGAGATGTACACGACGGCGATGTTCTTCTCCGTCAGCATCCGGATGATGGTGAACAGCGTGGCCGTCTCCGCCTCGCTCAGCGACGAGGTCGGCTCGTCCATGATGATGATGCGGGCGTTGCGCGTGAGCGCGCGGCCGATCTCGATCATCTGCTGCTGACCGACGGACAGCATGCCGGCCGGCGTCTTCGGCGAGATGTTCATGCCGAGCTGATCGAGGATCTTTTTCGCCTCGGCATAGAGCTTCTTATCGTCGATGAGAATGCCGCGCATCGGCAGGTTGCCGATGAACAGGTTGCGCGCCACGTCGAGCTGCGGCGCGATCGACAGCTCCTGATAAACGCACGAAACGCCGGCGGCGATGGCTTCCTGCGTCGACCGGAAGTGGACTTCCGCATCGTCGATGTAGTAATGCCCGCCGTCGGCCGCGTGCGCGCCCGTCATGACCTTGATGAGCGTCGATTTGCCCGCGCCGTTTTCTCCGCACAGCGCGTGCACTTCGCCCTCCCGCACATCAAAGCTGACGCCGTCGAGCGCGCGCACGCCGGGGAACACCTTGACGATGCCGTCCAAGCGCGCGATGGTCTTTGTTCCGCTCAAAAGCGACCCCTCCTACGCAGCCGGGCGCCCTTCCCGCGCGCGGCTGCCGAAATACAGTAAAAGTATACAGTCGAGGAAAAGATTTTGCAATAGTTTTAAGGTATTTTTACAAAGTTTGCATGGTTTTTGTACAATTCGCGAACATCTCACACGATTTCAGTAAACAAAATTGCCCCACGGCAGACACTTGTCTGCCGTGGGGCAACGGTTTGCTATCTCGTGCCGGTCGAGCCGAAGCCGCCCGCGCCGCGCGCGGTGTCGGTCAGCTCGTCCGCTTCCTCGTAATCCACCGCGAGAAACGGCGTGACGACGAGCTGCGCGATGCGCTCGCCGTGCCCGACGGTCTGGTCTTCCGCGCCGTGGTTGTGCAGGGCGACCATGACCTCGCCGCGGTAGTCCGCGTCAATGACGCCGACCTTGTTGGCCGGCGCGAGGCCGCGCTTTGATGCAAGCCCCGAGCGGGCGTACACGAGGCCGGCGTAGCCGGCCGGGATCTCAAGCGCGAGCCCGGTGTGGATGAGCACGGTCTGCCCCGGCGCGATCGTGAGATCCCCGTCCAGACAGGCGCGCAGATCCGCGCCCGCGGCAAATTCCGAGCCGAACACGGGCAGCTCGGCGCGCGCGTCGAGCTTTTTTACGCGGACGACGGGCTTCATATGTGCAGCACCCCGTTCCACAGCACGGCCTGCCCCGCCTCGAGCGAGCGCGGCACGTCGAGGATGCGCTGGTTCGACGAGCCGCGGAAGCGCAGCCCCATGTCCTTGAGCTCTTCGACGAACGCGCCGTCGACGAGCACGTCGATGTTGCCGAGCAGCGCCTCGGTCACGTCCCACGGGCCGCACTTTTTCGCGAGCAGGTCGTCGTCAAAGCGGTTGCCGGTGAACGCCCAAATCTCCTTGCCCGGAAAGCGCGATTTGACCTGCCGCGTCAGATCGAGCATGGCGGGCTGGTTCTCCGGCTCGAACGGCTCGCCGCCGAGGAGCGTCAGGCCGCGGATGTAATCCGGCTCGAGCAGGCGCAATATCTCGTCGACCGTCTCCTGCGTGAACTCCTTGCCGTAGGCAAAGTCCCACGTCTCGGGGTTGAAGCAGTTTTTGCAGTGCCGGCGGCAGCCGGACACGAACAGGCTCACGCGGACGCCCGGCCCGTTGGCAATGTCGCGCGGCTTGATGAGAGCATAGTTCATATGGATTCTCCTTACGTTGTGTGGATGCGCTAGCGCACAGCGCCGATTGCGCAGCGCGGCTTCCGCGAAAGGCCCCCTTGTGTAAAGGGGGCTGTCGGCGGAGCCGACTGGGGGATTGTAGGGTCGGATTTCGAAAAAGGCTGGTTGAATGGGCTGTGCCTGTAGGGGCGACCCTTGCGGTCGCCCGTTCCCGCGTTCTGCTGCCTGCCGCCGGGCGACCGCAAGGGTCGCCCCTACGGGATCGTGCGGATAAAACGGCGCAGAACAAACCCTTCAGCCTACAATCCCTCCGTCACGCCTTCGGCGTGCCACCTCCCTTTACACAAGGGAGGCTTTGGCGCGTACTTCTATTTCGCCGCGCCCCTTACAGATGCAGCACTCTGGCCTTGATCTCCTTCGTCTTGCCGACGTTCCAGAAGTTCTCGCCGAGGTAGCCGCATGTGCGGCGGGTGACGTTCATCTTGTGCTGGTCCTTGTTGCCGCACTGCGGGCACTCCCACTCGAAGTCGTCGTTGATGATGATCTCGCCGTCAAAGCCGCAGACGTGGCAGTAGTCGGACTTGGTGTTGAACTCCGCATACTGGATGTTGTCGTAGATGAACCGGACGATGTCCTCGAGCGCCTCGAGGTTGCCGCGCATGTTCGGGATCTCGACGTAGCTGATGCAGCCGCCGGTCGACTTCGACTGGAACTGGTTCTCGAAAATGAACTTCGAGAACGCGTCGATCGGCTCGCGCACGTCGACGTGGTAGCTGTTGGTGTAGTAGCCCTTGTCCGTGACGTCCGGGATGGAGCCGTAGCGCTCCTTGTCGATGCGCGCGAAGCGGTAGCACAGCGACTCGGCCGGCGTGCCGTAGAGCGCGAAGCCGATGTTCGTCTCCTTTTTCCAGCGCTTGACGGTCGCCTGAAGGTAATCCATAAGCTCGAGGGCAAACTTCTCGCCCTCCGGCTCGGTCTGGCTCTGGCCGGTCATGAGCTTCGTGACCTCGTAGAAGCCGATGTAGCCGAGCGAGATGGAGGAATATCCGCCGTAGAGGAACTTCTCGATGGATTCGCCCTTGCCGAGGCGCGCGATGGCGCCGTACTGCCAGTGGACGGGGCTGACGTCGCTCTTGACGTTCTTGAGCGCGTTGTGGCGGCACATGAGCGCCTCAAAGCACAGCTCGAGCCGCTCGTCGAGCTCCTTCCAGAACACGTCCATGTCGCCGTGGGCGACGATGCCGATCTGCGGCAGGTTGATGGACACGACGCCCTGGTTGAAGCGGCCTTCGAACTTGTAGTTGCCGTTTTCGTCCTTCCACGGGGCGAGGAAGCTGCGGCAGCCCATGGGCGAAAACACGTTGCCCTCGTAGTTTTCGCGCATCTTCTTCGCGGAGATGTAGTCCGGATACATCCGCTTGGCCGAGCAGCGGACGGCAAGGCGCGTCAGGTAGTCATACTTGCCGCCCTTGAGGCAGTTGTGCTCGTCGAGCACATAGACGAGCTTCGGGAACGCGGGCGTGACGTAGACGCCGACCTCGTTCTTGATGCCCTGGATGCGCTGATTGAGGATCTCCTCGATGATCATCGCGTTCTCGTTGATGTACGGGTCGTCCTCCTGCAGATTGAGGAAGAGCGTGACGAACGGGCTCTGGCCGTTCGTGGTCATGAGGGTGTTGATCTGGTACTGGATGGTCTGCACGCCGGACTTTAACTCATCGTGCAGGCGGTCGAGCGTCAGGCGCTCGACCATCTCGGGATCGGCGCCCTCGCCGCAGTCGGCCGTGATCTGCTTTTTGAACTTGTTGTAGCTCTTGCGCAGATATTTGCCGAGGTGGCGGATGTCGACGGACTGGCCGCCATACTGGTTCGACGCGACGCAGGCGATGATCTGCGTCATGACGGTGCAGGCGACCTGGAAGCTCTTCGGGCTCTCGATCATCTTGCCGTTCATGACCGTGCCGTTGTCGAGCATATCGCCGATGTTGATCAGGCAGCAGTTGAAGATGGGCTGGACGAAATAGTCCGCGTCGTGGAAGTGGAGCACGCCCTCGTCATGCGCCTTGGAGATCTTGTCCGGCAGCAGGATGCGGCGCGTGAGGTCGCGCGAGACCTCGCCGGCGATGTAGTCGCGCTGCGTGGCGGCGATCATGGTGTTCTTGTTGGAGTTTTCCTCGGCCAGCTCCTTGTTCGTGTTCTGCAGAAGGCTGAGGATGGACTCGTCCGTCGTGTTCTGCTTGCGCACAAGGGCGCGCGTGTAGCGGTAAATGACATAATTTTTGGCCAGCAGATACTTGCCGGCCCGCATCAGCTTTTCCTCGACCATGTCCTGAATGTCCTCAACAAGCAGCCGGTCGCGGTGCTTGGATTCGATGCAGTGGACGATCCGCTCGATTTCCTCGTCGCTGATGCGCTCTTCTGCGTCGACCGATTGGTTCGCTTTGCCGATGGCGATGGCGATCTTTGACCGGTCGAACTCTACGATGGTCCCGTCTCGCTTAACAACCTGCATTCTCGTTTCTCCTCCTATAGTGCGCGGGGCTGACCCGCATTGTCCTGTTGTGAGCTGCATCCCTATTATACCAGCTTGACCACGGAAATCAATATCTATTTTCCATTTTCACCCCCAGACACAATATATTGTGGTTTATGCTAATTCTGTCGATGGAAAAACAGCACAAGCGCCAAATTTCCCGCCATAATCTTCGCGTTTTGAGCCTTATGTAAACCAAATTTGGTCACTTTTTTCGCAAAAACACCCCGCGTCCGCCGGAGCGGGCGCGGGGTGACCACAAGATATTGTGTTGATTTTTGGGAAAAAACCGATCAAATCACAAGATACGGTTCAGGAACGAGCGGCACTTCTCGCTCTTGGGGTTGGAGAAAACCTCCTGCGGCGTGCCCTCCTCGAGCACCTTAGCGTCGGCCATGAACACGACGCGGTCGGCGACCTCGCGGGCGAAGCCCATCTCGTGCGTGACGCACAGCATGGTCATGCCGTCCTCGGCCAGCTGCTTCATGACGGCGAGCACCTCGCCGACAAGCTCCGGGTCGAGCGCGCTCGTCGGCTCGTCGAAGAGCATGATCTCCGGGTCCATGGCCAGCGCGCGGGCGATGGCGACGCGCTGCTGCTGGCCGCCGGACAGCTGCGCCGGGTAGGCGTCCTTGCGGTCGGCAAGCCCCACGCGCTCGAGCAGCTGCTCGGCGCGGGCGATGGCCTCGTCGCGGCTTTTCTTGTGGACGCGCATGGGCGCCAAAATGATGTTTTCCAGCACGGTCTTGTGCGGGAAGAGGTTGAAGCGCTGGAATACCATGCCCATCTTGCTGCGCACGGCGTTGATGTCGACCTTCGGGTCGGTGATGACCTCGCCGTCGACGGTGATGACGCCGCTCGTCGGCTCCTCGAGCAGGTTCAGACAGCGCAGGAACGTCGACTTGCCCGAGCCGCTCGGCCCGATGATGACCATTTTCTCGCCGGGGTAGATGTGCTGGGAGATGTTGTCGAGCACGAGGTGGTCGCCGTAGGATTTAGACAGGTTCTTAACGTCGATCACTTTGACGCAGCCTCCTTTCCAGCTTGCCGAGCAGCCATGTGAAGATCATGACGAGCACGAGGTACACGATCGCCGTGCCGAGCAGCGGGAACATCTGCTCATAGGTGCGGTTCATGACGCCCTGCGCCGCGTAGAGAAGCTCCTTGCCGCCGATGACGGTGATGAGCGACGTGTCCTTGAGCAGGATGATGAACTCGTTGCCGAGCGCGGGCAGCACGGCCTTGAACGCCTGCGGCACGATGATAAAGCGCATGGTGTCAAGATACCCGAGGCCGAGGCTGCGGCCGGCCTCCATCTGCCCGCCGTCGAGCGCCATCAGGCCGCCGCGGATGATCTCGGAGACGTAGGCGCCGGAGTTGATGCCGAGCGTGAGCGCGCCGACCATCGTGAAGTTGCGGCTGCTCTTGAAGACGATCAGGCCCATGATGAGCAGCTGCACCATCATCGGCGTGCCGCGGATGATGGTCACATAGATCTTGGCGATGATGTTGAACAGTCCGAGCACGAAATTGTGGTGGCCGGGGCGCTGCTGGTCGTGCGCCGTGCGGATCATGGCGATGATGACGCCGAGGATGATGCCCAGCGCCAGCGCCATGGCCGTGACGAGCAGCGTCGTGCCGACGCCCTCGATGTACTGCTTCCAGCGGTCGGCCTCGAGGAAGGCCTGATAGAATTTCACATAGAAGCTCTGAAAGAAACTCAGGTCGCCGCCTGCGATCATCAGCTGCTTCCACTGGGTATACAGCTCCATGCGGAAGTCCCCTCTCTTGTTGTTCTACGCCGAAAAGGGCGGCTGTCCGCCGCCCTTTTTTGCGCCTGGTATCCGGAATTACTCCGCGGAAATGTACTTGGAAACGATGGAGTCGATCGTGCCGTCGGCCTTGAGCTCGGCGAGCGCGCCGTTGACGGCGTCGAGCAGCGCGGTGTTGCCCTTGCCGATGCCGATGGCGTAGTCCTCGGTGACATACTCGGTGTCGAGGATCTGAAGGCCGGCGTTGTTCGCGACGAACTCAGAAGCCGGAGCCGAGTCGATGACGACGCAGTCGACCTGCCCGTTGAGCAGGGCCTGCACGGCCGTGATGCCGTTGTCGTAGGCAACGACATGATCGTCGCCGTAGTCGTCGGAGCAGTAGATGTAGCCGGTCGTGCCGCGCTGGGTGCCGATCATCTGGTCTCCGAGGTTGTCGATGGTGACGTCGGAGCCCTCCTTGACGATGACGACCTGCACGCCGGTGGAGTACGAGTCGGAGAAGTCCATGACGGCCTTGCGGTCGTCCGTGACGGTGACGCCGGCCATGACGATGTCGCTCTTGCCGTTCTGGACGGCGAGCAGCGCCGCGTCGAAGTCCATGTCGTCGACCTGGAGCTCGAGGCCGAGCTTGGCGGCGATGGCGCCGGCGATCTCGATGTCGATGCCCTCGAAGCCGCCGTCGTCCGTCGTCATCTCATACGGCGGGAAGGCCGCGTTCGTGCTCATGGTGAGCTTGCCGGCGTTGACGGTCGTGAGGCCGGCGTCGCCGGTCTCGGCGGGCTCGGCCGTCTCGCCGCCCTCAGCGGGCTCGGCGTCCGGGGTGTCCGTGGTGGTGTCGGCGGTGCCGGCCGTATCGGCCGCGCCCGTGTCGGTGGTCTTATCCTCGTCCTTGGACGAAGAGCAGGCGCACAGCGCAAAAACCAGCGCCAGCGCCAGCAGCAGTGCGAGTACCTTTTTCATTGTAAATGCCTCCAAAAAAATAACATTGGCCGCAATGCGGCCCGTTTACTGACTGATACGTTAGCACCCTGCCCCGGCTTTGTCAACGGTTATGCGTCACTTTCGGATATTTCCTCTAATCTGCCCGGAAAACGCGGTTGGTTCTTGGCAACTTTGTCATAAATATTCGCGATCGTCCTGAATAAATGAATATTATCGCGCGCAATTCCCACTTGGAAAACCGGTCGGAATTTGTTATACTATATCAATATTGCAAAGCTTGACGGAGGTGCTTGTGCATGGACGGCTTTCTGCCCATCTGCCGGGCGGATATGGAAGCGCGCGGCTGGGAGCAGTGCGACTTTGTCTATCTGACCGGCGACGCGTATGTCGATCACCCGTCGTTCGGCCACGCCATCATTTCGCGCGTGCTCGAAGCGGCGGGCTACAAGGTCGGCATCCTGCCGCAGCCGGACTGGAAGGATCCGAAATCCGTGACGGCGCTCGGCCGCCCGCGGCTCGGCTTTCTGGTCATGGGCGGCAACATGGACTCGATGGTCAACCACTACTCCGTCTCGAAAAAGCGCCGCAAGATGGACGCCTACACGCCCGGCGGCGTCATGGGCAAGCGGCCGGACTACTGCTCGATCGTCTACTGCAACCTCATCCGGCGCACCTACCGCGACGTGCCCATCATCGTCGGCGGCATCGAGGCCAGCCTGCGCCGTCTTGCGCACTACGACTACTGGTCGGACAAGTTGCGCCGGTCGCTGCTGCTCGACGCGCAGGCCGACCTTCTCATCTACGGCATGGGCGAGCGCGCCATCGTCGAGGTGGCGGACGCGCTCAATTCCGGCCTCGACGTGCACGACATCACGTTCATCGACGGCACGGTCTACCGCACGCGCGAGCCGGACGAGGCGGCGGAGTCCATCGTCCTGCCGTCGTATGCCGATCTTCAGAATGACCGCATCGACTACGCCCGCAGCTTCTACACGCAGTACTGCAACACCGACCCCTTCACGGCCAGGCGGCTCATCGAGCCGTATGGCGAGCATGAGTTCGTCGTCCAGAACCCGCCGCAAAAGCCGCTTTCGCAGCAGGAGATGGACCGCGTGTACGCCCTGCCGTACATGCGCACATACCACCCGAGCTACGAGGCGCTCGGCGGCGTGCCGGCCATTTCGGAGATCAAGTTCTCGCTCATCTCCAACCGCGGCTGCTTCGGCGGGTGCAGCTTCTGCGCGCTGACGTTCCATCAGGGGCGCATCGTGCAGACGCGCTCGCATGCGTCCATCCTCGCCGAGGCGCGCCAGATGGTCTGGGACCCGGATTTTAAGGGCTACATCCACGACGTCGGCGGCCCGACGGCCAACTTCCGCCACCCCGCGTGCGAAAAGCAGCTCACCAAGGGCGTGTGCATGAACCGGCAGTGCCTGTTCCCCACGCCGTGCAAAAATATGACGGTCGACCATACGGACTACCTCGCGCTGCTGCGCGAGCTGCGCCATCTGCCGAACGTGAAGAAGGTGTTCGTGCGCAGCGGCATCCGCTTTGACTACCTGCTCGCCGACCCGGACGATACGTTTTTCCGCGAGCTGGTCGAGTACCACGTCTCCGGCCAGCTCAAGGTCGCGCCCGAGCACATCGCCGACCCCGTCCTCGCCATGATGGGCAAGCCGAAAAACGCCGTGTTCGAGCGGTTCGTGAAAAAATACGAGAAGATCAACGAGCAGTGCGGCAAAAAGCAGTTCCTCGTGCCGTATCTCATGTCCTCGCACCCCGGCTCGACGCTCAAGGAGGCCATCGCGCTGGCCGAATACCTGCGCGACACCGGCCACAGCCCCGAGCAGGTGCAGGATTTCTACCCGACGCCGAGCACGATCTCGACCGTCATGTACTACACCGGCGTCGACCCGCGGACCATGAAGCCTGTCTACGTGCCGACCAACCCGCACGAGAAGGCCATGCAGCGCGCGCTCATCCAGTACCGCAACCCGAAAAACTACGACCTCGTCCACGAGGCGCTCGTCAAGGCCGGGCGGACGGATCTCATCGGCTTCGACAAAAAATGTCTCATCCGCCCGCGCAGCGCCCGCCCCGGCGCGCGCCCGCCCGCAAAGCCCGGCAAGCCGGCCGGAAAACCGGAGGCAAAGGCCGCGCCGCAGCCGGCCGCGCGGTCGAAGCCGAAAAAACGCGGCGAGGGCTGGGCCAAGCCAAAGCCGAAGCCCGGCAAAAAGCGCTGATTTTTGTTTGGAGAGGGAACCATGGAAGTCAAAACCGATCTCAAAAAAGCCGTCCGGCTGTTCACGCTCGTCATCGTCTTAACGAGCGCGGCCGGCGCGCTGTCAAGCTCCATTTATTCGAGCTACTTCAAGGAAGTCTACCACATCACGAGCGTCCAGCGCGGCTTTCTCGAGCTGCCGCGCGAGCTGCCGGGCGTACTGTGCATGGTCGTCGTGTCGGCGCTCACGGCGTTTTTCTCCGACGTGACCATCGGCCTGTTCGCGCAGGTGCTCTGCTGCGTCGGCCTTGTCGTCATGGGCGCGCTCTCGCCCGGCTACGGGACGATGATGGTCTTTCTGTTCATCCACTCGCTCGGCTCGCATCTGTTCATGCCCATCAACGATGCCATCTCGCTCTCGCTCGGCCGCGAGGGGCAGACGGGCACCGTCGCGGGGAAGATCAAAAGCCGCGGCACCATGGCCGCCATGGTCACGAGCGCGCTCGTGCTCATCGGCTTCCGCGTGAAGGTTTTCAGCTTCCAGACGCCGGTCATCGTGCCGTTCCTCATCGCCGCCGCGCTGTTTGCCGCCGCAGCCGCCGCCATGGCGCGCCTTAGAATGTGCGGCCTGCCGCAGCCGCCGCGGGCTAGGCAGCGCATCATCATCCGAAAGCGCTACGCGCCGTACTATCTCGTCACGCTGGCCTTCGGCTGCCAGAAGCGCATCCGGCTCGTGTACGGCCCGTGGCTCATCGTCGAGCTGCTCGGCCGCGGCGCGGACGCGCTGTCGCTGCTCGCCATCGCGAGCGGCCTTGCCGCGTCGCTGTTCGTCCCGCATCTTGGAAAAATGCTCGACCGGCGCGGCGTGAAGAAAACGCTCGTGTTTGAGGGCGTCTACATCGCATCTGCGTTCTGCGCGCTCGGCGTGATGGCGTGGGCGTTCTCGTCCGGCCGCATCGCGGGCGGCGGCGCGTGGCTCATTGTGACGTACATCATCTACATCGCCGCCGACCTCATGCAGCAGTTTAACATGGCGCACTCTTTCCTGATGCGCAAGATCGCCCTCGACCCGTCCGAGGTCACGCAGTGTCTGTCCGTCGGGCTGTCGTTTGACCATGTGCTCGCCGTCGCGGCGTCGTACCTGTTCGGCCTTGTGTGGGCCGCGTGGGGGCCGCAGTGGGTGTTCTTCCTCGCCGCGGCGTGCTCGGTGCTGCTGTTTGCCGCCGCGCTTCTCCTGCGCCCGGCGCGGGCGGAATAAGCGCGTTCATCCCCGGCCCTCCGGCCGGGGAGCTTTTTTTTTGCCCGCGCGCCGCCCGCAGCGCGCAAAACGCCCCCGGCGCCTGTGCGCCGGGGGCGTTGCAGCCTGGGGCTTACGTCAGATAATACAGCATTTTTGCCACCTGCGCGCGCGTGACGGTGCCGCGCGGGTTCAGCTTGCCGCCGGAGCCGGAGATGACGCCGCGGGTGACCATCTGGGCGATGTAGCTGCGGGCGTAGGCGCTGACGGCGTCGGCGTCGGAGAACGCGGTCAGCGGATCCTCGGCGTAGCCGGGCTTCTGCGAGCGGCCGAGGATGGCCATGGCCTCCTGCCGGGTGATGGTGTCGCGCGGCTTGGCATAGAGCGCCCCGTCCACGTTCGTGCCGTTGAGGTAGCCGAGGGCATACGCTGCGCGCAGCGCGGGCAGGGCGTAGCCGGACACGGCGCCGAGGTCGGCAAACGGCAGCAAGACGCTGTCATACTCGCTCGTGTCCACGCCGAGGTAGCGGATGAGCGAGGTGATGAACGCCTGGCGCGTCATGGGCGCGCCCGGATTGTAGATGAGCTGGCCGTCGTCGCCCGCCGCGCCCTGCAAAACGCCGCGGTTGTAGAGATAGTTCACGTACTTGCTCGCCCAGTTGCCCGTAAGGTCGGAAAAGACGTTGCCTGCCTCATAGCCGGTCTCGACACTCGCGCCGGCGCGGTTGCCGAGCTTGTCGGCGGCCGTGAGCTTGACGATCGTAACGCCGTCTGCGATCGTCGCCGTGAGCGTCTGGCCGTCCCAGTCGTAGGAGATGGGCGCATCGTCCGCCGTGAGCTGGATTTCGCCGATGCCGCTTAAGTCGTCCGTGATGAGCGCCGTGAGCAGCCCGTCCGTCAGACGGACGGAGATGAGCGGCGGCGTGCGGTCGAGATCGGTCAGCGTGACGGAGACGGTCGCCTTTGCCTCGCCGCACGAGGCGGTGACGGTGCCGCTCGTCGCGCCCCCGCCGCCGGCGGTGAAGCGGCCTTCCTCGTCGACCGTGCCGATGTCGCCGGAGACGGTCCAGGTGAAGCTGCGGTCGGAGCAGTAGACCGGGAAGCCCGACCATACGGCCGCGGCCGTCAGGTCGACCGTCTTGCCGTAGCCGACGGAGATCGTCTTGCCCGTGACGTCCGAGGCGCCATTTTTGATGGAGATGGACGCGGGCGAGGCGATGACGCTGACCTGCGCCGTGCCGGAGGCGGCGCCGCTTCCGGCCGTGACGCTTACAGCGCCCGTCGCGCCCGCGGTGTAGACGCCCTCTTCCGTGATGGAGCCGCTCGAGGCGGCGTATTCGATGCTGCCCGGGACGGCCGTCGTGCGGTAGTCCGCGTCCGTGGCGCGCACGGCGTAGCGGATGACCGCGTTCGGCAGCGCGACGGCCTGTGCCGGGTACAGGTGCAGCAGCGCCGTCTCGCCCGCGGGCTCAGTGGGCATGGTAAAGACGATGAAGTTCGCGCACGCGCGCTGCTGGCCGCCGGAGGGCTTGTTGACCGTCGTGAGCGCGTCGTAGCCCGGATAGCGCAGCGCGGCCGTCGTCGAGCCGCCGCCGTCTAAGTTGACGGCCGTCACGCAGCCGAGCTCGATCATGCGCGCGGCAAGCTCGGACAGCGTCAGGCCGAGGCTGTAGCTCGATTGCAGCCCGTCGACCGTGTAGACGACGAGCGAGCCGTCTGACTTCAGGCCGACGGCCGTGCGGCTCGTGCGCTTTGCCGCGCTGTCGAGCGTGAAGCGCGTGCGCGCCGCGCCGCCCTCCACGAGCACGTCGCCGCCGCCGCAGGCGTAGACGACGTCGGCCCACTGCGCATCGCACGCCGTCGTGATCGTGACCGTGTCGCCCGCGCTCAGGCTCTTTAGCTGCGCGAGCGTGCTCGCGTACGGCGTGTCGGCGGCCATGGAGATCGTGAAGCAGCCCTCGGGGATCTCCGCGGAGTAGACCTCGCCGGCGTAGAGCACCTCCGCCTCCACCGCGCCGGAGAGCGTCAGGCCGGCCTCCGCCGGGCGGACGATGACGTTGTAGCTCTTCACGGCGCTTTTTGTGTAGAGGTCATAGTCGCGCGAGTAGACGATCATGCCGTTTTGCGCCGTGAGCGCCTTATTATAATGTACAGTGAACGAATTGCCGCCGATGGCGAGCTTGACCTTCAGCCCCGGCTGGCCGAGGACGGCCGTACCGTCGGCGCGGAAGCCCACGGACTGCGTGTCGCCCGACGAGCGGAGATACCCGTCCGTCACGACGAGGCCGTAGGGGATGCCGTTTGCCATGTCGAAAAAGCTGCCGTTGACGGCCGCGACGACCGTCCGGCCGGTCTCGGCCAGCTGCGGCGCGAGCGTGTCGAGCGTGCTGCGGCCGTAGAGCGTCGTGCCGTAGTAGACCATGGGCGTGACGGCGGAGTTTGGCTCGTATGTATAATAGTGCTCGGTCTGGCGGCCGTTTGCGGCGGACGACCAGTACGTCGTCGCGCCGTAGCGCGTGCCGCCCGCCGCGGCGAGCGTCTCCTGCCGCAGCACGGCTCCGAGCGTCAGCGCGCCCGCGCTCTGCGCGAGCAGCAGCACGCTCAGGAAAAGCGCCGTCAGGCGCAAAAGCTTCCGTTTCATTGCGATCGCCTCCAATGCGTCTGGGATTTATGCATTATGTTAACACACTTCCGCGAAAAAGAAAAGGGGAAACGGGCTTTTGGAACAAAACAAACCTGTCAAGATTTTTTGCTTGACAGGCGGGGAAAAATCCGCTAGAATAACAAGGCTGTCAAGGCGTATGCCTTCACACCGGAGGTGGGACGATTGAAAAACGACGCGGTGTCCATGTCGCTGCTGTACGACTATTACGGCGGCCTGCTCACGCAGAAGCAGCAGTCGTTTTTCGACCTGTACTACAATCAGGACTACAGCCTGACGGAGATCGCGGAGCTTTCCGGCATCTCGCGGCAGGGCGTTCACGACGCCATCGCCCGCGCGGAGCGGCAGCTGCGCGAATTTGAGGAAAAAACCGGCGCCGTCGCCCGCGCCCGGCAGGTCGATCACGCCGTTGCCGTGATCCGCGCCGAGGCCGAGCGCCTGCCGCCGTCGGACCAGCGCGCGGCCATTCTGGCCGCTGCCGATTCTCTGAAGGAGTAAGCTATGGCATTTGAAGGCCTGACCGAAAAACTCTCCAACGCGTTCAAAAAGCTCCGCGGCAAGGGCCGCCTGACGGAGGCCGACGTCAAGGAGGCCATGCGCGAGGTGCGCATGGCGCTGCTCGAGGCCGACGTCAGCTACAAGGTCGTCAAGGACTTTGTCAAGGACGTCACGGCCCGCTGCGTCGGCGCGGATGTGCTCGAGGCGCTCTCGCCCGCGCAGCAGATCATCAAGATCGTCAACGAAGAGCTCACGCGCCTGATGGGCAGCGAGAACGCCAAGCTCAACCTCGCGCCGAAGCCGCCCACGGTCGTCATGCTCGTCGGCCTTCAGGGCGCCGGCAAGACGACCAACGGCGCAAAGCTCGCCGGTCTTTTCAAAAAGCAGGGCAAAAGCCCGCTGCTCGCCGCGTGCGACATCTACCGCCCCGCGGCGATCCGTCAGCTTGAGGTCGTCGGCGAAAAGCTCGGCATCCCCGTGTTCCAGATGGGGCAGACGAACCCGGTCGACATCGCAAAGGCCGCCGTCGAATATGCCGGCAAGCACGGCAACGACATGGTCTTTCTCGACACGGCCGGCCGATTGCATGTCGACGAGGCGCTCATGGACGAGCTGAAGAACATCAAATCCGCCGTGAAGCCGAACGAGATATTGCTCGTCGTCGACGCCATGACCGGTCAGGACGCCGTGAACGCCGCGCAGACGTTCAACGAGTGGCTCGACATCGACGGCGTCATGCTCACAAAGCTCGACGGCGACGCCAGAGGCGGCGCGGCGCTCTCCGTCCGCGCCGTGACGGGCAAGCCCATCAAGTTCTGCGGCACGGGCGAGAAGCTCGACCAGATCGAGCCGTTCTACCCCGACCGCATGGCCAGCCGCATCCTCGGCATGGGCGACATGCTCACGCTCATCGAAAAGGCCGAGCAGGCCTACGACGAGAAAAAGGCCAAGGAGCTCGAGGCGCGCCTGCGCTCAAACAAATTCACGCTTCAGGATTACTACGACCAGATGGTCCAGCTCAAGAGCATGGGCTCGCTCGAGGACGTGCTCGGCATGATGCCCGGCATGGGAAGCCTCAAAAACGTCCAGATCGACGAGAAGGCCATGGCCCGCACCGAGGCCATCATATTGTCCATGACGCCCTATGAGCGCGAGAACCCCGGCGTTCTGAACCACTCGCGCAAGCAGCGCATCTCCGCCGGCGCGGGCGTGAAGGTCGAGCAGATCAACCAGCTGCTCCGCCAGTTTGACATGATGCAGTCGCTCATGAAGCAGATGAACGCCGCCGGCAAGAAGAAAAAGAAGCTCAAGGGGCTCGGGAACCTCGGCAATCTCGGCGGCCTCGGCGGCGCGTCCGGGCGCGGCGGGTTCAACATCCCCGGCTTTTAAGTCAGTCGTAATCAGCTTTTCCGCTTTACGAATAGAAACCCACTCAAGATTTTTTGGAGGTGATACCCATGGTGAAAATCAGACTGCGCAGAATGGGTGCAAAGAAGGCTCCCTTCTACAGAGTTGTCGTTGCGGACTCCCGCAGCCCGCGTGACGGCCGCTGCATCGAGGAGATCGGCACGTTCGATCCGCTGACCGATCCGGCGACCATCAACGTCGACGTCGAGCGCGCCCAGTACTGGGTCAAAAACGGCGCCCAGCCGACCGACACCGTCAGAGAGCTGCTGAAAAAGGCTGGCGCTCTGTAAGGAGAGCCGCAAATGAAGGAACTTCTGCTCTACATCGCGCAAAATCTGGTCGACCACCCCGATGCGGTGAACGTGACCGAGATCGAGGGCGACGAAACTGTGCTGGAGCTTCGCGTCGCGCCCGAGGATATGGGCAAGGTCATCGGCCGTCAGGGCCGCATCGCGCGCGAGATCCGCACCGTCATCAAGTCCGTGGCGCAGCGCCAGGGCAAGAAAGTCTCGGTCGATATCGTCGACTAAGCAAAAAGCGGCCAAGCGCCGCGCGTGTCATTCCGGGGCTGCCCGGCCGGGGCATTGCGCCCTGCGTCCGGCCCGGAATGGCACTTTTTTTGACCCCGAAAGGAGAGCCCCATGCCAGATTTACTGCAAACCGGAAAGATCGTCTCCACGCACGGAACGCGCGGCGAGGTCAAGATCCTGCCGTGGGCGGATTCGCCGGAATTCCTGCTCGGCTTCGAGCAGCTCTACATCGACGGCGAGCCGTACCGCGTCGCCCACGCGCGCGTGCATGGCACGTGCGTGCTGTGCCAGTTTTCCGGCATCGACGACATCAACGCCGCCATGGCGCTGCGAAATAAGATTGTCAGCATCGACCGCGCCGAGGCAAGCCTTCCCGACGGCGCCGTGTTCGTCGCCGACCTCATCGGCCTGCGCGTTCTGTGCGGCGAATGCGAGCTCGGCACGATCGCCGACGTGCTCCAGCCGCCGGCCAACGACGTCTACGTCGTCCGCGGCGAGAAGGAGTACATGATCCCGGCCGTGCGCGAGTTCGTTGAGGAGGTCAACGTGCCGGCGGGCTTCGTCCGCGTCCGGCTCATCGAAGGGATGGCCACAAATGCGGATTGACATTATGACGCTCTTCGACGAGACGGTCGGCGACATGATGAACGAGTCGATCCTCGGCCGCGCGCAGGAGCGCGGGTACATTAAAATCGAGGCGCACCAGATCCGCGACTACACGACGAACAAGCAGAATCAGGTCGACGACTACCCCTACGGCGGCGGCCGCGGCGCGCTCATGCAGGCCGACCCGCTCTACAACTGCTGGACGCACATCTGCGACGAGGCCGGCGGCCCCGTCCACACGATCTATCTCTCGCCCGCCGGGACGACGTTCAACCAGGCCAAGGCGCGCGAGCTGCTGCAATACGAAAATCTCGTGCTCGTCTGCGGCCACTATGAGGGCATCGACGAGCGCTTCATCGAAGAGTGCGTCGACGAGGAGATCTCCATGGGCGACTTTGTCCTGACCGGCGGCGAGATCCCGGCCATGGCCGTGGCCGACTGCGTCGCGCGCATGGTGCCCGGCGTCCTGCCCGACCCGGAGTGCTTCGAGGACGAGAGCCACTATAACGGCCTGCTCGAATACCCGCAGTATTCCCGCCCTGAGGTCTGGCACGGCCTCCGCGTGCCGCCCGTCCTGCTCTCCGGCCACCATGAGAACGTCCGCAAATGGCGGCGCAGGATGGCCCTCTCGCGCACGCGCGCGCGGCGGCCGGACATGTACGCAAAGCTCGATCTTTCATCCAAAGAGGACAAAAAGCTGCTCGCGCAGCTTGATGAGGAGGAATCGCAGCATGACTGACGCGGTCAGAACCCTGAACGAATGGGTCAAAAATTCAGACAACATCGTCTTTTTCGGCGGCGCGGGTGTCTCGACGGAGTCCGGCATCCCGGATTTTCGCAGCGTGGACGGGCTGTATTCGCAGAAATTCAAATATCCGCCCGAGACGATGCTCTCACATACGTTTTTCAAGACGCACCCGGAGGAGTTTTTCGCGTTTTACCGCGACAAGCTGCTCCCGCTGGACTTTCAGCCGAATGCGGCGCACAAAAAGCTGGCCGAGTGGGAAAGAGCGGGCAAGCTTCGCGCCGTTGTGACGCAGAACGTCGACGGGCTGCACCAGAAGGCGGGCAGCGAGAAGGTCTTTGAGCTGCACGGCTCGTGCTACCGCAACCACTGCACGCGCTGCGGAAAGTTCTACGGCCCGGAGTTCATCCGGGACTCCGCGGGCGTCCCGCGCTGCGCGTGCGGCGGCGTCGTGAAGCCGGACGTCGTGCTCTATGAGGAGGGGCTCGATGAGGAGTGCATCTCCGGCGCGCTTTTCGCCATCGAGCAGGCCGACGTGCTCATCGTCGGCGGCACGAGCCTGACGGTCTATCCCGCGGCCGGGCTCATCCGCTATTACCGCGGCCATAAGCTCGTCTTAATCAACCGCGACCCGACGCCGGCCGACAGCGAGGCCGACCTCGTCATCCACGACTCCATCGGAAAGGTCTTTTCCGAGCTGGACTGAGAAAAAACGGGCGGCGCATTGCAAAGTGCAATGCGCCGCTTTTTTGCGTTTTTCAGAACAATCCGGACGCGACCTTGAGAAATAAGATCGCCAGCACGAGCAGAATGACCGGCCGGACGGCCTTTGCGCCGCGCTTGATGACGAGACCGGTGCCGACGTAGCTGCCCGCGACGCTCGCCGCGCCGGCGAGCAGGCCGAGCCAGATGAGCGCGTTGCCGGACAGGAAGAACACGACGAGGCTGCCGAGGCCGGAGCCTAAGTTGATCCACTTCATCGCGCCCGAGGCGCTGCGCGTGTCGAACCGGCCGAGCTTGACGAGCAGCAGCAGGTAAAATGTCCCCGCGCCGGGGCCGTAGAACCCGTCGTACACGCCGATGAGGAAGATGAGCGCGATGAGCACCGCCATGCGCCCGCGCGAGCGGGCCCCGGCCGGGGCGTCCATGTTCTTGTCGCGCAGGACGACGAGCGCGATGACGGGCAGCAGCGCGACGAGCAGGTATTGCAGCACCCGGTCGCTCACGAGCAGCACGAGGCGCGCGCCGAGCAGCGCGCCCAGAATGGACACGGCCATGCCCGGCAGCGCCGCGCGCCACGGCACGCAGCCGTTTTTCGCGTAGCGCAGGCTCGAGATGAGCGCGCCGCAGTTGGCCGAGATCTTATTCGTCCCCAGTGCCGTGTGCGCCGGCAGCCCCGTCAGGAAGTACACCGGCAGCGTGATGAGCCCGCCGCCGCCCGCCATGGAGTCCACCAGCCCGCCGACAAACGTCCCGGCGCACACGAGCGCCGTCATGCCGACGGACAGCGCCATCCCATCGCCCTCTTTCGCGGAAATTCATGTGAATGGGATAAATATACACGATTTTCGCATGGCTTTCCAGCGTGAGACTGCCCAAATTACCGCGCGCGCCGGGCGCGCATTTTGTCAGTCTGCGCAGATGCTCAGCGACACATTGCCGCTCGTCGTCCGGATGGCGCACGCGCCCGCGCCCGCGACGGACGGCGGGACGGAGACGTCGCCGGACGTCGCTTCGACGGAGAAATCCTTGTGCGAGGTCAGGCTGCCGGAGATGTCGCCGCTTGCAGACTCGAGCGCGAGCGAGCCGCCGTCGCAGTGCGTCAGGTCGATCTCGCCGCTCGTCGTTTTGACGCTCAGGCGGCCGGATGCGTACAGCTCGCGCGCCGAGACGTCGCCGCTGGCGGTCTGGACGGACGTGCTCGCCGCCTTCACGCGGTCAAGCGTCACCTCGCCGCTCGTCGCCTCCGCGGTCAGCATGCCGGGCAGGGACGCGTCCGAGAGCGAGAGGCCGCCGCTCGCGCTCGTCAGCTCGATCTGCGCCGCGTCCGGCGATGTGACGCGCACGTCGCCGGACGACGTTTCGACCAGAAGCGTGTTTGCGCGCGCGCCGTCGGCTTCGATGTCGCCGCTGGCCGTGCATAGCCGCAGCTCGCCGTCCGCGGCTGCGTCGAAGCGGATCTCGCCGCTTCCGGCCGTGATGGACGCGCGCGCGAACGTCAGCCCGGCGCCCACCTTGACGTCGCCGCCGGCGGATTTGCAGGTGAGAGCGCCATAGCTGCCCTCCGGCAGGTAGATCGTGACGGACGGCCAGGCTTGGGCGCCGAAATTGATGCCGATGTGGTCATACCAGCGCCCGCCGCGCGCGGTGTCCGCGACGGTCAGGACGCCGCTTTTGACCTCGGCCGAATTCGGCGCGTCCGGCTCCTCCACGCTCACGACGCGGCAAGATCCGTCGTCCGACGGCAGGATGCGCACGTCGGTCGAGCCGACGTCGATGGAGACGTCCGAAAACGCCTCGGTGAGATAGATCGCGCGCGACTGGCAGCGCTGCGTGCTCAGGTTGTTCAGGTCAAAGCCCACGCGCGCCATGGCGGCGGCGCCGAGCAGCGCGCCCGCGATCACGCAGGCTGCGGCGGCGATCACCGCGCGTTTTTTACCGCTCATGCTTCCTTCCCCCTTTTTAAGAATCCCGCGCGCATGGCCAGCGCCAGCCGGCGCGTCGCCCGCGCCGTGCCGCGCGCGGCGGCGCCGCAGGCAAAGAAGAACAGTACGGAAAATCCCGCGCCCATCAGCCCGAAGCCGAGCGAGAGCATCGCCTGCACGCCCAGCGCCCGCACGGCGCAGAATGCTGCCCCGACGAGCCCCGCAAGCCCCACGGCCGCCAGCGACGCGTCGACGATGTACAAACACGCAAGCAAAACCCACAGCACGCCGTAGCACGCCGCTGCGACGACGGCCGCCGCGAGCGCCAGCGGCGCCCAGACGGGCGAGCCGAGCGCGAGCAGCACGATCTCCCACGCGCGCAGCTTCCGCTTCGGCCGCACGCGCTCGCGCACGATGCGCGGCAGCGGCGTGTCAAGCAAAATCTGCTCCGCCGCCTCGTCAACAGAGCCCATGGCCGCGACGGCCTGCGCCTCGCTCATGCCGTCCTCCATGCGGTCGTCGATGCCCTCGGAAAAAAAGTCCAGCGCCTGATGCAGGGCGTCCTCCGGCAGGCCGGAGAGCTTTTCGGCGATCGCATCTGTAAATTCACGTTTCGTCACCGCTGTGACCCTCCCTCATGATGTAGTCGCAGATCGACCGGATCTGCTTTGCCTCCCCGGCGAAGTCCGATAATCGGCCGAGGCCGGCCGGCGTGATGCGGTAGTATTTCCGCAGCCGCCCGTTGTGCTCGGCTGAGCGCACGGTGAGCATCCCGCCGCTCTCGAGCCGCCGCAGGATCGGATAGAGCGTCGATTCGGAGACCTCGACATAGGGCGAGATGTCCTTGATGATCTGATACCCATACGAGTCCGCGTCCCGGATCGCCGCCAGCGCGCAGACCTCGAGCAGGCCGCGCTTGAGCTGTGCTTCCATGAAGATGCCTCCCTTCACGCAATACTATACATCGCATAGTATCATATGTCAAGCGGTATAAAGCGATTTTTTTGGCCGGCGCGCCGCGAAAAACCTGTGCGGCGCGTCTGAAAAATCGTTGCCTTTCGTACACGAATGCTGTACAATTATGCCAACAATCGCCTCCGGACGCCGGGCGCCGGAGGGAGCAAAGGATGTGACACCATGGAAAAATCGACCGTGCGGTGCGACGTGCTCGTCATCGGCGGCGCGACGGCCGGGTGCTTCGCTGCCATCACGGCGAAAGAGCGCGGGCTCGACGTGCTCGTGCTCGATAAGGCCGGCGCCGGCAAGGCGGGCGCGAGCATCATGGCCAGCGGCTTCTGGGCCGTGTTCAACGAGGACTGGGGCATGGACTACGACGCGACGCTCCGCTGGATCAACGCCAACAGCTCCTACCTCAACAACCGCAGCTGGACGGAGGCGTTTTTGCAGGACTCGTGGGGGACGTATCTCGACCTCAAGCGCTTCGGCGTCCGCTTCCCGATCGCCGAGGAGGACATGTCGGGCTTCTTCCGCCAGTCCATCATCGGCGACGACGCCGCCGGCCATCACGACGACGACCCGCACACGCACTACGGCACCATCCCGCTCAGCCACCGCGCCGTCACGCCGGCGCTGCGGCGCTACGCGCAGTCGATCGGCGTGCGCTTTTTAGACCGCACGATGGTCACGGATCTTCTCGTGCAGGGCGGCGTCTGCCGCGGTGCGGCCGGGTTCTCGCTCGATTCCGGCGAGGCGCTGATCGTCGACGCGGGCGCGGTCATATTGACGGCCGGGCGGTGCTACTTCCGCTCGCCGGGCATGAACGTCAGCGGCCAGACCGGCGACGCCGACGCGCTGGCCTACCGCGCGGGCGCGTACATCAGCGGCAAGGAATTTCCCGATATGCACGTGAACATCGCGCGCGACCCGATGTGGAAGGGCAACGGCGAGATGTATCCGGCGTACTTCCAGTTCGACGACGCCGCCGGCCGCCGCATCCCGAACAAGGGCTTTGACCTCACGATGGCCTCCGTCATCCACGCCGGCTACGGGCCGGTGTACTGGGACTTCGGCAAGTGTACGGAAAACGACCTGCGCGCCATCGACGAATACCTCAAAAAGCGCGGCAACCCGAAGGAGATCGAGCGCGTCGGCCTCGACCCGCATGCGGGCGGGCGATATCCGATGATCGGCGGCGCGGCCGCCGGCGGCGGGCAGGAGCAGGCGACAGGCCTGTGGAGCGTCGACACGACGGGCCGCTCGACCGTTCCCGGCCTCTACGCCGCGGGCGACTGCCTGGCCAGCTGGATGTGGGGCGCGATCATTCAGGGGCCGCCGCCCGGCCTGTCCCCGGCCGCCGTCGCGGCGCGCAGAGCCGCGGCGGACGCGGCGGAATTTGTCCGCGGCGCCTCCCGCCCGGCGCTCAGCGCGGACGAGACGGGCGCGGCGCTGGCGCACCTTTCCTCCTACGGCCGCCGCGCCGCGGGCTTTGACCCGCGCTACGTCACGCAGCTGCTGCAAAACTACATGATGCCCTACTACATCCTGCACATCAAAGAGGGCGGCCGCCTACGCGCGACGGTCGAGCTCGTCTCGTTCCTGCGCAGCCATCTGATCCCGAAAATGCGCGCGGAGGACGCGCACATGCTGCGCCTTGCGCACGAGACGGAAAATATGGCCCTGAACGCTGAAATGATGCTGCGCGCGGCGCTTTACCGCACGGAGAGCCGCGGCTGGCACTTCCGCGAGGACTTCCCGCGCGAAAACGACGCCGAATGGCTCGCGTGGGGCCGGATGCACCGCGGCGAGCGCGGCGAAATGGTCATGGACAAGGTCCCCGTCCCGGACGCGTGGCGCCCGCAGGGCGATCCGAACTACCGCGAGCGGTGGCTCGCGTGGGAAAAGTGGGACGAGCCGGCAGAAAAGGAGGGCGTGTAACATGGCGATCCAACCGGTCGACCGGGAAAAATGCGTCGGCTGCGGCATCTGCGTGCTGTCGTGCCCGATGGACGTGCTGCGCCTCGAGCGCGGCAAGGCCGTCGCGAAATACCCAGAGGAGTGCATGTGCTGCGCCGCCTGCGAGGACGACTGCCCGCGCGGCGCCATCTATGTGACTCCAGAAAAATGGGAGAACCTCATGGTCTCGTGGCGCTGACCGCCGCAAAAAAGCGCCCGGAAGGCAGATGCCTTCCGGGCGCAAAAAACAGGGCGCGCAGGATGATTATTCGTGGGCCGGCAGGCGGCCGTCGCGCATTTGGCGGATCTCGCGCAGCTCGCGGGAGACCATGAGCGTGCCGATGACAAAGCTGATGACGTCGCAGACGGGCATGGCGCTCACGACGCCGTCGACGCCAAAGATGAGCGGCAGGAGCAGCACGGCCGGCAGCAGCGCGAACACCTGCCGCGTCAGGCTGAGCAGGATGGCCTTTTTCGGCTTGCCGATGGACTGGAACACGTTCGCGCCGAGTATACTGACCGGCACGAGCGGCAGCGTCACGTTGTACATGCGCATCGTGCGGGCGTAGATGTCCATGTACTGCTCGTTCGCGCCGAAGAGCCGGCACAGACCCTCGGCCCAGATGAGGATGACGGCCCAGCCGAGCACGGCCATGACGGTCACGGAGATCATGGCCCACTTGAACGTGCTGATGACGCGGTCATATTTCCTCGCGCCGTAGTTGTAGCCGAGGATGGGCTGCACGGCCTGCTGCATGCCGACGATGGGCATCATAAAAAGAAGGCCGATGGACAGCGTGACGCCGACGGAGGCGACGTAGATGTCGCCGGCCTCGCGCGTGGGCGCGTACAGGCTCAGGCTCGCGAACATGATGGCCTGCGTCAGCGCGCCGGTGATGTTCGAGATGAACGACGAGGTGCCAAGCTGGCACGTCGTCTTGGTGAGGTCCGCGCGCAGGCGCAGCAGACGCGCGCGCAGCTTGATGGTGCTGTGGCGCGAGAGCGTGAAATAATAGAGGATGAGGCAGGCCGAGATGACCTGCGCGAACACCGTGGCGATGGCCGCGCCCGCGATGCCCCAGCGGAACACGCCGATCATGACGGGGTCGAGCACGATGTTGATCAGGCAGCCGGACACGGTGCAGGCCATCATATACTTCGGCTTGCCGTCCGTGCGGACGAACATGCCCATGCCGCTCGTCACCGCCTCGAAAAAGCCGCCGATGAGGATGATGCGCACATACGTCCGCGCGTAGGGCAGCGCCAGTTCGCTGCACCCGAGCAGCCCGAGCAGCGGCTCGAGAAAAATAAGCCCGAGCGCCGAGAGCGTCAGCGAGATGGCGGCGATGAGCACGAAGGAGTTGTTGAGGATGCCCTCGGCCTCCTTGTGCTTGCCCTCGCCGAGGCGGAGCGCCAGAAGCGCGTTGCCGCCCGCGCCGATGAGCACGGCGAACGACGTGAGAAGGCGCATGACGGGGTTTGCCACCGTCGCGGCGGCGATGGCCAGGTCGCCGATCATGTTGCCGACGAAGATCTTGTCGACCATGTTGTAAAGGCTGCTGACCAGATTCATTAAGATGGCAGGCACGGCGAACTGCAAAAGCAGCTTGCCGATGCGCGCGCTGCCCATGAGCGCGGCGCGCTCCTGCGTGGAGCTCAATTCGGTTTTTCTTGCCATAGTGACACCTGCAATTTGTTCGACATGGAATTTTCAGCAGATATAGTTTACCGCAAAACGGCCGCCGGCACAAGCGCTTTTGCGCAGTTTCTTATTTTTTACACGTCCGAATTTGTTTGTCCCGTCATAAATCCGGCAGCGGCCGCCATAATCTGATGGTGCGCGGCGCGCGCCGCATTTGACATTTCGCCCCGCGTCCGTATAATAGACTTACCAGCCAGGCAGGCAGCCGCCCGTGCGCCTGCACGCAAAATCCCAAGGTTCAAAGGAGGCATCGCCCCATGGAGCACACGTTTGACGCACATCTTCCCGGCATCGTCAGCCGCATCGCCAAAAATTACGAGGCCGAGGAGATCTTTTTCACAAAGCCCGGCCTGACGTTCCCGAACCGCTCGGTCATCACGGGCATCATCCGCTCGCTGCGCCGGATCATGTTCCCCGGCTACTTCGGCAGCGAGATGCTCGCCGGCACAAGAGCGGACTATTTCATCGGCAACACGGTCATGGAGCTGAAAAATGCGCTCTGCGGCCAGCTCGTCGCCGCCCTGACCTACCAGAACCCGGACGGCCTGACCGACGCGGCCATCGAGGCGCGCGCCGAGGAGATTTGCGTGCGGTTTTTTGACCGTCTGCCCGACATGCAGAACCTGCTTTTAAAGGACGTGCAGGCCGCGTTCGACGGCGACCCCGCCGCGGGCAGCAAGGAGGAGGTCATCTTCTCCTATCCCGGCCTGTTCGCCATTTTCGTCTACCGCTTTGCGCACGAGCTCTACGTCCAGCATGTGCCGTTCATCCCCCGGATCATGACCGAGCACGCCCACTCGCGCACGGGCATCGACATCAACGCGGGCGCGACGATCGGCGAATATTTCTTCATGGATCACGGCACGGGCATCGTCATCGGCGAGACGACCGTCATCGGCGACCACGTCAAGCTCTATCAGGGCGTGACGCTCGGCGCGCTGTCGACCCACCTCGGCCAGCAGCTCTCCGGCGTCAAGCGCCACCCGACCATCGAGGACAACGTCACGATCTACTCCAACGCCTCCGTCCTCGGCGGCCAGACCGTCATCGGCCGCAACAGCACCATCGGCGGCAGCGCCTTCATCACAAGCTCCATCCCCGCCAACACAAAGGTCAGCGTCAAAAGCCCGGAGCTCACCCTCAAGACCCCGGACGCGAACGCGACGTGGAATATCTGAAAAACGGCGCGCCGCTGCTCAAGCGGCGCGCCGGTGGTTTATTCGCCTGATTCTCGCTGCGTGATCGTGAATTCCGCGGCGATCGTCTCCTGTTCTTCGGGCGTGTCCAGCACATGGACTTCGGACACGACGCGGTATGTGCCGGGGTCAAACTGCGTTCCGTAATATTCCAGATCATGCGTGATCTCGACCGGCTCTCCGGTGTACAGGGAATATCCTTCGTCGGTCACGCCGAAGCTTTTTTCGCTCGGCGCTGGGGTCAGATCGCACCACTGGCCGCCGCTGTAAATCTCCAGCTTGTACCCCCGCCCGCATACATATGGCGCCTCCGCCGAATTGGTAAACCGCACCGTGATGGTCTGCACATCGGTCGGATAGGATGCTTCCGTCGTCTCCAGTGCCACAGCCGGATGCTCCGTCAGCACCGTCTCCGAGGCCTCGCCCACCGTAGGAATACGAGGCTCCTCCCTTGTACAGCCCAACAAAGTAAGGCTGAATAAAGCTGCCATCATCAACGCAAATGCTTTATGTCGCAACAGTAAAACCTCCATTTCTCAAAAGGATCTTGCCGCGCACGGAGAAATCACGTCTTCTGCCAGCGCTGGAGGAGGACGCGAGACTGCCGCAATCGGCAAGACCCTTCGGCTTCGCTCAGGGTGACAGGTCTATTTTTGCAGGGTGCCGCAATCGGTGCGGTGTGAGCCGATTGCGGCACGCGCCCACCGAATGGCCCCCTTGTGCAGGCCGTAGCCCCCTATCCTTATTCCCGCCCCGTGGGCGGTTTCAATGAGGAAAGGGGGCTGTCGGCGGAGCCGACTGGGGGATTGTAAGCTTAGCCGAAGCACAAGGACAACGTTAAAACGAACCCCGCAGCAAGCCCTCCAGCCTACAATCCCTCCGTCACGGCGTTCCGCCGTGCCACCTCCCTTTACACAAGGGAGGCTTTGGCGCTTTCTTCTATTTCTCCGCGCCCCAATCCTGCGCCGCGCCCATAGCTCCCCTGTGCAAGGGGAGCTGTCAGCGTCAGCTGACTGAGGGGTTGGAGCTTTCAACCACGCAGTGCGCGCCCGAAATCCGCCTCCGCGTCCCCTCCTTATTTGTACGCCTCCACCAGCGTGAAGCGCCGGTATGTTTTCCCGTCGCGCTCGACGGTCTCATTCCACATGCCCGCCGGGCGAACCCACAGCCCGCCGTCGCCGTAGAGCGCGCGGTAGACGACCATCTCCTCCGTCGTCTCGCTGTGGCGGGCGAGGCCGATGACCTCGTACTCGTTGCCCTTGAAGTGCCGGTAGCGGCCCGGAACGATTTTTTCCTCCATGAAAAGCGCCTCCTTTTTTCTGCATTATCGCACCGCCGCGCACGCGCCGTCAAGATTTCCGGTATGCTTTTTGCGCGCGCTGTGGTAAAATGGAGCAAGCAAGCGAAAGGAGCGCGCCGGACGGCGCGAAGAAATAACTATGGAACTGACGATCGGCTGCCACCTGTCCACATCGGGCGGGTACCTCGCCATGGGAAAGACGGCGCTTTCCATCGGCGCGAACACCTTTGCGTTTTTCACGCGCAACCCGCGCGGCGGCGCGGCCAAGAAGGCCGACCCGGCCGACGCGCAGGCGCTGCGCGATTTTGTGACTGAGCACGGCTTCGGCCCGCTCGTGGCGCACGCGCCGTACACGATCAACCCGTGCGCGGCCGTGGAAAAAACGCTCGAGTTTGCGCGCATGGCCATGGGAGAGGACCTCAGGACGCTCGAGCTTCTGCCCGGGAACTACTATAATTTCCACCCCGGCAGCCACGTCGGGCAGGGCGTGGAGGCCGGCATCGAGAAGATCATCCAGACGCTCGACACGGTCATGTTCGACGGGATGCAAACGACCGTCCTGCTCGAGACGATGGCCGGAAAGGGCACCGAGATCGGCGGAAAATTCGAGCATCTGCGCGACATCATATCGGGCGTGCGCGACAGCTCCCGCCTCGGCGTGTGCCTCGACACCTGCCACGTCTGGGACGGCGGGTATGACATCGCAAATGACCCCGACGCCGTGTTTTCCGAATTCGACCGCGTCGTGGGACTCGGCCGCCTGAAGGCCATCCACATGAACGACAGCAAAAATCCCCTCGGCGCGCACAAGGATCGCCACGAGGTCATCGGCGGCGGCCACCTCGGCCTCTCCGCCTTCGCCCGCCTTGTCCGGCACCCCATTGTGGCGGGGCTTCCGATCATTCTGGAAACCCCAAACGAGCTGCCGGGCTATCAAAAAGAGATCGCAATGCTCAGAGAAATGGCGGGAGAAGCATAAAAAAAGCGCTCCGCTGAGTGCGGAGCAATTTTTTTATCCGAAACTGACGGCCGCCGGCGCGGCGAAGGCCGCCCGCCCGGGGGCGCGCCCCGGGGCGGCGCGGGAAAACCGCGCCTGCGCGGCCACGGCCGGGCGGGCGCTCCAGCGCGCGCTGACGCCGTGCGCGGCCACGGCCGCCGCGCACAGCGCGACCACCGCCAGCGCGCACATACAAAACACGATCCGTCTGAGCTTGTTCATCCGAAGCGCCTCCTGTCCGGCCTGAATTTTCACCCTTTACCTAAAAGACAGGAAAACGGGCGGAAAAGTTGCAGCTTTTTTCGGTTTTTTAAGTTTTTTTGCCGCCGCCCGATGCGGCCGGCGGCCGAAATCTGCTTTACACCCGGCCGCGCGTGGTGTATATTAGACCTCGAACAGGAAACGGAGGGGGAGCTTCCCTTGGCAAATAACAAGAAAAAGAACGACCCGAAGGGCCCGGCGAACGACGGGCTGTGGTGGCTCATCACCATCGGCTGCTTCTGCACGGGCG
The DNA here is from genome assembly GCA_934589675.1 of uncultured Oscillospiraceae bacterium. GTDB lineage: Bacteria > Bacillota > Clostridia > Oscillospirales > Oscillospiraceae > CAKTOF01. Next base: position 37,668 of record CAKTOF010000019.1, read on the forward strand.
CGCTGTGGTGGGTCGGCCTGATTTTGATGTTCATGAATATGAGCGGCAAGCTGCCGCCGCTTTCCCGCAAAAACCGCGACGCGACGGACAAGCGCATCGAGGACAGCTGGGGCGAGCCGGTCAAGGCGCAGGCGCCGAGCGCGCTGACGCCGAAGCGCACGAAGCGCCGCCGATTCGCGCTCATCTCGACGATCGCGGGCGCGTGCGTCGGCCTCGGCGGGCTCATTGCCCTCGCGTCGACGTTCTGGGACATCCTGCGCGACATTTTCTGGGGCATGTGGAGCGTCGAGTGGATCCCGTTTTATCTCGAGGACGGCTTTACCGGGCTGGCGCTGCTCGCCGTCGGCGCGGCGGCGGCCGGCGTCGGCGCGCACATCCTGCGGCGGGACAAGCTCTACCGCCGCTACTACGCCATGGCCGCCGGCCGCGACGTGCTGTCCGTCCACGCCATGGCCGACGCGCTCGGCGTGCCGTATCAGAAGGCCGTCAAGCACCTGCAGAGCATGATCGACGATAGCTGGTTCGGCAGCGCGGCGTACATCGACGTCAGCCGCGGCCGCCTGATGCTCGACGGCAGCGGGCTGGAATACGAGGCGCCCGCGCCCGAACCCGAGCAGCCCGAGCCGTCGGCCGAGCAGACCATCAGCGAGGAGGAGAAGATCCTCCGCCAGATCCGCGCGGACAACGACCTCATCGACCATCCCGAGATCTCCCGCAAGATCGACCGCATCGAGGAGCTCACGCGCAAGATCTTCGCGTTTATCCGCGAGAAGCCGGAAAAGGCCGGCGAGCTGCGCAGCTTCCTCAACTACTACCTGCCGCAGACGCTCAAGATCCTCGAAACCTACGCCCGTCTGGAGGCGCAGGGCGTCGAGGGCGAGAACATCCGCGTCGCCAAGGCGCGCATCGAGGGCATGATGGACACGCTCGTGGAGAGCTACGAGCGCCAGCTCGACAAGCTCTTTGAGGGCGACGTGCTCGACATCACGACCGACATCGAGGTCATGGAGGCCATGCTCGCCCGCGACGGCCTCACCGCCGACGAGCTGACCGGCCGCTGAGTGCCCGCCCCGCCCGCGCTCCGGGCGGGGCGATTTTTCGCCGCCGGAGCCGCGAAAAAACAGCCCGTTGGGAGGATCCCAACGGGCTGTTTTGCGATGCGTTCTAATTGGATGCTGCCTTGCTCTGCTGCTTGTTTTCGTACATTCTCCGGTCGGCCTTCTGGAAGACGTCGGCGAAAAACGAGTCGTTCTCCGGGTCGCGCACGGCCAGACCGCGGGCGATGCGGACGGGGACGGCGCGGCCGTCGTGCGGGAAGGTCAGGCCGGACATCTCGCGGTCAAAGCGGGCGATGAGCGCGTCGCGGTCGCAGTAGTCGCGGCCTTGCAGGATGGCGACGAACTCGTCGCCGCCGATGCGGAAGACCGGGCTGTGGTCAAAAATGTCGCAGATGTACTGCGCGGCCGTCCGGAGCAGGGCGTTGCCGGCCTCGTGGCCTAAGGTGTCGTTGACCGTTTTCAGGTTGTTGACGTCCATGACGACGACGCCGAACTGCGCGTCGCCGCACATGAACGCGTCGAGCTCCGTCAGCTGGCGGCGGTAGGCCGCCGTGTTTCTCAGGCCGGTCAGCGTGTCGCGGAAGGCCATGTCGCCGAGCGCCTGCTCGCGGTGGCGCTGGACGTTCAGGTAGAGGTAGACCAGATTGAACACATACAGCGGCGCGAGCGCGATGCCGTAAACGGCCGAGCTGAGCAGCACGCACGTGCAGGCGATGGCGCAGAACGCCAGAAGGCGGCGCGCCGTTTCGCGGTCGGATGCGCGGCGATAGCAGCAGATGCACTCAAACACCGCCCCGAGGATGTACACGAGCGGCCAGAGCGTCAGCAGATAGTTGAGCCCGAGCCGCTCATAGACGCCGTCCGGCCGGATGCGGTAGGCAAACGGATGGATCAGATTCACGGCAATGCCGGCGCTTACGATGAGGATCGGCGGAAGATACAGCCACAGGCGCCGCGTGGTATGGCGCTGGTTGAGCGCCATGCAGTAGCGCGCGACGAGCAGCGGCGCGATCATCCCGAAGAGAAGATAGAGCGCCATGACGGCCTGATGCAGGCTGCGCGCCGGGAAGACCTGAAGGAAAAATGACGCCGTCTCCAGCGCGAGCATCCCCAGCACCGAGATCACGACATGATCGAAAAGCCGCTGCGGGGAATCCGGCGAGCGCCCGCGCAGCTTCCGCCGAAGCATGACAAGGCATGTGACCGCCGCGATCGCGTTCATCTCCAGATACGGCAGGATCTGATAAAACTCCACCTGTGTCCCCTCCTTCCGGCTTTTTCGCACAAATTCATGCTATTATAGCACAGGAAGCCCGGTTTTCAAGGAAAACGCCGGATTTTTTTCTTGCCTTTTTTGCATGGATGGGCGCGGCGGCTCACCCTTCGAGGCCGGACCTCAGCCCCGTGAGGCCGCTGAAGATGAGCGTGGCGCTCATGGCGGCAAGCTCGGAGAAGGCGATGCCGTCGTCCGCGTGGATCCAGCGGACGAACGTGGACACGGCGCCGGAGGCGAGCTGCTGCGCGGCATACGGGCGCAGCGTGTCGGAAAGCTGCGGGTACTGCGCGAGCTTTTTCTCGACGACGGCCGCCGTCGCGTGCTCGACCTTGCGGCGGATGTACTCGAGCGAGCGTGCGCTCGCCAGCCGGCGGAGCACGTCGTAATACTGCATGACCGTCTCCTCGACGCTCTTTAAGACCGTGGCCGTGTCGGCGTCCGCACCGTAGAAATTCGCGCGGTCGAGCGCGCGCTCAAGCTCGCTTGCGTAGATGTCCTCGACCTCGGCGAGCACGTCGTCGAGCGAGCTGTAGTGCATATAGAACGTCTTGCGGTTGATGTCCGCGCGCTCGGCCAGCTCCTTGACCGTGATCTGCGAGAATTCCTTCTCCATAATGAGCTCTAAAAACGCCGCGCGGATGGCGGCGCGGCTGCGGCGCACGCGGCGGTCGACATGCTTGCCCTCGCGCGCGGGCGTCTGACCCGGGCGGCGGGCATCGGGCGTCCGATCCTCCATCAGTATCCCTGCTTTCTGCGGGCGCTGCCCGCTGTTTTTCTTCAGAATAACCGAAAATCGGGCAAAAGTCAACAGATGTTGCTTATTGTCCGCCCGTTCCGATAGGAAATTTTCCCGGCGGCTCTGCGGCGCAGAAAAAGCAAGGCAGGGCCGGATAAGAAAACATAGAAAATGGCCCGTTGGGAGAATCCCAACGGGCCATTTCGCGCAGCGCCGCACGGGGATGGATTTGCGCATCTGCGAAGCAATTTTCTCGCAGCACTACTTTGTGTAATGCAAGGGAAAATTGTGCACGCAGGGGCGGAAATACGCTTCGTGCGGGCTATGGTTTCTTGTCCGGCGCTGCCTCCGGGGAGGCTTTTTTGAGGGCTGCTCAGTCCATTTCGTTTTTGACGATGGCAAGGCCGGCCTCGCGGCCGAGCGTGGCGGCGATGCCGATGGACACGCCGGCGATCGGGGTGAAATACTGCGGGCCGAAGCGGCGGCCGCAGCAGTTGCCGGAGGCGTAGAGGCCGGGGATGACGGCGTAGTTTTCGTCGAGCACGCGCTGGTCGCCGTCGGTGACGAGGCCGCCGACGGAAACGAGCATCCCGCCGAATTTTGTGGGCGGCATCGTCTCGGCAAACAGCATCCCGGCAAGCGGGTCGAGCAGCTTTTGATCGCGCGCGAAGTCCTCGTCGCGCCCTGTCTGGCAGAAGCCGTTGTAGCGGCGGATGGACGATGCGAAATTCTCCGCGGCCGCGCCTTCAAGGCCGAGCACGGCGGCAAGACCCTCCGGCGTCGGCGCGAAGGCGGCCTCGGCGCGCGCGATGGGGTCCTTCGAGCCGTTCGACCAGACGCCGCCCTCCGGGTGCGCCTTGGCGTAGGCGACGAGGGCATTGAGCGCGCCGACGGCGCGGTCGTCCGTCTCGTCGAAGCTGCCGTGCGCCGGGATGACCCAGGACAGCTCGTGCGTCAGATAGTCCTCGTCGAACACGCGGAAGATCTTCCCGCGGACGGTCTGGTTGCCGGCCATGCCGCACAGCTCCATGCCGCCGAAGACCTCGTTGCAGAAGCGGCGGCCGTTTTCGTCCAGCCACACCGCGCCGAAGCGGCCGAGGCCGCCGGCGGAGACGCGCAGATGGTTGCCGGACATGGTCGGCAGCGGCCGCGTCTCCATGCGCGCGCCGATCCAGGTCGCCATGCGGTGGCCGCGGCCGTCGCGGCTGACGTTGCGCGCGGGCTTTTCGCCGGGCGTGTAGAGGTCGGTGATGTCCGGCGCAAGCTCGAGCAGCATCTCCTCGTTCTTTGCAAAGTCGCCCGACGAGAGCAGCACGGCGCGGCGCGCCGTCAGGCGGAGGAATTCGTTCGTTTTCCGGTCGCGCGCGATGAGGCCCGTCACGCGGCCGCCCGGCTCGCGCTCGAGCTGGAGCGCCTCCGTCGCAAACAGGATCCTGCCGCCCGCGGCGATGGCCTTTTTGTGGTTTTCCTTGCACACGTCCGGCAGCGTCGGCCAGCCCTTCCAGCCCATCGGGTCGTCATAGGGAAACTGCGCCGTGCCGTTCCAGTAGCGGTAGCCGTTGATGTCGACAAAGCCGTTTTCGCGCAGCTCCTTTTTGAAATTCGCGCCGCCGCGCTTCCAGAACGCGACGTGGATGAGCTCTTCGTCGGCGAGAATTTCGGGGTCGATCATGTCCGTGAACCAGTCGAACGTCTCGCCGGATTTTTTGCAGAATTTCATGACGAGCTCGGGATTGGCGCGGTTGCCCGCGCGGCGCATCCACTCGTTGAAGAGCTCGAGCGGGTCGACGTGCGGCACGCCGCGGCTTTCTAAAAATTTCGAGTTGATGTGGCCGAAGTCGCGGCCATACGAGCGGTAGTATTTCTCGTTCATCATCTCGACGGCGATCGTCTCGGCGCCGGCCTCCTGTGCGGCGCGCATGGCGCACGTGCCGGCGTAGCCGAGTCCGGCGACGATGACGTCGGCCTCGTAATGGCGCGAGATGAGCGATTCGTCGATGGGGGCGGGCGGTGTTCTCCAGCTCATGGTGTTCTCCTTCCGATTGACGCGGCCGGATGGCCGTTTTCTTTTTAGTATACAACCGGTAAGGCTGCAAACACAATGGGCCGTTTTCATGAAAATGCGGCGCGATTTTTGTGGAGGGAGACGAGGATCATGCGCCGATCCCGCCCGCCTCGACCGGCGTGAGCAGCTCCCGGGCGATGCGCAGGTACTCGGCGCATTCTCTCGGCGTGCGGGCGCGGTCTTCGTCATTCAGCTCCCGGACGACCTTGCCCGGAACGCCCATGACGACGGCGCCGGGCGGGATGATCTTGCCCTCGGTGACGAGCGCGCCGGCTCCGATGACGGCGCCCGCGCCGATGTGCGCGCCCGTCATGACGACGGCGCCCATGCCGACGAGCGAGCCCGGCTCGAGCACGCACGAGTGCAGGATGGCCGCGTGGCCGATGAGGCAGTTTTCGCCGACGACGGTCGGGATGCCCGTGTCGCCGTGGACGATGACGCCGTCCTGGAGGTTCGACCCCGCGCCGATCGTGATGGACGCGTAATCCCCGCGCAGCACCGCGCCCGGCCAGATGGAGACGTCTTTTTCCAGCGTCACGTCGCCGATGAGCGTCGCGTTCTCGGCCACATAGCACCGCCCCGCGGCGCGCGGAGCCTTGCCCTCGAATTCCTTGATATACATTGTAAAACCTCGTTTCTGAAATCTTGAAAAAAGCCGCCGCACCAGCGGGCGCGGCGGCTTCGGCTTTATTTTTTGCTTGCGGCGCGCATGCGGTCGGCATGGCTGAGCAGGCGCTTGCGGATGCGGATGTTCTCGGGCGTGACCTCGAGCAGCTCGTCGTCGGCGAGGAACTCCAGGCACTGCTCGAGCGACATGACGCGCGGCGTCGTCAGGCGCAGCGCCTCGTCCGAGCCCGCGGCGCGCATGTTCGTCAGCTGCTTCTTCTTGCAGACGTTGACGGACATGTCCTCGTTGCGCGCGCAGCTGCCGACGACCATGCCCGCGTAGACCGGCGTGCCTGCGCCGATGAACAGCTGGCCGCGCTCCTGCGCGTTGAACAGGCCGTAGGCCACGGCCTCGCCCGTCTCGAAGGCGACGAGCGAGCCGGTCGCGCGGCGGGCGATCTCGCCCTTGACGGGCTGGTAGGAGTCGAACACGGAGGCCATGATGCCCTCGCCCTTCGTGTCGGTCAAAAACTCGTTGCGGTAGCCGAACAGGCCGCGCGAGGGGACGAGGAATTCGAGCTTCATGCGCGCGCCGACCGGCGTCATCGTGACGAATTCGCCCTTGCGCGCGCCGAGCTTCTCCATGACCGAGCCCATATAGTCCTGCGGGACGTCGACGACGACGCGCTCGACCGGCTCGCACTTTTTCCCGTCGATCTCCTGATAGAGCACGCGCGGGGGAGAGACCTGGAACTCATAGCCCTCGCGGCGCATCGTCTCGATGAGGATGGACAGCGACATCTCGCCGCGGCCGGCGACGTTGAACGAATCCGTGGACGAGCCGACCTCCGTCACGCGCAGCGAGACGTCCTTGAGCGTCTCGCGGAACAGCCGCTCGCGCAGCTGGCGGGACGTGACGAACTTGCCCTCGCGCCCGGCAAAGGGGCTGTCGTTGACGGAGAACGTCATTTCGAGCGTCGGCGCCGAAATTTTCACGAACGGCAGCGGCTCGACCTCCTCCGGCGCGCAGATCGTGCGGCCGATGGTGATGTCCGAAATGCCGGAGAACGCGACGATCTCGCCGGCCGAGGCCTCCTGCACCGGCACCTTGCCGAGCCCGTCGAACTCATAGAGCGCGACGACCTTGGCCTTCTCGCGCTTTTCCGGGTCGTGATAGTCGCAGACGATGACGTCCTGATTCTGGCGGATCGTGCCGCGCTCGATGCGGCCGACGCCGATGCGGCCGACGTAGTCGTTGTAGTCGATGGACGAGACGAGCATCTGGAGCGGCGCGGCCGGGTCGCCCTCGGGCGCGGGGATGTAGTCGACGATCGTGTCAAAGAGCGGCTCGAGGCTCGTGCCGCGCACATGCGGCGCAAACGACGAGATGCCCTCGCGCGCCGAGCAGAAGATCGTCGGCGAGTCGAACTGCTCCTCCGTGGCGTTGAGGTCGAGCAGCAGCTCGAGGACCTCGTCGCACACCTCGTCGATGCGCGCGTCCGGGCGGTCGATCTTGTTGATGACGACGATGACGCGGTGGCCGAGCTCGAGCGCCTTCGACAGAACAAAGCGCGTCTGCGGCATGGGGCCCTCGGCCGCGTCGACGAGCAGCAGGACGCCGTTGACCATCTTCAAGATGCGCTCGACCTCGCCGCCGAAGTCGGCGTGGCCCGGCGTGTCGACGATGTTGATCTTCTTGCCCTTGTAGTGGACGGCCGTATTTTTGGCGAGGATGGTGATGCCGCGCTCGCGCTCGAGGTCGCCGGAGTCCATGACGCGGTCGACCGTCGCTTGATTCTCGCGGTACACGCCGCCCTGCTTGAGCATCTCGTCGACAAGCGTCGTCTTGCCGTGGTCAACGTGGGCGATGATGGCGATATTTCTGATGTTTTCCTGCTGCATGGGCAGGCACTCCCTTTCGTATTTAGCACAATTTCACGAATGTATAGTATATCACGGCACACGCCCCTGCGCAAGGGCGCAGAGGCGTGTTTTTTGCCTTTTTTCGTAAAAAGCGGGATGCTCAGGGGATGATCCGGCTTTTTTTCAGGTAGCGCTCCTCCTCGGAAAAGACGCAGCCGCAGTACTTCTGCATGTAGAGCCCCAACTCGCGCGCGCGCTCCTGCCCGGCGCGGAAGAGCGGACGGAAGTCGCGGTAGAGAAAGTCCACGCCGTAGCACGCGGCCGCGCGCGCGGCCACCGAGCGCATCAGCTCGTGATTCTGATACGGGCTGATGAACAGGCTCGAGGTAAAGCTGTCGAACCCGCCCTCCTTCGCCTGCCGCGCGGCCTCAAAGAGGCGGAACTCGTAGCAGTGGATGCAGCGGTTTTCGATGTCGCCTGCCACGGTGCGCACAAACGGGCGCAGGCCGTAGTCGTTGCGCTCGACAAGCGGCAGGCCGACTATTCCGGCGTACTCCCGCACGGTGTTGCGGCGGGCGCGGTACTCCGTAAAGGGGTGGATGTTCGGGTTGTACCACAGCCCCGTCACGTCAAGACCCTCGCCGCGCAGCGAGTCGATGCACTGGTTCGCGCACGGCGCGCAGCAGATGTGCAGCAGCGTATTTGCCATGGAAAAGCCTCCTTGGAATGCGGAAAATCAGGCGCCGGGCGCGGCTACTTCGATGCGCACTCGGCCAGCCAGAGCTCGTGCTCGCGGTCGATGTGGCCGCAGAGGCGGCGCTTGAGGACGACGAAGGCGACGATCTGGCAGGCGATGGCGATGGAGTACGTCACGGGGTAGACGCAGTAGAGCCCGACGAGCGTGTGGTGGCGCGGGAAGATGAGGCCGATCCACAAAAAGCGGACGATGCACACGCCGAAGAGCGTGATGAACATCGGCGTCTTTGACGAGCCCATGCCGCGCAGCGAGTTTGTCAGCGTGTCCATCGTCGCGCACATGAAGAACGTCCAGAGCATAAAGTGCAGCCGCCCGAGCGCCGCGGTCATCGCCGCCGGGTTGTCGGTGATGTACAGCCGCAGAAGCGGCTGGCCGAACAGGTAGCACAGGCCGGCCAGCAGCCACGAAAACGCCCACACATAGGCCAGGCAGCACAGCACCGTGCGGCCGATGCGGCGGTGCTCATGCGCGCCGATCTGCTGGCCGATGAACGTGACGGCGCTCTGGCCGATGGCGCTCGTGCCGGTGTAGGCGAAGTTCTCCACGCTCGAGCAGGCGGAGTTCCCGGCGACGACCGCCGCGCCGAGCGTGTTGACCGACGCCTGAACGGCGATGTTGGCGATGTTGAACAGGCAGCTCTGCGCAAGCGCGGGGAAGCCGAGGCGGCAGATGCGCCGCAGCGTCTGCCGGTGGACGCCGAGGTGGCGGACGGACAGCCGCCGCGCGTCCTTCGCGTGGCACAAAAACACGGTCATGGCAATGGCCGCGGCGTAGTTGGAGACGCTCGTCGCCGCTGCGACGCCCGCGACGTCCCAGCGGAAGCAGATGACGAGGATCAGGTTCAGCGCCGCGTTGAGCACGCCCGAGGCCGTGAGGATGTACAGCGGCCGCTTCGAGTCGCCCGCGCCGCGGCAGACGGCCGCGCCGAAGTTGTACACCGAGATGGCCGGCAGGCCGAGGCCGTAGATGCGGAAATAGAGCACGGACTGGTCAAGAATTTCGTCCGGCGTTTTCATCAGGCGCAGAAGGCCTTCCGCGCCCGCGACGAACACGACGGCAAGCCCCGCGCCCGCGGCGAGGCCGACGGTGAAGGCCGTGTGCGTGGTGCGGCGGATGCCCTCGTCGTTGTGCGCGCCGACGTGATTGGCGACGCTGACCGTCGCGCCGACGGTGAAGTTCACCATGGCGTTCACGACGAGGTTGACGAGCGTCGTCGTCGCGCCGACGGCCGCAAGCGCCATGCTCCCGGCGAACTGGCCGATGACGACGAGGTCGACCGTGTTGAACAGAAGCTGCAGCTCCGCCGTCAGAAGAAACGGCAGCGCAAAGCGCAGAATGTCGAGCGCGAGGCTCCTGCGCGCGCCGCGTTGCAGGGTGGGGGCCATGCTCTCACCGCTCCTTTCATTATAAATAACGAGACAAAGAATGAGTGGCATCATACCGCCCCGCCGCGCGTCATAGACTGCCGGTGAGGTGATGGAAGATGGATCCGTATGATCACGACGCCGCATACGCCGTCTGGGCCCGCGTCACGGCAGGGCAGGACGGGCGCGGCGAGCTGACCGGGCGCATCCCGGACATGGCCGCGGCCGCGGAGGCCCGCCGGAGCGCAGCCCTTGCAGCCGCGCAGCGCGTGGGCGGGCAGGCATCAGCGGCGCTGCGCGCCGGGGCGCAGGCCGAGCGGGAGGCGGCGAAGACGCTCGCCGCGCTCTATTTCGCCCGCACGGGCGAGCGTATGCCGGAGGCCGCCCCGGCCGATGCGGCAGATCAGCGCGCGGACACGGCCGCGGCGCTGCGCGCGCTCTACGGGCGCCAGACGGACGCGGCGGCGGAGTTCGCCCGCGCGGCCGAGGCGGAATTTGCTTCCCGCGCGCTCTTTTCGCGCCTTTCGGCCGAGGCGGGCGCGCGCAGCGAGGCGACGCTGCGCGCCCTTGCGGCAATCCTTGCCCGGCCATTGTAGCGCAGCGCGGACGCCCGGTCAAGCGGGCGGGTCTTAACAATTCTTAAGAGGTATCAGCGCCGCGCCGTCTTGCAATGCCGCCCGGAATTTGGTATGCTGAGCACACGGAGGGATGCAATTATGAAATCGTTCAAGCTGTTTTGCGGCATCGCCAGCGTCGTCCTTGCTTCGTACTTTGCGTATCTGGCGCTCAACGCGTCCATTACGGAGAAGTTCAGCATGGGCACGGGCAGCGTGTTCTCGTTCGGCCTGCTCACAGCCGTGCTGATGCTGTGCGCGGGCATCGTCGCCATCGCCGGCCGCGCGGGCAAGCGCGGGACGACGGCCGCGGGCGTGCTCTACCTGCTGGCGTTCATCGTCGGCGTCGTGCTGCACAAGCAGACGGGCTGGATGCTGACGGCGGGCTTCCTCTCGCTGGCGTTTGCGGCGCTGTTCCTGTGCCACGGCGTCTGGATGGACGCGCCGCAGAAGGCCGTTTAATCCGCCTCCTCGCGGATCATCTGGCAGTACGGCAGCGCCTCGAAGCCGAGCCGCTCATACAGCGCCCGCGCGCGGTCGTTGTCCGGCTCGATCTCCAGACGGTAGCGCGCGGCCGGGTAATTTTCAAACACATAGCTGAAAAATTCCGACCCCAGCCCGTGCGACTGAAACTCCGGCCGGATGTACAGCTCGTCGAGCCAGACGACGACTCCGCCGGCCTCCTGCGAGTAGCTCCTGACGAGCAGCCCGTAGCCGGCGGCCTCGCCGCCGCTCTCGATGATGCAGCAGTCGAGATAATCGCGCGAGCGCATCATCTCGGAAAACGCGCGGCGGAAATGCTCCTTCGGCACCGGGTGCAGCACCCCGTCGGAGTGGTAGAATTCGTCGGACAGCGTGCAGAAGAGTGCCTCGTCGCGCTCTGTCAGATGGCGGATCATAAATGGTCTCCTTTTCCTGTGATGCCTCTATGATACCCGCAAACAGCCCAAAAAGCAACCCGCCCCGCATAGCCGGGTGGTCGTAAAACAGTGAATCCTCCGTATGGTTCAGATCATACGGAGGATTTGCTTATGTCTAATCTGCAAACCTGCTGGCGGCAAACGGTTTGTCAAAGCCGTTTGCCGCCAGCAGGTACACAGAAGATATATGCTGTGAAAGGGGGATAAGAAATCACCCATAGAAAGGAGCGTTCCCATGAAACCCAAGAAATTAGG
>CAKTOF010000020.1 GCA_934589675.1 uncultured Oscillospiraceae bacterium
GCTATTCGGAGGGCGCGCGGCGCAACCGGCGCGCCGAAAACGATGCGCCGCGGCAAAGCCTCCCCTGAAAGGGGAGGGGGCACGGCCGCGAGGCCGTGACGGAGAGGTTTTGCGGCCGCGAATTTTCGGAAGCGCCGCGGCAATACCTCCCCTGTGCAAGGGGAGGTGGCTCGCCGAAGGCGAGACGGAGGGGTTGGCGGGACGAGGCGTCGAGCTTCGGAAGCGCTGCGTAGTTTTCGGCCCCAACCCCTCAGTCGGCTGACGCCGACAGCTCCCCTTCCTCATTAAAACCGCCCACGGGGCGGGAATAAGGATAGGGGGCTACGGCCTGCACAGGGGAGCTATTCGGAGGGCGCGCGGCGCAACCGGCGCGCCGAAAACGATGCGCCGCGGCAAAGCCTCCCCTGAAAGGGGAGGTGGCACGGCCGCGAGGCCGTGACGGAGAGGTTTTTGCGCGGTTTCGATTTTTTTGGGCGCGCTCTGCTTGTCGGCGGCTTTTTCACCTCTCAGTCGGCTGACGCCGACAGCTCCCCTGTCAGGGGAGCCTTTCGGTAGGCGCGCGGCGTAATCGGCGCAGAGCAGACGCGTGAGCGCTGCCCGGCCGGGGACTTGCTTGCTCCCACAAAAAATAATTCCGATTGACACAGGAACTACAAACTGGCACAGTAGAATCAAGCCAGAAGGGAGGCGATGCGGGATGAACTGGGACATTCTCATCGCGGAGGACGAGGAGAAGCTCGCCTCTGTGCTGTGCGACTTTTTTGTCAGCCGGGGCGACCGGCCGGTCGCGGTCGGGGACGGAGCCGCGGCGATCGCGGCGGCGGAGGCGCGCGCGTATGACTGCATCCTGCTCGACGTCATGATGCCGGGGATGGACGGCCGCGCGGCGTGCCGGGCGCTGCGGGCGCGCTCGGATGTGCCGGTCGTGTTCCTGACGGCGCTCGGCGACGAGGACGATCAGCTGCTCGGCTTTTCGCTCGGCGCGGACGACTATGTGACAAAGCCGTTTTCGCTCACGGTGCTCTACGCGAAGGTCGCCGCGCTCATCCGGCGCAGCCGCGGCGGCGTGCGGGACGGGTATCTGCGCGCGGGCGCGCTCTCGCTCGACCCGGATTCGCGGCGCGCGGCGGCAGACGGCCGCGAGGTCGCGCTGACGCCGAAGGAATTTGCGCTGCTCGAGACGCTGCTGCGCCACAAGGGCGCGGTGCTCTCCCGCGCGCAGCTGCTTGCGCAATGCTGGGGCTATGATTTTGACGGCGACGACCGCGCCGTCGACACGCACATCGCGCGCCTGCGCGAAAAGCTCGGCCCCGCGGGCGCGCAGATCAAAACCGTCATCAAGGCCGGCTACCGACTGGAGGGGTGACGATGAAACGGAAAAGACTCCGCGCGTCCGGCGGCGTGACGGCGCTGCTCGCCGCGCTGACGGCGGCAATTTACCTCCTTGGCATGGCCGCCGCGACGCTTAGCACCGCGGCCGTGCTGTGCAGCGTGTTTGATGACGACACGCGCAGCCATTTAGAGCGCATTTTCCTCCGGGACGACGACTGGACGGACAAGGAGCGGACGCAGTACGCCCTCTGCCGCCTTGTATACGACGGCAGCAGCTCGCACGTGACGCTCTCGGCCGTCGGCGGCCTTGACTCCGACCGGCGCGAGCCGCTGCGCCAGATCGGCCTTTCCGGCCGGCGTGCGACGGTCGTTTTTGACGCAGACGGCAAGATTGCCGTCGAAAGCGGCGACTTTCTCTACTTCCCCTATCTGTCCGCGGCGAGCTGGGACGCGGGCGCGGACGAGTCGGTCAGTGAAAGCTACGCGGGCTACGCCTACGTGCCGCTCGCGCGCGAGCATATGCACCCGAACCTGCTCGGCGTGTGGGAGGCGTTCACATGGCCGTTTAGCTACGCGGCGTTCCGCGTGACGGGGCAGCGGGACGGGGCGGCGTTTCGCGCCGCGCGCGTCGAGGCGGTCGATGAGCACGCGTTTGAGGTCGCGCTCGACACCCTCGTCGCGCCCGAGACCGTCTGGCAGCCGGACGGCGTGACCGAAACGCGGCAGTTTGTCGTCTCGGACATCGTCCGGCGCGGGAATCTGACGTGGCAGACGATCTATGAGGACGAGTCCGTCCCGGAAAGCGAGACCGTTTACGCCACGCGCATGGATGCGTGCGCCTACGACGCGGGCGAGCCCGTGACGGAGCAGGGCGTGGAATATGACAGCGTGCTCGACCTCGCGCGCTCGCTCGGGCGGCCGCTCGTGGAGGAGAACGGGCTCATCTATTCCGGCTCGCTCGTCCGGCGGCTTCGCGTCGCGCCGCACTATCTCTACGAGGGCGAGACGCTGCGCTACGTCGTCGTGACGGCGACGGAGTATTTCCCGCTGCGCTCTGCGATGGCGCTGCTGCGGAATTGGTACATCGCTCTGGGGCTGCTGTCTTTCATTCCCTTCGCGCTCGTGCGAAGCCGCTTAAGGCGCCGCCTGACCGACCCGCTCGCGCTGGCGGCGGACGCCGCGGACGGCCGGCCGCTCGGGCCGGAGGAGGCGTGGCGCAGGGCGTACCCGGACGTCGCGGCCGTCTTGAATTCCATGGACGACTCGGCCGGCCGCATCCGATCCCTGCGCGACGAAAACGGCCGGCTGACGCGCTCGCTGGGCTTTGCCGAGCAGGCCGAGCGCAGCCGCCGCGAGCTGACGAGCCACCTCGCCCACGAGCTCAAGACGCCGCTGGCCATCGTCAGCTCCTACGCTGAGGGCCTGTCCGAGCACATCGAGGGCGACCGGCGCGACGAGTACCTCGCCGTCATCCGCGGCGAGGCGGCGCGCATGGACGGCCTTGTGCGCCAGATGCTCGACCTGTCGCGCCTCGAGGCCGGGCGCGTCGTGCTCCGGCGCGAAGAATTCTCGCTGACGGGTCTTGCGCGGGACATTCTGCCCCGGTTCGAGCGCCCCGCGGGCGCGCGAAAGCTCCGCTTTGACCTGACGGCGGACGGCTCGGCCATCGTGAACGCCGACCGCGCCCGCGTGGAGCAGGTTCTGGAAAATCTCATCTCGAACGCCGTGACGTATGCCTCGGAGGGCACGGCCATCCGCATCGCGGTCAGCGCCACGCGCCGCGGCGCGCGCTTTGCGATCGAAAACGACTGCCCGCCGCTGCCCGACGGCGCGCTCGGGAAGCTCTTCGAGCCGTTTTACCGCGCCGACGAGTCCCGCTCGTCCGGCGGCACGGGGCTGGGGCTCGCCATCTGCAAGAGCGTCGCCGAGCTGCACGGCGGCAGCCTGCGCGCCGAGGCGATCCCGGGCGGGCTGCGCTTCGTGCTGGCGCTCTGACGAGCCCGCGCCGGGCAGAAAACATGGAAAATGGCCCGTTGGGGATCTCCCAACGGGCCATTTTGCGCGCGCGGCTTAGCTCAGAGCTGCTCGGCCAGAGCGGTGTGATGCTCGACGACGGCGCACGAGGCGTCAAACGCGGCCTGCTCGGGCTCGGTGAGGGGCAGGGCGACGATTTTTTCGACGCCGCCGCGGCCGATGACGCACGGGACGCCGATGTGGAAGCCCGCGTGGCCGTACTCGCCGCCTAAATACGCCGAGGCGGGCAGGATGCGCTTTTCGTCGCAGAGCACGGCGCGCGCCGCCTGCGCCAGAACGCTGCCGATGCCGAACTCCGTCGAGCCCTTGCCCTCGATGATGTCCATGCCGATCTCGTGCGTGCGCAAAAGCGTGTACGCTTCGTCCACGCTGCCCGGAACATACGGCTGCCCGCCGACGGACGCGCAGGAAAACGGCAGCATGGACGAGTCGCCGTGCTCGCCGAGCGCGTAGAGCGACACCGAGCGCACGTCCACGCCGAGCTGCGCGGCAAAGACGCGCCGCGCCCGCGCCGTATCAAGCCCCGTGCCGGTGCCGAAGACGCGGCGCGCGTCAAGCCCGGCGTGGCGGCGGATGTAGTCGGCGATGACGTCGCAGGGGTTCGAGATCGTGATGACGATCCCCTGCGGCGCGGCGGCCTTCAGGTCGCGGCAGAGGCCCTTCATGGCCCCGACCGTGCCGTTCATGACGTCCAGCCGCGTCTGGCCGGGCAGGCGCGGCACGCCGGCCGCGACGACGACGATGTCCGCGTCATGGCAGTCTTCATAGCTGCCCGCGCGAATTTTCACGCCCGCGGGGTAAAAAAGCCCCGCGTCCGCGAGGTCCATGGCCTGACTTTGCGCCTTGACCGCATCCGTGTCGACGAGGACGAGCTCGTCGCACACGGCCTGCATGGCGAGCGAGTATGCGCAGTGCGAGCCGACGTGGCCCGCGCCCAATATGACGATCTTCCGGTTGGAAAGCATAAAAACCGCTCCTTTGCTTCTGGTTATCTGCATGATAGCACGATGCGGCGCGCCTTGCAAGATGCGGCTTTTTGAACAAAACCGCGCCATTGTATGTTGTCCGCCGCGGCCGCGTGCGGTATACTATAGGAAAAAGACCGGCCGCGCGCCGGAGAAGGAGCGTTTTCCATGGAAGAACTGCGTCAGGCCATGCGGGGCCTCAAGCGCGGCACGCTGTATGAGTCGCTCGTGCTGCTGCTCGTCGGCATTTTGTTTCTGGTGTATCCGGAGTCGTCCGGGACGATCATCTGCTACGTTGTGGGCGCCGTGTTGTGCCTGTGGGGGCTTGTGCGGTGCGTCGCGTATTTCCGCGCCGACCGGCTCGTGGCGTTCGGCTCGTTCGGCCTCGTGCAGGGCGCGGCGCTGCTCGCGGTCGGCGTGTTCGTGCTCGTGCGGCCGGAGGTGCTCGCGGGCGTGCTGACGAGCGTGTTCGGCATCCTGCTCATCGTCGACGGCGTTTTGAAGATGCAGCACGCCATCGGCCTTGCGCGCATTCAGGCCGCGGGCTGGTGGGCCGTCGGGCTGGCTGCGGTCGTGACGGCGGCGCTCGGCGTCGTCGTGCTGGCAAATCCGTTCCGGACGGCCGTGACGCTGATGATCTTCGCGGGCGTCGCGCTCATCGCGGGCAGCCTGCTTGATCTTCTGACGCTGGCGTATGTCTCGCGCTGCGTCAAGGCCGCGAAAAACGCTGCCGAGCAGGCAAGGTCTGCCCGCGCGCGCATGGACAGCGCCGTCGACGCGGACTACCGCGACGCCGAAAAATAATTTTTTTCAAAAAAGCCGGAACTTTTTATCGCGTGCGCCGTCTGAAGATTGAACCGGCCGCGGGCCGGGAACGATACAATTTGGAGGACACTGCTATGAAAAAGTATCTTGCACTTACGCTGGCCATCCTGCTGGCGCTCAGCGCGCTGACCGCCTGCGGCGGCAAGAAGGACGACCCCGACAAGACCCCTGACCAGACCGTGACCGACACGCCGGAGACCGGCGCGCCCGACACCGACACGCCCGACACCGACACCGGCACGCCGGACGCCGACCCCGACGAGCCGGCCGCCAAGCCCGACGAGGAGCCGGGCGCTGACGACGACTTCGGCGCGGACGACGGCGCGGACGCCGTCGAGCCGGACGATGCGCTGTCGGACATCGTGGACGCCATCTATGAGAAGGCCGACCCGGGCTACGCGCTCGGCACCGTCGGCGTCGACCTCACGGACGAGTACCTCCTGTCGTACTACACCGGCCTGACGGACGGCTCCGTGCTGACGGCCGCCGTTGCGAGCGAGCCGATGATCAGCTCGCAGGCGTTCTCGCTCGTCGTCGCGCGCGTCGCGGACGGGCAGGATGCAAAGACCGTGGCCAAGGACATGCTCGCGGGCGTCAATCCGGCCAAGTGGATCTGCGTCAGCGCCGACGACATGACGGCCGCCGTCTCCGGCGACATTGTCCTGCTCGTCATGGTCAACGAGTACGACGGCGACATCGCCTCGGCCGACTTTGCCAATGCGTTTGTCGACCTCTACGGCGGCGAGCTCGTCGAGCAGTAAAAAAAGCCCCTAAAATAATTCCCCGCGCCCGCCGAGCCCCGGCGGGCGCGCGTTTTCGGAGGACGATATGGTCTTTTCCAGCCTGCCGTTTCTGTACTGGTTCCTGCCGGCGTTTCTCATCTGCTACTTCGCCGCGCCGCGGCGGGCGAAAAACGCGGTGCTGCTTGTGTTCAGCCTCGCCTTTTACGCATGGGGCGAGCCGAAATATGTGCTTCTGATGCTCGCGTCCATCCTGCTCGGCTGGGGCTTCGGCCTTGGCATCGGGCGGGCGGAGGGGCCGGGCGCAAGGCGCGCGCTCGCGGCCGTGTCGGCCGCCGTGTCGCTCGGGCTTCTGGCGTATTTCAAATACGCGGGCTTCTTCCTTGAGAGCTTCTCGGCCGCGACGGGCGTCGCCGTGCCCGCGCTGAAGGTCGCCCTGCCCGTCGGCATCAGCTTTTACACGTTCCAGATCCTCTCGTACACGGCCGACGTCTGCCGCGGGAGCGTCCCGCCGCAGAAAAATCTCATCTCGTTCGGCGCGTATGTGGCCATGTTCCCGCAACTCATCGCCGGGCCGATCGTGCGCTACGCAGACGTCGCCGAGCAGCTAGGCTCCCGCACGCACAGCGTGGACGGCTTCGCGGAGGGCCTGCAGCGCTTCCTGCTCGGCCTGGGCAAGAAGGTGCTGCTTGCCAACGCGCTCGGCGACCTGTGCGCGGCCTACCGCGCGGCCAGCGCGCCCAGCGTGCTGTTTGTCTGGCTGTACGCCGTTTCGTTCACGCTGCAGATTTATTTTGATTTTTCCGGCTATTCGGACATGGCCATCGGCCTCGGGCGGATGCTCGGGTTCTCGTTCCCGGAGAACTTCCGGCACCCGTACTGCGCAGGCTCCGTCACGGAGTTCTGGCGGCGGTGGCATATCTCGCTCGGCTCGTGGTTCCGGGACTATGTCTACATCCCGCTCGGCGGCAACCGCGAGGGGAAGGCGAAATGGCTGCGCAATCTCGCCGTCGTCTGGCTGCTCACCGGCCTCTGGCACGGCGCGGCGTGGAATTTCGTGCTGTGGGGCGCGCTGTACGGCGCGGCGCTCATGGCGGAGAAATTATTCCTCGGAAAGTGGTTAGATCGCGCGCCGGGCGCGGTCGGCAGGATCTACACGCTGCTGCTCGTGACGCTCGGGTTCGTGCTGTTCAACGCCGCGTCGCTTTCGCAGGCGGGGCGCGACCTTGCCGGCCTGTTCGGCGCGGGCGGGCTGCCGCTGGGCTCCGGCGAGACGCTCTACTATTTCCGCAGCTACGCCGTGACGCTGCTTCTCGCCGCGCTCGGCTGCACGCCGTGGCCGGCAAGGTGGCTGGCGCGGCTGGAAAATACGCGCGCGGGCGGGAAGATCGTGGGCATTTTGCGCCCCGCGGCGCTTTTCGCGCTGCTCGCCGTCTGCACGGCGTACCTCGTCGATGGGTCCTTTAACCCGTTTCTCTACTTCCGCTTTTAAGGGGGCTGCGGCATGAACGCGAAAACGAAAAATCTCCTGATGCTCGCCGTCGCGGCCGCGTGGCTGGCGCTGGCCGTCTGGTGCTGGATAAAGCCCGCCGCGGCGCGCTCGGACGCCGAGCGCCGGAAATTGCAGCAGCTGCCGGAGCTCTCTGGCGCGACGCTCGCCTCCGGCAGCTTTATGACGGGCTTTGAGCGCTACACGCAGGATCAGTTCCCGCAGCGCGACGGCTTTCGCACCGTCAAGGCCGTCTTTTCGCTCTACGGCCTGCGAAAGCTCGACAACAACGGCATCTACATCGCGGACGGCTCGGCCGCGAAGATCATTTACCCGATGGACGAAGAGCAGCTCACGCGCGCGGCAGAAAAGCTGACGGCGCTCTACCGGCAGTACCTGTCCGGGACGACCGGGCGCGTCGTTTTCGCCGCCGTGCCGGACAAGGGGAACTATCTGGCCGAAAAAAGCGGCCATCTGACGCTCGATTTTGCGCAGTTACAGGAATTTATGTGGCAAAATACGCCGTGGGCGGCGCACGTCGACCTGACGGATGCGCTGGACGAGAGCTGCTATTACCGCACGGACACCCACTGGCGGCAGGACAAGCTCCTGCCCGCCGCCGCGCGCCTTGCCGACGCGCTCGGCGCGCAGCTGTCAGACGGCTGGACGGCCGTCACGGCGGACGCGCCGTTTTACGGCGTCTATTACGGCCAGTCCGCCCTGCCGCTTCGCCCGGACACGATCACATACCTGACAAGCGGCATTCTGGACGGCTGCACGGTCTTTCATTACGAGACGAACAGGGAAACGGGCGTCTACGACCTGGAAAAGCTCGCCGGCCGCGACCCCTACGACGTCTTTCTCTCCGGCGCCGCGCCGCTGCTGCGCATCGACAACCCCGCGCAGGAAAACGGCCGCACGCTCATCATCTTCCGCGACTCGTTCGGATCAAGCCTTGCGCCGCTACTCGTGCCGTCCTACAGCACCGTCTATCTCGCCGACACGCGCTATCTCGCGCCGGAGCTCATCGGACAGTACGTCGACCTCCCCGCGGACGCCGACGCGCTGTTTTTGTACAGCACCCTGCTGCTCAACGAGAGCGCCGCGCTGAAATAACGCACCGCAGGGCCCCGGAACGCCGGGGCCCTGCTTTTTTGCCGCCGCGCCGGCGGAGAAAAACGGTTTTCCATCGGCGCGCTTTGTGCTATGATAGATGCGGAATAAAAAAAGGCGGCTGCGGCCGCGGAGGAGGAATTTTCTTGTTGCCAGAGCTTTTTGCCGGCGGGGCGCCGGAGTTTGGCGGCGGGCACGGCGAGGTGCGCGCGCAGTGCAGCCGCACGCGGTCGGTCGGGCTCGTGTCCGGCAGCGTGACGAGCAACGTGCGCACCGACGTGTCCGGCGTTTCGGCGCGGTGCTATGAGCGCGGGATGTACGGCTTTTCGTCCATGCCGGAGGTCAGCGAGGACGCGGCACGGCGCGTCCTGACCGAGGCGCGCGCGAACGCGGCGTTTCTCGGGACCCATGCGGGCATCGACGGCCGCGCGCTCGCAAATGTGACGCGCGGGACGATCGCGGAGCCGAAGCCGTATGCGGACGCGCCGCAGAAGGTCTATCTCGACTTCCTGCGCGCGCTCGACGACTACATCGCCCGCACCTACCCGAACCTCGACGGCCGCGAGGTGCATCTGCGCCACCAGTGCTTTGAAAAGCGCCTGTGGACTTCCGACGCCTGCTGCGGCCACACGATCCTGCCGCGCACGCACATCTATGTGACGCTCAAAAGCCAGACGCCGTCCGGGCAGGCCGTCGAGCTGTTCCGGCCGCTCGGCGGGTACGGCACGCTGGAAGACCAGTTCACCGCGCCGGAGGCGCTCTTCCCCGAGATCGACGCGCTGCACGAAAAGCTCATGAAAAAGCGCGAGGGCGTCTACGCCGAGGCGGGCATGAAGACCGTCATCCTCGGCGCGGATCTGTGCGGCATTCTGGCGCACGAGGCCGTCGGCCACACGGTCGAGGCCGACCTTGTCCGCGGCGGCTCCGTCGCGGGGCGCTGCTTAGGACGCCAGGTCGCCTCCGAGAAGGTCACGCTCGTCGACTTCGCGCACACGGCGCTCGGCAAGACGGCGCCGCTGCCCGTCTACATCGACGACGAGGGCACACCTGCGCGCGACGCCGTCATCATCGAAAACGGCGTCTTAAAGCGCTATATGAACGACCGCGACAGCGCCGCGCGCTACTCGCAGGAGCCGCTCGGCAACGCCCGCGCGTGGGGCTTTTCCGACGAGCCGCTCATCCGGATGCGCAACACGGCCATCCTGCCGGGGACGGACAAGCTGGGCGACATGATCTCCTCCGTCGACGACGGGTACTATCTGCTCGTGGCCAACAACGGGCAGGCCGACCTGACGGGCGAGTTCATGTTCGGCGTCTGCCACGGCTACGAGATCAAAAACGGAAAGCTCGGCCGCGCCATTCTGGACACGACCATCTCGGGCGTCGCGTTCGAGATGCTGAGAACGGTCGACATGGTGTCCGACGACATGGAATGGTCGTGCGCAGGCACCTGCGGCAAGAAGCAGCCGATGGCCGTCGGCATGGGCGGCCCGGCGCTGCGCTGCCGCGTGATGATCGGAGGTCGATGAGATGGAGCAGTTAAAAATCGCTGCAAAAGATGCGCTGCGCGCGCTCGAACAAGCGGGCGCGACGCGCGCGGCCGTCACGGCCACGCAGACGAAAACGACGGAATTCAACATGGCAGACGGCGAGTTCACATTGCTTCGCACGCTGCACGACGACGCGCTCGCCCTCACGGGCTTCGACGGCGGCAGAAAGGGCACGATCGGCTTGAACCGCTTTGACGAGGCCAGCATTGCTTCGGCCGCGCAAAGCTGCATGGCCTCCGCCCGCACGGCCGAGGACGACCCGGCGTGGGAGATCGCGTCCGAGGGCGCGGGCAGCTTCACCGGCGGCGCGCCGGAGGCGGACGTTGCGCGCTTTTTTGAGCGCAGCCGCGAGCTGCTCGCCGACGTCGCCGAGCGCCACCCGACGATCCTTGTCGAGCAGATGATCCTGGCGCACCGCGGCGTGAAGACCGTCTATGAAAATTCAAACGGCGTCCGCTATGAGGCCGTGTCCGGCGAATATGAGATCTACATGAGCGTCTGCGCGCGCGACGGCGAGGACTGCTCGGCCATGGCCGGCACGGGCGTCGTGACCGCGTCGCTCGACCGGCCGTTCCTCGACCTCGGCACCGTCGAGCGCGACCTTGCGCTTGCCGAGCGGCAGCTTCGCGCGGAGCCGTATGCCGGCAAGGGCGTCCTGCCCGTCGTCATTGCGCCGGATTGCTTCGAGGCGCTGCTGGGCAGCCTGCTCGGCAATTTCTGCGGCGACGAGGCCATCTTGTCCGGCACGAGCGCGTGGAAGGACAAGCTCGGGACGCTCGTTGCCGACCCGCGCCTGACCGTCACGATCGCAGCGCGCGCGCCGGAGCTTGTGCCGGCCGAGCACTGGACGAGCGAGGGCTTCCCGGCGGAAAATTACGACGTCATCCGGGAGGGAAAGCTCGGCAGCTTCCTCATCTCGCAGTATGTGGCCAACCGCACGGGGCTTGCGCGCGCGAAAAATTCCGGCGGCGCGTTCGTCGTCGCGCCGGGCGAAAAGAGCCTTGACGAGCTGATGGCCGACATCGGCACCGGCCTTTACGTCGGCCGCTTCTCCGGCGGCGCGCCGGCCTCGAACGGCGACTTCTCCGGCGTTGCGAAGAACAGCTTCCTCATTGAAAATGGCAGGCTCGGCTGCGCCGTGAGCGAGGTCATGATCTCCGGCAACCTCGCCGACGTGCTGACGCACCTTCGCGGCCTGAGCCGCGAGCGCGCCGAAAACGGCACATCCGCCCTGCCGTGGGTGGCGGCCGATGGAGTCACCGTATCGGGCAAATAAATCTATGCAGAAAAAGAGCGGCCTGCCGGCCGCTCTTTTTCTATTGCGCGAAGTAGTCGTTGAAATCGTACACATACCGGAACGTGACGGCGTCGCCGTCCTGGAGCTCATACCGGCCGCAGCCGACGTCGGGGCTTTCGCCGTTGACCTCAAAGACCCAGCCGGAATCGTCGCCCGCGTCGCCGGTGTAGAGGTTGCCGATGCCGAGCAGGTAGGCGCTCTCGCCCGTGCCGTCGGACTCGTACTGGAGCTTCGCGCTCTGCGCGGCGGTCAGAAATGCATCCCACGCCGTCTCGCCGTCGGAAAAATCGACGGTCACGGCCGGGAGCATCACGCCGTCGTCCGGCAGGATGTCGAGCAGCTTATGATCCAGCGCGTCCGCGTGCGCGAGGGCGTCGCCGCACACGACCTCGACCGTGCAGCGGTACGGCTTCGCGGCGGGCTTTGCCGCGCAGCCGATGAAAAGCGCGAGCGCAAGGGCGGCGAGCAGCCCGGTCAGGAATTTCTGTTTGATTTTCATGAAAAACCGATCACCTCAGAGAAAGTATGCACGCAAATCCGCGCCGGTAGTCAGAAAAATCGGCGGCCCGCCAGCCGGCGGGCCGCCGAGGGGAGGGAACAATCAGTTGAAGATGATGAGCGTCGGCGCGAACACGCCCGTGTCGGAGTACGCGCCGTAGGCGAGGAACGTCTGGCCGCCCTTGACGGAGCTGAGCATGACGGTCGTGCCGTTTGTATTTTGCAGCTTCGCCGAGCCGACCGTGACGGTCAGCGGCGTCTGGCCGCCGAGCAGGGCAAGGATCGTGCCGGTCTTGGTGTCGACGTTCAGAACCGTGCCCTCGACGGACACCGTCGCGCCCGGCTGGCCGGACGCGCCGCCCTGCGCGGTGCGGACGACCTTCGTGATGACGCTGTCGGCCGTCGTGACGGTCAGCGTGTCGCCGAGCTGGACTGCGGAGAGCGTCAGCTTGCCGCCCTGCGCGCTCGTGACGGCCGCGGCCGGGGAGACGGTCAGCGTGACGGTCGAGCTGTCCGAGAGCGTGATCGTCCACTGCGTCGCGCTCGTGGACTGGCCGATGTAGGTCAGCTTGCCGGTGTACTCGTTCATGGTCGACTGGCGCACGATCTTCTTGATCGTGAGGCCGTCGACGCTCAGCGTGACCTGATCGCCCGCGGCGAGCGCCGTGAAGCTCTCGGAAAGCCCCGCGTTTTCCACGGCGGGCAGCGCGTCGTAGGAAATGGGGAACGACCAGACGGCGCCCGCGCTGTCCGAGATGAGCAGCGTGCCGCCCTCGACGGCGAAGTTCACGGCCGCGACAGTGCCGGAGAGCGTCTTGGCGCTCTCGGTCACGAAAACGCGCGTGGCGATGCCGCTCTTGCGCTCGACCGTGACGAACTGGCCCTCCTTGAGGGTGTCATAGGCGGTCTTGGCGTCCGCGCCGGAGTAGACCGTCGTCTTGGCGACGGTGCACGGCTCGGTCTTGCCGTCGGATTTGAGCACGGCGATGTAGTCGCCCGTCAGGGCGGCGGAGGACAGGTAGGAGATCTTGCCCTGAATGTACTCCGTGCCGGAGGCGTAGGTAACGCTGGCCGTCAGAAGGTCGTTGCCCTGCGCCGTGACGGCGGCAAAGCTGCCCAGATGCGCGCTCGTCAGCGCGGCCGTGCCGCCGTTGACCGTGACGGCGGAGCCTGTGCCCCGCGCGAAGCGGCGGGCGAGGCCGTCCGTCCCCGTGACGGTGACGGACGCGTCGTCAAACGCGGTCAGGATGCCCTCGAAGCGGGCGGTGTTGTGGTAGCCGGGGATGACGAGGCTGATCTTGTTCTCCTCGAGGTACTTCAGCGAAAGCGAGATCATCTTCGCCACGACCTGCCGCGTGGACGTGCGCTCGGGGTGGAACTTGCCGTCCGGATAGCCGGAGATGATCTTCAGGTCGACGAGCAGGTCGATGTCAAAGAGCGCATCGGACGAGATTTTCTCGCTGTCGGAGAATTTGAGCGAGGCGTACTCGCGCGAATGCGCCTCGTCCTCGAGCTGCATCGTGCGCACGAGGTAGACGGACATATCCTCGCGCGTGATCTTCTCGTTGAGCGAGGAATAGGACTTCAGCTCGCTCTCCTTGACGATGCCGGCGGCCAGGCAGACCGACAGCGCGTTGACGTAGACCGTCGCCGTGCCGCTCGGCACGATGGCGCGGACCTTGTCGCCGTAGTCCTGATAGATGTACTGCTTGTCCGCGTCGGTCAGGTCATAGAACCGCGCGAACAGCGTCAGCGCCTGCGCGACGGTCGTCGTCGCGCCCGGGCGGATGGTGCCGTCGGAGTAGCCGGTGAAGATGCCGCGGTTGTAGAGGTCCTGCATATAGTCATAGAACTGGCTCGTCTTCGGCAGGTCGGAAAACTCCGCCGCCGAGGCCGGCACGGCCAGCGCGAACACCGTCGCGAGCACGAGCAGCAGGCACGTCAGTCGCTTCATAAAGAATACCTCCCTGAACGATAAAATTTGTGGTAAAATGGAACCGGGACGCCGCGCCCGGAGGTTAACATAAGCATACCACGGGCCCGGCGTAAAATCAAGCGCCTGCGCGGCCAAATAAATTCGCATTTCCGGGAACCCGGGGCGGCGCGGATGCGTCAAATGGGTATCAGAAGAATCGAAAGCCAACCCTGCAAGCCGAAAAAAGGAGGACCGCCATGAAAACGGGAAAAAGAACGCTTGCGCTGCTGCTTGCGATGATCCTCGCGCTCGGCGCGCTCGGCGCGTGCAGCAAAGCGCCTGACCAGACCAAATCGCCAGATCAGACCAATTCGCCGGACATCCGGCCGGAAAAGACGCCGGATGCCGCGCCGTCCGGCGGCGCCGCGGCGCAGCTGTCCGTGCCGGACGTACAGCGCACGGCCGACGTGCGCACGGCCGCGTCGTATGACGAGCTTTTCTCGTCGCTGGAGGCCAGATCTGCCGGCATGTGCTACTTCGAGATGGCCAGCGACACCGTAGCCGAGGCCGAGACCCCCACCGCGTCTGCGCCCGCGGGCGATGAGAACAAGTCGGAAGGCTATGACGGCGACAGCGCGTCCGGCGGCGCCGCGGCCGACTACACCGGCACGAACACGCAGGTCGAGGGCGTCGACGAGGGCGACGTCGTCAAGACGGACGGGGAGTACCTCTACATCCTGCGCGACGGCGGCAAGCTGACCATCGCCCGCGCGGACGGAGAAAACACGGCCGTCGTGAGCGAGACGGACGTGTGCTGGGACACGTCGGACGGCGGCCTGTCCAGCAGCAGCTACGGCTCGGAGCTGTATCTCACGGACGGGCGCGTCACCGTGCTCTACGAGAGCTACCGCTGGGGCTACGACGACGCGGCCGGGCGCTACACGGACGAGTCGACCATGGGCGTGCGCATCTACGACGTGACCGACCCGGCCGCGCCCGTGCTCGTGGCCGACCTTGCGCAGGACGGCTATCTGGCCGGCTCGCGCGTGGTGGACGGCACGCTGTACCTTGTGACGGACTACTACGTCTACGATGCGGACAAGGACGACCCCTACGGCTTCGTCCCGTGCGTCTATGAGTCCGGCACGGCGCGCCTGCTGGAGTGCGACTGTATTTTTATCCCCGAGATCCGCAGCTACACCGGCTACGCCGTCGTGCAGGCCATCGACCTTTCCTCCGGCACGTCCGTCGGCGAGATGAGCGTGCTCGGCGGGTGCGGCACGCTCTACATGAGCCGGGAGAACCTCTACCTCATCGCCGAGGACTGGAAGGACATCGAGGGCGCGCCGTATGAAGAGGACGGCTACACCGTCACCGAGCACACGTCCTATGCCCAGACGCAGATCCTGCGCGTGAGCGCGGCCGGCGGCAGCCTCGCGCTCGCCGCGTCGGGCGTCATTCCGGGCTATCCGCTCAGCCAGTACAGCTTTGACGAGCAAAACGGCTATTTCCGCGCCGTCGTCAGCACGAGCGAGTCGGTCTACCGCCTCTACGAGGACAAAAAGCACCAGTGGACGAACTACGAGTCCGTCTCGGACGGGCAAAACTGCGCGCTGTACGTCCTCGACCTTGACTTAAACCAGGTCTCGAGCCTCACGGAGCTGGCGCCGGACGAGCGCGTCTACTCCGTCCGCTTCGACGGCGACATGGTCTACTTCGTCACGTTCCGCGAGACAGACCCGCTCTTTGCCGTCGACCTGAGCGACCCGGCCGCGCCGGTGGTCAAGAGCGCGCTCAAGCTGCCGGGCTACTCGAGCTACCTGCACGTCTGGTCGGACGGCCTGCTCTTCGGCCTCGGCCAGCAGGTCGGCGAGGAGTCTAACCGCACCGAGGGCATCAAGCTTGCGATGTACGACTGCTCCGACCCGGCGAACCTGCGCGAGATTGTGACCGTCCACACGGACTTTGCCTACTCGCCGGCCGAGTACGAGGCCAAGGCGCTGTGCATCGAGCCGTCGCTCAGCATCGTCGGCTTCCCCGCCGAGATGCGCTCGGACATCGACTGGCTGGACTACTACGTCATCTGCACCTATGAAGACGGCAGATTCTCCGAGCTTGGCCGCTATGAGCTGAGCGACTGGATCTACAACATCCGCGGCGTGCGCATCGGAAGCGCGATGTACATCTGCGGCGGCAACGAGATCATCGTCGCCTCGCTGGAGACCGGCGCAGAGCTGCAGCACCTCATCCTCGCCGTCGGGTAAGTCAAAAATTTCACACAGGGTGTCTCGCATGAGACACCCTGTGTTTTTACTTTTGCATAAAGAAAACGCAGATCTTTGTGCAAATGAACAGGGCAAATCCGAAAAAAATGCTTATAATAAAATCCAGAAACCGGACAAACCCGGAAATTTCCCGCAGAAAGGACGATCCTGTTATGGGCATTTACGCAGTGACCGGCGGCTCGAGCGGCATCGGCGCGAAAACCGTCGAATACCTCCGCGCGCAGGGCCATATGGTCTATAACATCGATATGAAAGACGGCGACATCAACGCCAACCTCGCCACGCGCGACGGCCGCCAGCACGTCATCGACGAGCTGCATTCGCTCTGCCAGAACGGCCTCGACGGCCTCGTGTGCTGCGCGGGCGTCTCGGCCACGTGCGGCAACCTCAAGCTCATCATCTCCGTGAACTACTTCGGCACGCAGGTGCTCTGCGAGGGCTGCTTCGATCTTCTGCAAAAGCGGAAGGGCTACTGCGTCGTCGTCTCGTCGAACACCATCTCGCAGGGCGTGCTCCGCCGCGACGTCGTCGATGCGCTCAACAACGGCGACGGCGACGGCCTCGACGAGGACCGCGTGCTGCGCCTTGTGGAAAACTACGACGTCGCCTCGAACTGCCACCCGATGTACGTCGCAACGAAGTACGCGCTCGCCCGCTGGGTGCGCCGCGTCTCGTCGGACTGGGCCGCGCGCGGCGTCCACCTCAACGCCATCGCCCCCGGCAACGTCGCCACGGCCATGACGGCCAAGCTCGAGGGCCGGATGTGGGAGGCGTGCCTCGCCCTGCCCATCCCGATCCACTACCATGAGGACCGCCTGATGGACCCGGCGGACATCGCCTCGGCCATCTGCTTCCTCGTCTCGCATCAGGCGCATGGATTAAACGGCGTCATTTTGTTCTGCGACGGCGGAACGGATGCGCTGCTCAATTCCGAAAAGGTCTATTAAGGAGGTACGCGACATGATCCAGCAGTACATTGACGCCATGCTCGCGCAGGACTATCAGGCGCTGGCCGACTGCTTCTCACCGAAGTGCCGCCTGTTCGACTACTGCCCCATCGGCAACAACATGGAGAACTTCCACGTCTGCGGCCGCACGGCCGTGGAGATGTTCTTCCGCAACAAATTCTTCTTCAACGTCATCCACATCTCCGACCCGGTCGTCACCGACGACGACACCGCCGACTATTTCGTCTCCTACGGCGGCCAGTACCTGCACGTTCAGGCGAAGATCGAGCGCTACGCCGACGGCAGGATCTCCATTCTGACCATCCGCCCGCTGTAAGCGCGAAAAGCGCAGGCCATCCGCCGCCGCCCCGCACAGGGGCGGCGGCTTTTTTGCGCGGTGGGCGAAAAAAAGCAGGCACGGCCGGAAGGCCGTGCCTAAGAGCGCTGCGTGATTCGGGGAGCGAGCCTGCTTACTTCGCCGCGGCGGCGTTTTTGCCGGCCTCGCGGCCGAGCGTGACGGCCATGCCGATGGAGACGCCGGCGATGGGCGTCGTGTAGGCCGGGCCGAAGCGGCGGCCGCAGCAGTTGCCGGTGGCGTAGAGGCCGGGGATGGGCTCGTAGTTGCCGCCGAGGACGTTCTGGTATTTGTCCGTGACGAAGCCGCCGACGGTGACGAGCATGAAGCCGAGGTCGCCGCGCTGCTCGCTCGCCTGCAAATAGAGCCGGCCGGAGAGCGGGCGCAGGAGCTTGCAGTCCTTGCCGAAGTCGTCGTCGCGCCCGGCGCGGCAGACGGCGTTGTAGCGGTGGATGGCGGCGACGGCGTTCTCGGCCGCGCGCCCTTTAAGGCCGGCGTTGGCGATGAGCTCCTCGGGCGTCGCGCCGGAGGAGATCGTCGGGGCGACATAGCCGAACGGGAACGCCTTGAGCATCGGCTCCATGGACGCCGGGTCGCCCGTCGGGTGCGCGTCCGCGTTTTTCATAATGGCGCGGAGCGCTTCGACGGAATGCGGATTGTGCGCGTCGAACCCGCCGTGCGCCGGGACGGCCCAGGCAAGATCTTCTTCGATGTGCTCGTCAAAAATGCTGTAGCGCGGGCCGAGCGGCATGGAGTTTGCCGCAAAGCCCGAAATTTCGGGGCCGCCGAACGTCTCGTTCATGAACCGCTCGCCGTCGCGGTCGAGCCAAAGGACACCGAACGTCGTAAAGCCGGGGATCGTGACGTAATTGCCGCCCATGACAGGCAGCGGGCGCGGCTCGAGGCGGCCGCCCGCCCAGACGCCGATCTGGTGGCCGATGCCCTTCCGCCCGCCCTTTTTCGGGTAGTCCTGACCTTCCGGCAGGAGATCCGTGATGTCCGTGACGAGGTCCTGCATCATCTCGCGGTTGCCGGAGAAGTCGCCCGCGGCTAAAATGACGCCGCGCCTGGCGCGGAACTCGGCGTATGTGCCGTCCGGCATTTTTGCGATGACGCCCGCGACGCGCTTCCCGTCCATGACCGGCTGCACGGCCGTCGTGCCGAAGAAGAATTCGCCGCCGGCGCGCTCGGCCGTCTGGAGGTTCGCGATGACGACGCGCGGCAGCGTCGGGCCGCCCGGCCAGCCGCGCGGGTCGGGAAACTGCGCCGTGCCGTTCCAGAAGTGATAGCCGTTATAGTCCGCGCCGGGGTGCGACTTGAACTTCTCGCCGCCCTCCGGCCAGAAGGCGACGTGGACGTCCTTTAAGCCCTCCACGCCGTACA
This sequence comes from uncultured Oscillospiraceae bacterium, assembly GCA_934589675.1. Classification (GTDB taxonomy): domain Bacteria; phylum Bacillota; class Clostridia; order Oscillospirales; family Oscillospiraceae; genus CAKTOF01. Next base: position 18,729 of record CAKTOF010000020.1, read on the forward strand.
TGTCCGTGAACCAGTCGAACGCGCTGCCGGAGTTCTGCGCGAACTGCATGACGAGCGCGCTGTTTGCCCGCCCGCCCGCGCGGCGCATCATCTCGTTATAGAGGTCGATCGGGTCGACGCGCGGCACGCCGCGGCTTGCCAGAAATTTGGAATTGATGTGCCCGATGTCGCGGCCGAAGGGCATGAAGCGCGCAAGGCTCGCCATCTCCAGCCCCGCGACGGACGCGCCGGCCTCCGCCGCCGCGCGCGCCGCCGCCGTCCCGGCATAGCCGAGCCCGACGACCACGACGTCCTTTTCATGCACCGCGGCAATGTCCCCGGCCGCGATCGGCGCGGGACGGTCTTTCCAGTTTGACATGGGGTGGGTTCCTCCTTTGGGTGGGTGATGGGGTGCGGGACGCGCCGAAAGGCCCCCTTGTGCAAAGGGGGCTGTCGCCGGAGGCGACTGGGGGATTGGAGCTTGAAAGCCCGCAGAGCGCGTCCGTAAATCCGAACCGCGTCCCGTCAACCCCTCCGTCACGCCTAACGGCGTGCCACCTCCCCTTGCACAGGGGAGGTATTGGGGCGCGTCTCAGATCTCCATCGCGGCCCAGTAGCCGGTGGAGACTGCGTCGCGGATCTTGTGCGGCTGGATGCAGTCGCCCGCGAGGGTGACGTAGGGGGCGCAGTTGGCGAACGTGTATGCAAGCTCCGTCTTCGCCTTCATGCCGGAGGCGAGGATGACGGTGTCGCACGCGATCTGGCGCTCTTCGCCCGTCACGGTGTCGCGCACGCGGACGGCGTCGGGCAAAATCTCGATGGCGTCGCAGTTATTGTACAGCGCGACGCCGCGCTCGTCAAACCAGTCGAGGAACGTCGGGATGGGGTTATAGAGCGCGCTCGGGCCGTGCGTGAAGTTCTCGTGGAAGCAGATGCTCTCGCGGCGGCCGACGATGGCCATGTCGTGGCCGGTGTTGTTCAGGTGCAGCGCGACCTCGCAGGCCGTCAGGCCGCTGCCAAGCATGAGCACGCGGCCGCGCAGGCGCTCCGGCTGCGTGTACGCCTCGAGGACAGTGAGGACGTTGTCCCCGTCCGCGCCGGGGATCTGCGGGCGGCGCGGCTCGGCGCCGACGGCGACGATGACGGCGTAGGGATCGAGCGAGGAGACCAGCTCCGGCGTCGCCTCCGTATCAAGGCGCACCTCGACGTTCGGATGCTCGACGACGCGGCGGATCATGTTGGTTTTGTAGCGGCGGATGTCCGATTTGATCGTGTCCGTGTCGGAAAACACGAGCTGGCCGCCGAGGTGATCGGCCTTTTCGAGCAGAATGACGCTGTGGCCGCGCTCGGCCGCGGTGTGGGCGGCCTTGAGTCCCGCGATGCCGCCGCCGACGATGACGACTTTACGCGGAACCGGCGCTTTTTTGAGCGGGTAGGAGCTTTCATACGTCTTGTACGTCGCGTGCGGGTTGACCGAGCACGGTCCGATGACGTCGTAGCATGCGTGGCAGCGCAGGCAGTTGTCGATGAGGTGCTCGTTGCCCTCGTGCAGCTTGCGCGGGTAGTAGGGGTCGGCGAGCTCGAGCTGGCGGGACATGCAGACAAAGTCCGCGTCGCCGGAGGCGACGATGTCGGCCGCCGTGTCGGGATTGGCGCAGGAGTTTACGATGACGAGCGGCGTTTTGATGCCCGCGGCCTTGATCTTTTTGCAGAAAATGCGGTTCGGCGCCTCGGGGAACGTCGCGGGCGAGGTGACATGGTTATTCGACTTGCAGTCGGTGTGGCGGCCGGCCGTGCAGTGGAACAGGTCGACGGTGCCCTCTTTTTCAAGGAGCTTGAAAAACTCGATCGTCTCGTCGATCGTGATGCCGCCTTCGCGGAACTCGTCGACGCTCGTGCGGTACTCGACGATGAAATTGGGGCCGACGGCCTCGCGGATGGCGCGCATGACCTCGATCGGGTAACGGCAGCGGTTTTCGACGCTGCCGCCGTATTCATCTGTGCGGTCGTTGCAGTCGGGCGCGCGGAACTGGTCGAGCAGCTTGCCGTGGCCGGCGTGGATGATGCAGCCGTCGACGCCGTAGCTTTTCGCGCGCGTGATGCACTTGACGTAGTCGGCCTTGATGCGGTCCATGTCCTCGCGGGTCATCTCGATGACCTCGCAGCCGTTATCGTACTTGCGCGCAGCGGGGCCGAGACCCTTGCCCGGGCCGAAGCGCGGGCCGTCCGGCGCGGGGCCGCCGTCGCACGAGAACTGGATGAAGGCCAGGCAGTTGTAGCGGTGGACGGTGTTGACATAGTTGCGGATGGAGTTGCCGAGATCCATCGGCTCGGGGTCGGGGAAGAACTTCACGCGGTCCATGCCGCCCATGTAGCCGGCGTCGGCGTTGATGACGGCGTCGCCGCCGCCGATGACGCGCGCCGCGCCGCCGCGGGCGAGCGCGCCGTAGTAGTCGACGTTCGCCTGCGTGATGCCGGCGCCGGGGTTGCCCTCGTTGCAGCCGAGCGGGCCGACGAGAATGCGGTTTTTGAAGACGTGGCCGCGGATGGTCATGGGCTGGAAGAGCGGCTCAAATTTTTTGTTCATCAAGTTGATCAGACCTTTCTGGGTCAATATGGTTTCCGGAATTCGCCCTCGCGGATGGGGCGGAATGGGCGCGAGGCGCGCTCCTTGCCGCGGAAGAAGATGCAAAACGCGGCGATGACGGCCATGACGGCGAGAATGGCCCAGCGCGGGAATGCGCGCGTGAGCGCGGCGTCCGCCGTGCCGACCATGCGGATGCGGCCGGCGGCAAGCTCCGTGACGTCGTTTTCGGTCAGGTAGGCAGACAGCGCCGCGCGGAGCGTCAGGCCGCCGTCCGTCCCGTCCGGCAAAAGCGCGGCGGGCGCGGTGACGGTGAGAAGCGGCGCAGCATCCTCCCGGCTGAGCTTCGCGCCGCCCGAGAGGGCGAGCTTGTAGACGCGCGCGCCGGCCGGCGCGGTGACGTCGACGGTCATGTTCAGGCCGGACAGCTGCAAAAAGCCGTCGCTTGCTGACGCCTCGGGCAGGTAGCGGTCGTTTTCGGCGTCGATTTGGATGGAGTCCAGCGCCGTCTCGAGCAGCGCAAAAAGCTGCGCGGGCGAAAGCGCCGCCGTGACAAGGGCGCACTCGCCGACCGACCGGGCAATGTCCGCATCCGTGAGCGGCCCGGCCGGCAGGTCGTTCTGGAGCAGCCCCGCCGGGATGAGGGCGCAGTCCGCGCCCGTCTGGGCGCGCGCGGCGTCGGCTGCCAGGTCGCCGAGATCGCATTCCTGCGCGCCGGGGACGCAGCTTAAGATGGAGTCCAGCTGCATCCCGAGGCTTCCCGCCGGGGCGGCGAGCGCCGCGGAGGCGAGCATGAGCGCCGTCAGGAGCAGCAAAAGCGCGCGCCTCATGCCAGGGAGTTGATCTCGCGCACGAAGTGGCAGGCGACGAAGTGCTCCGGCTCGATCTCCTCGTAAGCGGGCATCTGCGTGTGGCAGATGTCCTTGGCATACGGGCAGCGGGAGGCGAAGCGGCAGCCGGGCTTCGGGTCGACGGGGCTGGTCAGCTCGCCCTGCATGATGATGCGCTTTTTCTCCGGCAAAATGGCCGGGACGGGGATGGCGGACAGAAGCCCCTTCGTGTACGGGTGGTACGGCGCCTCGAAAAGGCGCTTCGACGGGCATTTTTCGACCATGGAGCCGACGTACATGACGAGGATGTCGTCGGAGATGTGCTTGACGACCGACAGGTCGTGCGTGACGAAGATGTACGTCAGGCCGCGCTGCTCCTGAAGATCCTGCAGGAGGTTCAAAACCTGCGCCTGAATGGACACGTCGAGCGCGGAAACCGGCTCGTCGCAGACGATGAGCTGCGGGTCGAGCGCGAGCGCGCAGGCGATGCCGACGCGCTGACGGCGGCCGCCGTCGAGCTCATGCGGGTAGACGTAGGCGTAGCGCCGCGCGAGGCCGACGATGTCCATCAGCTCGAACACGCGCTTTTGCAGCGCCTGCTTGTTCTCGCACAGGTGATAGGTCTTGAGCGGGTCGGCGATGAGCTCGTAGATGCAGTAGCGCGGGTTGAGCGACGAGTACGGATCCTGGAAGATGATCTGCATCTGCTTCTGCAGCGCCTTGCGCTTACGTCCCTTGGCGTCCGTGACGTCCTCGCCGCGGAAGAGCACGCGGCCGTCCGTCGCGCCGAGCAGCCCGAGCACGGTGCGGCCGAGCGTCGACTTGCCGCAGCCGGACTCGCCGACGACGCCGAGCGTGCGGCCCTCGTCGATGGTGAAGGTGACGTCGTCGACGGCGTGGAGCATGCCGTTTCCGGTCTTGAAGTATTTTTTGAGGTGCTGGACCTCCAGCAGCGGCTTGCGCTCGCGCGCCTCGGTCTCCGCGGCCGGCGCGTCGTCCTCGGGGACCTCGGCCGTGACGCGCTCTGTGTGGAAGCAGCGGCACTGGTGGCCGTCGGAGAGCGTGGTGAGCAGCGGGCGCTCAGCTTTGCAGCGCTCGTCGGCATACGGGCAGCGCGGGTGGAAGCGGCAGCCCTCGGGCAGGTGTGCCGGGTCGGGCATCATGCCGTGGATGGGGTGCAGGCGGCGCTCGTCGCGCTCGAGGCTCGGCAGCGAGCCGAACAGGCCGCGCGTGTACGGGTGCGCGCACGCCTGGAAAATATCGTGCAGCGAGCCGCACTCGACGATCTCGCCGGCGTACATGATGGCGACCTTGTCGCACGTCTCGGCGACGACGCCGAGGTCGTGCGTGATGAGCAGCATGGACGAGCCGAACTGCTCCTTGAGCTCGCCCATCATCTCGAGCACCTGCGCCTGAATGGTGACGTCGAGCGCGGTCGTCGGCTCGTCGGCGATGAGCAGCTTCGGCGAGCAGGCCAGCGCCATGGCGATGACGACGCGCTGCTTCATGCCGCCGGAGAACTGGTGCGGGTAATCCTTGCCGCGGAAGGCCGGGATGCCGACCATCTCGAGCGTCTGGCGCGCCTTTTTCACGGCCTCGGCCTGCGAGATGTGCTCATGGATGGAGATGACCTCAGCGATCTGGTACTCGACCGTGAAGATCGGGTTGAGCGCGGTCATCGGGTCCTGGAAGATCATGGAGATCTGCTTGCCGCGGATGGCGCGGATGGCCGCGTCGTTCATCTTGAGGACGTCCTCGCCCTCGAAGAGGATCTCGCCCGAGGTGATCTCGGCCGGCGGGGTGGGCAGCAGATTCAAAATGGACAGCGCGGTCGTCGTCTTGCCCGCGCCCGTCTCGCCGACGAGGCCGAGCGTTTCGCCCTTGTTGATGGTCAGGGAGACATCGGAGACAGCCTCGCTCGTGCCGTCCATGGTGACATAGCGGACCGAGAGGCCGCGGATCTCTAAAACGGTATCAGACATGGTTGCAACCTCTCCTTCAGTGCTTGAGTTTCGGGTCGAGCGCGTCGCGCAGGCCGTCGCCCATGACGTTGAAGCCGAACATCGTGAGCATGATGAGAAGCCCCGGGAACGTGATCATGGGCCAGAACGTCGTGATGAACTCGCGGCCGGTGTTGAGGATGGAGCCCCACTCCGGCGTGGGCGGCTGGACGCCGAGGCCGATGAACGAAAGGCCCGAGATCATCATGATGTTCGTGCCGATGCGCAGCGTCGAGTCGACGATGATGGGCGAGAGCGTGTTCGGCAGGATCTGCCGGACGATGATGCGCAGGTTGCTCGATCCGCGGGCGCGGGCGGCCTCGACGTATTCCTGCTCGCGGATGGTGAGCACCGTCGCGCGCAGCATGCGCGCGCTCGGCGCGATGCCGCCGATGGAGACGGCGATGGCCGTCTGCCACACGCCGCTGCCGAGCAGCGCCGAGACCGAGACGGCCATCAGCGTGCCCGGGACGGCCATGATGATGTCCATGACGCGCATGACGATCGTCTCATAAAGCCCGCCGAAGTAGCCGGCCGTCGCGCCGAAGATGGAGCCGATGCCGACCGAGATGAGAAGGCCCAGAAGCGAGACGAGCAGCGACACGCGCCCGCCGTAGAGCACGCGGGAGAAGAGGTCGCGCCCGTAGTTGTCCGTGCCGAACAGGTGCTTGGCGCTCGGCATTAAGAAGCGGTCGCCAAACGACTGCTTGTCGTAGTCATACGGCGCGATGAAATTGGCGAAGATGGCCGAGAGGACGATGACGGCCACGATGATAAGCCCCGCCATGGCGAGCTTGTTCGAGCGGAAGCGCTTCCAGATGTCGCGCATCTGGCTGCGCTTTTTCATGGGAGCGGACTCCTGCTGCGTGATTACCTTTTCTTTCTGCATTCTGTCCGCCTCCTTACGCCGCCGGAGCCTGCTTCGGCCCGGACTGTTTCTTCTTCTTCGTCTTGCCGCCGGTGTACTGCGCCTTGATGCGCGGGTCAGCAAAGGCGTAGGCAAGGTCGACGAGCAGGTTGATGACGCACACGGCAAGCGACAGCACGAGCACGCAGCCCTGCGTCGTCATATAGTCGCGCGAGTTGATGGCCGTGAGCATCAGCATGCCCATGCCGGGGATGGAGAAGATCGTCTCGACGATGATACTGCCGCCGAAGATGGCCGAAAGCTGCATGCCGACGACCGTGATGACCGGGATGAGCGCGTTGCGCAGCGCGTGCTTGTAGATGACGGTGCGCTCGCGCACGCCCTTGGCGCGGGCGGTGCGGATGTAGTCCTGCCGGACGACGTCGAGCATACTCGTGCGCGTCATGCGCACGACGAGCGCGATCGGGCCGATGCCGAGGCAGAATACGGGCAAAACCCAGTGCTTCCACGTCGTAAGTCCCGCGGCCGGCAGCCAGCCGAGGTTCTGCGAGAAGATGATGATGCCCATGAGCGCCAGCCAGAAGTTCGGCATGGCGGCGAAGAACGTTGCAAGCACGGTCGTGACATAGTCCAGAATGGAGTATTGCTTCACGGCCGACAAAATTCCGATTAAGATGCCGAAGACAATCGTGATGAGACTGCCGTAGATGCCGAGCTTGAGCGTGACGCCCAGACGGTCGGCGATCATGTTCTTGACCGGGCGCAGCGTGGAGTACGAGTCGCCCATGTCAAAATGCGTTACAAAGCCGACGACATACTCGCCGTAGCGCACGAGAAACGGCCGGTTGAGGCCCATTTCCTCGCGTTTTTGCTGATAGAGCTCCTCGGTGTAGTTTGAGCCGAGCGCGTTGATGGCCGGGTCGCCCGGCATGAGCTCGTTGATGGAAAAGATGATGAGCAGCACGCCCAGGATGGTCGGGATCATCCACAAAAGGCGCTTGACGATATATTTGAGCATTGATCTACCCCTCTTGCTGGCGGAAAACCGCGGTTTGTGCGGGTGGTTTGCAAAAGGCGGGTCAGGCGATGCCTGACCCGCCCGAGCTGAAATTCAGTTTATTTGGCGAGCTTGATGTTGCCGAGGCAGTCGTACCAGTTGTTGAGCATGTCGAACTCGGCGATGCGGCTGTTGAAGCACCAGGCCTCCATGACCTCGCAGTACGGGAACATCCAGTAGTTGTCATAGAGCCAGGAGTCGATCTTCTTGAACGTCTCCATGCGGGCGTCGTAGTTGCTCGTGGCGTTCGACTCTTCGGCGAGGGCGACGTACTCCGGATCGCTCATGGAGCGGTCGAGGAACAGGCCGTTCGTCAGCGGGGAGAGGAACTGCCACGGCTCGCGGGTGTAGTTGGCGCCGTTCGGCATGATGATGGCCATGTCGTTCTTGCCCTGGAAGTAGTACTCCGGCAGCGCGGTGCCGAGCTCGTAGGTCTCCGGGGTGACGACGATGCCCACGTCGGCGAGGTAGCCCTGCACGGCCTCCATGACGCGGACCTGCTGCGTGTCGTTGACGGCAACGTAGAGCAGCTGGATCTCGCCCTCGGCATAGCCGGCGTCGGCGAGGATCTGGCGGGCCTTGTCGGGATCATAGGTATAGGCGCCGGAGTGGTCGGAGTAGGCGGCCATGGTCGGCGTGAAGTGCGACGTGGCCTCAACGGCGAGGCTGCCCCAGGCAATCTGGCCGACCTCGAACCACGGTACGGCGTAGCTGATGGCCTCACGCACGCGCTCGTCGGCGATGTACTGGTTGTGCTCGTTCATGGACATGCACGGGACGGAGTTCGTGCTCTTGAGCACGAGCGTGCCGAGCGACGGGTCGTTTTCAACGGCCGTGACCTGCGTGTCGTTCATGCCGAGGACCGCGTCGATGACGCCGTTCTGATACTCGGCCCACATGCTGTTGGCGTCGGAGTAGTACTTGACGGTGATCTCAGTGCAGTCGAACGTGCGGGAGGTGTCCCAGTAGTCCTCGCGCAGCTCATAGGTGACGTAGGAATCGGCGACGCACTCCTTGACGCGGTACGGGCCGGAGCCGTTCGGGGCGCTCCACCAGATCTCGTCGCCGTCCGGATGGGCCGCGAGGAACTCGTCGTCCGCGATGCAGATGCCCAGCTCGCTGAGCGCCGCGCCGTAGGGCTTGAAGTACTTGAAGGTGATGGTCTTGCCGTCGTCGGAGACAGTTGTGTTGTCCCAGTCGATGACGCCGGCCCACTGGCCCTGACGCTGGTTGCCGGAATCAATGTTGTACTGGCAGGTCGCCAGGACGTCGTTGGCGTCCATGACGGCGCCGCCGTCAAACGTGATGCCGTCCTTGATGGTGACGTGGAGCGTCGTGTCGTCGTCCCAGCCCCAGTCGTCGGAGACGGGGGAGTACCACTTGCCGGTCTCCTTGTCGATGTCGAAGAGCTGGTTGAACACCATATAGGTGACGTAGTTGTCGCCCATACCGGTGCCGCCGTTCGGGTTGAGGTAGCCGAAGCTCGCGCTCGTGCCGATGGCGACGGTCGTGTCGAGGTCGCCGGCAGGAGCGGCGTCGCCGCCGGCATTGCCGCCGGTGGAGGCGGTGTCGCCGCCGGTCGTGGTCTGGCCGTCTCCGGCGTTCGTGCTGCCGCCGTCGTCCTTGCTGCACGCGGCGAGCGCGAGCAGCATGCACAGCGCCATGAGAAGCGCAAGTGCTCTGGTCCACTTTTTCATTTCAGATTGTCTCCTTTCGGTTTTTGGCGCGGCAGGGCGCCGCGCCTATCCTATGCGGCGGTCTTGCCGCACAGAATAAGACAAACCGCCGCGTCCCGGCGATTTGTTCCTTTCGCACAAATCTTAGGACGCGGCGGTATGAATGTCAAGCAGGTTGCCGACGGCGGCTCGGCTATTTATATGATGCCTTTATGAATCCGCCCGAGGCGGCAGCGCGCGGGCGCGCTGGGCGGGCGCGAAGAGCTGCACGGCGGCCTGCCGCACGCGCTCGAGCACGGGCGAGCCGTTGGCGCCGTTCCACGCGAGCGTGAGCGTCGGTCCGCCCCCGACGTGCGCCGGATCGTGGATGGGGATGTAGCACAGACCCGTGATGTTCACGTCGTCGATGACGGGCATGCACGTCGCGCCGCGGCCGGCGCGCACCATTGCGAACAGGTCGTCGAGGTTGTGCAGCAGGATCTCCTGATTGTCAAAGTCGTGCAGGTGGTGTGAGCGGATGCGCTCGATGCGGCGCATCCCCTCGCACGCGAGCAGCTCCGAGCGGTTGATCTCCGAGATGTCAAGCTCCGTCCGCCCGGCGAGGCGGTGGTGCTCGGAGATGATGAGCGTCTGGTCGAACACGCCGAAGTCCTCGTGGCAGATGTCCGGCGGCAGCGTGGGATAGGGGTTGAAGAACACGGCCGCGTCCACGCGGATGCTCTGGAGCCGCTCGAGCAGGTTGTCCTCCGGCTCCGCGCGCTCGAGCATGAACTCCACGGTCGGATTTTCGCGCGAGAGCGTGTCGATCATGCGGTTGAAGCGCTCGCCGAAGCAGATGCGCGAGTAGGCGATGGTGAAGATCTCCTTCTCCGGCCGGTTCTTCACGCGCGTGATGGCCTCGCCGAGCTGCTCGAGGATGGGCGCGACGTCCTGATAGAACCCGCGCCCGACCGGCGTGAGCCGCACCGAGCGCGTCGAGCGCGTGAAAAGCCGCAGCCCCAGCTCGTCCTCGAGCGTGCGGATGTGGTAGGAGACGGCCGCCTGCGCCACAAAGTTCTGCTCGGCCACCCGGCTGAAGCTCCGTGTCTTGGCCACCTCCACAAAATAGCGCAGCTGCGTCAGCGTCATCGCGCGCGCCCCCCTTTTTTCGAGCATTTCTTTTTCAATATTATAAAGTACGCGCGCGCGGCTGTCAATTCATAAAAATGTTGTATCAATCATCTTTTGCGCGCCGCGCCCGGTCTGTGGTAAGATAAGCATACAGGTCGTTCGTGACCGGATTATTTCAGAAAGGTGAGATCCAACATGGCACGACATCCGCTCATCCCCGAGGAGCTGGCGCTGAGCTACTCGAAGTACTGGTTTTTGAAATGGCCGGAGAAAAACCCGCTCTCGCAGGAGCTGATGCGCGAGCCGATGGACGAGAAGGATATGCTCCCGTTCACCGAGCTTGACCGCCTGCTCGACCCGGGCTATCAGGCGCGCGAGCAGGGCTGGTGCGTCTGCTCTGACGGCCTCGGCTATCACGCAGACTACATCTGGATGCCCGGCGTCACGGTCGAGATGATCGACTGGTGGTTCGTCTGGCACTTCTCCGCGCCGAAGACCGTCCCGGCCGGAAACGGCAACCTGCGCTATAAGATCTGGAACCCGAACGAGCACGTCGACACCGGCTTTTCCGATGAGGCAAGCCGCCTGCGCGCCATCGACGAGACCATCCCGATGCGCGAGCGGCGCTACGGCGCGAAGAACTTCATCCACGAGACGCTCGACGGCGGCGAGGGCGACAACATCCTGTTCCTGACGGCCGAGTGCCACGACCCCGTCGACTTCGGCTTCGACGCCCGCCGCCTGCAAAATCCCGCCAGCGGAACGGTCATCGCCGGCATCACGACGAATCTGCACTGCCCGACCGTCTACCAGTTCCGCCCGTACGGCGACGGCGTCGAGATGCGCGTGCGCGACTATTTCGGCGTGGACTACGTCGAGGGCGAGGGACTCGTCCGCACGCCCGGCTTCACCGCCGACCCCGTGCAGGTAGTGGGCAGCGCCCAGCATATCCTGGCCGAGTATCCGAACCTCGCGCGGTTTCTGCCGCAGCTCTACGCCGAGGAGCGCAGCAAGCCCATCGACGCATATTGATCGTGAGCAGCGCGGCCGCACGGCCCGCAAAAAGCCTGCCGCCCGCCCGGCGCAAAGCCGGAGGGCGGCAGGCTCTGTTTTTATTGTGCCGTCTGCGCCGAGATGCGGGCCTCGGCCTCTTCGTAGGCGTCGTAGAAGAACGTCACGTCGTCCCAGTCGAGATTCAGCGTCCGGATCTCCACCAGATGCGGCTTCATGAAGTTGACGCCGCAGTACTTCGTGCCGACCTTTTCCTGATAGGTGATGTACTCCTCGTAGCTTCTCAGGCGGCCGGAGGACGTCGTTGCGGTCTTCATGAAGTCGGCCTTGTATTTGTTGTGCCGGAAGCGGCTGCTGTCGTACCGGCCGTCGGTCAGGACCTCGTAGAAGGCCTTTTTCAGCTCGGCCTCGGCGCGGAACGTCGCGTGGACGCCGCAGTGGTCGGTGAATTTGAAGTTCTCGTAGAACGAGAGGATGTCCACGATCCCGGAAAAGATCTCGTGCAGCTCATCCCGGGGAAACGGCCGGAGGACGATCTCGACGTTCAGGAAGCTCCCGATGCTCGGATCGGTCGTGAATTTCCCGCGTGATCCGACAAAGTCCTTCAGCTTCTGCAGTCCTGTCCCGATATAGACACGGCAGCGCGGCTCGTATTCAACCGCAAACTCGATCTCCAGACCGCAGCCGCCCTCGTCATAGTACTCTTTCTTGTGCCGATTGGTCATCTTCAGGATCCTGTTGTACCGGAGCCGGTCCAGATTCTCCCGTATGCGCTGTTTCAAGCCATCATCCCCTTGTTCGCTGAAATTGATCGAAAAAATCACTTGCCTTTCCGGCGCGCAGCGCCGTATTCTGCTCCCATTATACCCGGTATGGGCAGGGAAGTCAAATTCAGCCGAGCTGGTCGGCCAGTGCGCTGTAGGGGCTGTCAGCGCACGAGCGCGCCGGCGCGGCGGCCATGTGGGCATCCAGCCGGCGCCGCGCCTCGTCGACCGGGAGGAGCGTGCCCGCGCCCGCGATGCACCCGCCGGGGCAGGCCATGCCCTCGAGCAGGCAGCCGTCGTACTTGCCGGCCTTGGCCATGGCCAGCAGCTTGCGGCACTCGCGCAGGCCGTCGGCGCGGACGGTTCTGACCGCCAGCTCCGGATGCGTGCGGGCGAGCAGCTCCTCCACGGCCGCGGCCACGCCGCCCGCGGCGGCAAAGCCGCGCCCGAGCGCCGTCCCGTCGGCAGGCTCCGGCGCATCCGGCAGCGCGTCAAAGTCGATCTGACGCGCCTTGAATATGCCCATGAGCTCCTCGTAGGTCAGCACGAAGTCGACGTCGCTGCGCAGCTCCTCCTGCATGGCCTCGAGCTTTTTCGCCGCGCACGGGCCGACAAAGACGACCTTGCAGCCCGGCCGGGAGCGCCGGACAAGGCGCGCGGTGTAGATCATCGGCGTGTAGGTCATGGAGATGTTGCCCGACTCCTGCGGGAACAGCCGGCGGGCCATCATCCGCCACGACGGGCAGCAGCTCGTCGCGAGAAACCTCTGCTTTTCCGGGACCTTTTCGAGGAAGTCGCGCGATTCCTCGATGGCGCATACGTCCGCGCCGGCGGCGACCTCCACGACGTCGGAAAACCCGAGCGCGTGCATGGCCGAGACGAACTTTGCCGCGGTGACATTCTTGCCGAACTGGCCGACGAACGACGGCGCGACGATGGCCGCCACGTCCGCGCCCTCGCAGATGGAGCGGATGACCTGAAAGATCTGGCTCTTGTCGACGATGGCGCCGAACGGGCAGCTGACAAGGCACTGGCCGCACGAGACGCAGCGGTCGTAGTCGATCTTCGCCTTGCCGTTGTCGTCGAGGCCGATGGCGTCCATGCCGCACGCGGCCTGACACGGCCGCTCGATGAACACGATGGCGTGGTACGGGCAGGCGGCGGCGCACTTGCCGCATTTGATGCACTTGTCCTCGTCGATGACGCTGCGCCCGTTTTCAAAGCGGACGGCCCCGCGCGGGCAGACCCGCTGGCACGACGAGGCAAGGCACCCCTGGCACAGCTCCGTCACGCGGTAGCGCTTCGTCGGGCAGGCGTGGCAGGCGTAGGGGATGATGTTGACGAGCGGCGGGACGTAATACTGCTCGGCGATGGCCGCCTGATCCATGCCGTCGGAGATGAGCGCGCGCTGCTGCACCGCCTGAAGCGGCAGCCCCATGGCAAGGCGCACCCGCTCGCCCGCGATGGCGCGCTCTAAAAACACCGACTCGCGGTGGAGCGGATTCTCGCCCGGCACGATCCGGAACGGGATGTCCTCCGCGTCGCTGATGTCCCCGCTGTAGGCCATGCGCGCCACCTCGGCGAACACTTTTTTTCGGATCTCGGTGATCAAGGATGGAATTCCACGCATTTTTCGTCCTCCCTGCGCGGCCGCAGCCGCAGTTATTATATTTAATTGTACCATAGGAACGATAAAAGCTGGAATCCGCTTTTTATTTTCCAAACCACTTTTTTCAGTTTGTTATGGGAACCGGAATGGTGAGGCGGCGGATTTGAGGGAATAAGTAAGAGTGAAGAGGTGCGGTGCGCGGGGCGCGCCGAAATAGAAGTGCACGCCAAAGCCTCCCCTTTCAAGGGGAGGTGGCACGCCGTCAGGCGTGACGGAGAGGTGGGGGCTGGATTTTTGTGTGCACCGTCATTGGTGCGGAGGAAATCTGATGGTCTCACCTCTCAGTCGGCTCCGCCGACAGCTCCCCTTTCAGGGGAGCCTTTCGGAAGCCGCGTGCCGGAATTGGCGCAGGGGAGACGCGGCGGGCGCAGTCCGGTAGGGGCGCCGCAAAGGCTGGTTGCGGCGGCAGATAACGAAAATACGTGTCATGTCTTCGCGAAGCGTCAGCGGAGTCGAAGGATCTGCCCGATTGCGGTATGCTTTCGAATACATCCGGCGCCGGAACAAAACGCAAGACGACCGTAATTGGGCAGACCCTTCGACTGCGCTCAGGGTGACAGGCCTATTTCAGTGCGGGCCGTAATCGGCGCGCGCGGGCGCTTCCGCCGCGGCCCTTCCTGTGTGCCCGTCAGTCCTCAAACTTGTACGTATCGATAAACTCCACCGCGTTGTACCCGGCCATGCGGCCGGAGCTGACGGCGAAGCCCATGGTCGAGCCGGGGAAGTAGAACATATAGCTGTCGCCGAAGCCGCCCGTGCAGACGATGACGGCGTACACGCCCGTGACGCGCGTGATGATGATGATGTCCGATTCAAGCTGTTTCATCTGATCTCCTCCGTTTTTTTGAAGCGGCGCTACTGGCCGCGGCAGAATTTCACAAGGCCGTCGAAAAACGCGCGCACATGGCTCGGAAAGCCCATGTCGGAGCGGTGGCCGATGCAGACCGTGCGGCGGAGCTTTTCATCGCGCAGCGGCAGCACGCGCACGGGCTGCTCCGCCGCGGCAAGGCCGGACACGGCGCGGAATTCCTCCAGCGCCGTCGACGTGACGACGCCGACGCCGTAGCCGTGGCCGACGGCCGCGGCGATGAGCTCCATGTCGTAGCCGTCGTACAGAAGCTCCGGGTCGCGCCCGGTCATGGTGGCGAGGTTCTGCACGATGTCGAGCCCCTCGGCGACCGTGACGTTGCACAAAAGCCGCTCGCCGCACAGGTCGTTCAACGTCAGCACGCTCTTTCCCGCGAGCGGATGCGACTCGGGCACGAGAATGTCGAGGTTCGACTCATAAAGCGGCGTCCAGACGATGCCCGGCGTGTCCGGGATGCGGATGGAGAGGATAAAGTTGAACCGCCGCGCGAGCAGCTTGTCGGTCAGCCGGTCGAGGTCGGAGGTGTAGACCTTCTGCGCCACGTTCGGGTGATGCAGAAAATAGTCGGCCAGATACCGCCGCACGGGGCTGGCCGGGTCGAACGTCATCGTCGAGCCGATGGCGATGTTGCCGCGCTCGCCCGTGTGCAGGTCGCGCATGACCTGACGCGTCAGGTCGAGATCGGCGAGCACCTGCTGGGCGTGTCGGCGCAGCACGCGGCCGTCGTGGTTGAGCGAGATCTGGTGGCCGATGCGGTCAAAGAGCGTCACGCCGAGCTCGGCTTCGAGGTTGGCGATGGACTTGCTGAGCGTCGGCTGCGTGATATTGAGCAGCTCCGCCGCCCTCGTCATGTGCTCGGTCTTGGCCAGAACCATAAAATACTGAAGCTGGGTGAGTTCCATTCGGCGCCTCCTGTTCTGCATTTCAATGATACCAGACGCAAACTGTCCGGGCAAGGACAATCCGGGCCCGTGCGGGATGAATGCTTTGCATCGTGAGCATAGCCAAAAGCAATTGGACTTTTTCTTTGTTAAAATGATATAATTTCAAAGATGAAACTGCAAGCGATTTGTGCAAAAAACAATAAATCCAGTGACCACGGTGATCTGCGGCCGCGCCGCTTATCATAAATCTGACAGAACACGGAGGCACACAATGAAAAAGCTCACAAAACTGCTCGCATTGCTCCTTGCGCTCGCAATGGCCTTTTCCGTTCTGACTGCCTGCTCGGACAAAGACGACACCGCCCCGGGCGACACCTCCGACCCGGCCCCGGCCGGGAATGAAGACAAGGCGCCCGAGGGCGAAAAGCCCCCGGACGATCCCGCGCCGTCCGGCGGCGACACGCCCGCGCCCGCGCCCGCCGTGGAGCACACGCTCACGGTCGGCTCGGCCGTCAAGAACGACACGTTTGACTTCCGCACCTACACCGACAACCCCACGCAGGTCCGCATGTGCTATGAGTACCTCATCGACGTTCTGCCGAGCGGCGAGCTGGAGAACCAGCTGGCCGAGAGCGTCGAGTACGTCGACGACTACACCGTCAAGGTCGTCGTCCGCGACAACGTCTATTTCACGCACGGCCAGAAGCTGACGGCCAACGACGTCATGGCGTCGTACAAGGCGTGGGCGGAGTTCGGCCGCGAGAGCACGTTCTGGGAGGCGTTCGACTGGGACAACTGCCGCGTCGAGGACGAGCGCACGCTCTATTTCGCGTTCAGCACCGTCTACGGCCCCGCCATCAGCTATATGTCCTGCTGGGCCATCTTCCAGGCCGACGACATCGCAAATTACACCGCCGACGACTGGATGTACGACCCGAACGGCACCGGCCCGTACATCTGCACGGAGAACATCGCCGCCTCGTCCATCTCGTATGAGCGCAAGAGCGCCGACGATTACTGGGGCGAGCTGCCGCAGGCCGAGAAGGTTTCCTATAAGTACTACTCCGAGCCGAGCGCCATGTACATCGACTTTGAAAACGGCACGCTCGACGCCGCCTTCGGCATCGGCGCCATGGACGCCGAGCGCGTCATCGCCGGCGACTGCGCGGACTTTACGGCCTATGACCTCGTCTCGGCCAAGGACGTCACGCGCATCCAGCTGTGCGACACGACGCCCATCTTCGACGACGCGCGCATCCGCGAGGCGTTTGCCCTCGCGCTCGACGTTGACCAGCTCGCCGTGGCAAACTACGGCCCGCTCTGGATCGAGGCCACGTCCATCCTGACGACGAACGTCCAGTACTATGAAAGCGTCGGCAAGAACACCTATGACCCCGAGCGCGCGAAGGCGCTGCTCGCCGAGGCCGGCTATCCGAACGGCGGCATTACGCTCACGCTGCTGTGCGGAACGGGCAACCAGGTGCTCGCCGAGGCCATGCAGGCATACCTTGCCGCCGTCGGCATTACGCTGAGCGTCGAAACGTATGACATCGGCACGCTCATCGGCATGTGGAAGGAGGGCAAGAGCGACGTGCTCATCGGCGAGACGATCGACGGCGCGTACTTCTCCGACCCGGTCAACGTCTTTGCCAACTACGCCCCCACGAGCACGACGGACTCCATGTCCATCAGCACGCCGGAGTGGGACGCGGCCTATGAGAAGGCGACCCGCAGCATCGACCCCGCCACGCGCGCCGAGGGCTACTCGATTATGCAGCACTATATTTTCGACGAGCACCTCGTCATCAACGTCTGCGAGCGCACGAGAATGCTGATCTGGAACTCCGAGAAGATCGCGTCCTTCCCGCTCGGCAACCCGGCCAACCCGACGTGTCTTGACGTTGTGTTTACTGCCTGATTCGTTTTTACCGCACGGCGCGCTCTGCGCGCCGTGCCAATCCCCCTCAGAAAGGAACATTTCTATGTCCAAACGCTATCCGTATCTCTCTGCGCCGCTGTGCATCCGCGGCAATTTACTCAAGTCGCGCCTCATCTACCCCGTCGCGCAGCCGCACTTTTTGCAAGCGGACGAAAATTACCCCGCCGGGCAGACCATCAGCTACTATGAGTCGCGCGTGCGCGGCGACGGCGCGGCGCTCATCTGGCTCCAGGATCTGACCGACCGCCAGCAGCGCACGCAGCCGCTCGACTGCGGCCATTTCAGCATGTACGACCTCGACGACAAGGGCGCGCAGAACGGCATCAACCACTTCACGGGCAATATGCACCTGTACGGCACGTTCGTCAGCCCCGAGCTGAACATCGGCCGCCGCATGGCCTTAAGCTGCAACGATCCGGCGTGGAACATCGCGCCGCCGCGCGGCACGCCGCCCTGGTGCAAGGATCCGAAGGATCTGCTCGACCGCGACGGCAACCCCGTCCCGCTCTCGCTCGACATGGCCAAGACGACGCAGATGAACTTCGACGGCCCCATCCCGACCGAGGCCGACGCCGAGGCCGGCGAGCGCGTCGACCCCATGAGCCGCCTGAAATACATGACGCAGGACGTCATCGACGAGTACCTTGACAAAATGGTCGCGCACGCGAGGGCGTGGAAAAGCCTCGGCGCGGACGGCGGCTATCTCGACCTCGGCGCGAACTATCCGATCGGCCAGTTCCTCCGCGCGGCGTACAATCACCGCACGGACTGCTACGGCGGCTCGCTTGAAAACCGGATGCGCCTGCCGCTCCTGCTCATCCGCCGCCTGCGCGCGGCGCTCGGCGAGAGCTTCATCCTCTCGCTCAACTGCCCGGCCATCTGCGATGCGCCCGGCGGCGACGGCATGACGCTCGATGAAATCGCCGTTTTCTTAAAAGAAGCCGAGCCGTATGCCGATCTCGTCCACGTCCGTGTCTCCGGCGTCGACCACGACCCGGACAAGGGCTGTCCGAGCGCGGACGCGAGCGCGTACTTAAAGTCCCTCGGCGTGAAAATGCCCATCGCCATCTCCACGCCGTACAAGAGCCTCGACCTCATGGAGGCCGAGCTCGCCTCCGGCCGCGCGGACTTTATCGCGCCGGGCCATATGTTCATCTGCAACGAGGATCTCGGCGTGCTCATCCAGCAGGGCCGCGGCGAGGACGCCAACCCCTGCATCGAGTGCCACTGCTGTCGCGGCACGAGCTCGACGGGCGACTGGATGAGCCAGTGTACCATCAACCCCGAAATGGGCATCGAGTACCGCCGGCCGTTCATCGAGCGCCCCGTCACGCGCAAAAAGCGTGTCGCCGTCATCGGCGGCGGCCCGGGCGGCGTCAAGTGCGCCATGTATCTTTATGACCGCGGCCACACGCCCGTCATCTTCGAGGCGGCCGGCGAGCTCGGCGGCCAGATCAGGATGGCCAATTACGCGGCGTTCAAGTGGGAGCTGAAGCGCTATCTCGACTTTCTGAAGGCGCAGGTAGAAAAGCGCGGCATCGAGGTGCGCTTCAACACGACCGCCACGCCGGACATGATCGCGGCCGAGGGCTTTGACGCCGTCGTCGCCGCCGTCGGCGGCAGCGCGAAGGCGCCGGACATCGAGGGCGTGGAGACGGCGCGCTGGGATCCCGTCAACATCTACGGCCGCGAGGCCGAGCTCGGCCACACCGTCGTCGTCATCGGCGGCGCGTCGAGCGCGTCCGAGGCCGCCGTCTATCTCAGCCAGTGCGGCCATGAGGTCGTCCAGCTTTCGCGCAAGGAGTGCATCGGCTACGACCTCAACCCCATCCGCTCCATCCCGTACATGAACATCCTCGCCAACAAGTCCGGCGTCACGACGTACCACTCCGTCCGCACGACGAAGATCGAGCCGGGCCGCGTGACGTATGTCGACGCGGGCGGCACGGAGCACACCGTCACCTGCGACGACGTCGTCGCCGCCGGCGGCATGACCCCGAACGCGGAGCTGGCCGTATCCTTCCGCGGCTGCGCCGACGAGTTCTATCTGCTCGGCGACTGCCGCCAGAACGGCACGATGCGCCACGCCATCCGCGACGCTTACGCGATCGCCATGCAGATCTAAGCCCAACAAGGCCGCGCCCCGGGCGGGGCGCGGCCTGCGTCTTAGTTTGGAGGTTTTTCATGCTCATCGACGCCTACGCCCACACGATGCCGCAGCGCTACTGCGACGCGCTCGCGCGCCTCGGCATCCATGACCACGACTTCGTCCCGCCGTACCTGTGCGATATGGCCGCGCGGCGGGAATTCCTCGCTCCGCTCGGCACGCCGCGCTGCGTCGCCGCGCCCATGCAGCTTCCGCTGCACCTCGACCTGCCGCGGGAGACAATCGCGGAGCTTGCGCGCATTTATAATAACGAGGCCGCCGAGCTTCAGGACAAAAATCCCGACCTCATCTTTGCAGCGCTTGCCGCCCTGCCGCTCGGCGACATGGACGACACGCTGCGCGAGGCCGAGCGCGCCCTGACGGAGCTGAACATGCGCGGCGTCCTTCTGCCGTGCAACTATCACGGCCTCGAGCCGGGCTGCGGGCAGTGGCGGCCGCTCATGCGCCTGATGGCGCGGCACGACCTGCCCGTGTGGCTCCACCCGTGGCCGCTTGCGTCCAATCGCCCGCTCATGCCGGACTCCGGCGGCTGGGAGATGCTCGCCGACACGGCCGACGCCATGGTGCACGCCGTCTGCTCCGGCCTGTTCGACGAGCTGCCGGAGCTCAAGCTCGTCGTCCACCACGGCGGCGCCTACGTCCCGTTCTTCGCCGCCCGGCTCAAAGCGCAGTATTTCACCGATTACGGCCGCACCGGCCGTCTGTACGACCCGTCCGCGCCCGAGCCGGATCACACCGAGCCGTACCGCTGGTTTGAAAATCTGAAAAAATTCTACGCCGACACCGCGTTTTACGGCCGCTGCACCCCGCAGATCAACGCGATCCTGGACTTCTACGGCGAGGATCACGTCCTCTTCGGCACCGATTTTCCGCTTCCGACCGCCGCAGAGCTCGCCCCGGCCATCGAGTCGCTGGACGCCGCCGCCCTCTCGGCCGAGGGAAGGGAAAAGGTCGCCCATGGGAATATCGAGAGGATCTGTAAGCAGATATAAAAAACCGGCGGCTGCCAAAAGGCAGCCGCCGGTTTTGCGCCGCGCCCACAGGGCTTCGGCCGCGCTGCTTATGCCTCCAGATGCACAAGTCCGCTCTGGGCGATCTGGCTGATGAGGGCGCAGACCTCCTCGCTCGCGTGCTCGCGGCGGATGCAGACGATCTCGGCGTGGGCCTCGGGGAAGGGGACGGGCCAGTAGCGGAGGTTGGCGGCGTCGTGCCCCTCGATGACTTTCGTGAGCAGGGCGAAGCCCTCGCCAAGCTCCAGCCGGACCATCAGCGTGCTGATGTCCGGACAGGCCACCGCGGTGGAAAACGGGATCCTGCGGCCCCACTGCTCGATGCCGGAGAGCAGATTGTCGTTCGGCAGCGTCAGCTGCGTGTAGGCAGCCAGATCCGAGAGCGCGATCGGCTCGCGCCGCGAGAGCGGATGGCGCGTGGAGTAGACGACCTGAAACTGCCGCTGCTGCAGGACCGTCGCGCGGATGCCGGGCCAGAAGCGCCAGTCGTTGGACGTCGTGAGGCACAGGTCGAGCTGGTCGTCGAGCAGCGCGTTGCGCAGCTCCACAAAGTCCAGCAGCCGGATGTCCAGCGCCAGCCCGGGGCAGCTTTGCATCAGAAAGTCGGTGATGGGCAAAATGATGTCCCTGCGCGAGAGCGACGACAGAAATCCCACCCGGAGCAGCGCCTTGCCGGAGCTGCTCAGCTCGCGCGCCCTGCGGATGTCGCTGCGGATCTGGCGGTTGATCTGCGTGAACGAGTCGCGCAGCAGGCACCCGGCCGGCGTCAGGGCGACCTGCCGGGTCGTCCGGTAAAAAAGGCGCAGCCCCAGCTCCTGCTCGAGCGAGGCGATCTGCCGGGTGACGGCCTGCTGGCTGATGTAGAGGTTGCGCGCGGCTGTGGAAAAGCTCAGGCAGTTGGCGACCTCCAGAAATGTGTGAATGCGCGGCTGAAGCATGAAAACGCCCTCCATCAACCTACGGAAATAATAGGATAAACAATTTTTCGGAGTGAATCTGTGCTGCGTTCATCATACAATAACAACAAATTGTTGTAAATAGGCGAGCGTGTTGTTTCTCTTCCCATGCCGCGCGCCGGTATAATGAAGCTGTCAATAAAAAAATGGGAGGCAAACAACATGATCCATCTCGGCAAAGACGTCAAGCTCAACATCTGCCCCGTCCTTGTGACACTGCACCACGACTATGTGTTCGAGGGCCCGTGCCGCATGGGCAAGGACTTTGAGCTCACGAAGGAGTTCGACGACATGGCGAACGCCGAGCTCATCCGCGGCGCGAAGGAGGAGCTGGCTGAGCATCTCACCGGCCCGCACTTTCACGTCATGGAGCCCATCTGGATCGACCGGAACGAGGAATTTCTCGTCACGCCGGACATTCTGGACACGATGCTCCGCGGCAGGGAGGACGTCGACATCTACATGGTCGGCCCGATGGGGCGGCTTTCCGACCTTGTGATCGACTTCGTCCAGAAGGCGAAAAAGCCGATCATCACGATCCCTGGCCCGCAGTGTATGCAGACGATCCTCATCGCGTCCACGCGCGCCAGAGGGCTTGAGAGCTACGCCTATCGCACCTGGGACGAGACGCTGAGGTTCCTCGAGGTGCTGCGCGTCGAGAAAATGCTGCGGCAGACGCGCGTGCTGTGCGCCGCGCGCTTCGGCACGGCCCGCTCCGTCAGCGACATGGGCAACTTCGTCAGCCTTGAGCAGGTGACGGACGTGCTCGGCACGCAGTTCACGTTCGTGAACCTTCACGAGCTGATCGACCAGACGCACATCGGCCAGTCCGGCGAGAACTACACGCTGCCCGGCCGCGCCGCGCTCAACCCGACAGACGAGGACGTGCGGGAGATGGAGGCGCTCGCCGACGAGCTCATCGGCGGCGCGTCCGAGTGCGACATGGAGCGCGCGGAGGTGCTCAATTCCGAGCGGTTCTATGTGACCGTGAAGAAAATGCTGGACTATTACGGCTGCAACGCCTTCGCCGCGCCCTGCCCGGACGCGTGCGCGACGCGGCGGCTGAATCAGGAGCGGATGACGTTCTGCCTGACGCATTCGCTTCTGGGCGAACAGGGCGTGCCGTCGGCGTGCGAATATGACATCCCGGCCTGCCTGTCCATCGCCGTCCTCTCCTGCCTGATGGACAGACCCGCCTACATGGGCAACACGACCCACGACGCCAAGGCCATCGCCTCCGGCCGCTACGGGCTCTCGCCCTTCTTCCACACGGACATCCACGACGCGTGCCTCGACGTCGTGAGAGCCGACCCGGACAACGTCATCCTGACGTGGCACGCGGTCCCGCGGCGCAATATGCTCGGCTGGGACGCGCCGAAGGCGCCCTACGCCATCCGCCCGTTTGCGGCCAGCGGCTTCGGCGTGACGCTCCGCTATGACTTCAACCGCGATGCGGGGCAGGAGATCACCATGTGCCGCATCTCGCCGGACTGCCGGACGCTGTTCGTGGCAAAGGGCGAGATCGTCGGCGGCGTCGGCTACGGCGACTACTCCTGCTCCGAGGGCGTGTTCTTCCGCGTCAAGGACGGCAACGACTTCTTCCAGAAGCAGCTTACGGTCGGCAACCATGTCCCGCTGGTGTACGGCGACTGCTTCGATCAGGTCTGCGCGCTGGGCGAGCACCTCGGCCTCCGGGTCATCACAGCCTGATGGACGAGCGCGAAGCGATCCGGCAGCGCCTGCTCGCCGCCGGGGAGCGGCTCGGGCAGTACGCCGCCCGCTGCCGCGCGCTGGAGCGGCGGACGTATGAGAGCGTCTATCCGCTCGTCCGGGGCTATGTGCTCGACCGCTTCCTGCTGACGGAGGAGCTGTGCAGCAGCGAAAAGCTGCTCGATCTGGCCGACGCCAGCCTGCGGCACATGCTCGCGCTCCGGCGCATGGGCATCGACCCGGGGCAGATCTCGCGCTCGTGCGCCGGAGCCAGCTCCGTCATCTCGAAAAAGGTGCTGCTGCTGAAGGCGGTGCAGGAGGTATTTTCCGTCTCGATGACGCCGGAGGAGTTCGCGCAGATCACGACGGTGTCGGAGCTTGCCGCCTTTGTCTGCGCCCATCCGGCCGCCGCCGCGGAGCCGGAGACGCCGCCCGCGGCCGCGCCTGCGGCGGATGGATTTGACGTGCAGCGCGTCCGCCGGGACTTCCCGGCGCTCGGGCAGCGCGTTCACGGCCGCCCGCTCATCTACCTCGACAACGCCGCGACGATGCAGATGCCCGCGTGCGTCATGGATGCCGTGCGGGAGGTCGAGCTGCTGCGCGGCAATGTCCACCGCGGCATCCACACCCTGTCCGGCCGCTGTACGGACGCATACGAGCGGGCGCGCGCCGTCTGCGCGCGGTTTCTCGGCACGGAGCCGGGGCGCGTCACGTTCACCGCCGGCACGACGGACGCGATCAACCGCGTGGCCGCGGCGCTTGCAGGCCGCCCCGGCGGCGTCGTGACGACGGAGCTGGAGCACCACTCGAACTTTGTGCCGTGGCAGCAGCTGTGCCGCAAAACGGGCAGGCCGTTTCGCGTCTGTCCCGTCCGGCCGGACGGGACGCTCGATCTTTCCGCGCTGGACGAGCTGCTCACGCCGGAAATCTCGCTGCTCGCCGTCAGCCAGTGCTCCAACGTGCTGGGGATGCCGCTCCCGCTGGAGACGATCATCCCGCTGGCGCACAGCCGGGGCGCCGCGGTGCTGGTGGACGGGGCGCAGGGCGCGTGCCACGCGCCGGTCGACGTTCGCGCGATGGACTGCGACTATTATGTCTGCTCCGGGCACAAGCTCGGCGGGCCGTTCGGCGTCGGCCTGCTCTACTGCAGGGACGCTCTGCCGCCCGTGGTCTATGGCGGCGGCATGGTCGACCGGGTGACGGCCGAGGAGACCACGTTCCTCCCGACGCTCGAGGCGGGGACGCCGAACGTCTCCGGCGCGGTGGGTCTTGCGGCGGCGCTGGAGTACAGGCAGCGGCTGCCCGCCGGCTGGCAGGCGCATGAGGCGGCGCTTATGCGCCATGCCGAGGCGCGCCTTCGCGCCGTCCCGGGGCTGCGCCTGCTCGGCAGCGGCGCGCGCATGGGCTGCCTGTCCTTCACGCTGGACGGCACGGACGCGTTCGACGCGGCCGCCGCCCTCGACCAGCTCGGCATCGCGCTCCGCTCCGGCGACCACTGCGCCCAGATACTCCACCGCAGGCTCGGCGCGCGCTATAGCCTCCGCCTTTCGCCCGCGTTTTATAATACTCTTGACGAGATCGACACCCTGACCGCCGCGCTGACGCAGCTGCGGAGGTAGCATACGAAGAAACGCCCCGCGCCGCCAAAACCAAGGCAGCGCGGGGCGATTTTTATGCTTCGGGCTTCCAGCTCCCCGTTGCGCCGGAGGGGCCGAGAACGAACCGGGCGGCGGCGTTGCGGCTCTGGAGGATGAACTCGCGGGTGGTGCGGCCGCTTTCGTCGAGATACTGCCGCGCCGCCTCGTCCGCGCCGCGCGCGGGGCTGCCGCGGAAGAGGACGAACACGCCGGTGTCGGGATAGCTCTGCGCGTCGGTCTGCCAGTCACGGAGCATCGCGACGGCCTCCGGAATCCAGATCCCCCGCGCGGCCGCCTCGCCGTTGATGACGAGAACCTCGGCCCCGCCGGCCGCCGCGATGGATTCAAACGTCATGCGATTCATAGCTGATTTCTCCTTTGTTTTTATATTGATATGTTTTTTTGCGAGTTAACTCCCGGATTTCTTCATGCCATATTGGTACGCGTTATAATATTCATCCGTCTTTCCGCCCAGGATCTTTGCCGCCACCTTCGGATCCGCTAACTGGTCCTGCGGTATCGGTGTCGAAGTGGAATCGGAACCGGAACCGTCGAGCATTTCCCAGTTCTCGGGGGATGCAAACTCAACTTCTTCGAAGTTGTTTATTCCATAGCTACCGATGGATTTAATCGTTTTGGGGATCGTGATTTTTGAGCTGCCGCCAGATGCTCCATCAAACGCAAATTCCCCAATCTCTTCCAGCCCATCATTCAGCGTCACCTCTTCCAATCTCAGCCCCCAAAAAGCACTGTCGCCGATTTTTTTAACCGACCCGGGCACCACTACTTTCTTCAGCGTTTTCCACCCAGTGAAGCCGTGCGTGGCAATCTCCGTGACCGCAGCGCCGTTATACGTCTCCGGGATCGTGATGCTGGTAAGGTCCGTAATCAGGTCCTTGTTGTCATTCACCGTCGCGCTCATCTTGACCGAATACGTCCCATCGCTCAGCTGCGTGAACCGCATCAGCGTCGTCACGTCCGGCAGGCTCTTCACCATGCCGCCCGCAATGAGGCTGTACTGATCCTGCGACGTTTTGTATACGCTTGCAAGCGCCGACGCGTCGCCGGTCAGGGTGGACGGGATCGCCGTGCCGGAGCTGTTGACCCAGTATTCCGGCGAGGAGATCGTCACGGACGTGATCGTATTCGTCGAGAACGCCATCGCGCCGAGCTTCCGTACGCTGACCGGGACCTTGACCGACGTGATCGAGGTCTGCGCAAATGCGCGGTCGCCGATCTCCTCCAGACCCTCGGAGAGATAGACGTTTTTCAGCGTCGTCCGCGTATAAAACGCCTCTTCTCCGATGACCTTGACCGAGCTCGGGATCTTCACCAAACTCAGGCCGGTGGTGCCGTCCACCACCCAGTTTTTGAAGCCCTGCGCCTCGATCTCCGTGACCGGCTTGCCCTGATAGGTCGACGGGATCGTGAGGCTTGTATACCGTTTCAGCTCACTGCTGCCATGATAGCTTTCGTTCATTTTTACCGAATAGGACGTCCCGTCGCTTGAGAGGGTGTACACCAGATATTTGTTCACCCCCGATGTATCGCCGGTGTCGCCGCCCGAGCTTCCGCCGCTGCCCGAGCCGCCGGAGCCGCTGCCGCCGGAGCTTGTGCTGGGGATGGGGATCGTATAAGTCGTCCCGTCGGTCATGGTGAAGACAAACGATTTCTGATCGTCGGAAATGGCGATATTGCTCACGCCGACGCCGGTTTCGCCCTGCGGGCCCTGCGCGCCGGTGTCGCCCTTCTCTCCGGGGTCGCCCTTATCGCCCTTGTCGCCCTTGACGACGCCGAGGGAGACGGCGGCCGCACTGTCGGTGTACTTCACGAACAGCTCGCCGTTGACCAGCGAGACCGATTCGATGCCGCGGCCGGGGTCGCCTTTTTCGCCCTTTTCGCCTTTTTCACCCTGCGCGCCGGTCGCGCCCGCTGCGCCGGTCTCGCCCTTTTCGCCCTGCGGGCCGGTGTCGCCCTTGTCGCCTTTCTGGCCTTTGATGTTGCCGAGGTTATAGGACGCGCCGCTGCTCAGCGTGATGACGAGTTCGCCGTCTGTATTGATCAGGACGGTATCAATGCTGACGCCGTCGGCGCCCGCGTCGCCTTTGTCGCCCTTTTCACCCTGCGCGCCTGTCGCGCCGGTGTCGCCTTTTTCGCCCTGCTCGCCCTTGTCGCCTTTTTCGCCTTTCGCGCCGACGACCGGGCCGAGGTTCGCTACAGTATGATCGGTATAGGTCAGGACGAGCTCGCCGCGGCTGTTGATCTCCGACTTGGCCACGCCGACGCCGTCGGCACCGGATGCGCCGGTGTCGCCTTTTTCGCCCTTCTCGCCCTGTTCGCCTTTTTCGCCCTGCGCGCCGGTGTCGCCTTTTTCGCCCTTGTCGCCCATTGCGCCGAGGACATAGCCTGCGTTGACTGTGCTGTTGTCGGACAGCGTCAGGACAAGCTCGCCGGAGGTGTTGATGGCGGCATCCGTGACGCTCACGCCGTCCGCGCCGGCCGCGCCCGCGTCGCCTTTGTCGCCCTTGGCGCCGTCGGCACCGGCCGCGCCGGTGTCGCCTTTTTCGCCTTTCTCGCCCTGCGCGCCGGTGTCGCCCTTCTCGCCCTTGTCTCCCTTCGCGCCCTGCGCGCCGAGGACAGTGCCGAGGTTGGCCGTCGTGCCGTCGGAATACGTCAGGACGAGCTCGCCGTTGACAACCGAGGCATCCGCAATGCCGCGCCCGGCCGCGCCGGTCTCGCCCTTTTCGCCCTGCGGGCCCTGCGCGCCGGTCGCGCCGGTGCTGCCGCCGTAGGAGACGCCGTCTTTGCCGTCCTTGCCGATGACGACGCCGAGGTTGGCCGTCTGGCCGCTTGTGTAGGTGAGCACGAGCTCGCCTGCGTCGTTGATCTGCGCGTCGGCGACGCCGACGCCATCCTTGCCCTTCATGCCGGCCGCAACGCCGAGGTCGACGGTGCGGCCGTCGGAGAGCGTCAGGAGGAAGCGCCCGTCCGCGCCGATGGACGCGCCGGTCACACCCGCGCCGTCTTTGCCGTCTTTTCCGTCTTTGCCATCCTTGCCGTCGCGGCCGTCCTTGCCATTGACGCCGCTCTGACCGGACGCGCCGGACTGGCCGTCGGAGCCGCTCGCGCCGCTCTGGCCGCTTTCGCCGTCCGCGCCCGCGGCCGGGCCAAGGTTCAGAACCGTGCCGTCGGACATCGTGATGAGCAGCTCGCCCTCGTCCGAGAACGCGGCCGACTGCATCGTGACCGCGCCGTTTTCCGCCGCCGCGGCCAGCGACGCGGAAAATTCGTCCTCCGTGCCGGTGTAGCCGCTCTCACGCGCGATGTCATAGGCCGACTTGCCGGCAAGCGAGTCGAGCCAGTCCTGCACCGTGCCGTCGTAGCCGTACTGCACGGCCAGCTCGTAGGCCGACAGGCCGTTTTCGACCGCGCCTGTCTTGACGTTGCGGTGCACGATCTCCGCGACGCCGAACGCGATGCCGATCATCAGCAGGATATCCAGCACGATCAGCAAAGCTTTCGGCAGCGCCGAATTCTTCTTTGTCATCTGTTCCATGGCTCATTCTCCTTTTCCGTTTTCGGGCATTGATATTCCACAAACAGCTCCGGGCTGACGCCCAGCGCCAGACAGATCGCGCGCAGGTCCTCCGCGTCGAGCGTGCGGCGGCCGGAGAGCAGCGCGTCAAGCTCCGCGCCGGTCATCCCCGCGCGCAGCGCGACGGCTTCGCGGTCCGCCCCGGATCGTTCTATGTACGTACAAATCTTTTCATAAATTCGCAATTTTATCGCCCCGAATTACAGATTTTCTTGATTATTAATTATAGTATCACTGATTTTCTGTAAAATCAAGGTAGGAATACCGTTATTCTTGATTCCGAATTGCGTTTTTTTCGGTTTCCCCGTATAATGACGGAAAAGGCGGTGTGGTCAGTGAAATATGAGATTGGAAGCCGGATCCGGCGATACCGGGAAGCACGCGGGCTGAGCCAGAAGCAGCTCGCCGCGCGGCTTGGTGTCAGCAACAGCCGCGTCTCCAACTGGGAGCAGGGCGTCAACCGGCCGGACGCCGACATCCTCGCCGCCCTGTGCACGGCGCTCGAGGTCTCGCCCAGCGAGCTTCTGGATGTCCGTCTGGCCGCGGACGAGCTGACGGACGAGGAGCGCCGCCTCGTCGCAGCCTACCGCAGCAAGCCGGACCTCCGCCCGGCCGTCCGCATCCTGCTGGGGATGGCGGAGGCATAAAAAGAGCCGCCCCGGAGGGACGGCCGGGATTCCTACGCGAACAAACCAAAAGCCGCAGGCCGGAGGACCGGTCTGCGGCGGGGTGCTAGGCGGAACAGGGAGATCGCCCGGAAAGGGCAAGAGAAGGCGCCGCCTTCTGGCGGCCGGGCTTTTGCCCGTCAATTCGGAGCGCAAGCGGAGAATTGCCATAGGCGGAACAAGGTGAATTGCCCCGAAGGGGCAAGAGAAGGTGGCCTGGGCCATTCACTTCCGCCGTGAGATGATAAAATGGGGCCAATCAAAAAGACACGACCGAAGTCGTGTCTTTTTTTGTTGGTGGAGTAGCCCCATCAAAATCCGAACCGAGTGCCGACGCGATCTCGTCAAGTGAGATTGTCTGCGTCCCATGTTGATAGTTGTAGGTCAAGACCAGTTTATCATCGAACACATACACGGCGTTTACAAATGTATCAATCAGGCGTTTCTGAAAATCACGGTTTGCTGGATCGCCATGACGGAACTGCTCAAACCATGCCGTCATCTGTTCGCGGGTCAGCTTTGGCTTTTGCAGTTCAGCAGTCTGGATATTCACAAGGATTTCTTCTTTTCGTGCTTCCAGCTCATCAAGCCGCTGTTTAGTGGACGGCGTGAAAATGCCCTGCTCGATTGCTTTCAGAATGTTTCCAATGGAGGACTCGGTTTCCGCAAGCTGTGAGCGAAGCGCAGGGGTTGTTGTGTCTTCCTGCTCCTGCATAACAAGAATTGCGTCAATGAGCCTGTTGATCTTTTCTTCATCCATGACGCGCTGCAT
>CAKTOF010000021.1 GCA_934589675.1 uncultured Oscillospiraceae bacterium
CGTGTCCGTCCAGCGCGCGCTGGCCGACTCCCTCAAGATGCTCAACGAGGCCGACCCGAACGATCAGGTCATCAAGATCAAGGCGCTCGAGGCCATGGAGAAGGTCGCCGACGGAAAGGCGACGAAGATCATCATCCCATCCGAATTGCAGGGTCTGGCCGGCCTTGCCACGTCTGCAAAGGAGTTCCTGAAAGACTGATATGGCAAAGACAAAACGATTTGAACGCGTCTACGAGCAGGGCAATCTGGAGCCTATGGAGATCTGGGTCGACCGCACGACCGGCGTCCACTATCTCTACCATGCCAGCGGCTATTCCGGCGGCCTGACCGTCCTGCTGGGGCCGGACGGCAAACCCGTCGTCACGGCGCCCGAGAGCGACACCGAAAATTAAAAAAACCGGGCAGCCCGCTTCCGGGCTGCCCGGTTTTTACGGATTCGGCCGCTTGGCGGCCTTTTTGGGCATTTCACCGAACTGCTTTTTGTATGCGCGGGCGAAGGCGGAATAGTCGCGGAAGCCGCTGCGGAAGGCGGCCTCGGTCACGGGCATACCGGAGACGATGCGGTCGCGCGCGGCGAGCAGCCGCTTTTCGGTCAGGAAGCCGTGGATCGTGTAGCCCGTCTCGGCCTTGAAGCGCCGCATCATGTGGGATTTGCTGATATAAAATGTATTGGCGATGCGGTCGATGGGGAGATCCTCGTCGAGGTGGGCGTAGAGATAGCGCACGATGGCGACGGTCTTTTCGTCATAGGCCGCGTCGGAGACAAAGGCGACGTCGCGGCTGAGCATCCCGCGCGTGAGCGCGATGAGAAATTCGAGCATGAGCGCGCGGCAGAGCAGCGCCTGCCCGAAACCGGGGTTGTCCGTCGCGTCCTCGAGCTGCCGCAGCGCCTGCATGGGCGCGCCGGACGACCCGGCCGGGCGCAGGACGAACTGAAAGCTCTCCCGCGCGCGGGAAAAGCACGTCTCAAGGTCGCACTCCGGCGTGCTGTGCGCGCGCAGGTAGGCGGGCGAGAGGTAGATGACGACGCGGCGGTATTCCGCCCCGCGCACCTCCGGCCGGTGGATGCTGCCGCGCGGGACGAGCACGACGTCGCCCGGGCAGAGCGCGTAGCGCTTGCCCTCGATGGCATAGAGCGCGTCTCCGCCGAGAAAGACGAGGATCTTGTGAAAGTCGTGGTAGTGGTAGTCGATGCTGCCCACATCCCGCCCGGACAGGCGGAACAGGCGATAATCCTCCACGAGGTAGCCGCGCTTTTCATAGGAAGCTGCATCCATGCGATCAACTCCAAAGCATGATTTGCGTACAATATAGCATATTTTGCGTTTATCCTGCAAGCTCTGTTTGCTAAAATATAAGAAATCAAGAATAAGCGCAGGAGGTCATCCGCCATGGATCTGACACTGAAAAAATACACGGGGCTCGGCAACGACTATCTCATCTATGATCCGAACAAGTCCGGCCAGGGCCTGACGAACGCGCACATCCAGCTCGTGTGCAACCGCAACTTCGGCCTCGGCTCAGACGGCATCCTCGTCGGCCCGCTCTTTGAAGACGGCAGGATCTGCGTGCGCACGTTCAACCCCGACGGCAGCGAGGCGGAGAAGAGCGGCAACGGCCTGATGATCTTCGCGCGCTACCTCAAGGAAGAGGGCTACGTCTCCGGCCAGTCCGTTACGATCGGCACGCCGGGCGGCGAGGTCACGGTCGAATACCTCGACGCGCGTGCCGAGACGCTGCGCGTCAACATGGGCCGCGTGAGCTTCTGGAGCGACGACATCCCCGTCGTCGGCGAGCGCCGCGAGGTCGTGGATGAGCCCATGCAGTTCAAAAATAAGGAATACCGCGTCACATGCCTGACGACGGGCATCCCGCACTGCATCGTGCCGATGGACAACATCTCGCGCGAGCTTGCGTGCGACCTCGGCCAGCGCATCGAGTGCGCGTCGCAGTTCCCAAAGCGCATCAACGTCGACCTCATGCAGGTCATCGATCGCAGCAACATCGCCATCGAGTCGTTCGAGCGCGGCGTGGGCTACACGCTCTCGTCCGGCAGCTCGGCCTGCGCGGCCGCCGCGGCAGCGCACCGCCTCGGCCTGACGGACGCGTCCGTCACCGTCCATATGCCCGGCGGCGCCATGAGCGCGCACTGCAATGACGACGGCACGGTCAGCATCGTCGGCTTCGTCCGCGCCATCTGCGAGATGACGATGAACGAGCAGGACATAAACCGGATGCTCAGCTTGGAAGACTGAACATCCCCAAACGAGACCCGCTGCGCTGGGCTCTCGTTTGGAGGGGCTTGCGGCCTGCTGCAGCGCACGCGCTGACGCGCGCACGTTTGCAGGCCGAGCGGAATTTTCGGCGACGTACACGCCGCCGCCGAAAATGATTTCGAATTGATTTGCGCCTGCGGGCGCAAACTCTGCGAGGCTTTTTGAGCGGGCGGAATCGCCCGCTCTTTTCTTTTGTGCGAAGCTATGATAGTATGGTAAAGAATTGATGCGAAAGGTGGGATCTTTGTGCCCGATGCGCGCCCGAAGCTGCTCTCGAAGTGCTTTATCCTCGTGTTTCTCGCCTCGCTGGGGCTCAACCTGTGTCAGAATATCCTCAACAACTCCGTGACGCTCTATGTGACGAGCCTCGGCCGGTCGACGGGGTTTGCGGGCTTTCTCGGCATCCCGTATGCCGTTATGGCCATTCTCATGCGCTTTGTGGGCGGCGACTGGGTCGACCGACGCTCGCGGCGGTCGCTGCTCGCGTTCGGCTGCTTCGGCTTTGCGGCGTCGGCGCTGCTGTTCGGGCTTCTGCCGGCGGCGGTGTGCCTTGTGGCGC
Organism: uncultured Oscillospiraceae bacterium; assembly: GCA_934589675.1. Taxonomy (GTDB): domain Bacteria; phylum Bacillota; class Clostridia; order Oscillospirales; family Oscillospiraceae; genus CAKTOF01. Next base: position 2,836 of record CAKTOF010000021.1, read on the forward strand.
TGCGCGCGGTGCATGGGGCGTGCTTTTCGGCCGCGCAGCTGGCCGGGTCGACGATCAACGTCGACGTCACGCCGCCGGAGCGGCAGCGGCTCGGCATCGGGATCTACTGGGTCTCGTCGGCCATTTCGCTCGGCTGCGCGGGCTACTGCGTGACGTTTTTGACCTCGGGCGGCAGCTATGGCCCCGTCTTTTGGGCGTGCGCGGCCGCTGCGGGGGCTGCGGGCGTGTGCGCGCTGCTGTGCGACTATGAAAAAAAGCGTCCCGCGGCGCCTTCCCATGAGGCGGCCGGCAAGGCGAGCGGGCTGCGCCGCTTTGTCGAGCCGGCGGCGCTGCGCCCGGCAGCGCTCATGTTCCTGATGGCCGCGGCCATTTCGTGCATCAGTCTGTATGTGCTCATGTTTGCGCAGCAGGAGGGCTACGAAAACGCCGGGCTTACGCTTGTGTTTGCGACGATCGGCATGGCGGCGGGCAACCTGACGTCGGACTTTTTCCAGCGCAGACTCGGCGCGATGTGGACGCTCGCGGCGTCGTTTGCGCTGTGCGCGGCGGGGCTTGCGGCCATGGCGCTTTTTCACTGCATGGCGACGTATCTCATCGGCGGCGCGGCCTATGGCTTCATTCAGGGCATCTGTATGCCGGTTCTATATTATCTCGCCGTGCACAAAATGCCCGTGCACCGGCGCGGCGTCGCCGGCGGGACGGTCTACTGCCTGCTCGACCTCGGCGTCGGCGCAGGGTCGTTCCTCTGGGGCGTCGTCATCGGCGCGTTCGGCTTCACGGCGACGTTTTTGTCCGCTGCGGCCCTGCTGCTGTTCGCGGCAGCGCTGTCGCTGGCGTTTTATTACCGCGATCCGCAATAAAGGGAAGCCTCCGGATGCCGCTCGGCATCCGGAGGCTTTTAAGTTCAGTGCGCGTCCGGCTCGTGGACGACCAGAATCACGCCGCGCTCGGCCGTGACGCGGGCGGGCGCGCCGGTGAATGCGTTGCTCACGCCGAGCGGAAAGTCGCTTTGCAGCGGCAGCTGCGAAGCGCTGTACCACAGCCCCTCGAGCGTGATGACGGCTTCTTCCGTCAGCGCAAAGACGGACAGGCTGCCGCGGGCTTCCGCCGGGAACTCACGCGATGCGTCGCACAGCGGCCAGACCGTGCAGTCCGGGTCGCGCAGCTCACAGGAAATGCCGTCCGCGGCAAGCCCGGCCATGAGCTGCACGGCCGCGAGCGAGTGCGAAAACCGCCGCCCGCCGAGCGCGCCGAGAAGGAGCAGATCGGAATAGCCGCGCTCGCGCGCGATGCGTGCCGCGGCGGCCAGATCCGTCTCGTCCTTGGCCACAGGCAGCGTGACCGCCTCGCCGCAGTCCGGGACACGACCGAGGCTGTCCCAGTCGCCGACAGCGACGTCGGGCGTCAGGCCCATGGCGGACAGGTGCGCGCAGCCGCTGTCCGCGCCGATGAGCAGGTCGCCGGGGCGTTTTTCTGGCATGAGCGCGGGGTCGAACGCCCCGCCGCCGACGATGATCGCGCGCGCCATGGCGGACACTCCTTTTGCGGTAAAATCAGTGCAGATCCGCGCCCGTCACGTAGCGGCGGAGCGGCCTATAGACGATGGCCTCAACGACAAGGCACAGCACGAGGCTGATGAAGATGTACGAGGCGTTGTAGAGGAAGGAATAAAACCACGGCGTCGTCATCGTCATGCTGAAGAACGTCTCGGGCATGTACTCTGCCCAGACGGTCGCGCCGACGATGTAGTTCACAAGGAAGCGGCCGACGGCGCCGACGACAGAGCCGAGAAAGAGCCCGCCGCGCTTGCCGTGGAACAGGCCGGCAAGGCCGAGCGCCGTGTAGGAGAGGATGTAGTCGCCGATGATGGACACCCAGCTGATGGCGAAGCCGCCGTCAAACATGAACTGCAGGCACGAGAACACGAAGCTCGCGAGCATACCCGGGCCGAAGCCCCAGCGGACGCAGTAGATGAAAATGGGCAGCATGGCGAACGTGATGGAACCGCCGTTCGGCAGCTCGTAGAGCTTGAGATAGCCGAGCACCTGCGCCAGCGCGACGAACAGCGCGCCCTCGCACAGCGCGCGCACGCGAAGATGCGAGCGGGTCTGGGTTGCGGATGTGGTGGACATGGGAAAAACCTCCTGCGCCGCTGCTTCAGCGGCAAAAAATCCGCATTGCAAATCAGAAGATGCAATGCGGACAGAAAGCCTTTTCGCATCTTTTCCTACGCCGGTTTTGCCCGGATCAGGTTCGCGGGTCAGGATGGCAGTTCATCCACTCTCAGCCGGCTGCCGCCGGCCCCCCGAAGATCGATCTGTTATGCGGTTGTGGACAGTATAGCGCGATTGCCGCCGGCGGTCAAGCCTCCGGCGCGCCCAATTTTCGCAGGACTTCCCGGAAGTATTCCGGCAATTCGCACGAGACGGTGACTTCCTCCCCCGTGCGCGGGTGAACAAACGTCAGCTCGCGCGCGTGCAGGCACTGCGAGCTCTGGCCGAGCTCGGGCTTTTTATGGCCGTAGACCGTGTCGCCCAGGATCGGGTGGCCGCGCCAGGCCAGATGGACGCGGATCTGGTGCGTGCGTCCGGTCTCAAGCTGAAGGCGCAGGTGCGTGTAGCCGCGGTAGCGCGCGAGCACGGAAAAGTGCGTGACGGCCGGGCGGCTGCATTTTTCGGTGACGGCCATTTTCTTGCGGTCGGCCGGGTGGCGGCCGATGGGCGCGTCGATCGTGCCGGAATCGTCGCGGACATTGCCGCAGACGACGGCCTCATACGTCCGGCGCAGCGTGTGGTCCTTGAGCTGCGCGGCGAGCGCCTGATGGGCAAAGTCATTTTTCGCCACGATGAGCAGCCCCGAGGTGTCCTTGTCGATGCGGTGGACGATGCCGGGGCGCTTTTCCCCGCCGATGCCGGAGAGCGAGTCGCCGCAGTGGTGCAGCAGCGCGTTGACGAGCGTCCCGTCCGCGTGGCCGGCCGCCGGGTGGACGACGAGCCCCTTCGGCTTGTTGATGACGATGACGTCCGCGTCCTCATAGACAACGTCGAGCGGGATGTCCTGCGCCGCGATGGCCACAGGCTCCGGCTCGGGCAGCGTCAGCTCAAATTCGTCGCCGGGCTCGGTTTTGTAATTCTTCTTCACGGGCACGCCGCCGCGCGTGACAAGGCCATTTTCGCAAAGACGCTGCGCGGCGCTGCGCGTCAGGCCCTCCACCGCGCGCGAGAGCAGCACGTCGATGCGCTCGCCCGGCGTCTCAGACCGAATCGTCATGGCGGTTTCGCTCCAGACGCTTTGCCTCGTCCTTGCTGTAGAAGAAAATGATGTAAACGCACAGCAGCACGGCGCCGCAGGTGAGGAAAATGTCCGCGACGTTGAACACGGGAAAGCGCACAAATTCAAACTCGAACATGTCCACAACGTAGCCCAGCCGCAGCCGGTCGATGAGGTTGCCGAGCGCGCCGCCCGTCACGGCCGCGAGCGTCAGCACGCCGAACGGGTGCGTGACATACCGTTTTGCCAGCGCAAACACGATGAGCGCGACGACCGCGAGCGTGATAACGGCCAGCGGCCAGCGATGGCCGGTCAGAATGGAAAACGCCGCGCCGGTATTCTTGACGTAGGTCAGCCGGACAAGCCCCGGAATGAGCGCTGCCTGCGCGCCGGGCGCGATGGAAGCCACGACAAGATATTTTACAAGCTGATCCAGCCCGATCACCGCAGCGGCCAGCAGGCCGGCAAAAACATAGAGCATGGTCGATCCCCCGGTTTTTGAAGTGGGATTATCATAGCACAGGCGGACGGAAAAAGCAAACCCACAGGCAGCGCAAAGCCCCGCCGGAAAGCCGGCGGGGCGCGGATGCCAGGATCACAGGAAGCTCACGGCGCCCTCTTTTCTCGGGGCGGGAGCGGGGGACTCGTCGGCGTAGCCGACGGCGAGAGCAAAGTGCGGCTGGCAGCCCTCCGGGGCGCCGAGCTGGGCGACGAGGTCGGGACGGCCGCCATTTTCCATGCAGATCTTGAACGAGCCGAGGATGCACGAGCCGAGGCCGAGCGAGTAGGCCGCGACGGCCATGTTCTCCACGGCGATGGCGCAGTCGTTGATGCCGTCGCTGTCGCTGGAGACGACGATGGCGCACGGCGCGCCGCGCCAGCCGTCAAAGTCCGGAGCGCTGGCGGCTTCACGCAGACGGTCGACGGGCGAGGCGAGCATGATCTCGCGGTTGGCAGCCGTGACGGCGTCCATATACTGGCGGTTCGTCACGATCGTGAAATGCCACGGCTGGCGGCCCATGCCCGTGGCGGCGTACTGGCCGCATTTGACGATGAGCTCAAGGTCCTCCATGCGGACAGCGCGGTCTTTGTACTTGCGGATGCTGCGGCGGCCGAGGATGCTGGTGATGGTTTCGTTCATAACAAAGTACCTCCTTTGATGGTTTGCAGGTTAACAACCTCAGTATACCATGGACTTTTCCCGTTGACAACTGCTTTTATCTGTGGCAAATTGAACGAAGGAAACACATCTGTTTTTGCGATTTTGCCGAATTTACGCGTGCGCGCGCGAAAGACGCGGCACGATCTGACGGCCGAGCACCGCCGCAAGTGCGATCTTGAGTGCGTCCCACGGCAGGAAGATGAGCATTCCGTCGCGGATGGTCTGCCACAGCGTCCAGTCGTAGTGAAGGTACGCGGTCAGGATGATGTGCATATACGGAAGGCCGATGGCGTAGAGCACCGCGAGGCCGCCGAGACACCCGAGCGCCATGGCCGGCGCGCGGCTTCCGCCGCGGCGCGAGACGGCGCCGATGACGGCCGCCGCCGGGATGAGGCCGACCAGAAAGCCGAACGTCGGCTGAAAGACATAGGTAAAGCCGCCGCCGAGCGTGAAGATCGGAAGCCCCACAAGGCCGAGCAGCACATAGACGGCCTGGCTGAGCGCGCCGAGCTTCGGCCCGAGCAGGATCCCGGCCATGCAGGTGAAGAAAAACTGGAGCGTGAACGAGGAGATCGGCGTCTGGATCTTCAAAAACGCGCCGACGGCGGTCAGCGCCGCGAGCAGCGCGGTCAGGACAAGGTCGCGGGTGGAAAGTTTCATAAAATTGCCTCCGATTGTAAACTTGTTGTTTTTGATAGGTTTACAAACGGACTATAACAGATTACAATACACGATGCAAGGGGGAATTTGCCCTGAAAGAGAAAATTTTGCGTGCGCTGCGCTCCGGAGAGTATGTGTCCGGGCAGCGGCTGAGCGAAGAGCTGGGCGTGTCGCGCATGGCCGTGAGCAAGGCTGTCGCCGCGCTGCGCGAGGCGGGCTATTCGGTCGAGGCCGCGCCGCGGCGCGGCTACCGGCTGACCGGCGTGCCGGATATTCTTTCGGCCGCGGAGATCCGCGCCGCGCTGGGCGATCATCCGTGGGCCGACCGCATCACCGTTCTGCCGGAGGTCGACTCGACAAACAACTATGCAAAAAAGCTTGCGCAGTCCGGCGCGCCGGACGGGAGCGTCGTCGTCGCCGAGCAGCAGACGGGCGGCCGCGGGCGCATGGGGCGGAGCTTTTCCTCGCCGCCGGGGCTGGGCGTGTACCTGACGGTGCTGCTGCGCCCGGGCGTGCGGGCCGACGCGCTGGGCGACCTCACCGTCCGCGTGGCAGCGGCGATGTGCGACGCTGTCGAGCGCGCGGCCGGCGTGCGGCCGGGCATTAAGTGGACGAATGACCTCATTCTTGGCGGGAAAAAGCTCTGCGGCATCCTGACGGAGCTGTCCGTCGAGGCCGAGAGCGGCATGGCGGAGTTCGTCGTGGCGGGCATCGGCGTGAACGTCGGCCAGTCACCGGACGATTTTCCGCCGGAGGTGCGCCCTGTGGCGACGTCGCTGCGGGAGCAGACGGGAAAAATGGTCCCGCGCGCGCGCATCGCGGCAGAAATGATCCGCGCGCTCAGCCGGGTAGCTGAGCGCGCGGATGAAGACTGGCTTGAGAAATACCGGGCCGACTGCGTCACGATCGGCCGGCAGGTGCGCGTTATCCGCGCGGGCGCGGAGCGCACCGCGCGCGCCGACGGCGTCGACGGGACGGGCGCGCTGCTCGTCACATGGGACGACGACGGCTCGCACGAGCGCATTTTCTCCGGCGAGGTGTCCGTCCGCGGGCTGCTGGGCTATGTGTGAGCGTCACTCAATGCCGAAGATCTCACGCGCGTTGATGTAGTAGAGCATCTCCTGCTCCTTCTTCGTCATTCCGACGGAGTCCAGGAAGGAGATGCTCTCTTCATACGATTCCAGCGGGAAATCCGTGCCGAAGAGAATGTGGTCGATGCCGAGGCGCTCCTTTGCGCAGAAGAAGGCGGCCCTGGAGAAGTTGCCGCTCGTTGTGACATAGATGTTGTGCTTGAAATAGTAGTCGAAGCTGTGCTCGTTGACGGCCGCGCCGCGCGGCGCGCCGGGGCGCGAGCGGAAGCTGTCGATGCGGTCGAGCATGAACGGCATGGCCTCGCCGAGGTGGCCGAGCATGAGCTTTAAGTTCGGCAGCCGGTCAAACACGCCCTTGCAGATGAGCCGCGTGAGCGTGATGGCGCCGTCAACATGGTAGCCAAGCCCGGTGTCCAACTCAATGCCGAGCCCCTGAAGCCGGTCGATGGCCGGCGGGCCGGGGTGGAGATAGACGAACATCCCGAGCTTTTCCGCCTCGGCGAGCAGCGGGAAGAAGCAGTCCTCGTCGATGTAGTGGTCGGTGAAGTTCGTGTGCGTGTTCCACGCGCGAAAGCCCAGCTCATCGTGGCAGCGGCGCAGCTCCCGGAGCGACGCGTCCACGTCCTGCGGGATGAGGTTGGCATAGCCGAGGATGCGGCCGGGATACTGCCGGCCCATCTCAAAATACTCGTCGTTGGCCGCGCGCGCGACGTCGATGGCAGTCTCGAGCGGGAAGCGCTCAAGGCCGCCGGCGCAGCTGATAAACTGCGACTGCACGTCGAAGCGGTCCATGACGGCGATGCGTTTTTCCGGGGTCAGGTCGAACGGGCTCGGCCCGCCGTCGTCGCCGGGCATGGCGGGGCCTGCGGCGTGCAGCGCCATGGTGGCGCGGACATACGGCCGCGTGGTCTGATGGGCTTCAAAGTCGATCTTTTTCATGGCGTGCCTCCTGATATGATGCTTATCATCAGCATACCGCAGGAATGGCCCGCCCGGATATTCGATTGCTGAATCGGTCTTATCCGCTTTACGCTGCGTCTGTGCGCTTCACGCGGCGCACGGCGGCGAGGATGAGCAGCGTCAGCCCAACGGCGCCCGCGGCGGCCGCGACGGGGAAGAAGATGCGCTGCGTCCCGTTCTGCACGCCGAAATACGCCGCGGCAGCCGCGCAGAGCAGGAAGTCCGCGCCGAACACGGGCAGCGCGCTGCGCCCTGGACGGAGACGGCTGCGGTCGGATTCGCCCATGGCGCCCAGCAGGCCCGCACGCGAGAAGGCGGGCAGCAGCATGGCAAAGATCGCCGCCATGAGCACGACCTCAAACGGCAGCAGGATCGTGTTCTTGATGAGGCTCTTCACCATGTAGTAAAGGTAGCCCTTGCTGAAGAGCACGGCGCTCCACACGCTGCCGAGCGCGACATTCACGCCGTAATTCACAAGAAACTTCGCCGCGAACAGCCGCGTGAGCGTCACGCGGCGGCGATAGAGCAGCAGCGCGTAGATGAGGCAGCCAAGGCACTCCGAGAGCAGGTAGCCCGGAAAGTAACCCGCATGCGTGAACAGAACGAAATTGAGCGTATCGGCGGCCGCGCCGTAGATCAGCGCAAGCACGGGGCCGCAGACGGCGCAGGCCACGACGTTGACATAACATGTGAAATAGATGTACAGGTTTTCGCCGATGACGATGGAGACGCTGCTCACCGCGACACTCAGCGCACAGAACATGGCGCACAGGACGAGCTTTCGCAGGTTTTTCGCTTCGGCGGCCGCGGCGCGCCAGTAGGCGCGCGTGAAAATGGGGTCCGATTTTGTCATAAAAAAATACCTCCTGTCCGGCATCGTTGCCACATCAGGAGGGTGATCCGAATGCGGCAGCGGGATGCGGATGCTGCACGGCGAGACAAGCTCTTCGTCCCAGGGACAACTCCCCGTCCCCTGGGCACGTGACCCGCAGCATCCTACTCTGCCCGGATGAAATTATAGCCCCATTATACACAGCCGCCCGCAGAATGCAAGCGCTGCACGGAAAATGGTCCGCTGCGGGAAAAATCGGCGCGAAGCGGTTGCCATCCGGCCGCGGGTGCGGTATAATACACGCAGGCAGACCATTTTTTCTCAATGCCGATTTTAGGAGGGATTCCGAATTATGAAACGCAGCATGAAATGGATCATCTCGATCGTGGCGGCGGTTGCCGCCGTCGGCGCGGCCGTCGCGGCCGTCATCGTGTTCTGGGATCGCATCCGCGACCTGCTCGAGCGCTGCCCGAAGCCGAGCCTTCACAACAAGGAATATGACGATTACGCCGACATGGAGTGATCCGGACAAGACCGCAAAGGAGCCGACCCGCTGAGGGCCGGCTCCTTTTTGCCTGTCTGGTGCGCGTTTTTTGAATCGGCTGTTGCAGAATCTGCATTGACTTTTTTCGCATCATAGCATATGGTAAGTATATAATTTATGACGTTATGCACAAGGATAAACGGCGAGTTCTCTTGATTTTCAACAGTTTGCCTGAAATTTGCGGGCCGCGCCCGTGCAATATGAAAGGAGAAACCACGATGAAAACAGCGAAACGAATCCTTGCCCTGCTTCTTGCGCTGTGCATGGTGTTTGCCATCGCGGCCTGCTCGTCCGACAAGGACACAGGCACGAAGGACACCGGCACGACCACCGGCGGCGACACGACCAAGCCGGCCGGCGACACGACCAAGCCGACGGACGGCGATGCGGCGCAGCCTGACGCCAGCTCCGGCGAAAAGGACACCACGCTCGTCATCGGCGACGTCAACGCCCCGAACACGTTCGATGTCACCGGCCGCCAGTATGCACACTGGGAGACGATGGTCTTTGATACGCTCGTCTTCTCCAAGCCGGACGGCACGATCGTTCCGGGCATCGCCAAGGAGTGGGAGTACACCGACGAGACGACGCTCGTGCTCCACCTGCGCGACGACGTCTTCTGCACGAACGGCGAGCAGATCAAGGCGTCCGACTGCCTGTGGTCGCTGCACTTCTGGGCTACGAACACGTCGCAGGCATCCGGCATGCAGGCGTATGACTTTGAAAACAGCTACTGCGAGGACGATTACACGCTGGTCCTGAAGTTCTCCAAGCCGTACGGCCCGGGCATCAACGCCATGGTCACGTACTACATGTGGAACGAAGAGTGGGCCACGAATGCCTCCGGCGACGACTGGTGGGGCGCTCCGAACGGCTCCGGCCCGTATAAGCTCGTCGAGAACGTCGACGGCGCGTACTGCTCCTTCGAGCTCAAGGACGAGTACTGGGGCGATATGCCTGAGGTCACCTTCGTGACCTATAAGTACTACTCCGAGCCCGCGACGATGCTCATCGACCTTGAAAACGGCGACATCGACATTGCCGTCGACGTTCAGGCGTCCGACGCTGAGCGCATCATGGCCAATCCGGACGACTATCCGGCCCTCGGCTGGGAGAAGCGTGAGCTCGTTGACCAGATGAACCTGTTCCTTTGCGATTATGTCGAGTACTTCCAGGATAAGAACGTCCGCGAGGCCGTTGTTCTCGCGCTCAATAACGCCGAGATCGCGACCGGTATGTACGGCCAGCTGTGGGTCCCCGCGACGAGCGTCATGCCCGCCGGCATCGAGTACCACGTCGACGTTGACATTCCGGAGCAGAACATCGAGCGCGCCAAGGAGCTGATGGCGGCCTCTGCCTATCCGAACGGCTTTGATCTCCGCCTCGTCGTCACGACGGGTCAGGATCTGGCGGCGACCGTCGTCCAGGCGCAGCTGGCGCAGATCGGCATCAACGTCAACGTTGAGACGTACGATCCGGGCACGGCCGTCCCGATGATGCAGAAGGGCGAGGTCGACCTCAGCCTCCGCGTCGGCATGGGCGGCGCCTCGTTCCGCGACGGCGCGCAGGGCATCAACGACGTGTTTGCTTACGGTTCGACCATGCGCGCGACCATGCAGGACGATCCGGAGTTCAACGAGCACTATGACGGCGCTCTGTACACGGTCGACTCCGAGAAGCGCGCGGAGAACTACAAGTGGATGCAGGAGTGGCTCATCGACGAGTACCACGTGTACCCGATCTGCGAGCGCTGCGTCTTCGTGGCGTGGGATAAGGCGAAGGTCGCCTCCTGCTCGTCCCCGATCGCGTCCTATATCTCGGCTCGTTGGATCGAGCTTGCGTAACGATTTTTGATTTTCCGGCGCGGCAGCGGAAGCTCGCTGCCGCGCCCTTTTTGGCATTGTGGCCAATTGGAGCGCGCGGAATTTGGCTGGTATGGCAATGGAAGCGGCCCGCGGAAAAACGTACAATAGAGCTATCTAACATTCATGTGCTAAGTAAGAATGAGAAGGTGGCGCTATGACGACAGAGCAATTGCAGCATTTTCTGATGCTGGCAGAGTGCCTGAATTACACCGCGGCGGCCGAGCGACTTTTTATTTCGCAGTCGACGCTCAGCCGCTCCATCAGCGCGTTTGAGGCCGAGCTCCAGACGAAGCTCTTTGAGCGCAGCAAAAACCGCGTGACGCTCACGCCGGCGGGAAAGCTCATGCGCGACCGCGCGCCGGATATGCTCCATCGGATGCATGCGCTTGAGGTCGACTGCCGCGAGCTGGGCGACGGCGTGCGCGGCCGGCTGCATATCGGCATCCCGGACGACCAGCAGGTCAATCCATGGGTTGTCCGTGCTGCCGCGCGGTTTCACCGGGTCAATCCGAATATCACGCTCGTCTATGACGCCGGCCCGCTCGACGAGCTCAGAACGCGCCTTGTGACCGGCGCGTGCGACGTCGTGCTCGCCGCGCAGTTTGGCGCGGGCTCGTGCGTCGGGCTGCACGCGCTCAGCTATGCCGTCGACGAGCCGGTGCTCGTTGTGCCGGCGGCCATGGCGGAAGGATTGCCGGATGAGCTTCCGGCCGCGGCGCTCGCGGCGCAGTTTCCCGGCGCGCGCTGTATGCTCCCGCGCTATAGCGCGGAATACTGGCAGCGCATTCTCGCGCCGCATCGCCCGGCCATGCAGCTCTGGCCGATGGCCGGCAGCGACCGGACGACCGTCCTGTCCGTCAGCGCGGGCGAGGGGCTTGCGCTGGCGAATCTATGGTCGGCGTTTTACGGCCTGCCGACCGTGCGCTGCATCCGGCTGACGGGGCTTCCGGAAAAACCGCATCTGACGGCGCTCTGCGCGCGCGACCGGACCAATCCGCTCGCCGAGAGCTTCCTTGAAGGCCTGCCGGAGGACGTGCCGCTGATGCAAACAGACAGCGAATCAACCTGAAAAACTGAAATGGAGGAATACTCATGAGCGAGAAAACGGATACGGCTGTCTTCCCTGCGTGGGCAGGCCAGCCGCCAGTCATTGCCGAGAGCGAGATCGCCGAGACGATCGCGTCGGACGTCGTCGTCGTCGGCAGCGGCAACGCGGGCGTCCTTGCGGCGACGGCCGCGGCGTTTGCCGGCGCGTCCGTCAGCGTCATCGAGCAGCAGAGCCGCGAAAAGCTTCACATGTACGGGCTGGCCGACGTCGGCACGATCAACTCCAAGTGGGCGGAAAATAACGGCGTGCCGCACATCGACGAGGCGGAATTCATCGCCGAGTGGCAGCACCGGACGCAGAACCGGTCTGACCCGCGGCTTATTTCGCAGTTTGCCTATCACTCCGGCGAGATGCTCGACTGGCTGCTCTCGCTCATGTCGCCCATGCTGACCGGGCGGCTGAACACCTCAAACTATCCCTGCCCGTTCCAGACATACGACGGCTCGGTCTCCGGCTTCAGATCTTGGGCCGGGACGTGCGAGCTGCACAACTGGGACACGGGCGTCCGTCAGGTCATCGCGCAGGCGGAAAAGCGCGGCGCGGCATGGTACTTCGGCAACACGGCCGTCGTCCTGACGAAGGCCGGAGGCCGCGTCACGGGCTGCATCGCGCGGACGAAAGAGGGGAAATACGTCCACTATACCGCGAAAAAGGGCGTCATTCTGGCCGCGGGCGACTTCGGCGCGAACCACGATATGTACGTCCATTTCCATCAGGAGATCGTCATGCAGTACGAGTCCATGGGACTTCCGACCGACCGCCTGCGCACGGCGATGGGGCGGGACGGCATGGGGCAGAAGCTGGCCGTCTGGGCCGGCGGCAGCATGGAGCCGGGGCCGTATGCGTGCATCTATCCCACGGCCGGCGGGCCGAAGACGGACGTGGATGCCAACCTCGCCGAGTGGAACGGCGGAGGCGGCGCGGGCGGATTTCAGGGGACGTCGTTTTTGCGGCTCGACGCGCGCGGCCGGCGCTACTGCGACGAGGGCATCATGGGCATCTACGGCATTTTGCACCGCACATACCGCAACGGCGGCGGCACGACGTACTCCGTGTTCGACAGCCAGTGGTTCGACTATGTCCAGCGGCAGTGCCACGAGCACTTCATGCCGTATAAAAACGAGCTTTTGTGGGCCGAGCGGACGAAGGTCGTCCTCGCCCGCGCGCTCGCAGCCGGAAAGAGCGGTGTCGGCACGGGGCGCGGGAAGGAATCAAACCTGTTCGCGGCCAATACGCTGCCCGAGCTTGCGGACATTCTCGGCTTCCGCGGCGAGGAGAAAAAGACGTTCCTTGCCTCCGTCGAGCGCTACAACGAGCACTGCCGCGCCGGGCGCGACGCGGACTTCGGCAAGGATCCGAAGCTGCTGCTCGCGGTCGACAAGGGGCCGTTCTACGCCATCAAAACCGTCCTTGCGCAGCCGGATACGGGCCTTGTCGGGCTCAACGGCGTCGTGACGGACGAAAATCAGGCCGTCCTCGGAAAGGATTTCAAGCCGATTCCCGGCCTGTTCGCCACGGGCACATGCGGCGGCGGAAAATTCTTTATGCAGTATTCGTCCGTGACGAGCGGCCTTGCCGTCGGTACGGCCATGACGTTCGGAATGCTCGTCGGACGCCACGTGGCGTCTCTGTAAAAAAAGGAGAGAGATATGAGAAAGTACCCGCATCTGTCCGCGCCGATCACCGTGCGCGGCATCACGCTGAAAAACCGCATTCTGGCCACGCCCATCCAGTCAGCTGGGACGACGGCGGGCGGCGCGCCGACGGAAAAGGCCTGCGCCTTCTTCGGCGAGCGCGCCAAGGGCGGCGCGGCCGTCGTCACGATGGGCGAGGCGGCCGTCAATAGCGGCTATGCCATCCGGCTCGGGCAGACGACGGACTTAACGCGCTTTGACTTTCAGAAGGCCGATGATTTCCGCCGCTTTGTCTATTCCATCGAGCGCTACGGCGCCGTCCCGTCCGTCCAGCTCTGCCATGCGGGCTCGGAGGCCTGTCCGCACGACGCGGCCGGAAATGAGCTTTTGCCCATCGGCCCGTCGCCGCGCACGCGGCCGGCCATGGATCGCCCGTCGCGCACGCCGAACCCGAACCCGCGCATGATTACGACGCTCGAGATGACGCACGAGCAGATCCGCGAGACGATCGCGGACTTCGCAAACTGCGCGCGCAACGCCAGGCAGTACGGCTTCAAAATGATCCAGCTGCACGGCGGCCACGGCTGGCTGCTCGGCCAGTTCTCGTCCAAGCTCCTGAACCGGCGCACGGACGAATACGGCGGCAGCGCAGAAAATCGCGCGCGCTTCGCCTGTGAGCTGCTGGACGCCATCCGCGCGGCCGTCGGGCCGGATTTTCTCGTCGAATACCGCCTGAGCTGGGACGAGATGTTAGATGGCGGCAACACGCTCGCCGACACCATTGAATTTGCAAAGCAGATTCAGAATAAAGTCGACATCCTCAACGTCTCCGTCGGCACGCACTGGGTGCTTGACCACTGCAATCAGATCTTCCCGCTCTGGTTTACCCAGCACGGGCTGAACATCGAGGCGGCGGGCGAGATCAAAAAGAACGTCTCGTGCCTCGTCTCCGTCGTCGGCGGCATCGACGACCCGGCTATGGCCGAGGCGGCGCTCGCCGCGGGCAAGTGCGACTTTATCTCTATGTGCCGCGGCCTCATCGCCGACCCGCACTGGCCGAACAAGGCCATAGAAGGGCGCGACGACGAGATCATCCCGTGCGTGCGCTGCATCACCTGCCATGACAATATGGCCGGCGACGGGACGTTTTGCGCCGTGAACCCGAAGACGCTTCAGGAGCTGTGGCTTCGCGACACGCCGGATGTGGCCGCGCGCCGGCGCGTCGTCGTCATCGGCGGCGGCCCGGGCGGGATGCAGGCGGCCATCACGGCCGCGCAGCGCGCTCACGAGGTCATCCTGCTCGAAAAGGAGCCGGAGCTCGGCGGCATCCTGAAATTCACGAATTATCACACGTCGAAAAAAGATATGAACGCGTTTATCCGCTATCAGATGCACATGCTGGAAAAGCTCGGCGTCGACGTGCGCACGGGCGTCACGGCCACGCCGGAGTATGTGGACGCACTGGACGCGCACACCGTCATCGCCGCGCTCGGCAGCGAGCCGATCCGGCCAGGCATCCCCGGCGCGGAGGGCGCGCTGAGCGCGCTCGAGGCGTATGCCGATCAGGACGCGCTCGGCCATCGCGTCGCCGTCATCGGCGGCAACCTGTCCGGGCTGGAGCTCGGGATCGACCTTGCCTCCGGCGGCCGCGAGGTGACGGTCATCGAAATGGCGGACGACGTCGCGCTCGGCGCGCCGACGTTCTACTGGTACGGCGTAAAGGAGGAGCTTGAGCATCAGCGCGAGCGCATGACGCTGCGCACGGGCGCGGCGTGCGTGGCCATCGGGGACGGCGGCGTGACCGTGCGCACGAAGGACGGCGAGGAGCGCATCGACTGCGACAGCGTCGTCTGCGCCGTCGGCATGCGCGCCCGCGCGGACGAGGCCGACCGCTTTGCCGGCTGCGGGCTGCATTTTGTGAAGATCGGCGACTGCGCGCGCGTCGCGCGCATGAAGCAGGCCGTCACGGCGGGGTATCACGCCGCGCTGAACATCGTCTGACCTGCCGTCAGACCCGGAAAAATGGAGGCGAAGAACATGAAAAAGATCCTGGCAATTTCCACGAGCCCGAGAAACGGCGGCAACGCGGACACGATCGTCCACGCGGCGGCCGAGGCCGCGCGCGCAGAGGGCGCGGATGTGACGGAGGTGTACCTGCGCGAGCAGAGGGTGAACTACTGCGTCGCCTGCGGCTTCTGCAAGACGCCCGGCAACGCCGGAAAGTGCGCCCAGCGCGACGACATGCAGCAGTACCTCGACCTTTTGCGGGAGTGCGACGGCGTCGTCTTCTCCACGGGCGTGTACTTCGGCGCCATGTCGGCGCAGGCCAAGACGTTCATCGACCGGATGTACGCGCTGTTTGTGCCCGGACCGCCCCCGAAGAAGGACCCGGACGCGCCGAAGGGGAAAGAGAAGAAGCTGCTCGTCGTCATGACGGAGGGGATGGCGCGCCCGGATGCTGACCGCGCCCGCGCGGAGGACATCTACGGCTGCTTCGGCGTGGCCGGCTGCAACACATTTGACTACCTCGTCGTCGACGGCTGCCGCGAGAAAACGAGCGCGGCGAACAACCCTGCGCATCTGGCCGCGGCCGCGGAAAAGGGCGCCTGGCTGGCACAATAACGATCGGCACCGGACGGCTTGCACGTCGTCCGGTGCTTTTTTTACGCGAAACAGCAAGAAAATCCCGGCTGCAGGGAAATAATGTGGCCGGAAACATTGACAGCGGTGCTTTGTCAGTTTATAATTGAGAATAACGAAATGATATTTTACATAGTGAAAAACGAGGTGATTTTATGAAAACGATCCGCAATTCCCTTGGACGGGAGATCCCGACGGAGGCCGAGGCGTATGGCAAGGTCAAGCCCTACGAGGGCGCGTTTGCCGCGTCCGGCGTCCATCAGACTGTCCGCGCAAATCGCCGCGCAGCCGTGCGCGGGCAGAGCAAGCTGCTGCCGTCACTGGCCGAGGCCATCCGCGCGAGCGGCCTGAAGGACGGCATGACCGTCTCGTTCCACCATCACCTGCGCAACGGCGACAAGGTCGTCTGTCAGGTCATGCAGGCCATCGCCGACGCCGGCATCCGCGACATCCATCTGGCCGCGTCCGGCCTGTTCAAGTGCCATGAGCCGCTCGTGGCGCTCATGGAGCAGGGCGTCATCACGAAGATCACGACGAGCACCTTCAACCCCGGCCCCGTGCCGAAGGCCGTCACGGCCGGCAAGCTGCAAAAGCCGGCTGTGCTTCAGACGCACGGCGGCCGCCCGCGCGCCGTCGCCGAGGGCGACCTGCACATCGACGTGGCGTTCATCGCCAGCCCCTCGTGCGACCCCATGGGCAACCTGAACGGCACGGAGGGCCCGTCCGCCTGCGGCTTTTTGTCCTACGCCTATGCCGACGCGCAGTACGCAGACTGCGTCGTCGCCGTCACGGACAATCTCGTTGATTATCCCTGCATGCCCATTGAGATCAGTCAGGAGCAGGTCGACTTTGTCGTCAGGGTCGACTCCATCGGCGACCCGTCCGGCATTGTCTCCGGAACGACGGAGATCACAAAAGACCCTGTCCGCCTCGGCATCGCCGCCGACACGGCCCGCCTCATCGACGCGTCCGGGTACTTAAAGCCCGGCATGTCGTTCCAGACCGGCGCGGGCACGACGTCGCTGGCCGTCGCCGCGGAGGTCGGCCGCATGATGCACGAGCGGGGTATCGTCGGCTCGTTCGCCAGCGGCGGCATCCACGCCTACCTCGTGCAGATGCTCGAGGAGGGGCTGTTCCGCGCGCTCATCGACGTGCAGTGCTTCGACCTTGAGGCCGTCCGCTCGGCGCGCGAGGATCGCCGCCATCTCGGCATGAGCGCCGCCATGTACGGCGACATCCACAGCCGCGGCTGCATGGTCAACGACCTCGACGTTGTCATCCTCGGAGCGACGGAGATCGACCTCGACTACAACGTCAACGTCATCACCGGCTCCGACGGCACGATCATGGGTGCCTCCGGCGGCCACAGCGACACGGCCGCGGGCGCGAAGCTCACGATCGTCGTCTCGAACCTCATGAAAAAGACCCGCTGCCTCGTCAAGCGTGCCGTGACGACCGTCACGACCCCGGGCGAGACGGTCGACGCCCTCGTCACGGAGTACGGCATCGCCGTCAACCCGCGCAGGACGGATCTTCTGGAGAAGCTCGCCGGCTCCGGCCTGCCGCTCGTCACGATGGAGCAGCTGCTGGAAAGAGGCTACGAGCTCGGCGCGGTCGACGACCATCCGGACCTTTCCGGCCGCATCGTCGCGCTCGTCGAATACCGCGACGGCACGATCATCGACACCGTGCGCCAGCCGCTCTGATTTTGCGATTCCTAAAAATTTTTATATAGACTCAGGAGGAAAAATCACAATGGAAGTTATGAGAACCAGCCTGTACATCCCCGCCAATAACCCGGTGTTCGTCGGCAAGTGCTCGAAGTACCCGGCCGACATCATCACGTTCGACATCGAGGACGCCGTCCCGCCTCAGGAGAAGGAGAACGCCCGCAAGATGGCCGCCGAGAACCTCGCCAAGGCCGGCGAGAACGGCGCTGAGGTCTATGTTCGCGTCAACGGCTGGCACACCGAGTACACCAACGACGACCTTGAGGCCGTTGTTTACCCGGGCCTGAACGGCATCACCCTGCCGAAGACCCGCAACGCCGACGACGTCAAGCGCCTCGACTGGAAGATCTCCGAGCTCGAGCAGCGCCGCGGCATCCCGGCCGGCACCGTCAAGATCTCCGTCCTCCTCGAGACGGCTGAGGGCATCATGAACGCCTACCAGATCTGCACGGCCAGCCCGCGCATCGTCTCCGCGTTCTTCGGCGCCGTCGACTACTGCGCCGATATGCGCATCACCCGCACCAACCTCGCCGAGGAGCAGAAGGTCGCCCGCTCCATCGTCGCCATCGCCGCGCGCGCAGCCGGCATCGTTGCGCTCGACGCGCCGTTTGCCGACTTCTCCAACATGGAGGACTTCCGCAAGAACACGCTCGATGGCCGCCAGATGGGCTTCGAGGGCCGCATGATCATCCACCCGAGCCAGATCGCCGTTGCGCATGAGCTCTACAGCCCGACGGCCGAGGAAGTCGAGCACGCCGCGAAGGTCAAGAAGTTCTTCGAGGAAGAGGGTCTTGCCAAGGGTCTCGCCTCCGTCTCCATGGACGGCGCCATGGTCGACACTCCGGTCTATGTCAGCGCCTGCCAGGTGCTTGACCAGTACGCCGCGATCCAGGCCAAGGAGGCCGCCGGCAAGAAATAAGGAGGAGTCAGCATGAAAATCGTTCTGCTTGAGCCGCTGGGCATCACGGAGCAGCGGCTGGCTGAGCTGGCTGCACCCCTCGTTGCCAAGGGGCACGAGTT
This sequence comes from uncultured Oscillospiraceae bacterium, assembly GCA_934589675.1. Lineage (GTDB taxonomy): Bacteria > Bacillota > Clostridia > Oscillospirales > Oscillospiraceae > CAKTOF01. Next base: position 21,352 of record CAKTOF010000021.1, read on the forward strand.
TGTCTCTTATGACACGGTCGAGTCTGACCCGGAAAAGCTCAAAGAGCGCGCCGCCGGGGCCGACATTCTCATGATCGCCAACCACCCGCTGCCGGGCGAGGTCATTGAGAGCGTGGAGAAGCTCCAGTACATCTCCGTCGCGTTCGTCGGCATCGACCACGTGGGCAAGGACGCCTGCGTCGCCAGAAATATCCACATCTCCAACGCCGCGGGCTACTGCCGCGACGCCGTGGCCGAGCTTGCGCTCGGTCTGGCGCTCGACTGCCTGCGCAACATCTCCGCGTGCAACGACGCTGTCCGCCGCGGCGGCACGAAGGCCGGCCTCGTCGGCCATGAGCTGCGCGGCCGCACCGTCGGCATCGTCGGCACGGGCGACACGGGCATCCGCGTCGCCGAGCTCTACCGCGCCTTCGGCTGCCGCGTCCTCGGCTACAGCCGCTCTGAGCGCGAAGCGGCCAAGAAGGCGGGCGTGGAGTACGTCCCGTTTGACCGGCTGCTCGCCGAAAGCGACATCGTCTCCGTCCACACGCCGCTGACCGACGCCACGCGCGGCCTCATCGGTGCGGACGCCGTTTCGAAGATGAAGCCGGGCGCCATCCTCATCAACACCGCCCGCGGCCCGGTCGTCGATTCGGCCGCCGTGGCCGAGGCGCTGAAGTCCGGCCGTCTCGCCGCGCTCGGCACGGACGTATTCGAGGTCGAGCCGCCGGTCGCGGAGGATCATCCCTTCTTCGGCGCGCCGAACGTCGTCGCCACGCCGCATGTTGCGTTTGCGACCGTCGAGTCCATCGACCGCCGCGCCGTGATCACGTTCGACAACGTGGAAAAGTGGCTTGCGGGCACGCTCCAGAACAAAATGCTCTGATCCCGGTGAGGCGATATGGAAGAAAAACTCTCCAAACTCAATCAGTCTGTGGAAAAGACCATGCGTCTTGTGGAGATCATGGCCCGCTCCGGCGCACCGCGGAAGCTCCAGAGCATTGCGCAGGAGGCAAATATGCCGGCCAGCACGGCGCTGCGGATGCTCAACACGCTGCTCAGGCTCGGTTACGTCAATCAGGACCCGGAGACCCTGAAGTATTCCCTGTCGCTGAAGTTTTCCTATCTCGGCGAGCTGGCCGCCAAGCAGGTCAGCCCGACGTCGCTTGCACATCCGCTTTTGTCCATGCTCAGCCGCAGAACAGGCGAATGCACCTGCTTTGCCGAAAAGCAGGATGATCAGGCGGTGTATTTAGATGTATTCTCCGATGCGTCGAACGGCATTCTGACGGTCACCCGGCGCATCGGACGCCGCGCCCCGCTCTACTGCACGGGCGTGGGCAAGCTCTTCCTGCTCAACGACTCGCACGAGGAGCTTGAGCACTATTTTGAGCGCACGCCCATCGTCCGCTACACCGACCGCACCATCACGACGCTCTCAGGTCTCGAGCGCGAGCTTGCCGACATCCGCTCGCGCGGCTACGCCGTAGACAATGAGGAGTGCGACCGCGGCGCGCGATGCATCGCGGCGCCCGTCCGCGACTATACCGGCCGCGTCATTGCGGGCATCAGCGTCACGGCGCCGGCGCTCCGCATGACGCCGGAGCGCATGGAGTCGCTCGTGCCGCTCGTGGTCGGGACGGCGGCGCAGATCTCCCGAAAACTCGCATTTGAGACCTGAACGGAGGAACGTATGAAATTATCCAAGATCGCAGTTTTTTCCGACGCGCCGATGCACCGCGTCGTCGAGGACGACCTCGCGCCGCTGCGCGATGCAGCGCCGGATGCCGAGATCATCCTTGTTGACACGCCGGAGCAGCTTTCGGAAAAAGCAACGGACGTGGACGCCATCTTCACCATGCCGATGCGTGACTTCTCGCCGCTCATCGCCTACTGTGAGAAGGACGAAAGCCTCAAGTGGATCCAGCTCATGACGGCGGGCTACGACTTTTTCCAGGGTCTGCCGTTTGCCACACGCGAGGGGCTGACGGTCACGTCGACCATCGGCATCCACGGCGAGCCCATTTCCGACCACGCGCTCGCGTTCATGTTCGACCATGTGCGCCTGATGCCGCTTGCCTACCAGTGCCAGGCGCGCCACGAGTGGCTGCGCCAGATACCGGCGGGCTTTGACGAGATCGGCCGCAAGACGGTCGGCATCATCGGCCCGGGCACGATCGGCATGTGCCTTGCCCGCAAGTGCAAGGCGCTCGGCATGACCGTCTACGGTGCCAAGCGCACGCCGGTGAGAAGCGAATATCTCGACCGCTGCTGGCCCATTGCCGAGCTTGACGAGATGCTCGCCGTGTCGGACTTTGTCGTCATCACTTCGCCGCTGACGGACGCGACGCGCGGCCTGCTGGATGCCGGCCGCTTTGCCGCCATGAAGAAGGGCGCCTACGTCATCAATCTCGCGCGCGGGCCGATCATCGTGACGGACGCGCTCATCGACGCGCTGCGCTCCGGCCGCATCTCCGGCGCGGGCCTCGACGTCACCGACCCCGAGCCGCTGCCGGAAGACAGCCCGCTCTGGGACATCCCGGGCGTCACGATCACGAGCCATGTCTCGGCGCAGTCGCCGTACTACTTCGAGCGCGCGCTGGAAAATTACTGCGCGAACGTCCGCCGGTATCTCGCAGACGAGCCGCTCAAAAACGTCTGCAAAATGCCGGACGGCGTCCTGATGAAGTGAGGAATTTCACATGAAAGCATTTATCATCGGCAGCGGCACGCTCGGCTCGACGACGGCGTTTTTGCTCGCGGAGCACGGACTCTACGACGACGTTGTGCTGTTTGATCCCTATGAGCCGCTCGCCGTCAACCACGCGATGGATCTGACGCAGGCGTTCTGCCTGACGACGGACCCGACAGTCCGCGCCGGGAGCCTTGATGACATGGCCGGAAGCGACCTCGTCGTCATGTCGGCCGGCCTTCGCTCGAAGGCCGCGACGCCGGACTTCGTCGGCACGGCCATCGAGATGGCGCCGCTCATCGAGTCCATCGCAAACGGCCTCAAGACCGCGCCGGACGCCATCGTCATCACGATGACGAACCCGGTCGACGCCCTTTCTTACCTGCTCTGCCGCCTGTCCGGCCTGCCGGAAAAGCAGTTCCTCGGCTTTACGTGGAACGATTCGCTCCGCTTCCGCTGGGCAATCGCAAAGCACTTCGGCGTCAAGCCCGAAGAGGTTTCGGCGTACATGGTCGGCGAGCACGGCCGGTCGAAGCTGGCCGTCTGGTCGGACGTTTCGATCCGCGGCGAGAAGCACGTCTTCACGCCCGAAGAGCGCGACGCCGTCGCGGCCGTGCAGAACGGCTTCTGGGACGAGTTCATGAAGGTCAGCAGCCTGCGCACCGCCGGCTGGACGACGGCCTACGGCTGCCTGCAGCAGGTGCGTTACGTCCTCGGCATGAACGAGGGCTGGTGCCCGTGTTCCGTCATCGACGGCGACCACAGTGCCGGCCGCCCAGCGCGCCTCGGCCCGAACGGCCTCATTGAGGCCAAGGAGCTCCGCCTCGCTGAGGCGGAGCAGGCGCTCTACGACGCGTCCGTCGCCAAGATCCGCGAAATGATCACCCAGATCGCGCAGGGCGCGGGCTGGTCGATCTAAGCAAAAAACAAAAAGCCACCGCAGCGTATGCTGCGGTGGCTTTTTTCCCTTCGACAAGCTATACAAATAGATAGCCTCAAATGTATGCAACTTATAGAAAGTTCGATTTATGATTGACTGCATAGAATCAACTGACGTATAATTAAAATGCAACCAACAGAGAAAGGAGAGATTGGTATGAACCTTGTCCAGTCCCACCGAAAGATGTGGTTCCACCCCTGACGTATCCCTTGTCCGCACAAAAGCTAACCGTGTAAAGATAGGAGGATATTATGAAAAAACGGAATAAATTTGTGGCGGCCATGTTGACAATCGTTTTGTTGGTTTTATTGATAATCCCGGCTGCGGCACAGGAGCCGGAGATGGGAATTGCGCCGGATATTGCTGCACTTATGAAGGCACAGGAGTGCGCGGTTGCGGCGCATCGAACGTTGATTTCTAGTTTTGACTGGGACGAAGCAAGAAACGACTATGCATACCCAGATAATTATGGCGGTGATTATATTTCTGAAAACACGCTGGTAATTCAGTTGGTAAATCCGACAGAAGAGGATTACGCGTATTATACCGGCCTGCTTGAAGATTACGTTGATCACATTGCGTTTGAAGAAGTCGATTATAGCTATAACTTCTTACAGTCGGCAAGTGAGGATACGTTTGAAGACCTGAGTGATGAACTGGAAATTACGGGTTATGGCGTGCGTATGTCTCAAAATAGTGTTGTATTGTATGTGAAATCTAACGCTATGGCAACGGGGTTAAGTGAGCAGAACACAAATGAAGAGAACATAAGCAAACTAAAGTTACCTCGATATATTCAAATTGAAGAAGGTGAAAATGATACACTAAGCGCAACGTTGTATGGCGGTGATCTAATTGGAAATGGATCTAGTTCGTTTACTTTGGGTGCTTGTGGTTTCTACGGCGGGGCAATAGCAATTGTGACCTGCGGACACGGTGGCCATTCTGTAGGGTCAACACTCTATTATGGATCAGGGACGTCAACGCCAATTGGAACGGTGAAGAAACAGAACTACGGGAGTGGGCTTTATGGAGATTATGCAATCGCGACGGTGACATATTCTCATACGTTGTCAAAATATGTTCACAATGCGGCGGGGTATGTTTTGATCAATACATATGATGAGAATCCTGCCGAGGGAACAGTTGTCAGCAAGTATGGGGAGACAACGGGTTATTCATATGGCACAATTACTGGGACAAATTATACAGCTGGCTATGGAACAAAGGGCTTGACGGTTGTTCAAATATCTGGAAGCAATGGAATCGATTACGGGGACAGTGGAGGCCCTTGGTATTATAATGACAGTAGTTTGGGCTACGTCTTTTGCGGTATTACGAGCGGAAAGAATGGAGATAATACCGTGGCATATTTTACGCCGTATAAGTATATCTTGAGAAACGGAGGATTCACAGTTGCGTCGTAATGCTGTTGTTGCAGCGTGGCTTATTTCTGTTCTTGGACTGATGTTGACGGGATGTGCAAAAGCCCCTTGTGTCCCGATTGTCGGCGACGCGTCGGAGAGCGTTTTAACGGAAAACGCGCCGATCGTGATGGAGGTCACGGACGAGACGGTCGCGCGGGATGCGGAGGAGATCTCGCTGAAGGTAACGAACAGCTCGGACGAAGCGTATTCGTTCGGAGAGGCCAGCCGGGTCGAGGTGTTTTCAGACGGCGCGTGGCACACGCTGGAGTCGGCCGAGGGTGAGAGTAGCTTTGACGTGGTCGCCATTGCGCACATCCTGCCTGCGGAGGGCACAGCAGACGCGACGGTCCGGCTCGCGCTTTACGGAAACCGGTTTGATGCCGGGACATACCGCGTGATCAAAGAATTCTCGCCGGAAAACGGCGGCGAAACCGTGACCGCCGCGGCGGAGTTTGAGATTGGAGAATAAAAGCGGTTTGCGTTTGAAAAAAAGCACCCGGACATCTGTCCGGGTGCTTTTTCGCGGCTGGGTGGGGGCCGCAATGCCAAGGAAGGAAAAAGATGGATCACAACGTCGTGCCGTGGTCGACGACGAGCACCTGGCCCGTGACGGCGGCGGCTTCGTCGCTCGCGAAGAACAAGATGGCGTTGGCCTGATCGACGACGTTCGCCTCAGGCAGGGAAAGATCCATGTGCTTGCCGCACTCGTCGGCAAACCACGTCGTGAACGTCGCGATCTGCTCGGGCGCGTTGAGCGGCGTCGGCGTCGGGCCGGGGCAGACGGCGTTGCAGCGGATGCCCTTCGAGGCAAACTGGATGGCGACGTTTTTCGTGAAGCCGAGCACGCCGGCCTTCGCCGTCGAATAGGAAATGCCGGCGCTGCCGAACACGCCGCCGATGGACGAGACGTTCACGATGGAGCCGCCCTCGCCCATGTGCGGCAGGGCGTCCTTCGTCAGGTAAAAAAGCGACGTCTGGTCGATGGCGATGACCTCGTCCCACCATTCGTCCGAGCACTCGGTGATGGGGCGGTGCTTGTCGGCGATGCCAGCGTTGTTGACGAGAATGTCGATGCGGCCGAAGCGCTTCACGGTCTCTTCGACGACGTGCGTGCAGTCGGCGTGGCGCGTCAGGTCGGCCTGGACGGGGACGGCGGTGACGCCGTAGGCTTCGCACTCCTTCGCGGCCTCGACGAGCAGGTCATAGCGGCGGGCGCAGAGGACGACATTTGCGCCCTCCTGCGCGAAGCGGATGGCCGTCGCGCGGCCGATGCCGGAGTTCGCGCCGGTCACGATGGCAACTTTATTTGCAAGACGGTTCATGGCATAGTCTCCATTTCAATCAGGTTGAGACTATCATACCGCGCCGGGCGGAAAAGCTCCATGGCGGAATGTGCAATGACCGTTTCAATTCCTGACAGGTGCGGTGGTGTCCAGCTGCTGCAAGAACAGGCCGATGGCCGGGTTCGGGTTGGCGCGGTGCCACGCGAGGCAGAAGTCGGCCTCCGGAAGACCCTCCAGCGCCCGGTGGACGAGGTGCGGATTGCTGCAGGCGGTGTGGTTTTCATTGAGCACCATGACGCCGATGCCCGTCTCGAGCGCAAACAGCTGCGCGTTGAGGTCCGGGCAGACGAACAGCTTCGGCGTAAAGCCCGCCTCGGCGCACGCGCGCGCGACGGCCTGCGACAGGTGGTGGCACTCGCCCTCCTCAAGCTCGATGAAGCAGTCATCGGCAAAGTCGGACAGCGAGAGGGTCTCCTGCGCGGCAAGCGGGTGCTCCTTGGGCAGGATGATATAGTTTTTGAGCGTCTGAAAGCGGCGGAAGCTGAGATCCTCGTTCTCCTCGACCTCCATGGTCAGCGTCAGTCCCATGTCGAGCGCGCCGGAGAGCAGCTGCTGCTCCAGCTCGCGGAACGAGCAGCGGATCATGCGCAGCTGAAGCTCCGGGTAGCGCTCGCGGAAATAGCGCAGGATGCTGCGCAGGCGGTCGTCCATGACCTGCCCCTCTAAAATGCCGAGCGTCAGCTGGCCCATCTCGCCGGCGTTGAGCCGCTTGGCGGCCGCGCACAGCTCGTCGTACTGGCGCGAGAGGTCGAGAAAGCCCTCGTACATGATCTCGCCCGCGCCGGTCAGGCGCAGGTTCTGCCATCCGCGCAGGAACAGCGGATAGCCAAGCTCGGATTCGAGCGCGGCAATGTGGCGGCCGAACGTCGGCGGGGTCATAAAGACCTTTTCCGCCGCGTCGGCGAAGCTGCGGCTCTGCGCCGCAGCCAGAAAGCAGCGAATCTGCACGTCGTTCATGGCGCACCTCCCGAAGTGATCTGGAATACTGACATCATACTCTGCAATTTCGCGCCGGTCAAACAAAAAACGCGCCTGCCGCCCGGCAGACGCGTTTTTTTTGCTGTCTCAGAGCACGATCAGCTCGCGCTCAGTACGGTTTAAGTCCTCGCAGCCCGTCTCGGTCAGGACGATGAGGTTTTCGATGCGCACGCCGAAGCGGCCGGGGATGTAGATGCCCGGCTCGGCGGAGACGACGGCGCCGGCGGGCAGCGGGACGGTGTCATTCGGGCCCGCGCCGGGGTTCTCGTGGCCCTCGATGCCGAGGCCGTGGCCGAAGCCGTGCGTGAAGTACTCGCCATAGCCCGCGTCTGCGATGACCTTGCGGCCGGCCGCGTCGATCTCACAGCCGGCAACGCCCGCGCGGGCGGCGGCCATGCCGGCCTTCTGCGCGGCGAGGACGACGTTATACACCTCGCGCATCTGCCCCGTCGGCTCGCCGATGGCGACGGTGCGGGTCATGTCCGAGCCGTAGCCGTTCATGACGCAGCCGAAGTCCATCGTGATGAAGTCACCCTTGCAGATGACGCGATCCGTGGCAAATCCGTGCGGGTTCGCGCCGTTCGGGCCGGAGGCGACGATGGGCGGGAAGGCGAGCGTGAAGCCGCCATTTGATAGCATCCGGTGCGCGAGCAGACCTGCGACGTCGTGCTCGGTGAGGCCGGCGTGCAGCTCGGGCAGGATCTGCTCGAACGCGTCGTCCGTGATGGCCTGCACGGCACGGATGAGCTCGATCTCGTCCGGCGTTTTCTTCATGCGCGCGCGGGTGAGGACGTCCTGCGCCGGGGCAATGGGGCAGGGGAGCGCGGCGGCGAGCTGTGTGTACAGATCCCATGAGAGCGAAGATTCCTCGACGCCGACGTTTTTTAAGCCGAGCTTGCGGACAAGCTCGCCCGCGGCTTCGGGGACGGACTTGCCGTTCAGGCCGAGCACGGTGAGATCGTCGGACGAGTCAAACGACGGGGCGGGCGTGAGGTACCAGCCGGCGTCCGCCGTGACGAGCACCGCGCCGGCGAACAGGTCGCGGCCCGTGGCGTAGTGCAGGTTGACGGAGCTGAGAATGAGCAGGCCCTCGACATTCGACGCAGCCAGCTGCTCGGAGATCTGCTTGATATGTTCCATGGAAAAGACTCCTTTCAGAAAATGCGATGGGAAGCGCCGCGCATTACCACGCCGGCGGCTTGATGGGCGCGGGGTAGGTGACGGGCGCGGGATAGTCCACGCCGAAGGTGTCGACCGTGACGGATTCCATGACGATCGGCGTCGCCGGCTTCGTCGTCGGGACGGGCGGCTCCATGGGGTAGAACGTCCCGGCAAGCTCCGCCTGCGCCCATTCGCGCAGAAGCTCCATGCCCTCGGTGATGCGGCCAAAGACGGGGTACTTGCCATCAAGGCGCGGGCTTTCGGCAAGCGGGAAGAAGAACTCGCCGCCTGCGATGCCCTCCGGGTAGCCGCCCATGCAGACGTAGCCCGGCGCGGCAGGCAGCGGGTTGACGCCGCCGGCGGCGGGAGCCTCGTTTGCGATGAGGTACTTGCACTCCTCGCGGCCGAAGGCCGTAAAGCTGACGTCGACGACGTAGCCCGGCTCGATGCGCTCGATGCCGTGGCGGTCAAAGCAGCCGAGGCGCGCCAGATGGATGAAGCTGGCGACCGTGTTCGGCGCAAGCTCGGGATAGAGCTCGAGCTTCATTTCGCGGCCATCGGCCATCGTGATGGTCGCGACAGGGCGATGCTCCACGCGCCGCGACTCGGCGAGCTTCACCAGCGCGTCGACCGCGACCTTGAGCGTGCTGCGCGGGCAGCCGATGTTCAGACGCATAAAGCCCTCGCACTGCGGGCCGTAGTTGCGGCCGCTGCTGATGCCGACGCGGGAGTTTGCAACGAGCGACGCGGAGGCCTCGGCGCTTGTCAGGCCGAGCATGCGCAGGTCGACCCACATGAGGTAGCCGCCCTGCGGGACGTTCGTCCGGATCTCCGGCGCGCGCGCGGCCAGCTCGTCCACGACGTATTTGGCATTGTCAAGCAGATACGCGCGCAGCTCGTCGAGCCACTGGTCGCCATGCGTGTAGGCGGCCTTCATGGCGTGATAGGCCATGACGTTCGGCCCCATGATCCACGCGCTGTGCAGCAGACCGTCGACCTTTTCGCGCATTTCGGCGTTCTGGATGACGATGCACGACTGGTGCAGGCCGGCGAGGTTGAACGTCTTGCTGATGGCTGTGCAGACGGCGCAGCGGTCCTTTGCCGATTCGATGCAGCCCATGGGCGTGTAGCGCGGGCCGGAGAGCTCGATGTCGCCGTGAACCTCGTCGGATATGATCCACGCATCGTACCTTGCCAGCAGCGCGGCCAGCTCCGTGAGCTCCTCGCGCGTCCAGATGCGGCCGACGGGGTTGTGCGGGTTGCAGAACAGCACGCAGCGCGCGCCGGCCTTCAGCGCTTCTTCAACGCCGTCAAGATCCATGCAGTACTGGCCGCCCTCGCATTTGAGCGGCACGTCGTACAGCTCGCGGCCGGCGCCGGTCACGACCTTGTAAAATGCGTCGTACACCGGGCTCATGACAATGACGCGGTCGCCCGGGGCGGTCATGGCGTCGAGCATATAGCGGATCATCGTGACGACGCCGATGCCGCAGAGGACGTCCTCCGGCCGGAAGTCAAAGCCATGCCGGCGGGCATACCAGCCGCACACGGCCTCGACCGCGCCCTCCGGCGCAATGCTGTAGCCGAAGATCGGATGGTCGCAGCGCGCGTGCAGCGCCTGCGTGACTTCCGGCAGCGTGGCAAAGTCCATGTCGGCGATCCAGAACGGCGTGACCGGCTCCGTCGTGCCGAACGGCTCGGTGATGTCCCACTTGATGCAGGCCGTTCCGCGTCGGTTGATGGGCGTGGAAAAATCGTACATCATGTTTCCTCCTTATATTAAAATGGTAAACGATTCAAAGAACATTGAAGATGCTGGAACCAAATGGAAACCGAATTCCGCCGGCTCTTTTGTGCTAATTGTAGCACGCCGTGGGATTTGTACACAAACAACTGCCTGTTGTAGCCGGTGTAAACGTAAAAAACTGCCACAATGCGACACTTGTCCCGGCGTCAACATTTTGTTGAGAGACAAAGTGTTAAGAATAAGTTAACATATACCTAACAACATCGCCAAAGAATCGGGAAAAAGAGCAATCAGTTTGGTAGGATTAAACCAATTCGCAGGCGAAAATCTCGCGGAGTGATCAACAGGCGCTTTGACCGCCGCCTGATGCAGATCAACAGATCGTTTACAGCACACCAACAAAAAGAGGAGAGGATTTCATTGCTGAAGTACATCGTCCGACGGCTGCTCCTGATGATCCCGGTCATTCTGGGCGTCGCATTTCTGGTCTTCGCCCTGTGCCGCCTTGCCCCCGGCGACCCGGTCAAGTCGCTGCTCGGCGTCAATGCCACTGCGGAAAAAGAAGCGGAGGTGCGCGCGGAGCTCGGCCTGGACAAGGGGTTCTTCACCCAGTTCTATCTTTATGTCAAGGGAATCGTGACGAAGCTGGATTTCGGCACGTCCTACTCCGATAAGCGCCCGGTCTCCGACCAGCTGCTCTCGCGCTTCCCGATCTCCGTGAAGCTCGGCCTGATGAGCATGGGCCTCGCCGTTCTGTTCGGCATTCCATTCGGCATCATATCTGCCGTCAAACAGTATTCGGCGCTTGATTACAGCGTTACGGTCGTCTCCATGTTCTTCGCGTCCATGCCGGGCTTCTGGCTGGCGCTCATGCTGATGATCATCTTCGCGCTGAACCTCGGCTGGCTCCCGGCCTCGGGCATGTCGTCGTGGAAGTCGTGGATCCTGCCGGCCATGGCCAGCGGCCTCGGCCCCATTGCGTCCATCTCGAGAACGACGCGCTCGTCCATGCTGGAGGTCATCCGCCAGGACTACATCCGCACCGCACGCGCCAAGGGTGTGCCGGAGCGCAAGATCGTCACGCGCCACGCGCTGAAGAACGCGCTCATCCCGGTCGTCACGGTCGTCGGCCTGCAGCTCGGCTCGGCCATGGGCGGCTCGATGATCGTTGAGAACATCTTCACGCTGCCCGGCTGCGGCACGCTGCTGCTCAACGCCATCAACACGCGCAACTACCCGGTCATTCAGGGCTGCGTCCTGCTGATCTCCGTCACGATCAGCCTCGCGAGCTTGATCGTCGACATTCTGTACGCGTTCATTGATCCGCGCATCAAGGCGCAGTACTCCGCAAAGAAAAAAGAGAAGATCACGACGGAGGCCGCATCCGACGAGGCCCCTGCCGCGACGGCCTGAGCGGAAAGGAGGAGCAAAATGAGCAAGAAAGTGAAAAACGTAGCGCCGGCCGGCGAAGAGGAAGACCTCCTCAAGCAGACGAGCCTCTGGAAAGACTCGTGGCGCCGCCTGAAAAAGAACAAGCTGGCCATGCTCGGCCTTATCATCATCCTGATCCTCATTTTCGGCACAGTGTTCGCCGGCGTCCTCACGCCGTATGACTACGCCAAGCAGGATCTCGCCAACAAGTTCCTCTATCCGAGTCTCAAGCACCCGTTCGGCACGGACAACTACGGCCGCGACATCCTCACGCGCGTGCTCTACGGCGGCCGCATCTCGCTGCTCGTCTCCGTCAGCGCCGTTGCGATGGCGCTCATTGTCGGCGGCTTCATCGGCGCGCTTGCGGCGTACATCGGCGGCTTCTTTGAAAACGTCGTCATGCGCCTTTTTGACATCATCATGGCCATCCCGAGCTTCCTGCTGGCCGTTACGGTCCAGGCTGCGCTCGGCACCGGCGTCCAGAACGCCGCCATCGCCATTGCGATCGGCACCATGCCGACCATGGCGCGCATCATGCGCTCGGCCGTCCTGACCGTCAAGGGGCAGGAATTTGTCGAGGCGGCGCGCGCGGTCGGCTCCGGCCATCTGCGCATCATCATGGTGCACCTCATCCCCAACACGTTTGCGACGGTCATTGTCAACGCGACGCTCATGCTCGGCGCGGCCATCCTGACCATCTCCGGCCTGTCGTTCATCGGCCTCGGCGTTGCGCCCCCGGCTCCGGAGTGGGGCTCCATCCTGTCGGCCGGCCGCCAGTTCATCCGCGACTTCTGGCCCATCGTCACGTTCCCGGGTCTTGCGATCATGGCGACTCTGTTCGGCTTTAACTTGTTGGGCGACGGCCTCCGCGACGCGCTCGACCCGAAACTGAAGCAGTAAAGCGAGGGGTGGAACAATGAGCTTACTTGACATCAAGAATCTGACCATCCACTATGTCCCCGACGCGGGCACGGTGTATGCGGTCAATAATATCAGCCTTTCCATTGAGGAGGGCGAGACGCTCGGCCTCGTCGGCGAGACGGGCGCGGGCAAGACAACGACGGCGCTTGGCATCATGCGCCTTGTCCCGAACCCGCCCGGAAAGATCATCTCCGGCGAGATCTTCTTCGAGGGCGAGGATCTGCTTCAAAAGAGCGAGGCAGAGATGCGCAAGATCCGCGGAAACCAGATCTCAATGATCTTTCAGGACCCGATGACGGCGCTCAACCCCGTCATCAGCGTCGAGGATCAGATCGCCGAGAGTCTCCAGCTCCACCGCAAGCTGAGCAAGAAGGATGCGCGCGTCGAGGCGCTCAGGATCCTCGAGTCCGTCGGCATCCGCCCCGAGCGCGGCTCGGATTTCCCGCATCAGTTCTCCGGCGGCATGAAGCAGCGCGTCGTCATCGCCATCGCGCTGGCCTGCTCGCCGAAGCTGCTCATCGCCGATGAGCCGACGACCGCGCTCGACGTCACCATTCAGGCGCAGGTGCTCGACCTTATGGCCAAGCTCCAGAAAGAGCGCAACACGGCCACGCTGCTCATCACGCACGACCTCGGCGTCGTCGCGGAGGTGTGCAGCAAGGTCGCCATCATGTACGCCGGCGAGATCGTCGAGTACGGCACGCTCGAGCACGTCTTCAACGAGACGGGCCATCCGTACACGAAGGGCCTGTTCGGCTCCATTCCCAGCCTGAACGCCAAGGTCGAGCGCCTGACGCCGATCGAGGGCATGATGCCCGACCCGGCGAGACTTCCGACCGGCTGCAAGTTCCATCCGCGCTGCCCGTATGCCAAGCCGGAGTGTAAGGATGCAGAGCCTCCGGCCGTGGAGGTCAGCCCGGGTCATACGGTCAGATGCCATCTTTGCAATCAGGCAGGAGGTGCGGAGCAGTGAGCACATTACTCGAAGTCAATCACCTGAAAAAATACTTCAAGACGCCGGCCGGCACGCTGCACGCTGTCGACGACGTCAACCTGACCATCGACCGCGGCCAGACGCTCGGCGTCGTCGGCGAGTCCGGCTGCGGCAAGTCCACGCTCGGCCGCACGGTTCTCGGCCTGCTCGACGCGACAAGCGGCGAGGTTCTCTTTGAGGGCAAGGACATCACGAATGTCGGCCGCAGGGAGCACAAGGAGCTGCGCCGCGAGATGCAGATCATCTTTCAGGATCCGTTCTCCTCGCTCGACCCGCGCAAATCCGTCGCCGACACCATCGCCGAGCCGCTGAAGATCTTCAAGGTCTATTCCGACAAGGAGCAGCTGCGCGCCCGCGTCCATGAGCTTATGGACATCGTCGGTCTGGCCAACCGTTTCGCCATCTCGTATCCGCACGAGCTCGACGGCGGCCGCCGCCAGCGCATCGGCGTGGCGCGCGCGCTCGCGCTCAACCCGAAGTTCATCGTCTGCGACGAGCCGGTCTCGGCGCTCGACGTGTCCATTCAGGCGCAGGTGCTCAACCTGCTGCAGGATCTGCAGAAGCAGTTCGGCATCGCCTACATGTTCATCACGCACGACCTGTCCGTCGTCAAGCACATCTCCAACCAGATCATGGTCATGTACCTCGGCCAGATGGTCGAGCAGAGCGAGACGGAGGATCTGTTTGAAAATCCGCTCCATCCGTACACAAAGGGTCTGCTGTCTGCCATCCCGATCCCGGAGATCGGCGCGCGCAAGAACCGCATCCTGCTTCAGGGCGAGCTGAGCAGCCCGATCGACCCGAAGCCCGGCTGCCGCTTTGCCAGCCGCTGCCCGCATGCAACGGCCATCTGCACGAAAAAGTCGCCGGAGCCGGAGGAGATCCGCCCGGGTCACGTCGTCGCGTGCCACTGCGTCCGCGAGATCAACGCTCTTGCGTAAGATGCGCGCATCTATTTTGTAAGGTCGCTCCCCAAGCGGGAGTACCCATAATGAAAAACGGAGGAAAGAAAATGAAGAACCTGAAACGATTCGCAGCTCTGCTTCTCGCGCTCGCGATGCTCTTCGCGCTGGCCGCCTGCGGCGGCTCCGGCGACGGCAAGACGAACGACAGCGGCAGCAGCACCACCACCGGCGGCGATCAGGGCGCGGCCGACACCGGCAGCGATGACGGCGCCCAGAAGCCGTCCGATGTCGAGGTCGACAACAGCGGCCCGGCCACCAGCACGAAGACCACCCCGGAAGGCACCCTCGTCGTCGCCTACAACGACGAGCCGGACAGCCTGAACCCGGCCGAGTCCTCCCGCTCCGCGTTCTCCATCAAGAACATCGTTTACGAGACCCTGATGATCAAGAACTACGAGACCGGCGAGTACGAGCCGTGGCTCGCCACCGACTGGACGTTCGAGGATGAGACGACTCTCGTCATGAACCTCCGCGACGACGTCAAGTTCTCCAACGGCGACCTCATGACGGCCGAGGACGTTCTCTACACCGTCTACCGCTATGTCAACTCCAGCCGCGTCTCCTCGAGCTATGAGTTCATCGACTACGATGCCTGCTCCACGAACGGCGACACGCAGATCACCATCAAGCTGAAGAACCCGACCGGCGCAGCCCTCGGCTACATCTCCAACATGATGGTCTACAACAAGGCCTACACCGAGCAGGTCGGCGAGGACGTCATGGCGACCGAGCCGTGCGGCACCGGCCCGTTCAAGGTCGACACCTGGACCTCCAACTACGGCATCAGCTACTCCCGCAACGAGTACTACTGGGGCGGCAACGATGTCACCGTCGAGTTTGACAACATCGAGGTCCGCTACTACACCGAGACGACCACGATGATGGTCGACTTCGAGACCGGCGCGCTGGACGTTGCGACGTACCTTGCCGAGACGGACGTCAGACGCATCCAGAACGGCGAGGTCGAGGGCGCGAAGGTCTATGTCACCCCGTCCATGGGCATTTACAGCTTCGTTCTGTACGATCAGTTTGAGCCGTTCAAGGACGAGCGCGTCCGTCAGGCGTTTGCCTATGCCCTTGACATCCCGGCCATGACCGACAATGCCCTCGGCGTTCTCGGCCAGCCCGCCACGTCCGTCTTCGGCACGGGCGTCAACTACAAGATCGACTGCGGCAGCTATGGCTACGACCCGGACAAGGCCCGCGAGCTCCTTGCCGAGGCCGGCTACGCCGATGGCTTTGACTGCCTCGCCGTCGCCACGACCGGCAACATCTACACGGCGCTCCTCGAGACCGCGCAGGCCTACCTCGCCGACGTCGGCATCAACATGACCATCGAGCAGTATGACTTCTCCACGGCCATCACCTACTGGCAGGGCACGCAGAACGACGGCATCCCGGTCAACCAGGTCGGCATCCTCCAGCTCTCGCCGTCCACCGGCGATGCGGATCAGGTTCTCACCACGACGAAGGTCGGCTCCGGCCTGACGTACGTCGAGTGCAACGACGACCACGTTCAGGAGCTCATCAACAAGGGCGCGAACACCTCTGATCCGGCCGTCCGCGCCGAGGCCTACAAGGAGCTTCAGGAGTACATGTACGAGCAGGCCTATCAGGTCCCGATCGTCGAGGACTCCAACGGCTTTGCCATCCACGACTACATCGACTGGTTCGACGGCTCCGCGCCGTCCTGCCCGCGCTACTGCTTCACGACGCTGAAGTAAGCCGGCAATATGAAAACAGCAGGGTCCTGCGACCCTGCTGTTTTTTTGCGTGCTTTGATGCAGATTGAGCGTCCTGTAGGGGCGCGCTGCGCCGCTGGGACTGCGTAGGGCGGGATGACCCCATCCCGCCGTGGACTGCGCCAACGCGTCTGCATAGCGCCGATTGCGGAATCCGCTGGCCGGAAGGCTCCCTTGAAAGGGGAGCTGTCGGCGGAGCCGACTGAGAGGTTGACCATCAAATTTCCTGCGCACCCACGATACTGCACGCAAAACCCTTCGGCCCCACCTCTCCGTCACGCCGTTCCGGCGTGCCACCTCCCCTTAAAAGGGGAGGCTTTGGCGCACACTTCTCTTTCGGCACGCAAAAAAACAGTGTATCGTGCTGAAAACTCTCAAATGGGCATGAAAAAAAGCCCGATGCTTTCGCATCGGGCTTGGCAGGGGATGAGGGATTCGAACCCCCGCAAACGGAGTCAGAGTCCGGTGTGCTACCGTTACACAAATCCCCTA
>CAKTOF010000022.1 GCA_934589675.1 uncultured Oscillospiraceae bacterium
ATGAGGTCGACGCCGGTGATGGTCTCGAGCGTGCGGATGTTGCGGCCCTCGCGGCCGATGATGCGGCCCTTCATCTCGTCATTGGGCAGGGGAACCACGCTGACGGTGGCTTCGGCGGTATGGTCGGCGGCGCAGCGCTGGATGGCGGTGGAAATGATCTCGCGCGCGTACTGCTCGGACTGCTCTTTGAACTCGCTCTGGCATTCCTTGAGCTTCATGGCCGTCTCGTGGCGGATCTCGGACTCGACGGTGGACAGCAGCTGCTGCTTGGCGTCGTCCTGCGTCAGGCCGGAGATCTTCTCGAGCATTTCAAGCTGGCTGCGCTTGATGGTGCTGACCTCCTCCTGCGTCTCGGCCACGCGGGCGAGGCGGCGGGTGAGATCTTCGTCTTTTTTCTCATAGTTTTCGAGCTTTTTGTCCAGCGACTCTTCCTTCTGCTGGAGGCGGCGCTCCTGCTTCTGCAGGTCGATGCGGCGCTCTTTCAGTTCGCGTTCGGATTCGTTGCGGGCTTTGTGGATCTCTTCTTGTGCTTCGAGCACCATCTCGCGCTTTTTGCTTTCCGCGCCGCGGATGGCTTCGTTCGTGATGCGCAGGGCTTCTTCTTCTGCACTGCCGATGGCCCGCTCTGCGTCCTTCTTCCGGCGGTTCCAGCCGAAGAGGAAGCCGAGTGCGATCGCAACGATGGCGACGACCAGGCAGATAATTAAAGTGACATACCAAGGCATGATTTCTCGAACGCACCTCCTTATTCAAATTTGGGTTTTGAAAAAGCAACGGCTGGCATGGGCTCCCCACTTGCCCATGATAGGCCACACTAATTCTAAAGTGTATTGTAGGTTCGCAAGTGGATTCTGTCAAGAAAAACCCTTGAATTCTTTCACACATTGTTCACAATTTCCAAATCCCGGCGCAAGTGCGTTGACAGGAAAAGCGGTCATATGATAGGATAAAAAGCGCGCCGGAGGCGGCGCGGAAGGCGGCCTGCGTGCGCCCTCCGCTGCAACGCGCGGGTATGACGGAATTGGCAGACGTGCAGGATTTAGGTTCCTGTGTCTTTGACGTGTGGGTTCGACCCCCACTACCCGTACCAGATAAGCGCGGCCTCGCAGGGCAGCAAAAAAGCGAAGAACGCCGGGCGGCGTTCTTCGCTTTTAACATTCAATCTGCGCCGTGGTCCGCGGCGTGCGGGGGCCGCCGGCGCTTTTTCCACAGAAGGTATTCTTCAAAGCTGCGAAGCTCGGCCAGCTCATCCTGATCCAGACAGGTGGAGCGGCGGCGCTGCTCGAAAAACGGATCAACGTCCGAAAGACCGAGCAGGTAATCCGCAGAAACCTCGTAGATCCGGCAGATGAGAACGAGCAGATCGTGCGACGGCGCACTTTTTTCCTGCTCCCAGCTGCGCACGGCAGAGACAGATACGCTCAGTCGGGCGGCCAGCTCCGCCTGTGTCTGGCCATGATCTTTGCGAATATCAGCAAGACGCTCTCCAATCACATGCATCACTCCGTCTGACCAGTATATGAAATTTTTTAACCTTTGCAGAAAAATAATAAAATTCTTGCTATTTTTACTCAAAAGCGATAGAATTACTATTACTGGAAGCTGCCCAAATAGAACAGATTTTCTTGAAAATGGAACATGCTTGCCTCCGGAAAGGGGCGCTCACAGGCAGGATAGCGCGTCCTCGATGACGTCGGGCAGATGGATCGGATCGAGCATGAGCCGGTTGAGCCGCGCACAGAGCTCCGCCGCCTGCTCCCTCCGGCAGAAAACGTCCGGCGCGGCGCACACTGCCGTCTGGCTGCCGGGTGAGGCCACGGCGCGGATGCCGTAGACCTTGCACGGCCCGGCGCCGGGTACGGTATGTGATTGCTCGGTCACCTGATATTCGATCATTGCAACGATTCCTCCTTGTTTGCGCGGCTGCTCGGGCATCCGGCTGCGGTGTTCTGACGGGAGAATCGTAGCAAACAAATGATCATCGCGGGCAGATTCGTTGAAATCAGAGCCTGAAATGCGGAAATCGGCAAGTTCAAAAATGGAAGCGAACCGGAGAAGAGGTTGGAAGAGCAGTGATCGACATCGCAATCTGTGACGATTCGGCGTTGGAGCGGGAGATCCTGGAGGCGCTCCTGAAGCACTACTGCGGCGCGCACGCGCTTGCCTACCGGTGCACGCAGTATGCAGACGGCGAGAAGCTCTGCTATGAGCTGGGCGACGGCGGCTGGTACGACGTGGTGTTTCTGGACATCTATCTGCCGCATCTGCTCGGCATAGATGTGGCGCACCGCCTGCGCAAGGCCGGCTACAGCGGCGCGATCGTCTTCTGCACGACGACGACCGAGTTCGCGCCGGAGGGCTTTGAGGTCGAGGCGGGCGGCTATCTGATCAAGCCCATCGGCATTGAGAGCATCAGCCGCACGATGGACCGTGTCCTGCGCGCTGTCCGGCAGAGCACATATCCGGTCAAGTGCCGGTCGAAGATTCTGCGCGTGCCGTATGACGAGATCCTGTTCGTGGAAAGCCGCAGCTCCCGCTGCATCTTGCATCGGACGGGCAGCCGCAGCCATGTGATCTACAAAAAGCTCGCCGAGGTCGAACGCGAGCTGGATGCGCCGTGCTTCCTGCGCTGTCACCAGAGCTATCTCGTCAATCTGAATTATGTCGCGTCGGTTGACCGGAAATTCACCCTGACGACCGGAGACGTCGTCCTCATCCGGCAGAAGAGCCTGCGCATGGTGCGCGAGGCGTACGAGACCTACCGCGCCGGCCTGACCTGCGGGCGCGAGTGAAATAGAAAATCGGGCAGATGCAAAGCGCATCTGCCCGATTTTTATACCGGCTCGACGACGGGAAGCGTCATGTTCTCGATGGCCGCGCGCAGCTTCGGGTGGCGGATCACAAAGTGGATGGCCGGCGCCGTCGCCTTGGAGACCATGGCCCACTTGCCCTCATGCACGCGGATCTGGATGCCGGAAAAGCCGCGGCCGAGGTCAAAGCGCGCGCGGTAGCCGACGTGCGCGGCGGCAAACCGCTCGGTTTCGGCCAGATGCGCCTCGTATTCCTCGTAGGTGTATCGGCAGCGCGTCTCAAGAAACAGCCCCGGCAGCGAGAGCGCGGGCGAGATGCGGTCAAATTCCTCCCGCGTCAGGCGGCGCAGCTCTGTGAGAATGGGGCTGTGCAGCAGGATCTGCTCCGTGAGCGCTCTCTGCTCGGCCGCGCAGGCGAGCGCTTCTGCCTGCGTCGCTTCCGGCAGGCCGCAGCGGGAGAGAATGCCGCGCACGAGTGCGTCCGGCGCCGTGTGCAGCGGCGGGACAGACAGCGTGTTGTGCCGCGGGCCGGGGTCGGACGCGTCCGCGCGCAAAAAAGCACCATAGCGCGCTTTGTCCGGCGCGCGGAAAATGTCCATCAGCGGCTGCGCGCGGGAGAGCAGGTCGTCCGCGCGGCTGCGGGCGTAGGAGACGGCCTCACGGCCGCGCGCAAGCTCGTACTTCCCGCGCGCGTGCTGCCCGGCGACGCACTCGCCGGAGAGCGCGGCCGCGCCGGAGACATAGAGCAGGTGCCGGTATACGCCGCTCTGGGGGCCGGGCAGATAGTACGGATGAACCTGCCCGGTCATATACAGCGGGATCCAGCTCTCGAGGCCGAGCATCATCTCGGCAAACGGCCGGTCGAGGTTGTGGATCATGGACAGATGCAGCCCCTTCTTGAGCATGGCCGCAAGGCCGAACATCCACTTTTTCCCGAAGTCGAGATCCTGCGCCATGTCCTCCATGGGCATATCGCTGCACATAAAAACCGGCGCGTCCGAGCGGGACAGGACGGTCGAGCGCAGGAAGTCCAGCTCGCCGGACTTCATGGCCTCGAGGCCGTAGTACGTCTTTGCCGTCGGAAGCTGGAACGGAACGGTCGGCGTTTTGATGTCGTTGAAGTGGATGGATTCGATGTACGCGCCGAGGTCGAACTCGTCGAGCTTTGTCAGAAAGTCGTCTACGGGGCTGCCGTGCGGCGCATCGTCGCCGGCGCACAGCCACGCGCGAAGGCGCGCGGCGAGCGCGTCGGGGTCGGTGAGCTCGCTCTGCCCGCAGCCCAAAATGGCGGCAAGGTGCGCCTGTATGTCCGGCGCGGCGGGGCGGCGGGCGGCGAAGCGGCTCACGCCGTCGGCAAACGCGTCGGGGTCGGCCGGGCGGCGCTGACCCGTGCGGATGCGGGAGATGTACGACGCGTCGTAGCTCAGCGCGCGCGCCAGCTCGCCCGGCGGGATGGAGAGCACGTCGAGCAGGGTGCTGAAGCGGTCGCTGGCGAACACGGGCTCGCTCTGGCCGGGCGCGAGCGCGGCGCGCAGCGCGCTGGCGGCCTCCGCCTCGGCAATGCGTCCGCCGGAGGCGAGCGCGCGGGCGAGTCGCTCGGGCGCGTCGCTGCCCGGCGCGGGCGTGCGCTCGCCGGAGCGGTAGCGGCTGATGAGCGCGGGCGAAAGTCCGGCCGCGGACGCGATCTCGCGCCCGGTCAGACCGGATGCGTCCATGAGGTGGGTAAGCTCCTGTGCAAATGTCATCGGGACACCTCCGTTTTCTGCTTTTCTCCATTTTACCGGCTGCCGGGCCGACACGCAAGTGTTGACAGGACTGGCAATGCCAACTTTGGCAATTCCGGGAATTCCAAACGTCGTTTCTGTATAATTTAGACGAAAAGCATTCAAATTCCGCGCCGTCCATGCAGGCGGCGCGCGGCGAGAAACGGAGGAGAGACTATGAAAACAACGAAAACGTCCGTTCGGATCCTTGCGTGCCTGCTTGCTCTGTGCATGACGGCGGGGCTGCTGCCGGGCATGGCGCTGGCGGCGTACACGGAAGAGAGGATCGACGCGGTCAGCGTCAGCGTGACGGCGCCTGCCGCGGGCGCGCTTCCGGCCGAGCCGGCGGTGGCAGAAGATGCGCCGTATACGCTCGAATTCTGGAGCTGGGAAGAGGTGGCCTCAATCGGAAGCGATGCAAACGTTGGGTATATGTATTTAGATACCACGTTTGTCGCGTCCAGATGCTACCGCCTCGAGGTCGTGCTTCGCGCAGCGTTTGGCTATGCCTTTGATACGGCGCGGGCAGCGGCGCAGGTGGACGGCGCGGGCCGCGTGCAGATCACCCGCATCAATGAAGACGAGCTGACGCTCAGCGCATGGTTCACGGTCCCGCCCTCCCCGACGCCGGAGGAGATCGCGGAGATCGTGATCACCGGCGTGACGAAGCCGTCGGATGCGACGAAAGATCCGCTTGACACGATGCTGGACGTGGAGAAGAACGCGGGCAAGCCGGCCGGCACGGTGCTCGACGGGGCCTATTACGAGTGGAAGCCCGCCGCGGAGGGTGGGCGCAGCGACGGCTGGGAGCATGTGGGCTACGGCGACAGCTTCACGGACGGCGGGCTGTACGGCGCCCGGCTCGAGCTGACGGCAGACAACTGCCACTCGTTTGCAGATACCGTAACGGCGACGGTCGACGGAAAGCCGGCCATCGTCCTTGAAAAGAGCAAAGATACGGTGGCGCTGTTTGTGTTGTTTGCTGAGAGCATCGAGATCCGGAAGCTCCGCGTCACCGTGTTCAACTGGCCGGCAAATGGTGCGGCCATCCGCAACACGCCGGCTAATTTTGACTTTTACTCGTCGATGTATGGCTGCACGCTGGACGCGACGTTCCAGATCAAGCAGCCGGACGGCTCGTGGCGCGACGTGACGGGCGCCGACTCGCCGTTCCAAGCGGACGCGCACTACCGCGTCAAGGCGGTCATCTGTGCGGCGGACGGATTTACGTTCGCTGCAAGCGGCACAGGCAGCATCAACGGCGAGAGCGGCACGACGTGGGACGTGTCAGACAGCGGCAAAACGCTGACCATGACGCGCACCTGCGGCAAGGAAGGCCTGGTATACAGCTATGTGGTTGGGGATACGCCTGAAACCTATCTCTATGACGTCCTGCCGATCCGGATCCTCACCCCGGCCGACGGCGTGATCCCGGTGGACGCGTCGGTCGGCCGGCCCGGGGAAAGCCGCTGGACCGAGGGCCTGAGCACGAAGTATGCCGGCTGGTACGAGGTGCCGTATGCGGGCAGCATATCAAAGGAAAAATCGCTGTATGACACGACGCAGAAGAAATTCACAAAGCCGTTCCAGGACGGGAAGGTCTACCGCATGGACGTCTCCCTGCGGGCGAACAGCAACAGCCAGTTCATCGGCCCGTTCTCCATCGAGCTTTACGGAACTGACGGCGCGCGGCTCACGCCGGTCATGACGCGCCAGACGACGGACGCGGCGACGTGGAAGGAGTACAGCTTCTGGTTCGAGGTCGGCGAGGTCAGCTATCAGAAGATCCCGACGCTGACCGTCACCGGCCCGGAGCCGGGTGCGGACGGGAAGATCAACGTTTCGGATCCGACGCAGTTCAAGGCCGCGGAGGCGGTCACGCTGAGCAACATCCAATATGTGGAGTATTTCGACGAGCTGATGTTCGAGGCGACGGTGCGGGCCGGGTATTATTTTGCCGCGCCCGGCCAGCTCGCGGCGACATATAATGGACACACGGCGTCGGTCTCCGGTGTCTATTGGGGCGACAGCCGCGAGCTCCTGCGCGTCACGTTCCGCGTGAGCACGACGAAAACGCCGCTGACGATCGAAGACCCGACGCTCATCACGGCCAAGAGCAAGACGTATGACGGCACGGCGGCCGCGGAGCTTGACATTTCGCATGCTGCGCTGAGCGGCGTGGAAGTCGGCGACGATGTGCAGCTCGTCGCGGCCGAGGCGGCGTTCGCTTCGGCGGACGCGGGCGCCGACGTCGCGGTCAGCGTGACGGGGATGTTCGCCCTGACGGGCGAGCATGCCGGGAAATACACCTTGACCCAGCCGGAACTTCATGGCCTGACGGCGACGATCGCCCCGTGCACGCTCGTTGCGGACACGACGAACAAGACCCAGACGGTCTACACCGGCGAGGGGACGTTCGACGGCGCGCACTTTGCGGGCGTGGAGATCGGCGGCGCGCCGGAGGCGGCGACGGGCGCCGTCCGCTATACCATCGGCGAGGATACGGAGGAAAAGACCGGCGAGGAGATCGCCGCGTACCTCAAGACGCTCAAGGCCGGCGACACGGCGGACATTCATTATAATTTTGACGGCACGGGCAACTACGACGGTGCCTTAGCCAGCGGCGTGATCAAAATCACGGTCGCAGACCGGCCGGTTGCGCCCGTGACGCCGGCGCAGCCGAAGATCACGGAGAAAAACTGCCCGAAGGACGGCACATGCCCGCTTGCGCGGTTCGCGGACGTTCCGAACAACGCGTGGTATCATGATGCGCTGCACTACTGCGTCGAGCACGGGCTGCTCGGCGGGACGGGGGAGAGCACGTTCTCGCCCGGACGCACCATGACGCGCGGCATGGTCGTCACCGTGCTCCATCGTCTGGCCGGGTCGCCCGCGCCGAAGGGCACGGCCGGCTTCGAGGACGTCGCTGCCGGCTCGTATTGCGACGCGGCGACGCGCTGGGCGGCGGAAAACGGCATCGTGCTTGGCTTCGCCTCCGGGAAATTCGCGCCGGAGCATCCCGTGACGCGCGCGCAGCTGGCCGTGATCCTGTGCCGCTACGCAGCGCTTGTGGGGCTTGACGTGACGAACATGGCGGAGCTTGACGGCTTTGCGGATGCGGACGCGGTCGGCGAATGGGCGCGCGAAGCGCTCGGCTGGGCAAGCGGCGCCGGGATTATTCTGGGCGGCAAGGACGGCCGCATCGCTCCGCAGGGCGACGCGACCCGCGCGCAGACGGCGGTCATCCTCTATCGCTTCTGCACGAAGCTCCTTGGAAAATAATCAAAAAAAGGGCGCGCAGCGGATTTTTCCGCTGCGCGCCCTTTTTTCGCGCTCAGATCACGTAATTGTCGCCGTCCGACCCGGTCTGGATCAGGTCGGCAATGGTGTAGCTGTCGAGAAACTCGTTCACGACGCGGCCGAATTCCCGCCACATCGGCAGCGTGCGGCAGTCCGCCGCGCGCGGGCAGCCGTTTGCCGGGGCGTCGAGGCAGGTCACGGGCGCAAGCGAACCCTCCGTCAGACGGATGATGCTGCCGACGGTGTACTGCTCCGGCGCGCGGCTGAGCTTATAGCCGCCGCCCTTGCCGCGCAGGCCGATGAGAAAATGCTCGCGCACGAGCGCCTTGAGGATCGTCTCGAGGTATTTTTCGGAGATCTCCTGCCGCGCGGCGATCTCCTTGAGCGGGACGTAGCCCTCGCTCTGATGCTCAGCCAGGTCGATCATGACGCGCAGCGCATAGCGTCCCCGCGTGGATACGATCATGCGGACCCCTCCTTTTTAACCTATAATACCACGGGGTTTATGGAAAATCAAACGCCTTTTTTCAAAAAAGTGATTGACAAAACGGCGGCGCTGTCCTATAATCCCTATAAACCTACCTGAAAGATCGGGTGAACAGGATGAATGTACTGCCTTGCTTCCGGCGGCTCCGGCGATGTCGGCGTCGCGCCGCGATCTGACCGAACATCAACCAGTGGACAACATCATCGGAGGAAATGACAATGAGCAGAATTTATACATCCGCAGATCAGCTCATCGGCGGCACGCCGCTGCTGGAGCTTACGCACATTGAAAAGCAGGACGGCCTGAAGGCCCGCGTTCTCGTCAAGCTGGAGTACTTCAACCCGGCCGGCAGCGTGAAAGACCGCATCGCCAAGGCCATGATCGACGACGCGGAAACGCGCGGCGCGCTGAAGCCCGGCTCGGTCATCATCGAGCCGACGTCCGGCAACACGGGCATCGGCCTGGCGTCCGTCGCCGCCGCGCGCGGTTACCGCGTCATCATCGTCATGCCGGAGACGATGAGCGTCGAGCGCCGCCAGCTCATGAAGGCCTACGGCGCCGAGCTTGTCCTGACCGAGGGCGCAAAGGGCATGTCCGGCGCCATCGCCAAGGCCGACGAGCTGGCAAAGCAGATCCCGGACAGCTTCATCCCCGGCCAGTTCGTGAACCCGGCCAACCCGGCCGTCCACTATGCGACGACCGGCCCTGAGGTTTGGGCGGACACCGACGGCAAGGTCGACCTCTTCGTCGCGGGCGTCGGCACGGGCGGCACGCTGACGGGCGTCGGACGCTATCTCAAGGAGCAGAACCCGGATGTGAAGGTCGTCGCGGTCGAGCCGGCGTCGTCGCCGGTGCTCAGCAAGGGCGTGGCCGGCGCGCACAAGATCCAGGGCATCGGCGCGGGCTTTGTGCCGGATGTGCTCAATACGAAGATCTACGACGAGATCATCGCCGTGGAGAACGACGACGCATTTGCCACGGGCCGCCGCATCGGCAAGACGGAGGGCGTGCTCGTCGGCATCTCGTCCGGCGCTGCCGTCTGGGCGGCCATCGAGTTAGCCAAACGGCCGGAGAACGCGGGCAAGACCATCGTCGCGCTCCTCCCGGACACGGGCGACCGGTACCTGTCCACCCCGATGTTCGCCGACTGAGCGCAGGCGCGGAGCAAAAAATTGAAAGAGCGCCCGTTGGTACCTTCCAACGGGCGCTCTTGATTTAGAACCAGCCGGAGACGAGCGCGTACGGCCAGCCGGCAAGGCCGCCGAGGTCGATGAGATCCGCGTAGCCGAGCGCCCGCAGGCGCTCGATGGCAAGCCGGCTGCGCGCGCCGCTGCGGCAGTAGACGAGCGTCTCGGCCTGCTTGTCCGGGAGGACGGCGCGGGCGGCCTCTTCGTCAATGTCGTCCACCGGCAGCAAAAGCGCGCCGGGCAGGTGGCCGGTCAGGTATTCCTGCTCCGTGCGCACATCGAGCACGAGCGCGCCCGGGTGCGCGTCAAGGAGCGCTTTTTGTTCGTTTGTCGTCATGGGCTTCCCTCCGCGGACAGTATAGCCGATATTTCCCACGGGCGCAAGTGCCGGCCCGGCGGTTGACAGGCGGGGCGCGGAATGCTATGATAACCTACAAGAACAATATGTTAGTGGTAAGATGCCGCCGCGGGCGGCTTCTTATCTGAAAGGAGAAACCGGCATGGCATCGTGCGGAGACTGCGGCGGCTGCGGAGGCTGTCCGTCCGGCGGCTGCGGCAGCGGCGAGCTGTATCTGACGCAGCTTGAATGCACCATCCTGACGCGGTTTGCCGAGATGCCGTTTTATCCCGTCGGGCACGACATGGCGCTCAGCCGCCCGGTGTGTCTGGAGTGGGACGAGCCGGAGGGCGACGTCTCGGCCGCGCTGGAGAGCCTGCGGCGGAAGGGACTCATTGAGATCGACACCGACGAGCCGCTGCGCGGATTTTCGTATGGCGGCTACGAGAAATTCCCGCGCCGCGGCAGCATGGCGCTGACGGCGCGGGGCCAGAGCGTGCTGGAGCTGATGGACATCCAAGGGATCGGGGAGTGAGCGGAATGTTGGACCAGTTTTCCAGAACCGAGCTGCTGCTCGGGCCGGAGGCCATGGAGCGCCTTGCCGGCGCGCGCGTGGCTGTGTTCGGCATCGGCGGCGTCGGCGGATATACGGCCGAGGCGCTTGTGCGAAGCGGCGTCGGCGCGCTTGACATCGTTGACGACGACCGCGTCTGCCTGACGAATCTCAACCGCCAGATCTTTGCGCTGCGCAGCACGGTCGGCGCGTATAAGGTCGACGCGGCCGAGGCGCGCCTGCTCGACATCAATCCGAAGCTGCGCCTGACAAAGCACCGCTGCTTCTATACGCCGCAGACGGCCGGGCAGTTTGACTTCCGCGACTATGACTACATCGTCGACGCCATCGACACCGTAACGGGCAAGCTTGAGCTTGTCACGCGCGCCGCGGAGGCCGGCACGCCGGTCATCAGCTCCATGGGCGCGGGCAACAAGCTCAACGCCTGGGCGTTTCGCGTCGCGGACATCTCAAAGACACGCGTCTGCCCGCTCGCGCGCATCATGCGCAAGGAGCTGAAAAAGCGCGGCATCGAGCACCTGAAGGTCGTCTACTCGCAGGAAAAGGCGCTTACGCCGCACGATGATCCGTCCGCAGGCTGCCGCGGAAACTGCATCTGCCCGCCTGGCTCGGCGAGAACGTGCACGCAGCGGCGACAGATCCCGGGCTCCGTCGCGTTCGTGCCGAGCGTTGTGGGGCTTATCATTGCGGGCGAGGTCGTGCAGGATCTCACGGGCTGCCGCGGCGAAATGATCGACTGACCGGCGCGCAAAAAAACAGGTTGACAACGGCGCTGCCGCGGCGTATAATGAGCGTCGGCGCCTTGCTTAGGCTGCATATTTTTATTGAATGAGGTATCCCATGTACACTGACAAGACTCTCGTCTGCAAGGATTGCGGACAGGAATTCGTGTTCACCGCCGGTGAGCAGGAGTTCTACGCGGAAAAAGGTTTCACGAACGAGCCGCAGCGCTGCAAAGCCTGCCGCGATGCCCGCAAAGGCGTCTCCCGCCCGGCGCGCCAGATGTTCGACGCTGTCTGCGCCAACTGCGGCCAGCCCTGCAAGGTTCCCTTCGAGCCGCGCAATGACCGCCCGGTCTATTGCAGCGACTGCTTCAGACGCTAAAAAAATAACGCCGCATCCTGAGGGATGCGGCGTTATTTTTTAATGGGAGATGCCGCCCGGCGGCGAAACTCTGCGGGGCGGCTTAATACTTGAGCTGATAGTACGTCCACTTGCCGAGCTTGTCGACGAGGGCGGCCTGTTCGTCGGTCAGAGCGTTGGTGAACGTGCCGTCGGACAGGCAGTAGGCGTCCTCGCGCTCGCGGACGACGGGAAGCGTGCGGCGCAGTTCGTTGAGGTAATCCATGAACGGGTCAAGGCCGGTCTGACCGGCGAGCTCAAGCACGATGGCGCCGAGGTAGTTGTCACTGATGATCCCGTTTTCGGGCAGGTCGAGCGCGGCGTAGGCATTGCCGAGGTCGACTGCGTCGGCGTAGGCCTGATTTGACCAGATGACGAAGGGCGTCTTATATGTGTCGATGGTGTGCTCGGGCGTGTCGTTCAGGTTGTAGGAAAGCCCAAGCTCGGTCGTGGCCGTACCGAGGTTCGGGCGGTGGTCGCCGAAGAAGACGAGCACGGTCGGCTCGTCGACGGTGTCGAGATACTCCGTGAGCGCGAGCAGCATCTCGGACGAATCGCGGATGCCCTCCATGTAGACAGACAGCGCCTCCATGGCCGCGTCGGAGACGTCCGTTTTCAGCGGCACATCGTCCGGACGGTCGGGATATTTGGCGTATGTGTAGCTCTGGTGGTTCTGAATGGTGACGGTGTAGGCGAAAAGCGGCGCGTCGGACTCCAACATGCGCGGCTGAAGATCTGCTTCCAGCTCGTCTAAAAACGCGGCGTCGGAGATCATGACGCCCTTGTAGTCCGTCTCGTCGAATGCCTCGACAAAGACCTGGTCGGAAATGCCGAGCCGGTTATAGACGCTCATGCGGTTATAGAACCAGCTCTGGCCGGGGTGCATGAAGAATGTGCGGTAGCC
This sequence comes from uncultured Oscillospiraceae bacterium, assembly GCA_934589675.1. Taxonomy (GTDB): domain Bacteria; phylum Bacillota; class Clostridia; order Oscillospirales; family Oscillospiraceae; genus CAKTOF01. The sequence goes on from CAKTOF010000022.1 coordinate 12,485, forward strand.
GTCTGTTGCCAGCAGGCTCGCAATGGACTTCGTCTGCTTGCGCAGCACGCGGAACGACGACGTCGTGCCCTCGCCGATCATATTCGTCTGCATCCCGGTCAGGACGTTGAACTCCGTGTTCGCCGTGCCCGCGCCGTAGTTTGAAACGACGATGTGCCCGCTGACGGCGCGCTCGCTCGCGGCGACCGCTTTATAAGCGCGCATCGGGTCGTCCTGCTCGGTGTAGGCGAATGCGTCCTCCTCGGACAGGTCGGAATACGCCTCGCACATGACCATGATGATGTTCGGCTTCACGGCGGGCTCTTCATACTCGTTTTTGTCCGCGCGGATCCAGCCCTCGACCTCGGACTTGGAAAAGCCGTCCGGCTTGTCGACGGGGTAGAGATTATAATTATAAAGGAAGCAGTAGTGAAAGCCGAGCGTGTTGAACACGGAAGGAATGTTGTACGCATACGGGACGGTGAAGCTCTCGTAGAGATCCTTGTCGCGGTAGACAAAGCACACCGCGCCGACAAAGACGGCCAGCGAGAGCGCCGCGCAGCCGAGCCGCCACGGAAGGCGCGGGGCAGGCGTCTTGAAAAAGTACCCGAGCACGACGGCCAGCACAACGAGCGCCGCGATGGCAATGACCTTGTCCCAGTGCATATAGAGCTGATACTCGCCGACGGCGCTCACGGCCTCGCGCAGCAGGAAAACGTCCGACGGAATGAGCGGGTCCTCGCGGCCTTCGATTTTGAGGAGGTTGACATAAGACATGACTGCCATGATGCCGCCCGAGATGGCGCCGCCGTAAAAGACGTTCTTCGTCAGGAAGTAGGTAATGGCCGTAAAGACGAGCGCCGGGAACCAGTTGAGGAAGATGAGCCGCGGCTGATGGTAAAACGTCCGCATGGACTCTAAAAATGAGCCGGGCTGGAGATAGACGCAAAACAGCGTAATGAATCCTGAAATGAGAAAGACGAGCAGCGCGGTCAGCCACTTTCTGCACAAAAAGCGCTGCCGCCCATGCACGTCGATGCGGTCAAAAAAATGCATGATCCGGTTTCCTTTCCCGCCCGAGCGGGGCGGACAGATTTTTTTCTATTATAATCGCTTTCTTCGCGCCTGACAAGTCTGCGAAAAAATGCAGAAAACAGTTTACTTTTTTTAACTGAACTGATATACTGTAAAAACAGCATTCTAAGCATTGCCTGCGCGGCGGGCAGAGGGGAAGGAACTATGGGAAAGGACAAAACGCTTATCCACGATCTGACGCAGGGCAACCTGACGAGCCTGATGATCCGGTTTTCGCTGCCGTTCATGGCGGCGAACCTCATGGGGATGCTCTACACGCTCGTCGACCTGGCCATCGTGGGGAAATTTGTCGGAAGCGTCGGCCTGTCCGCTGTTTCTGTGGCGGGGCAGATCACGATGCTCTGCTACGCGTTCGGCACGGGCTACGGCAACGGCGGGCAGATCTACATTGCGCAGCTCGTCGGCTCCGGAAGAAGGGAAGAGCTGAACAGGACGATCGGCACGCTCGTTTCGTTCTGCTTTCTGATGTCGCTCGTTGTGAGCGCGCTCGGCATCGGTCTTGCGCGGCCGCTCCTGACGCTGCTCAACACGCCGCCCGAGGCGCTCGGCGACGCGGTGACGTATCTGATCGTCTGCTGCTGCGGGCTGCCGGTCACGTTTATTTTCGGCACGTTTTCTGACATGCTGCGCGGCATGGGCGACTCAAAACGCCCGTTTATCATCATGGCCGTCGCGACGGTCATGAACATCGTGCTCGACCTGCTGTTTGTGGCGGGCTTCCACTGGGGCACGTTCGGCGCGGCGTTTGCCACGGTGATCAGTCAGGTGTTCAGCTGCGTGTTTACCATCGTGTTTCTCTACTGCAGGCGGGCGAGCTTCGGCTTTGACTTCAAGCTGCACAGCTTCCGCATCGTCGGCAGCAAGCTCCGCGCGGCGACGAAGCTGTCTGTGCCGCTCATCGCCATGACGATGGCCATCAATGTCTCCATGATGATCGTCACGTCGTATGTCAATACCTATGGCATCATCGCAACGGCCGTGGCCGGCGTCGGCGGAAAGCTGTACTCCGTTATGAACGTCGTGACCGGCGCCGTGCAGGCCGCGACGGCGTCCATGGTCGGCCAGAACCTCGGCGCGGGGAAAAAGGATCGTGCGACGAAGACCGTGTTCGTCGGCTGGGGCATCTGCCTGGCGTTCTTCGTCGTCGTCGCGGCCGCCTGCCTGCTGCTGCCGCGGCAGATCTTCGGGCTGTTCAGCTCCGATCCGGCGGTGCTCGACCTCGCGGTGACGTATCTTCGCATCGCGGTGTGGATGTTCCTGTCGTTCGCGCTGATGGCGCCGACGCTCGGCCTCATCAACGGCGTGGGCTTTACGTCGCTCAACCTCGTCATCGCCCTGCTCGACGGCGTGGCTGCGCGCATCGGCTTCTCGGTGCTGCTCGGCGTGACGGCCGGAATGGGGCTGGAGGGCTTCTGGCTCGGCAGCGCGCTGGCCGGGTATGTGTCTGTGCTGCTGGCCGGCATCTATTTCTTCTCCGGCAAGTGGAAAACGAGAAAGCTCACCGTCGAAACCACATAAATCACCGCGCTTGCGGCCCGCAGATCCTGCGGGCCGCTTTTTTTGTGAAAAGCCCAAGTCAATTCTTTAACTTGTTGTATCATATGAGACAGCTTTGTGTATTCGTTCTTTGAGACTGCCCAAATGGAGCATTTCACAATGCGAAAATTATCGGGATTGTTCATTTACAACAATTCTTTTGATGCAGTATAATAAAGCAGGAAAGTATCCAAAGGAGGTTTGTGTACATGAGCGAGCAAAGCAATGGGGCGGCGAAGAGCCGCGACGAGGTGCTGCTTTCGCGCGTCCAGCAGATCGCGAGGGACTATAAAGACAGGGGCGGCAGCCTCATTCAGGTCCTGCACGCGGTGCAGACGGTCTACGGCTATCTGCCGCTGGAGGTGCAGAAGGTCGTCGCTGTTGAAATGAACTGTCCGCTGTCGGTCGTGTCCGGCGTCGTGACGTTTTATTCGTTTTTCTCCACGGAGCCGCAGGGCAAGCACACCATCCGCATCTGCCTCGGGACGGCCTGCTACGTCCGCGGCGGCGTGCGCATCGCCGATGAGCTCGAGCGCGTGCTCGGCTGCAGATCCGGCCACACGACGGCTGACCGCATCTTTACGCTGGAGATCGCCCGCTGCATCGGCGCGTGCGGTCTGGCTCCGGCCATATCCATCGACGATAAGGTCTATGCCAACGTGACGACGGAGCAGATCCCGCAGATCCTCGCTCCGTACTATAAGAAGGAAGAGGAGGCGGAGGCGTAATGGCGAGATACGCACATAAGGTCAAAAGCGTTGACGATCTCATCGAGATCCGCGACGAATTCCTGGAAGAGACCTCAAAATACCGCCACACCGTTATGGTCTGCGGCGGCACGGGCTGCGTCTCGTCGCACTGCGCCGACGTCATGAACGCGCTCAAGAAGCAGTACACCGTCCGCGGCCTGCGCGACGAGGTCCGCATTGTCGAGACGGGCTGCATCGGCCTGTGCGCGCTCGGCCCGGTGCTCGTTGTCGAGCCGGAGGGCGTGTTCTACTGCAATATGACGCCGGAGAAGGTCGTCCAGATCGTGGATAAGCACCTCATCGGCGGCAACCTCATCGAGCAGTATACCTTCTTCGATGAGAAGACCAATTCGTACATCCCCCATATGAAGGACATCCCGTTCTTCCGGGATCAGATCAAGATCGCGCTGCGCAACTGCGGCGTCATCGACTATGACTCTATTGAGGAATATATCTCGCGCGACGGCTACTTCGCCATCGCCAAGGCGCTCTTTGAGATCGGCCGTCAGGGCGTGTACGAAGAGCTCAAGGCCTCGGGGCTGCGCGGCCGCGGCGGCGCAGGCTTCCCGACGGGCGTGAAGTGGGAGTCCGGCTACAACGCGCGGGATGGCCAGAAGTACATGGTCTGCAACGCGGACGAGGGCGACCCGGGCGCGTTCATGGACCGCTCCGTGCTCGAGGGCGACCCGCACTCCATCATCGAGGCCATGATGCTCGGCGGCTACACCATCGGCGCAAACAAGGGCTATGTGTACGTCCGCGCGGAGTATCCCATCGCCGTCGAGCGATTGAGCGAGGCCATCGAGACGGCGCGCGCGTTCGGCCTGCTCGGCGAGCATATTTTGGGCTCGGACTTCGACTTTGACATCGAGATCCGCATCGGCGCCGGCGCGTTCGTCTGCGGCGAGGAGACGGCGCTGCTCAACTCCATCGAGGGCAAGCGCGGCGAGCCGCGGCAGAAGCCGCCGTTCCCGTTCCAGAAGGGTCTGTTCGACTGCCCGACCATCATCAACAACGTCGAAACGCTTGCCAACATCCCGGCCATCATCATGAAGGGCTCCGCGTGGTACGCCTCGTTCGGCTCGGACAAATCCAAGGGCACGAAGGTCTTCGCGCTCGCGGGCGACATCCGCTACTCCGGCATCGTCGAGATCCAGATGGGCACGCCCATGCGCGAGATCGTCTACACCATCGGCGGCGGCATCAAGGACGGCAAGCAGTTCAAGGCCATCCAGTCCGGCGGCCCGTCCGGCGGCTGCCTGAAGGAGGAGCACCTCGATGTGCCCGTCACCTATGAGGATCTCTCGGCCATGGGCGCCATCATGGGTTCCGGCGGCCTGATCGTCATGGACGAGAACACGTGCATGGTCGATACGGCACGCTACTTCATGGACTTCGTCAAGGACGAGTCGTGCGGCCACTGCGTGCCCTGCCGCGTCGGCACAAAGCGAATGCTTGAGCTCCTGCAGAAGATCGTCGCCGGCAAGGGCGAGGAGGAGGATCTGGAGATGCTTGAGATCCTGGCCAACACCATCAAGGACACGGCCATGTGCGGCCTTGGCCAGACGGCGCCGAACCCCGTCCTCACGACGATGAAATACTTCCGCGACGAGTACGAGGCCCATGTGCTCCACCGCACATGCCCGGCGCATGTGTGCAAGGATATGCTCACATACCACATCGATCCGAACAAGTGCCGCGGCTGTACGCTCTGCGCGCGCAACTGCCCGGTCGAGGCCATTTCCGGCAGCGTCAAGCAGCCGCACAGCATCGACGTAGAAAAGTGCATCCGCTGCGGAACGTGCATCTCGAACTGCAAGTTCGGCGCGATCTCCGTCCAGTAAAGAAGGGAGGTTTTCACAATGATTGAACTGACGATCAACGGCAAAAAGGTGGAAGCCCCCGAGGGCAGCACCATTTTAGAGGCGGCCAAGCTCGCCGGCATCCGCATCCCGAGCCTGTGCCAGTACCGCGACATCCACGCCATCGGCGCCTGCCGCATCTGCGTCGTCGAGGTCGAGGGCGCGAAGAATCTTCAGGCGTCTTGCGTCGTGAAGGCGACAAACGGCATGGTCGTCCACACGAACTCCGAGCGCGTGCGCCATGCACGCCAGGTCATCTACGACCTCATGGTCTCCGACCACCCGAAGGAGTGCATGAGCTGCAACCGCAACCAGAACTGCGAGCTGCAGGCGCTCGGCTATCAGCTCGGCTTCGACGAGCCGCGGCTTCATGGCGAGCACAAGGACGAGCTGCTCGACATCTCGCCCGCCATCACGCGCGACTCGCGCAAGTGCATCCTCTGCCGCCGCTGCGTGACCGTCTGCAAGGAAAAGCAGGAGGTCGGCGCCATCAGCGCGCAGAACCGCGGCTTCAATACCGTCATTTCCCCGGCTATGGGTCTGCCGCTCATCGATTCGAACTGCTCCATGTGCGGCCAGTGCGTCGCTGTCTGCCCGACGGGCGCGCTGAGTGAGACGGACGCCATCGCGCCTGTGTGGGAGGCCATCGGCGATCCGGGCAAGCGCGTCATCGTCCAGACGGCTCCGGCCGTGCGCGCCGCGCTCGGCGAGGCGTTCGGCTATCCGTGCGGCACGCCCGTCACAGGCCAGATGGTCGCGGCGCTTCGCCAGATCGGCTTTGATGAGGTGTTCGACACGAACTTCGCCGCGGACGTCACCATCATGGAGGAGGGCACGGAGCTGCTTGCGCGGCTCAAGGCTGCGCTTTCCGGCGAGAAGGCCGTCCTGCCGATGATCACAAGCTGCTCGCCCGGCTGGGTCAAGCACTGCGAGCACGCGTTCCCGCGCCTGCTCGACCACCTGTCCACATGCAAGTCGCCGCATACGATGCTCGGCGCGCTCATCAAGACGTATTACGCCCGCAAGCTCGGCGTCGACCCGACGGAGATCTACGTTGTGTCCGTCATGCCGTGTACGGCGAAGAAGTACGAGATCCAGCGCCCGGAGATGGGCGTGGACGGCGTGCGCGACGTCGACGCCGTGCTCACAACGCGCGAGCTGGCGCGCATGATCAAGACGGCCGGCATCGACTTCCAGGGCCTTGAAAACGAGGAGTTTGACGAGCCGCTCGGCATTTCGACGGGCGCGGCCGACATCTTCGGCGTCACGGGCGGCGTCATGGAGGCGGCGCTGCGCACGGCATACTTCCTCATCACCGGCCGCAAGCTGCCGTTCGAGGATCTGCACGTCGCGCCCATCGTCGGCCTCGAGCAGATCAAGACGGCCGAGATCACGCTGGAAAACGTCCTGCCGGAGTACGCCGCGTTCGAGGGCGTCACGCTGCGCGTGGCCGTCACAAGCGGCCTGGCCGGCGCCGATCAGCTCATGCGCGAGATCGCAGACGGCACGTCGCCGTATCAGTTCATCGAGGTCATGGGCTGCCCCGGCGGCTGCATCTCGGGCGGCGGACAGCCGCGTGAGGTCGTGGAGAACTACCGCGAGCTTCGCACGCGCGCGCTCTACTCCGAGGACGAGCGCAAGACGCTGCGCATGTCGTTTGAGAACCCGTCCGTTCAGACGCTCTATCAGGAGTTCCTCAAGGCGCCCGGCGGCGAGCTTTCGCACCATCTGCTGCACACGCACTACACCCCGCGCGGCGATTTCAACGAATTGCTCAAATAATTCATCGCATTCATCCGACCCCCGCGGCTGCGGCCGCGGGGGTTTTGTTCGACGAAAAAACATTTTGCGCTTTTCGGAAAAATGCACTGACATTTTCTTTTTGTTTCTGTTATAATGAAATCGGAGGCGAGCAGGTGAAATGCCGCGCTCTGTGCCTCCGAAGGATCGGATGACAGTGAGAGAAGAAGATGGAGGAAAGCGATGTATGCAGTAAACGACACAGTCCTCTACGGAAGAAACGGCGTCTGCCGGATCGTGGAGGTCGTGCAGCGGAATCTGGGAAAAGAGAAGAAGCAGTACTATATGATGCATCCGGTATTCAAGGAGGATCTGACGCTCTACGCACCTGTCGGCAACGAGGAAAAGCTCGGGATGCGCAAGGTGCTCACGGAGGAGGAGGTCCGCACGCTCATCGCGGAGATGCCCGCGGCCGAGGAGGAGTGGGTCGACGACACGCGCCGGCGCAAGGAGCTTTTTGACGAGGTCATGGGCAGCGGCGACCGCCGCCGCATGATCCGCATGATCCGCACGCTGCACAACCGTCAGGAGCAGCTTGCCCGCCACGGAAAGCAGCTCGGCTCGAAGGACGTCCAGTATTACAAGGACGCGCAAAAGCGCATCCACGACGAGTTCGCCCTTGTGCTGCACATTCAGCCGGAGCAGGTGCTCCCCATGATCCTGCGGACGCTCGGCGAGGCGGAAAGCGACATTGCATAAAGACCGGCGCGGCGGGGAAGCCTGATTTTCAGAATCCTCCATGGCACTGCGCGCGGTTTTTACAGTTTTTCATTGATACAACGTACAACGCAGACGCCTGACAAGCACGGAATGCCTGTCAGGCGCTCTTTTTTTGCTTTCAGGAGGCGCCATTTTGCCCCGAAATCGGGAAACAGAGAGCAAAACCGAGCCTGCGCAGGGGCGCCGGCGGGCACACAGGATATAACGGTAAAAAAACCGGATTTTGAAACCATTGAAACATAAAACTGAAATGGAATAGGCATATCGCCGAAGCATGTTCGGATACGGGAGGATAAGATTTAGCATATTGAACCCTTGCAACATTTCGAAGGCGTATTATAATGGGAAGGTAAAAGCCTGCGCCGCACCGTGCGGCGCAAAGAAACGGAGGGGATGAGATGGGTAATCTGGCGCAGACGCTGATGGAAGAGCTCAATGTCGAGACCGTATTTACGATCCCGCTCTTCGGCGGCATCCCGGTCGCCGAATCCGTCGTCGTCACCTGGATCATCATGGCGGTGCTTGTCGCGCTGTCGCTCTTTCTGACCCACGGGATGAAAGTGACCGGCATTTCCAAGCGTCAGGCGTTCACCGAATGGGCCGTCACCTCGCTCGAGAAGATCGTGCAGGGCTTTGTCGGCGAAGAGGGGCGCGCGTATGTGCCGTATCTTGCCACGGTGCTCGTCTACATCGGCACGGCGAACCTTGTCGGTATGTTCGGCTTCAAGTCGCCGACGAAGGACATGAACGTCACGGCCGCGCTGGCCATTATGTCGATCATTCTGATCGAGGCGGCCGGCATCCGGCACCGCGGCGCGAAGGGCTGGCTGCACAGCTTCGCCGAGCCGGTCGCGATCGTCGCGCCCATCAACGTGCTCGAGGTCTTCATCCGGCCGCTGTCGCTGTGCATGCGCCTTTTCGGCAATGTGCTCGGCGCGTTCGTCGTCATGAAGCTCATTGAGGCGGTCGTGCCCGTCGTCGTGCCGATGGCGTTCAGCCTGTACTTCGACGTGTTCGATGGATTGATCCAGGCGTATGTGTTCGTGTTTTTAACGTCGCTGTTCATCAAAGAGGCCATCGAGTGAGCCTCCACATTCATGTAAAGGAGAAACAACTATGAATACCATGATCGCAATCGGAGCCGCCATCGCAGTTCTGACCGGCATCGGCGCCGGTCTTGGCATCGGCCACGCCACGGGCAAGGCCGTCGACGCCGTCGCCCGTCAGCCGGAGGCCGACGGCAAGATCCAGAAGCTGCTCATCCTCGGCTGCGCGCTCGCTGAGGCGACCGCCATCTACGGCTTCGTCGTCGGCATTCTCATCATTCTGTTCCTGGGCTGAGCCAAAGGAGAAAAGTTAGGAGGCGGGAGTATTGCTGCGGTTTGACATCAATCTTCTGTTTACAGTCATCAATATTTTGATCCTCTACGTTCTCCTGAGGAAGTTCCTGTTCGGCCGGGTGGACAAGATCATCACCCAGCGCCAGCAGATGGCCGACGAGCAGATCGAAAAGGCCAGGCAGGAGCAGGAGCAGGCGACGCAGCTGCGCACGCAGTATGAGTCGTCGCTTGCCGACGCGCAGAAGACCAGCGCAAAAATGCTGGCCGAGGCGCAGGAAAAGGCAAAAGAGGAATACGGCCGCATCGTCAAGACGGCCGGAGACGAGGCCGCAAAGACCATGGAGCAGGCGCGCGTCAAGATCGGCCAGGAGCGCGAGGCTGCGCTCAAGTCGCTCTCGGGAGAGATCTCCACGCTGGCCATGGATGCTGCCGCGAAGGTTCTCGGCGAGCAGGCCTCGCCAGAGCGCGACAAAAAGCTCTATGAGCAATTCCTGACGGAAGCGGGGGACAAGACATGACGCAGACTGTCAGGCAGTATGCCGCCATGCTTGCTGCAGCGGGCGCGACGGAGGGCATCGTCCGCCAGAGCATGGACATTCTGGACGCCCTTCCGCAGCTGCGCACAGAGCTTGCCGACCCGGCCGCGCCGCTCGAGGGGCGCCACCACGTCATCGACAAGGTGTTCCCAAAAGAGGTGCGCGGCGTATTCAAGCTGCTTTGTGACGAAGAGCAGTTTGAAGCAGTCTCGGATGTCGCGGACGCGTTTTACGCCCAGCAGGGCGAAAAACACGGCGCGCTGCCCGTGACGATCACATATGTCACCGCGCCGGATGAGGCGCAGATCGCGCGTTTTCGCGAGTATCTTTCCCAGAAGTACCCTGGCCGTGAGCTGGAGCTGACGCTGCGCGAGGACAAGAGCCTGCTCGGCGGCTTTGTCCTGCGCGCGGGCAGCGACGAGTTCGATTGGTCGATGAAGGGGCGCCTCGGCGCGCTGCGAAATCATCTCGCGGGTGCGGGAAACAGCCTCGGCAGCACGCAGGAGATCATCTCGATCCTCCGCACGGAGATCGAGCAGTCCGAATTTGACAGCGGCGAGCACGAGGTCGGCTCCGTCGTCCGCCTCGGCGACGGCATCGTGACCGTCTCGGGCATCGACCATGCGGCCTACGGCGAGATCGTCATCTTTGACAACGGCGTCAAGGGCATGGTGCAGGACATCCGCAGAAACGAGACGGGCATCATCCTCTTCGGCCGCGAGAGCGAGCTGCGCGAGGGCACGCGCGTCATCCGCACCGGCCGGCGCGCGGGCCTGCCCGTCGGCGAGGGCTTCCTCGGCCGCGTCATCGACGCGCTCGGCGCGCCCATCGACGGCAAGGGCGACATCGAAGCAAAGGACTACCGCCCCATCGAAAACGACGCGCCCAGCATCGTCGACCGCAAGTCGGTCGACACCCCGATGGAGACCGGCATCCTCGCCATCGACTCCATGTTCCCGATCGGCCGCGGCCAGCGCGAGCTCATCATCGGCGACCGCCAGACCGGCAAAACGTCCATCGCTGTCGACGCCATGCTCAACCAGAAGGGGAAAGGCGTCGTGTGCATCTATGTCGCCATCGGCCAGAAGGCCTCGACGGTCGCGAAGGTGCAGTCGCTTCTGGAAAAAAACGGGGCGATGGATTACTGCATCATCGTCTCCGCCTCGGCGAGCGACCCGTCGTCGCTTCAGTATATCGCGCCGTATTCCGGCACGGCCATGGCGGAGTATTTCATGTATCAGGGGCGCGACGTGCTCATCGTCTATGACGATCTTTCCAAGCACGCGGTGGCCTACCGTGCGCTCTCGCTGCTGCTCGGCCGCAGCCCCGGGCGCGAGGCGTATCCCGGCGACGTGTTCTATCTGCACTCCCGCCTGCTTGAGCGCTCGGCGCGGCTTTCCGACGCGAAGGGCGGCGGCTCCATTACGGCGCTGCCGATCATCGAGACGCAGTCGGGCGACGTTTCGGCCTATATCCCGACGAACGTCATCTCCATCACCGACGGCCAGATCTTCCTTGAGGCCGACGAGTTCAATGCCGGCCAGCGCCCGGCCGTCAACGTCGGCCTGTCCGTGTCCCGTGTCGGCGGCGCGGCGCAGACGAAGGCCATGAAAAAGGCCGCTGGCTCTGTGCGCATCGACCTTGCGCAGTACCGCGAGATGGAGGTCTTTACGCAGTTCTCCTCCGACCTCGACGACGCGACGAAGGCGCAGCTTGCCTACGGCAAGAGCCTCATGGAGCTGCTCAAGCAGCCGCTCTACCGCCCGCTGTCCATGGCCGAGCAGGTCATCTCGCTCGTCGTCGCGACGAACAAGCTGCTCACGGACGTGCCGCAGGCGGACGTCAAAAAGACCCAGATGGGCATCCTCGACCACATTGCCTCCTACCACCCCGACATCCTCCGCACGCTCACGGAAAGCGGCCAGCTGACCGACAAGACGCGCGAAGGCATCCTCGCGGCGGCGAAGGAGTACAAAGCAGGTGAATAAGCGTGGCCAGCACCACTGAGATCCAAAGCCGGATGAAGAGCATCCGTGATACGATGAAGATCACGAATGCCATGTATATGATCTCCTCGTCGAAGCTCAAGCGCGCGCGCGTCGCGCTCGAGAACGCCGAGCCGCACTTTTACTTCTCGCAGGAGGTCATCGGCGACATCATCGCGCATATGCCGGACTTTGAGCACCGCTATTTCGGCAACGAGTCCGACCTGCCGGAAAAGCCGCGGGAAAAGCGGCGCATCGGCTACGTCGTCGTCACGGGCGACAAGGGCCTGGCCGGCGCGTACAACCACAACATCATCAAGATCGTCATGGAGCGCGTGAACGAGCCGGAGGAGGATCTGTTGTTTGTTGTCGGCATGGTCGGCCGGAACTATTTCCTCAAGCACGGCGTGCCCGTCGATACGCACTTCCACTACACCGCGCAGAATCCGACGATCCACCGCGCGCGCCTCATCTCTGAAAAGCTCATCGAGATGTATCTGAAGTACGAGCTCGACGAGGTGTACATCGCCTACACGCGCGTGGTCAATTCCATGACGGTCGATCCGGTGCTCATGCGCCTGCTGCCGCTCGACAAGGAGCATTTTGCGTCTGTCCGCAAAAACACGCCCGCGCATATGCCGCACAACTATGAGACGCACGACGTCAGCCAGATCACATATCTGCCGACGCCGAAGGACGCGCTCGAGAGCATTGTGCCGAACTACCTGACCGGCTTTATCTACGGCGCCCTTGTGGAGTCCTACGCCGCTGAGCACAACGCCAGAATGCAGGCGATGGAGTCGTCCACAGACAACGCGCAGGAGATGCTGCGCACGCTTTCCATTCAGTATAACAGCATTCGCCAGGCGGCCATCACGCAGGAGATCACCGAGGTGGCGGCCGGCGCACGCGCGCAGAAGGTGAACAAAACATGAGTGAAGTGAAAAAAGGCAGAATCGTGCAGGTCCTCGGCCCGGTCGTGGACGTCGAGTTCCCGGATGAAAATCTGCCGTACATCAAAGACGCCCTTGAGGTCACGCGCGACGGGGCCGTGTGCACGATGGAGGTCGCGCAGCACGTCGGCGGCAATACCGTCCGCTGCATTCTGCTCTCGCCAGGCGAGGGATTGTGCCGCGACATGGAGGTCACACCGACCGGCGGAGCCATCACCGTGCCGGTCGGCAAGGAGACGCTCGGGCGGCTTTTCAACGTGACCGGCCGCGCTGTCGACGGCGGCGAGCAGCCCCAGACGCCTACGCGCTGGTCCATCCACCGCGACCCGCCGAGCTTTGCCGACCAGAACCCGGTCGTCGAGATCCTGGAGACGGGCATCAAGGTCATCGACCTGCTTGCGCCGTATGCCAAGGGCGGCAAGATCGGCCTGTTCGGCGGCGCGGGCGTCGGCAAGACCGTGCTCATTCAGGAGCTCATCCGCAACATCGCCACCGAGCACGGCGGCTACTCCATCTTCACCGGCGTCGGCGAGCGCTCGCGCGAGGGCAACGACCTTTGGACGGAGATGACCGAGTCCGGCGTCATCGAAAAGACGGCGCTCGTCTTCGGCCAGATGAACGAGCCGCCCGGGGCGCGTATGCGCGTGGCGGAGACGGGCCTCACCATGGCCGAGTACTTCCGCGACGTTGAGCATCAGAACGTCCTGCTGTTCATCGACAACATCTTCCGCTTTGTGCAGGCCGGCTCCGAGGTCTCGGCGCTGCTTGGCCGCATGCCGTCGGCCGTCGGCTACCAGCCGACGCTCGCCACGGAGATGGGCGAGCTGCAGGAGCGCATCGCCTCGACGAAAAATGGCTCGGTCACGAGCGTGCAGGCCGTCTATGTCCCGGCCGACGACCTGACCGACCCGGCGCCGGCCACGACGTTCGTCCACCTCGATGCGACGACGGTTTTGTCCCGAAAGATCGTCGAGCAGGGCATCTATCCGGCTGTCGATCCGCTCGAGTCGTCGTCGCGCATCCTCGAGGCGGACATCGTCGGCGAGGAGCACTACAACACGGCCCGTCAGGTGCAGCAGGTGCTCCAGAAGTATAAAGAGCTTCAGGACATCATCGCGATCCTCGGCATGGAGGAGCTGTCTGACGAAGATAAGCTCACCGTCTACCGCGCCCGCAAGATCCAGCGCTTTTTGTCTCAGCCGTTCCACGTGGCCGAGACGTTTACGGGCGTGCCCGGCTGCTATGTGCCGCTTTCAGAGACGATCCGCGGCTTCCAGCGCATCCTCTCCGGCGAGCTGGACGACGTGCCGGAGATGGCGTTCTTCAACGTCGGCACGATCGACGACGTGCTTGCCAAGGCCAAAACGCTGTAAAGGAGGCAGGTGCGATGGATTCGTTTCACCTGGTCGTGATCTCGATCAACCGCATTTTCTATGACGGCCCGTGCCTGCAGCTGCAGATCCCGGTCAACAATGGCCTCATCGGCATCATGGCCCACCATGAGCACGCCGTGGCCGGCGTCGTGCCCGGCGAGATGCGGATGCAGCACGAGGACGGGACGTGGAAAAACGCGGTCTGCGGAAGCGGCTACGCCCGCATCGGCGACAACGAGGTCTTTCTCGTCGTCGACACGGTCGAGCTGCCCGAGGAGATCGACGAGCGCCGCGCCCTTGAGGCCAAGGAGCGCGCCGAAGAGCAGCTCCGCCAGAAGCAGAGCCTGCTCGAATACCACCACACCCAGGCCAGCCTCGCCCGCGCCATGGAGCGCCTGAAGGTCAAGACAAGGCACTGATTGATTCCTGATGATCCCGCCCGCGGCATCTGCCCGGGCGGGATTTTTTGCGCTTTGCACAAAAAATAAGGCGGCAAACTGTCATGATGCAAACTGAACATAAGGGTGCTTCGAATATCGCATGAGCGATTGCGCCCGGCTGCTTGAAGCGCGCCCGCTGCGGGCGGTATAATAAAAGCAGAATCGGAAAGGGGGTATCCATATGAACAGAAAAGGACTCAGCCGCGAGGTGCTGCTCGACCGCTGGCTCGACGTGCGCGAGGTGCGAAACATCGTCGGAAAGATGACCTCGCTCTATGCCGTCCGGCAGGAGGCGTCGATCTTTGCGCAGTTCTGGAGCGGCCGGGACGACGTCTGCCTCGGCGTGAACGAGGGCTTTTTCGTGGGACGGGACGCGGTGGCGGAATACTACGCGGGGCTTGACCGCCGCATCCGGCTGGAATCGGAGCTTATGCGCCGCGCGCTTCCAAAGCAGCTCGGCGGCAAGACGGAGGAGGAGCTCTACGGCGTGGGCAGCATGGTCTACAAACCGTTTGACACGCAGGTCGTGGAGGTCGCGCGCGACGGAAAGACGGCCAAGGGGCTCTGGTGCATGCGCGGGACGCATTCGCGCGTCACGACGGCCGGACCGGTGGCGTATTGGCAGTGGGGCTACCTCGCCGTCGACTTTATCCGCGAGGGCGAGCAGTTCCGGATCTGGCATATGCAGGATCTGACGGACATCGATTCGCCGTGCGGCCAGAACTGGGGCCTGCCGCCGGAGAAGCTGCCGGAGCAGGCAGTGTTCGCGCCGATCGCCGCGCTGCATGACCCGGAGCCGAATGTGAAGCGCTGCCTGCGCAGCCTCTACACGCCGGAGCGCGACTTCTCGCCGCCGCCGGAGCTCCCGCGGCCGTATGAGACGTTCGCAGAGACATTTTCCTATGGCTATGAGGAGGACGCGACATGAGAGGGAAAACAACGCCGGTCTTTACTCCGGACGAAGAGGTCAACCGCCTCTGGGATGTGACAGACGTCACAGATCTCATTGCACGCCACAGCCTTTATTACTCCGCAGACCGCCGCCGCGAGGAGCTCGCCGAGCTCTGGGTGCAGGAGCCGGACAACCGCCGCACTGCGTCGCTCGGCGTGAACAACGGCTGGTATGTCGGCATGGAGGAGATCGCGCGGCACTATGTGGCCGACCTTGAGGCGCAGCGCTATGAGCAGCTCCAGCGCTTCCACCGCGCCGATGCGTCCGTGAAGCTCTGCCAGGAGAATCTCGGAAAGGGCGTAACGTGCATGCACACGAGCAACACACCGCTTGTCTACATTGCCGACGACGGGCGGACGGCAAAATACCTCGGCTGCGACATCGGCCATCAGACCTACGGCAAGCCGGACGGCACGGCGGACGCCTATCACGTCATCGGCCGCATTTTTGCCGACTGCATCCGCGAAAACGGGCAGTGGAAGATCTGGCACCTCGTGCTCGAGCACGAGTACACCATCGCCGCCGGGACGGATTACAGCACATACCCCATCTATCTCAAGCCGGATGACGACCCCATCGAGCTGGAAAACGGCCTGCCGACGATCATGGAGACCGTACACGACCCGTTTTTCAACTGGGAGTACATGTATCAGGACATGCCGCGCCCGTACAGGACGTACACGGACAAAAACGGCTATGGACCGGAGAGCGACCTGAACCTGCCCTACTACGTCAGAGAGGAGCGGTATTGATGTATCAGCATCGGTCATTTGAGGAAAAGCTCCACGCCGCAAAGGCCTGCGCCAAGGTCGAGGAGCTCAAGGCACGCCATGCCTATCTGCACGCGACGGGCAATTCGCGCGAGGAGTACGACGTGTTCTGGCTGAAGTCCGGGCACACGACGTTTGCCCACGGCTTCGGCCGGATGTGCGGATACTATCAGGAGGTGCGCTTTAACTCCATCACGCACGAGGATAAGCAGTTCATCCTCGGCAATTTCAATAACATCAACCTTGTGCCCGAATACGAGGGGCACGACCTGCGCACGACGGGCTCAACGGGTCTGCACGCGCTCGCGTCGAGCGTCATCGAGGTGTCGGAGGACGGAAAGTTTGCCCGCAGCAGCTATTTTACGCCGGGCATCCTGATGGGCGCGGTCGGCATGGACTGCTGCCACCGCGGCGGAGACTGGCTGTGGGAGCGGTACGGCTCGGATTTTGCCTTTGTCGACGGGGAGTGGAAGTGGTTCCACGAGCAGGTCTGCCCGGATCTGTCCGGGTGCTACGACACGGGCAACTGGGCATACGATCCGTTCCGCGCGGCCATGGAAAACGGCGGCGAGGTGCAGAAAAAGGCGCCGCCGCCCATGGATGAGAGCATGGAATTTCACGCGAGCTTTGCCCCGGCGCGCCTCGGCGAGCCGACGCCGCTGCACTTTGAATGCAGCCCCGTGCAGACGGTGCAGAACACCGTCCCATACCCGGAGCCGTTTGCGACGCTGGACGCCGGCAACACCTATTCGCCCGGCCGCAACAACCCGTATGCGGTCGGCAACGAGCGCACGGAGGATTGACATTCCGCAAAAAAACGCGGCAGGCCGCCCGGCCTGCCGCGTTTGCTTTTTTGAAAAATGTATGATACACTGTTTGGGAAAAGAATGGGAAGGGGTGCCGGACCATGCTGAACCTGAATATGGAGCAGCTGCGCAACTTTGTCGTGACGGCGAAGACGCAGAATCTCACCAAATCCGCCGAACAGCTCTATATCTCCCAGCCGACGCTCAGCCGTATGATCGCCAAGCTCGAGGAAGATCTCGGCGCGCAGCTGTTTGACCGCAAGGGAAAGAACATCCAGCTCAATGCCTATGGCCAGCTCGTGCTCGAATTTGCCGAGCAGTGCTTTTCCGGCCTTGATGAGCTCAACCGCCAGTTTGACTGCCTGAAAAACGGCGCGGGCGGCAGCGTGCAGATCGGCTCGTCGTTTACAAACGGCAACACGGGCTGGATCGAGCAGTGCATTCGCTGGTTCGTCTTTGAGCATCCGGATGTGCGCTTCAGCTTCTTTGAGATGAGTCCGAAGGAACTGGGCGAGGCGCTGACCGACCGCGAGATCGACATCGCGCTCTCGTCGCTCGGATACAACGAGCGCGAGATCGAGTGGAAAACGCTCTACACCGAGCACATGGGCATCCTGATGAGTGAGGACAACGAGCTGGCACGGAAAGAAACGGTCACGGTCGAGGATCTGTGCAACTCGCGCATCCTCATGGTCAACCATGACTCAGATATGGATCGCGCGATCATCGGCTTCTGCCAGACGAAGGGGCTTGTGCCGAACATCTTCTATCAGGTCGACGCGCCGCATCTTGCTGACGAAATGCTGTCGAAGAACATGGCCATCTCCATCATTACGGATCGGCGCTTTTTTGCCGATGTTCCGGCGCACGGCGCGCAGGAAGGGCTCACGCCGCTGACGTACCGCCCGTTTGACGACGAGAGCGCGTCGCTTGCCTGCCGCATCGGCGTCCTGCGCGGCCGGACGCTCACGACGGCGGCGCAGCATATGTATGACAAAATGTGTCAGGAAGCAGTGAAATGAAAAGCGGTGCTGCCTTGGCAGCACCGCTTTTCATTTCAAAGGACTGCCCCCTGCTGCGCGCATAATTTGGGCGCCGATGACGCCCAAATTCCACACTTGCAGGGCGTAATGTATTTTTTCCGAGGTACACGCCCTCGGAAAAAATGATTCTGAAACCATTTCGCCGCTGCGGCGGCGAAACTCTGCGAGGCCTCCCGAAAAAAGAACCCCGCTGCCGCGCTTCACTTGCGGCAACGGGGATTTTTGCGCTTATTTTTCCATGTCGAGGACGGCGTCGTATGCGTCGCGCACGGCCAGCATGACCTTGCTGGCGCGGCGGGCGTCGCCGATGACATAGAACTCCGGCACGAGCGGGCGGAGCGCTTCGACCTCAGCCGAGCGCGAGCGCATCCCGGCGGCCATGACGACGGTGTCGGCCGGATAGACATGCTCGTTGCCGTCGGCGTCGACGGCGGTGACGGACGACGCCGTGATGGCCGTGCAGCGCTGGCCTGCGGCCTGCGTGATGCCGGGCGTCGAGTCGACCTCGTGCATGAGCGCAATACGGTGCATCCGGCCGCACTCGGCCGCGAGCGTGGGCAGCATCTCGAGGATCGTGACCGCATGACCCTGCCGCGCGAGCAGGACGGCCTCCTCGCAGCCGATGAGACCGCCGCCGATGACGACGACGTTGCGGCCAACGGGCGTATCCGGCATGAGATCGGCGCCGAAGATGACCGTTTCGCCGTCCGCGCCCGGGACGGGCAGACGGATGGGATCGGCGCCGACGGCTGCGATGATGACGTCGGGCTTCACCTCCGCCACGAGCGCCGCGTCGGCCTTCACGCCGAGGCGCAGGTCGATGGGCAGCCGGGCGACCTTGCGGGCCTGGCTTTCGCGGTAGCGGAGCATCGGTTTTTTGAAATCGGCGCCGGAGTCGGCGAACTTGAGCGCGCCGCCGAGCTTTTCCTGCTCGTCGACGAGCGTGACGTCGTGGCCGCGCTCAAAGGCCGTCAGCGCCGCCTGCATGCCGCCCGGACCGCCGCCGACGATGAGCACCTTGCGGCGAAGGCGCTGCGGCTGCGGGTGGAAATAGTCGCACTCACGGCCGATGATCGGGTTGACGGAGCAGCGCATGACGCGGTTTGCCATCATGCCGGACTGGCACTCGCCGCAGCGAAGGCACGGCGTGATGTCGTCGGTCTGCCCGCGGATGACCTTCTTCGGCAGGAAGGGGTCGGCGATGAGCGCGCGGCCCATGGCGATGCAGTCCGCGCCGCCGGAGGCGAGAAATGCCTCCATGTCGTCCGGCATATTGAACGCGCCGACGGACAAAACGGGCGTTTTGACGTGCTTTTTGATCTCGGCAGCGAGGCTGCTGTTTTCCATATCGTGCTGGAACGCGCCCGGGTGCATCAGCACGGCGGAGAATTCCTCCTGCTGCGTGCCGGCCGAGACGTGGATGAGGTCGACCTTCCCGTCGAGCATTTTGGCGATCTCGATGCCCTCTTCAATGCCGTAGCCGCCCGTGCAGCGCTCCGAGCCGGAAATGCGGATCTCGATGGGGAAGCTGCGCCCGACGCGCGCGCGGATTTTCTCGATGACGAGCAGCGGAAAGCGCATGCGGTTTTCCAGACTGCCGCCCCATTTGTCCGTGCGGTGGTTCGTCAGGGGAGAGATGAACTGGTGCAGCAGCCAGCCGTGGCCGCCGTGGACCATGACCATGTCAAATCCATATGCGCGCGCGTTTGCCGCGCCCTCGGCGAATTTGTCGGCGATCTCATAGATCTGATCCTCGGTCATCTCCTCGACCGTGTCGCCCCATTCGTCGACGTAGCCGGACGGGCCGATGGCGTTCTTGCCGCCGATGAACTCCGGCGCGCACAGCGCGCCGCCGTGGTCGATCTCCACGGAAGCGGCGGCGCCGCCGGAATGGATGGCGTCGGCCATGGCGACGAGATACGGCGCGGCGGACGGGTCGTTGATGCCGACCTGCTGCGGATGGCTGCGGCCGGTGTCAAGGTCAACGATGACGTCGCCGACGGTGACGAGCGCGCAGCCGCCCGCGGCGCGCAGCTTGTAGTATTCCAGGTTCGCGGTCGAGTAGTGCTCGTCCGGGCCGAGCTCAGCCAGCGAGGTCGGCGCGGAGAACATCCGGTTTTTCAACGTCAGGCCGGCCAGCGTGATGGGCGCGGTCAGATGCGGATGGTTGGACATGACAGGTTGCCCCTTTCCTGTATAATTCGTAGTTTGATTATAACAGCGCGCCCGTGCAATGTAAAATTGATTATCTGCATAGCGCTCATGCGGAGAAATTCACTGGGTGAATAAGTGTCATACCGGTTTGCTATTGTACAAATCTTTAAATTGCGAATATACTGATAGTCAGAAAAGCGCGGCCTCGGCCGCGGAGCGAATCAAAGAAGGAGTTGAGATCATGACAAAAATCTTTACCGCCGAGGAAAAGCTCGGCCGGTGGGAGGATCAGCGTGAGATCAAGAATCTGATGGGCCGCATGTCCGCGGATTACACGCTGAAAAAAGAAGCTGACATGTTTGAAAATTACTGGTCGTGCCGGCCGGATGTCTGCCTGGGCATCAACACGGGCTACTTCAAGGGCGCGGACAACGTCCGCCGCTACTACGAAAACCAGGGCGAGCGCATCGCGCTCGAAAGCCGCCTCATCTACGAGCGCTTCCCGGATAACTTCAAGGGCAAGACGCTCGAGGACGTCTACGGCGTCGGCATGATGACCTACCGCCCGGTCGATACGCCCGTCATCGAGCTGGCCGAGGACGGCGAGACGGCCAAGGGCATCTGGTGCACGCGCGGGTCTTACTCGCTGCTCACCGCCGGCGGCCCGCAGGGCTTCTGGGAATGGGGCTGGTTCGCGGTCGACTTTGTCCGCGAGGGCGACGCGTGGAAGATCTGGCATATGCTCTATCTGCGCGAGGTCGACCGCCCGTGCGGCTCGCCGTGGACCGGCGCGAAGAAGCAGTACGAGGAGCTGCCGGAGTTTGCGGAGATGAAGGATTTTCGCTACGCCGAGCCGGACGTGCCCTGCACGCTGCGCGAAGAGTACAGCGCCGAGCGCCCGTTCGCGCCGTCGCCGCGCCTGCCGGAGCCGTACACCACGTTTGCTGAGACGTTCAGCTATGGCATTTAAGGAGGCTGCGAGATGAAAGTGAATGTTCCCTACACGAACGACGAGCGCGTGGAGCGCCTCTGGGACAAGGAAAAAGTCGTCCAGACCATGAACCGCCACGCCTTCTATCTGTCCAACGAAATGCGCCGCGAGGCCGTCAACGACCTCTGGGTGCAGGATGAAAACTACAAAAAGACGGCGTCGCTCGCCTACAACACCGGCTACTTCGTCGGCATGGAGGAGGTCATCCGCCAACTCGTCGTCTTCCGCGACGAGCAGCGCTACGCGCGCCTGAAGCCGTACTGTGAGGCCGACCCGACCATTGCCTACAGCCGCGAGAATCTCGGCCTTGGCTGCTCGGAGATGCACACGGCCACGACGCACCTTGTCTACATCGCCGACGACGGCAAGACGGCCCGCTATCTCGGCTATCGCCCGGCGTACCTGTCGACCGGCCATCCGGACGGCACGGCCAGCACATATTTTGACCTCGGCCTTGTCTTCTGCGACCTTGTCAAGGAGGGCGAGAGCTGGAAGATCTGGCACCTCGTGCTCGAGCATGACCACACGATCGAGGCCGGCCACAACTATGCCGACACGCCGGTGAAGCTCGCCCCGGGCGCAGACCCGCTCGAGGCCGACTTCGGTGACCCGACCGTCAAGCACACGGTCTACAACCCGTTCTTCGGCTGGGAGTATCTGTATCAGGATATGCCGCGCCCGTACGCGGCGTACAACGACAAGGAAAGCTACGGCCCGCTGGGCGACCTCGGGAAGCCCTACTATGACCGCGAGCGCCGCTGAGGAAGGGAGGAGCGACACATGAAAAAGGATCTGACATTTGAACAGCGCCTGCACAACGCCGAGGCCAGCCAGACCGTTGAGGAATTCAAGGCCCGCCACGCGTATATGCACGGCATCAGCTACTCCCGCGAGGAGTGGGATTTTCTGTGGTACGACTCGGTCAACACGACCTGGGCGCACCAGTTCGGCCGGATGTGCGGCTTTGAGGAGGTCTATCTCAACTCCGTCGGCCACACGGACGGCATGGCCATGCGCTCCATGATGGAGATGACGAAGAATTTCCCGGAGTATCAGGGCCACGACATCCGCTCGACCGGCTCATCCGGCGTGCATGTGCTCGCCTCGGACGTCATCGAGGTCGCCGACGACGGCATGAGCGCCCGCTCGTTCTACTTAACGCCCGGCACGCTGACCGGCCCCATCGGCTTTGACGGCCAGCACCGCGGCGGCGTCTGGCTGTGGGAGCGCTACGGCTCGGACTTCGCGTTCGTGAACGGCGAGTGGAAATGGTTCCACGAGCAGGTCTGCCCGGACATCGCGGGCGACTATGACGTCGGCAACTGGGCGCGCAACCGCTACCTCGACTTCATCGAGAACGACTGCACCGTCGGCGAGCTCGGCGGCCGCCCGGCGCAGCTGACCGAGCCGGGGATGCTCCACGCGGACTACACCGTCGTCCAGACCGTGCAGGACACCGTCCCGGCTCCGAAGCCGTACCGCACCATGGACAACGACAACACCTATTCGCCCGGCCGCTGGGATCCGACCTGCAAGGTGACGGTCAAGGCCGAGAAAAAGGCCGTGGCGGACCATGAGGCGCACAACGCCGCAAACCCGTTCGGCAAGATCCGCCGCGATACTTAAATTCCGGTGTTTCCGGCGCGCGGTTGCTCCTGCCCCCGCTTCACCCGAGGCTTGTCTGCTCATGAAATCGGCGCGCGCCGAAATAGCACAGCGTCCCGCATCGCAAAGGAGCGGTGCGGGACGTTTTTTTTGCGTGACAAACGGAGAAAATCGTGCTATTATTTTAGATAGAAACTCAATAATCAAGCTGCGAATAAACAGTTATAAATCGGAGGAATGAATCATGGCTGAATTCCACTATGTCCCGAACGCCGGCCAGACGTACATGCCGTTTGCGGAGAACATCCACGTCCCGACGCTGCCGTTCACGCCGCTTTCCAAGCCTGAGCCTGAGTATCCGACGCCCGTCGTCCGCGCGGAGTACGCCGAAAAGGGCTACATCCTCGCCACGACCGCGCAGCATTTCCTGCCGGGCGTGAGCGCACAGATGCTCGACTGGTTCTGGGCGAATATGGAGAAGTGCTACTATCTCTGGGCGCCCGGCTCGCACAAGCGCTTTAATTGGGTCAGGCCGCCCGTGGAGTACGGCTTTACGAAGTCCGCGCATATGATCTCGGAGGTCATGGTCCCGAACGGCCCGGTCTTCGGCGGCGACGGGGTGCAGATCAACCGCATGGATCTTGACGAATTCCCGCTGGAGGACTGCCTGGAGCACGCGATCTTGGAGTGCGTCCGCAACGACCTTGGCGAGTTTGTCGACGCGACGATCCACATGTGGGAGGACGCGCCCGGCGGCGCGAACCACGTCGTGTGCAGCGTCGTCAATACGCGCGTGTCGGCGCCGCCGTCGTTTGTTTTTGCAAACCCCGAGGCTGCTGCGACGCCGGAGCAGAGCGCGTATCACTCCGAGTACGAGGCGTCCATGTGGCCGAAGTTCCTGCCGCAGATGTATGACCTCTGGAAGGATCACCCCGATCCGTCCCAGAGCGTCCGCTGCGACCTCCGCGTCAGAAAGACCGCGGACGGGAAGTTCGAGTACATCGCGGAAAACGGGCCGGTAAAGGCGTAAAATTGCGC
>CAKTOF010000023.1 GCA_934589675.1 uncultured Oscillospiraceae bacterium
CGTACCTGTCCAGCGTGCCGAACATGGTATCGTTTTTCATATTGTGTCCGTAGATGATGAAAAAGTCGCTGTCCGGCGCACCTCCCTCCCCGATAAAAGGCGTTCCGCTTTGGGAGCTGCTGCCGTCAAAAGCACGGCGCAGGTAGTATTCCGGCTCCTGCGGCGTATGCATGACGGGATAATCGACCTTTGTATTTGGTATGGTAAGCCACGCGGCAAAATCCGGGTTCTGTTCGTAAAGAGCATAGTAGCTTGTATGCTGTTGCTTCTGCGTCTGCTGCGGCTGTATGTCCTGCTCCGATTCCTGCATCTGCTGCGGCTGTATGTCCTGCTCTGCTTCCGGCATCGCATGTCGGGGCTGCGCTTCCGATACGCTTGCTTTCAGCTTGTCGAACGAGGCCTGCTCCTGTTCACCCTGTATGTGAGCCTTCAGGATCATTCCAAGGGACAGGAGCAGCAGCGACGCACACAGGCAGGCCAATCCTGTCAAAACACGGTTCATCTGTTCGCGGCGGGAGCGGGACGATCGCCGTCTGCCTCGAAACGGGAAAACCCAGACTTTATGACCTCGACCGCATATGCGATTTAGACGAACATGATGATCTGCGCCGCCTGTTGATCTGCATCTTTCCACACATCATCCCGGCTGCGGATATACAGGCAAGCGCGATCCAGAGGGTGATGTTGGAGTTGTCGCCGGTTTGCGGAATTTTATCCATTGGCTTTGTGTTGGTAATCGTCCACACATCGCCGCTTCGGGTAACGATACAAGTATATCCACGCGGGACATTTACCTCGTTCACCGTCCAGGTATCATCGTTGTCCAAGCCGCTCCATGTATAGCACCAGCTATTGCTTTCACTCAATGTTACGGCATTCCCATAAGCATCGCCATTACGATAAAGCTGAACGGACACATCGCTCGGACGATCGCCGGAACCACCGTCTTTCCAGACCTTGCTGACAGAAACGGAAACGGTATGGTCGTCCGGGACAATCACAGGAGGGCTGCTCTTTGTGGTGTTGGCAAAGACGGGCTTTCCTTGATGCGCTGTGCCATCCTTCTCGTAAGCAATCTCCGCATGGTAATCGCCGGACTTTGTTACTTGAATAATGACCGTATACACATTGCCATCATAGTTGATGCTGCGGTCATTTCCTGCGACCTCCTCGACCGTATATTTGTAGGTGCCAGTGTCAGAGAAAGACATCGTATCAAAGATAATCTGATCTCCGTTGTTGCTCTTGGTTTGCACGATTCGCCCGTTCTCATCCTTCAGCACAAACACGAAGCTGCTTCCCGTTGGCGCAATGCCGTCGAGCGTTTTGATTGCAGCCAGCGCTACCCTTGCCGGATTCGGATCCGGGTCAATATGACCGCCGCCCGGCCTGTAGTTGTCAAAGGCAGCGGCGGCAGTCTGTCCGGCAACAATGATTCCCGATGCAGTGGTCGCGTCGGTGTTGTTCACCGTTACGGCATACCCGCCGCTGCCGCTTTCCTCCACAAGGTAGGTGAAGCCTGCAGGGATACGCTCTATGGTTTTGCTCTCATTATGCTTCAGTGTGAACGTTGCTGTACCGTTCGTAAAGGTAACATCCCCGCAAACAAGGTCGCCATTCGGAGTATCCCCATTCTGCATCAGTGTTACGGTAAACGCAAAGGCATTGTGGGCGTCGGAGCCCTCGCCGGAAACAGTCTTTCGGACAATGAGAGACCCGGTTTGTATTGGCATATCAATCTGCTTCGTTTTTGAAAAAGGTGCACGGGCTTTCCCATAGCCGATGAAGGGCTGCGATGCTTCTGCCTCTGCTTTTTTTGCTTCATAGATTACAACATCCTCATAATCATTGCAGCCGTTAAGGGTAACTTTTAATGGACTTCCTGTAATGTTATTGGGAAGAGCCGTCGCATAGCGGCCTTCTCCGACAGGGACAAATTCGTTGAAGGGCTTCTCGAATATGAGATTTTCATTTGTGCCGACAACTTCTGAAGCGGAAACATTCAAGCTCTCATTGTAATCCTCAAATCCATCGAAAAGGTCATACAGAATTAGAGAGTATCCGCTGGCAGCCTGCTCTACCTCTGCCGCAAAGGAGACATTTACGTCTGGAACGTCAGGTGCATCTGCGGGAGAGAGCGCACAGAGCCAGCCATAAACAGCTTCAACATCTGCTTTTATGTCAGGGTATGCTTGTGTCACTTTTTTGTCATTGTAGTTGTCGTTGAAGTGATAAATGAGAGGCTTGTACATTTCATAGCCCTTTTGGGGGAACCCTCCGGCAAACCGTACTTCAATCATGGTGTCAGGGTTCGTGTATGTATACAGCGCTTGCTGTATTGCCGATATGAGCACCATTTCATAGCACGGGACACTCGCCGTATGAAGGGATATGCCGCTTTGCTCAATGCGGGAGATCATTTCGTTCATACTGATAAACGGGTAGGCGTTTTGAATGATCGCACGTAGTTTTCCCGTGCTGGCAGTTTCTGCTCCGTAATGGTCGGAGAGGGAAATTGCTTTGTAGGCTGTTCCAGGTATGTCGTAGATTTCGCTGTCTGCGCAATAGGCGTATAAGGTGCGGTTGTCTTCCGTTAATAGTCGAAAAATTCCGGTAGGATAGCTTTCTGCATCTGCGGCGTTCACTTTATAAGCGTACATGCTCATTTCGTAGTAGGGCTTTTCCGCAGGATATTGGTAAGGATATTCTGCTGCAAAAGCCGCTATCGGCAACAGGGTGAACACCATAAGAATGCAGAGCGCAAGGCTCACCAGCCGATCGTTTTTTCTGTTGTGTCGTTTCATGGTTTCCTCCTTGTTCCTGCTGCCTGTTGCAGGCAGCATATTTGATATTTGCAGTGTTTCCTCTCCCTTGCGGCGAAGGTACGGAGAGGCTGCGGGTTACGGCCGCTTTTCCCGCGCCGGAAAAGCGGGCGGCACATAAGCGGATTCATGGTCTGTGCATCACCGCCTTTCCTGCAAAACACCGGAAATCAAAAAGGCGCGTTCCGACTGTGCAAAAGCACAGGCGAAACGCGCCTTGGTAAACCATATTCGTATTGGGGGGAGAGCCAAAAAGGACGGACTTATCCTGTCTGTCTGTCTGTCTGTCTGTCTGTCTGTCTGTCTGTCTGTCTGTCTGTCTGTCTGATTATGAGCGCGAATTTCATTTTGTCAAGCCTCTTTCCGCAAAAACGCACTTTTTCCAAAAAAGCGGCAAGCGGAAAGCGACGCCGCTCTTTCTCCGGCGTAACAGCTTATATTTATGCATAGTAATTATACACCAAAAAGGCAGCCATTTCGAGTGGTTTCAAGTAACTCATCTGTAAATTTTTTGTGAACAACGACCTTCTGTGTGGGATTGAGAAACGCCGCCTGTGCGTGTATTCTATTGTGCTTCCGCGATATAGTCCTTGCTGATTTCGCCGGACGGGGTTATAATACCTTCGTCAAGCAGAGTGTTTTTTTTGATTCTTCGTCTCTTCAATGGTGCCCGGGCGTGAAAAACAGGGCGGCTTTGGCTGTTTCACGACCCTCGAAACGCGGTTGTCCGCAAGGGCACGTGGGTTCGCATCCCACCCTGTCCGCCAAAGGCGGAGCAAGCGCCGCTTGCTTCGCCTTTCTATTGTTTATAACAGGAGGAGCTATGTACCGCGATTTGACCCAAGGGGGCATCACGAAGGGGCTGGTGCTGTTTGCGCTGCCGATGGTGGCGGGGAACGTGCTCCAGCAGCTATACAACATCGCCGACACGCTCATCGTCGGGCAGGCGCTCGGGACGGGCGCGCTGGCGGCCGTGGGGTCGGCGTATACGCTCATGACATTTCTGACGAGCGTGTTTCTCGGGCTGTCCATGGGCGCGGGCGCGCTCGTGTCCATCTGTCTCGGCCGCAGCGACCGATCGGCGCTGCGGCGGGCAGTGTGGATGGGCTTCTGCCTCATCGGCGCGGTGACGGTCGTGCTGAACGTGCTCGTGTACGCATTCTGCGACCCCATTCTGCGGTTTTTGCAGGTCCCGGCGGAGCTTTATGACTCGATGCGCGAGTATCTTCTCATCATTTTCTCCGGCCTCATCGCAACATTTTTATATAACTTCTTCGCCTGCCTGCTGCGCGCGGTGGGAAATTCGGTCGCGCCGCTGTGGTTTCTCGGCATTTCGGCAGCGCTGAACGTCGGGCTCGACCTTTTGTTCGTGCTCGTGTTTCACCGGGGCGTCGCGGGCGCGGCGGCGGCGACGGTCATCGCGCAGTACGTCTCCGGCATCGGCATTCTCCTCTATACGCTCCGGCGCGGGCGGGATTTTCTGCCGCGGCGCGGCGAGCTTGGCTTTGACGGCGGGATCCTGCGCGAGCTTTTAGACCTGTCGCTTCTCACCTGCGCGCAGCAGTCGGCCATGAATTTCGGCATCCTGCTCGTCCAGCGGCTCGTGGACAGCTTCGGCCCCGTGACGATGGCCGCGTTCGCCGCGGCCGTGAAGATCGACACGTTCGCGTACCTGCCCGTGCAGGATTTCGGCAACGCGTTTTCCACATTCGCCGCGCAGAACTTCGGCGCGGGGCAGCGCGAGCGGCTCAAAAAAGGCCTCCGCACGGCCACGGCCGTGAGCGCCGCGTTCTCGTGCGTCATCTCGCTGCTCGTCGTCGTATTCGCGCACCCGCTCATGCGCATTTTCGTCCGCGCGGGCGAGACGGCCGTCCTCGCCTCCGGCGTGCGCTATCTTCGCATCGAGGGCGCGTGCTACGCCGGCATCGGCTGCCTGTTTCTGCTCTACGGCTTCTACCGCGCCGTCCAGCGCCCGGGCATGAGCGTCGTGCTGACGGTCATCTCCCTCGGCACGCGCGTGCTGCTTGCCTACGCCCTCGCAGGCCCCGTCGGCGAGGCGGGCATCTGGATGGCCATCCCCATCGGCTGGGTGCTGGCCGACCTCGCCGGGTTCGGGTATTATTTTGCAAGGAAGGATCGGCTGATCGGCGCGGCGGACTGAGGCCGCGCGTCCGCGCCGCGCGAATTAGCGGCACGCGGCTTCCGCAAAAGGCCCCCTTGTGCAAAGGGGGCTGTCGCCGGAGGCGACTGGGGGATTGTAAAGTTGGTTGAAGCACAGCGGCTGCATCAGAACGGCCCCTGCGGCAAACCCTTCAGCCTACAATCCCTCCGTCACGGCTAACGCCGTGCCACCTCCCTTTACACAAGGGAGGCTTGGGCGCGGCGGGAATTCGGCAGCGCATCACGTGCAGCGGGATGAGGTCATCCCGCGGCTCCGGCGTGCGTACGAGCCGCGCGGCGGACGCGGCGGGCGGATGCGATCCGCCCCTACTATCACAATTCGGAGGCTCCCATGGACAAACTCACCGCGCTCTCGCACTGCTTCGGCCACACGGCCTTCCGGGAGGGGCAGGAGGCGCTCATTGACGCGATCTTATCCGGGCGCGACGCGCTCGGCATCATGCCGACCGGCGGCGGGAAGAGCATCTGCTACCAGCTTCCGGCGCTGCTGCTCGGCGGGGTGACGGTCGTCATCTCGCCGCTCATTTCGCTCATGCGCGACCAGGTCCTGGCGCTCACAGCCGCCGGCATCCCGGCCGCGGCCATCCACAGCGCGCAGACGCCCGAAGAGCGCGCCGGGACGCTGCGCTCTCTTCGCGCCGGGCGCTGCCGCATCGTGTACGTCGCGCCCGAGCGGCTCGACACGGAGGGGTTCACGGCGCTCGCTTCCTCGCTCACCATCCCGCTCGTCGCCGTGGACGAGGCGCACTGCATCAGCCAGTGGGGGCAGGATTTCCGGCCGAGCTATCTGCATATCACAGAATTTCTGGAAAAGCTGCCCCGCCGCCCCGTCGTGGCGGCATTCACCGCGACGGCGACGGAGCAGGTGCGGGAGGACATCATTTCCGCCCTCGCCCTGCGAAGCCCCTTCTGCGTCACGACGGGCTTTGACCGGCCGAACCTCAACTTCGAGGTGCTCCGCCCGCAGAGCAAGCTCGCCGCCCTGAAAAAGCTCGTCGCCGCGCGGCCGGGCCAGTGCGGCATCGTCTACTGCGCCACGCGCGCGGCCGTCGAATCGGTGTGCGCGGCGCTGCAGGGCGCGGGCGTCGCCGCCACGCGCTACCACGCGGGGCTCTCCGACGACGAGCGCCACGCCAATCAGGAGGATTTTCTCTGCGACCGCGCGCTCGTGTGCGTGGCGACGAACGCGTTCGGCATGGGCATCGACAAGTCGAACGTCAGCTTCGTCATCCACTACAACATGCCCAAGAGCATCGAGGCCTACTATCAGGAGGCCGGCCGCGCCGGGCGCGACGGCGCTCCGGCCGACTGCATCCTGCTCTACAGCGCGGGCGACGTGCAGACGGCGAAATTCCTCATCGAGTCGTCGGCCGAATCGTCCGACCTGCCCGAGGACGAGCGCGAAGCGGT
The DNA here is from genome assembly GCA_934589675.1 of uncultured Oscillospiraceae bacterium. Taxonomy (GTDB): domain Bacteria; phylum Bacillota; class Clostridia; order Oscillospirales; family Oscillospiraceae; genus CAKTOF01. The sequence goes on from CAKTOF010000023.1 coordinate 6,414, forward strand.
GCTGCGCGGCGACTACGCCCGCCTTGCTGCCATGGCGGCCTACTGCAAGCAGACCGGCTGCCTGCGCGGGTATCTGCTCGGCTACTTCGGGCAGGCGCACCCCGACCGCTGCGGCAGCTGCGGCAACTGCCGCGCGGCCGGCTCCATGGCCGACCGGACAAGCGAGGCGCAGATGATCCTGTCCTGCGTGCGCCGCGTGCGCGACCACCTCGGCTACAACGTCGGCGCGGCGCTCATCGCCGCCGTGCTGTGCGGCAGCCGGGATAAGCGCGTGCGCGAGCTGGGTCTTTCGTCCGTCTCGACGTATGGCCTTCTGAAGGCCACCCCGCGCGCGGCCGTGCGCGAGTACATCGACCAGCTCGAATCGCTCGGGTATCTGCACGCCGACCCCGTCTACGGCACGCTCGAGCTGACGGCGAGCGCCGGCGGCGTGCTGTTCCGCGGCGAGCGCGTGTCCCTCCGCAGCCCCGCGCCGGCTCAGGCACGGGAATCGGCCCGCCTCGCGCCCGCGGGCGAAAATCCGGAGCTGTTCGAGCGTCTGCGCGCCCTGCGCGCGCAGCTTGCCCAGCGCGAAAACGTCCCGGCGTACATCGTCTTTTCCAACGCGGCCCTTGCCGACATGGCCGCCCGCGCGCCGGAGACGGAGACGGAGCTTTTAGCGGTCTCCGGCGTCGGCGAGGCCAAGGCCGGGCGCTACGGCGCGCAGTTTTTAGACGAGATCCGCCGCTGGCGCTCCGACCTGCGCGCATGACCGGGCGCATCTACCCGCCGGTGAGCGCGTCGGCGAGGGCGTCGGCGAAGCAGCCCGCGGCGGCGAGCGCCTCGGGCATGGTGTTGCCGGACGCGCCGACCTCGACGAGCAGCGAGCCGGCCGTTGCGTGCTGGTTGAACCGCTCGGTGCGCAGGTCGATGGGCCGGCAGAGCGACGGCTCGGTGCGCGCAAGGAGCGCCTGCACACGGACGGCGAGGGCGAGATTCTCCTGCCAGTCCGGGTGTGGCAGGCCGCCGGCGTCCGTGCCGACGACGAGCATGAGCTGCGCGGACTTCTCCCCGTCCACCGTGCACGAAAACGCGGCCGCGCCGCCCGCGCCGTCGCCAAAGGCGTCGCGGTGGACGTCGAGCACGCAGCAGATGGACGGGTACTCTGCAAGATACTCCTCGATGGCCGCAAGCGTGCGCGTGTAGGAGCCGTTGTAGGACGGATAGTCGCGGATCTCGCGGTCGTGTACGACGCCGATGCCGCGCGAGTCTAATTCCTCCGCGATCGCGTCGCCGACGCGCACGACGCTGCGCGAGGTGTCCTCCGTGCGCAGCGTGTCGGACGGCTCGTATTCCCAGCCGGGCGAGGGCGTGTACGCCTCGCTCGCGTGCGTGTGGATGATGAGCACCTTCGGCCCCTCGCGCGAAAGATCGAGCCGCAGCGGATGCGCAAGCAGCAGCGCCGAAACGTCCGGCTCATAGCCGCTTGCACCTGCGATCTGGACGTTCTGGACGTCGGACTGCGTGTAGGCCGCGGCCGGCTTTTCCGGCTCGTCCGATTCCTCCGGCTCGTCCGATTCCTCCGGCTCGTCCGGCTCGTCCGGCTCGTCCTGCTCCGGCGCGGCCGCAGAGCGCTCCAGACGGACGGTCTGCTCCGGCTCGTCCGAGCCCGGCGCGAGCTGCACGGCGCCGGGCAGCTCTGTCTGCAAAAGCGCCGCGATGACGGCGGGGCTGGCCGCCGCGCGGCCGGCAATCTCCCGCGCCCCGGCCGACGAGGCCAGGCGCAGCAGCGCCGCGATGGCCAGCACCGCGGCCGTCAGCTCCGCGCGCGAGGCGCGGCTTCGTGTGTACTTCATGGCGATTCACTCCCCTATAACCTATGCGGCAAACCCGCCAAATAGAAGCGCCGGGAGTGCATCGTTCGTACACCATTTTTGTGCAGTTTATCCCTGCTCACCGCTTGCATATTCCGGGGAGTCGTGCTAAACTATTAGAAGCATAGATTAGACTCTTGTGCCAGTGATAAATATTATGAAAGGGGTTTCTAACTATGGCTCAGTACAAAATCCAGAGAAAAAAGGGCGTTGAGGGCAGCACCGTCTACGCCTACACGGCTCCCGGCCACAACGAGTGTGTCCCGACCCGTCTGCACGATCCGGCCGATGTCGACGGCGGCAAGATGATCATGGGCATCACCTACTTCGTCCCCGGCGGCGGCTGCGACTTCGGCGCCAACCCGCTCGAGTCCATCTACTACATCCTCGAGGGCGAGATGACCCTCAAGACCGACACCGAGGAGACCGTCCTCCATGCCGGTGACAGCTTCCACTGCTGCGGCGGCACGAACAAGTCCGTCACGAACACCGGCGACACCGTCTGCCAGATGCTCGTTGCGCTGCTCCCGCCCCAGGGCTGATTTTGATTCACCAGCCGGTTCCCCGGCTCTGAATACACAGATTTTTCAAGAAGGAGTTAATCACAATGCCTAAGGTTTTTTCTGGCAACTACGCCGATATCTTTAACATCCAGGGCAAGAAGGCTGTCGTCGTCGGCGGCGCCGGCGGTTTCGGTAAAGAGATCGCCAAGGCGTTCGCGCAGCGCGGCGTTGACGTCCTCATTTCTTCCCGCCGTGAGGATGCCCTGAAGGCTGCCTGCGAGGAGATCAAGGCCGGCGCCGCGGAAGGCGTCAAGGTCACCTACTTCGCCGGCGACGCCGGCAACGAGGAGTCCGTCAAGGAGATGCTCGCCTACACCGTCAGCCCCGAGGGCCTCGGCGGCGTCGACATTCTCGTCAACTCGCAGGGCTACAACAAGAAGATGTGGTCCTGGGAGATCGACACGAACGTCTGGAACGGCATGCTCAACACCAACATCACCTCCCTGATGTTCACCTGCAAGTACTTCGGCAACTGGATGAAGAACAACAACCTCGACGGCGAGGCCCAGATCCCGGAGAGCGAGTTCGAGTCCGGCAAGGCCACCCCGAACAAGGGCTACGGCAAGATCATCAACATCGGCTCCGTCCGCGGCATCCGTGCTGTCGCCAACGGCGGCAACGGCAACGTCCCGTACAACACCACCAAGGGTGCTGTCGAGATGCTGACGAAGGCCTACGCTGCTGACCTCCGCCCGAACGTCCAGGTCAACCTCGTTGGCCCGACCATCACCTACACCCCGATGATGGTTGGTCTCCTCCCGCCCGATGAGACCGTCCGCAACAACATCGCCGCTTCCGAGCCGGCCATGCGTATCGGCTACGAGTCCGATATCGTCGGTACCGTCATGTACCTGGCCTCCCCGGCTGCCGACTTTGTCACCGCCAACTCCATCTACCCGGACGGCGGCCTGGTTGCCACGTCGTAATCTCCCGATTGCAAATTTTATCCCCGAACCGGATCTCCGGTTCGGGGATTTTTTTGTGCTGCGGTGCGCCGCTTCCGATTGGCCCCCTTGTGTAAAGGGGAGGGTCAGATCTTGCAAAAAGGTCGGTTGAACGGCAAGAGCCTGTAGGGGCGACCCTTGCGGTCGCCCGTTCCCGCGTCCCGCTGCCTGCCTCCGGGCGACCGCAAGGGTCGCCCCTACGGAATCGTGCGTCTGAATTGGCGCATTCCAAGCCCTCAGGCTCACAATCCCTCCGTCTCACCGTTCCGGCGAGCCACCTCCCTTTACACAAGGGAGGCTTTGGCGCGCCGCATCGTTTTCGCGCTGGAGCGCAATCGGCTTTGCGGGCGGATGATATCCGCCCCTACAGGGCGCGCCGGCGGAAGGCTGGCTCACCAAATCTCGTTTTTCTTCGCCTGACTGCGCAGCTCGTCGCGGAAGTCCGGGTGGGCGACGGAGATGAGCCCCTCGACCCGCTGGCGGATGGAGCCGTCGCGGATGTGCGCGACGCCGTACTCGGTGACGATGTAGTCGACGATGTTGCGCTGGATGGACACGACCGCGCCGCGGTCGAGATACGGCACGATGCGCGAGATCGTGCCGCCGCGCGCCGTCGAGCGCATGGCGATGATGCCCTTGCCGCCCTTGGCGTGGTAGGTGCCGTAGGCAAAGTCCGTCGCGCCGCCGGTGCCGGAATACTGGCGGCCGCCGATGTACTCCGAGCAGACCTGCCCCGTCAGGTCGATCTGGAGAGCGGTGTTGACCGAGACCATGTTGTCGTTTTTCATGATGTTGAACGGGTTGTTGACATACGCGGCCGGAAACAGCTCGACCATCGGGTTGCAGTCGAGGAAATTGTAGAGCTTCTGGCTGCCCCACGCGAACGCGCCGATCGTGCGGCCCTGATAGAAGCGCTTGCGCGAGTTGTTGACCGCGCCGCACCACATGAGCTTGCCCATCGACGAGCCGATCATCTCGGTGTAGATGCCGAGGTCGTGGTGGTCGGTGAGATTCTCGGCGACGGCGTCGGGCAGCGTGCCGATGCCGAGCTGGATGGTGTCGCCGTCGTGGATGAGGGATGCGACGTTGTCGGCGATGCGCCGCGTGACGTCGTCCGGCTCCTCCTGCGGGGCGTGGGATATCTCCGCGTCGGAGTGGATGAAGTATGTGACCTTTTCAATGGGCACGCGGATGGTGCCGAGCGTGCGCGGGATCTTGTCGTTGACCTCTAAAATGACCGTGTCGCACAGATCGAGCATCTCCAGCTCCATCTGCTGGCTCATGGACATGCACACGCAGCCGTACTCGTCCATCGGCGTGACGGCGGCGAAGAACACGTTCGGCTTGCGGCAGTTCTGGATGACGCTCGACACGGCGTGCAGGTGGTTCGGCACGAACGAGATGCGTCCCGAGCTGTGGTGCTTGCGCAGCGGCGGGCCGTAGAAAATGCTTAAGATGTGGATGCCCTCGAGCGAATCGTCCGACACGAACGGGTATTCCTCCGCGGGGATGCCCATCCAGACGGTCAAAGTGTCCACGCCGCGCTCTGCTACGCGGTGCAGGTTGCGAAGCAGCGTGACCGGCTCGTTGCCGTAGCTGCCCGTCGCGATGACGTCCCCGCTGCGCACGGTGTCGAGCGCCTGATCGAGCGAGATGAATTTTGAGCGGTAGAGCTCCTTGAGTTCGTCCGGCGTCATAGTCCCGGCCTCCTTCGCTTTCGTTCCTGCCGATAGTATAGCACAAACCGGATGCGGAAAAAACAGTTTTCGCCGCGCGCGAAAAAAAGCCGCCCCTTCCGGGGCGGCAGAGGCGGTCAGGTCGCGTCTTTTGCGCCGCGCAGCTCGATGATCTGGTCGCGCAGGGCGGCGGCGTATTCAAATTCCATGCGCTTGGCGGCGGCCTTCATCTCCTTTTCGAGGCGGGCGATCTCCTTCTCGCGCTCAGGCTTCGTCATCTTGACGCCGTCGCGGCGGAGCGCCTCGGTCTCGTCGGCGGAAATGTCGATGAGCTCGCGGACGGACTTGACGATCGTCTGCGGGACGATGCCGTGCGCTTCATTATACCGCTGCTGGATGGCGCGGCGGCGCGCCGTCTCGTCCATGGCAGCGCGCATGGACGGCGTGATGGAGTCGGCGTAGAGGATGACGCGGCCGTGGGCGTTGCGCGCGGCGCGGCCGACGGTCTGGATGAGGCTCGTCTCCGAGCGGAGGAAGCCCTCCTTGTCCGCGTCTAAAATGGCCACGAGCGAGACCTCCGGCAGGTCGAGCCCCTCGCGCAGCAGGTTGATGCCGACGAGAACGTCGAACTTCGCCGTGCGCAGGTCACGGATGATCTCCATGCGCTCGAGCGCGGCGATGTCCGAGTGCATATAGCGCACGCGGATGCCCGCGTTTTGGAGGTAGCCGGTGAGATCCTCGGCCATTTTTTTCGTGAGCGTCGTGACGAGCACGCGCTCGTTTCCCGCGACGACGCGGCCGATCTCGGAAATGAGGTCGTCGACCTGCCCCTCGATCGGGCGGACGGTGATCTCGGGATCCAAAAGCCCCGTCGGGCGGATGACCTGCTCGGCGAACTGGCCGGCGCGCTCCCGCTCGTACTCGGCGGGCGTGGCGGAGACGTAGATGACCTGATGGATCTTCTTCTCGAATTCGTCGAACTTCAGCGGCCGGTTGTCATACGCCGACGGCAGGCGGAAGCCGAAGTCGACGAGCGACTGCTTGCGCGAATGGTCGCCGTTGTACATCGCGCGCACCTGCGGCAGCGTGACGTGGCTCTCGTCGATGAACATGAGAAAGTCCTTCGGGAAATAGTCCAGAAGCGTCAGCGGCGCCGAGCCGGGCGCGCGGCCGGAGATGATGCGCGAATAGTTCTCGATGCCCGAGCAGAAGCCGATCTCGTCCATCATCTCGATGTCGTACATCGTCCGCTGGCGGATGCGCTGCGCCTCGAGCAGCTTGCCGTTTTCCTCGAAGAATTTCACGCGCTCGTTCATCTCGGCCTCGATCTCGCGCGTGGCGCGGGCCATTTTTTCCTTCGTCGTGACATAGTGGCTCGCCGGCCAGACGGGGATGGTGTTCGGCCGGCGGATGACCTGCCCTGTCACGGGGTTGAACTCGCTGATGCGGTCGATCTCGTCGCCGAAAAACTCCACGCGCAGCGCGCTCTGCGCCCAGTACGCCGGCCAGAGCTCGACCGTGTCGCCGCGGACGCGGAAGGTGTTGCGGGTGAAGTTGATGTCGTTGCGCTCGTAGCGGATGTCGATGAGCCGGCGCAGCAGCCGGTCGATCGGCAGCTGGGCGCCGACGCTCAGCGTGACCATCATCTTCTCAAAATCCTCCGGCTCGCCGAGGCCGTAGATGCAGCTGACGGACGAGACGACGATGACGTCCCGCCGCTCGAGCAGCGACGCCGTCGCGGCAAGGCGCAGGCGGTCGATCTCCTCGTTGATGGCCGAGTCCTTCTCGATGTAGGTGTCCGTGTGGGCGATGTACGCCTCGGGCTGGTAGTAGTCGTAGTACGAGACGAAGTACTCCACGGCGTTTTCCGGGAAGAACTCGCGGAATTCCTCGCACAGCTGCGCCGCGAGCGTCTTGTTGTGCGCGAGCACGAGCGTCGGCTTCTGCACGCGCTCGATGACGTTGGCCATCGTGAACGTCTTGCCCGAGCCCGTCACGCCGAGCAGCACCTGCTCGGCCACGCCCAGCTCAACGCCGCGCGCGAGCGTGTCAATGGCCTGCGGCTGGTCGCCCGTCGGCTGATAGGGCGCGTGCAGATGAAATACGCCCGGCTTTTTCGTCTGTTCCATGGGTGCCTCCTGCGCCGCGTTTTTTTGCGAACTTTTGGTTGCATTTTCTGTCAGAATCTGGTGTCTTTGTTTTGGCGCTGCCGAAGACGGCAAGCGGTTCGGCCCCCTCCGGTGTTTTCCACGCGCCGCGGGGCACTTCTTTGGCCCCGCTTTTTTCGCGAAAGGGGGCCTGCCCGATGAGTACATCCGAAGTTTTTCAGCTTTGCCTTGTCATCATTGGCATTTGCGGCCTGTTTTTACAAGCCAATAAAAAGAAGTAACCGCCCGGCCACCAACCCGCGGTTACTTCTCCGTAACTAGCCAGGAGGGGCCAACCGTTTGCCGGCAGCGCCTTCCTTTCGCTCTTTCAGTATAACCCCATCGTATGAGATTTGTCAACCGGAATTCCAAAAAACGGGCGCGGCCCAGCCGGCCGCGCCCGCGCTTTATTCCCGGTTGTCCTTCAGGCTCTCGATCATGTTGACCTTCTTCACCTTCCGGCGGAGCAGCCAGAGCGAGCCGAAATAGCTCAGCCCCGTCAGGCCGATGGCGAGCACATAGCTTTTCGGCGAGATGTAAGTGTGCATCCGCATGACGCCGTAATCCGTGAACATGGCCCAGAACTCGCGGCACGAGGCGTACACGGCCGGGATGCTGACCGCGACGCCGAACGGCAGGAGCAGGTGGTGTACGTTGAGGACGATGCGGTCGATCTGCCGGTCGCGGTAGCCGAGAACCTTGAGCATGGAGATGGAGCTGCGGCTCTCGGCGACCATCATGTCGACGGCGACGTAAATGGCCGCGACGCACAGCAGCGCGCCGAGGACGACGAGCACATAGATCATGCCGCCCATCTGCGTGAGCATCGTCTCGACCTGCTCGCGCGCATCGGAGCGGGCGCTCTCCTGCGCGATAAGCGACGCAGGGAGCTCGGTGAGCGGCTCGGCGCTCACCAGCGCGTTGAAGCTGCCCGCCGGCAGGCCGGTGAGATCCTCGGCGTTTTCGCGCGTGGTGAAAATGGCGCGCTGGACGTCGTTGTCGACGACGCCCGTGATCGTGACGGTCTTTTCCGCGAGCGTGAGCGGATTTCGCAGCGTCACGGTGTCGCCCGCCTCCCAGCCGAGGACGATGGACGCGAGGCTCGTGAGATAATAGCCGTCCGTGAGCGTCACATCCGCGCCGGAGGCATCCTTCAGCGTCAGGTACGGGTTGCAATCATCCGTGCCGATGACGGTGAACGAATGGCCGTCCGGATCCTCCATTGCCCCGGCCATCAGCTCCGCGCCGCCGTAGGGATTTTCGGTCTGGAGCTGGCTCAGAACATACTGATGCTCAAACGAGCCGAGCGCGTCGGCGGCCGTGTCGGCCGTGTGACGGAACGTGTCGAGCAGCGCGAAGCTCAGGAGCATGATATAGCAGCCCAAAAACACGCCGAGCAGCACGACGAAGCTGCGCGCCGGATTACCGGCGAGCGAGCGGAGCGCGTACTTGAGCCGGAAGCTGCATTTTTTGCCCGCGAGCATCCGGCGAAGGCGCTTCTCCCCGCCGGCCGCGCCGGCGAGCAGCGTGACCGTGTCGCGCCGCAGCAGGCGGCGGACGGACAGCAGCGCCGCGAGGACGTACATCGCCGTCGGGATGAGCACGCCGAGCACGGCCGGGACGGGCGCGAGGTGCGCGGTGATGTGCATCGGCTCATAGTCGGCCAGGCCGATCTCGCCGAACGGCTGCGCGGCCAACTCCGCGGCGATGAGCGTCAGCACGCCGCCGACCAGACCCGGCAGCGCGGCAAAGAGCGCGTAATGCCACATCAGGCGGCGCTTTTTGTAGCCGAGGGCCGAAAGCGTGCCGATGAGCCGCTGCTCGCTCTTGACCTTGCGGCTGAGGATGATGCAGATGAGCGCCACGGCGACGAGCGGCAGCACGACGAGCAGCACGTACGAGATCATGACGAACATCTGCGCCTGCCGCGCGACCATGTTGATGCGCGGGTTGTCCGAGGCCGGGGAGTACGAGCGCATCGTGTACGTCTCGTGCACGGCGCTGCGGAACGCCTCGGTGTCATGGCCGTTGTAGCGGACGAGATACTGCGTGTTCGTCTCGCCAAGCGTGGAAAATTCCGCGTCCGTGAAGTATGCGAGAAAGAACGTCGTGATGTTTTTATACGAGTCATCCTCGTTTTCGAGCATATAGAGATAGTCCGGCCGCTGGAAATAGCCGACGACGGTGTAATTTTTCCCGCCGATGCTCACCGTGTCGCCGAGGGCGACGCCCATGCTGACGCAGTAGCCCTCGGACAGGATGACCTCGTCGTCCGACGCCACATCGCGCCCGCCGGTGACGGCGTAGCGGTCGACCTTTTCCGTGCGCGAGAACACGCGCGCCGTCGTGCCGTCCGTCTCGAGGTTGGCATAGCTCTGCCGCTCGAGCGTGACGCCGTACGCCTCCTCCAGCGCGGCGATCTCGTCGTCCGGGATGGGCTGGTACGTCGAAAAATGCGCGTCCTCGATGGCCTGCGACGCATAAAAGCCGCCCGCGAAGTCCAGAATGGCGTTGCCGGCGATGTTGAAGAGATAGAACAGGAAAAGCGTCAGGATTGTCAGAAACGTCGCGGAGATGTAAAACGAGCGGTTTTCCCGCAGCGAGCGCGGATAGCGCTTGGAAAGCGTCATGTCCTGCGCCTCCTTACAGCGCCAGCTCGTCGGCCGGCGTGCGCGTCTGATTCGTGCGCGTCTCGGCGACGCGGCCGTCGCGCAGGCGGATGACGCGGTCGGCCATGTCGGCGATGGCCTCGTTGTGCGTGATGATGACGACCGTCGTGCCGAACTGGCGGTTCACACGCTCGACAAAGCGCAGCACGCTGCGCGACGACTTCGTGTCGAGCGCGCCCGTGAGCTCGTCGCAGAGCAAAAGGCGCGGGTTTTTGATCATCGCGCGCGCGATGGCCACGCGCTGCTGCTGACCGCCGGACAGCTCGCGCGGGAAGCGGCGGCGCAGCGGCTCGATCTCGAGCGCCGAGAGCACGAGCTCCATGTCGAGCGGCTCGTCGGCCACGTCGGCGACGACCTCGATGTTCTCCTCGGCCGTAAGGTCGGGGATGAGGTTGTAGAACTGGAACACGAAGCCGACGTCGCGGCGGCGGTAGTCCGTCAGGCCGTCGGGCTTTAGGCTCGTGAGATCCAGCCCGTCGACCGTCAGGCTGCCGCTCGTGAGGCTGTCGAGCCCGCCGAGCATATTGAGCAGCGTGCTCTTGCCCGATCCGCTCGGGCCGAGGATGACGCAGATCTCGCCCTTTTCCACGAAGAGCGACGCATGGTCGAGCGCGTAGACCGCCGTCTCCCCCTCGCCGTACTGCTTGACGGCGTCCTTGAGTGCAATTAACATGATGTTCTTCCTTTCCGGCTCCAAATAGGCGGAGCGAACTGCCGCCCGGCGCGGCCGCTCGGTTAGTTCTTGCTAACCTCCGTGCAGACGGCCGCCGCACACGCAGCGCAGCCGCGCGGGGCTCCCGCGCGGCGTAGATTCTGCAACTATGATAGCACTCCGTCCGGCGCATTTCGGCTCGATTCGGTCGGAATTGCAAAAAGCGCGCCGCAGCCGCGGCGCGCTTTCGTTTTCTATCTGCCTCGCAGAGTTTCGCCGCCGCAGCGGCGAAATCAATTTGGAATCATTTTTCCCGGCGACCGGTGCGTCGGGAAAAATACCGCTCGCCCTGCAAGTGTGGAATTTGGGCGCCATCGGCGCACAAATTATGCGCGCAGTCAGGGCGCGAACCCTCTCAAACGGGAGCCCAGCGCAGCGGGTCCCGTTTGATTCACAAGAACAGGCCGTTGTCGGCCATGGAGACGAAGTCGTCGTCCGCGACGACGATGTGGTCGGCGAGCAGGATGCCGACGGCGTCGAGCGCAGTGCGGATCTGGCGCGTCGTGGCCTCGTCCTCGCGCGAGGGAAGCGCGATGCCGCTGACGTGGTTGTGCGCGAGCACGACGCTCGTGGCGTTATACGTCAGCGCGGCCTCGACGATCTTGCGGACGGACACGCCGGCCGTGTTGACGCCGCCGCGAAAGAGCAGCCGGCAGTCCAAAACCTTGCACTTGGCGTCCAGGCACAGAAGATACACGACCTCGTCGCGCTCGCCGTGAAAAAACGGCAGCAGATACCGGCCGCATTTTTCCGTCGTGTCGAGCACCTGCTCGAATTTTGCCCGGTCGATGAGATGCCGCCGCGCACTCTGCGGGACAAGAGATAACAGCAGCGCCGCGCTCTCGCCCACGCCCTCGACGCGCGAGATCTCCGTGACCGGCGCCTCGAACACGGCCGCGAGCGAGCCGAACCGCTCGAGCAGTCGGTGCGCGATGGGGTTCGTGTCGCGGCGCGGGATGGCGAAGAAGAGCAGAAGCTCTAAAACCTGCACGTCGCTCATGCTGTCGAGCCCCGCGCGCAGGAACTGCTCGCGCAGCCGCGCGCGGTGGCCGCCGTGGATGTTGCCACCTTCCGCCATGGCCCGCGCCTCCTTTCTTACTGATGCCTGCCGCGCTCAAGCACGGGCTTCAGGTACTGCCCCGTGTAGCTTTCCGGGCAGGCGGCGACCTGCTCCGGCGTGCCGCAGGCGACGATCCGGCCGCCGCCCGAGCCGCCCTCGGGGCCGAGGTCGATGAGGTAGTCCGCCGTCTTGATGACGTCTAAGTTATGCTCGATGACGAGCACGGTGTTGCCCTCGTCGACGAGCAGCTGCAAAACGTCGATGAGCTTGTGGACGTCGTAGACATGCAGTCCCGTCGTCGGCTCGTCTAAAATATAGACCGTCCGCCCCGTCGAGCGGCGGGAGAGCTCCGTGGCGAGCTTGACGCGCTGCGCCTCGCCGCCGGAGAGCGTCGTCGACGGCTGGCCGAGCTTGATATATCCGAGGCCGACCTGCACCATGACCTCCGCCTTGCGGCGCAGGCGCGGCAGATTGTCGAAAAACTCCACGGCCTCGTCGGCCGTCATGTCGAGCACGTCGGAGATCGTGCGGCCCTTGTAGGTGACCTCGAGCGTCTCGCGGTTATACCGCTTGCCGCGGCAGACCTCGCACGGGACGTAGACGTCCGGCAGGAAATGCATCTCGATCTTCACAAGGCCGTCGCCCGAGCAGGCCTCGCAGCGGCCGCCCTTGACGTTGAACGAAAACCGCCCCGGCCCATAGCCGCGCAGCTTCGCCTCCTGCGTCGAGGCGAACAGCTCGCGGATGTCGTTGAACAGGCCGATATACGTCGCGGGGTTCGAGCGCGGCGTGCGGCCGATGGGGCTCTGGTCGATGTTGATGACCTTGTCGACAAACTCCAGCCCCTCGACGCGGTCATGCGCGCCGGCGCGGACGCGGGCGCGGTTTAGCTCCGCGGCGAGCTTCTTTTCGATGATCCCGCCAACGAGACTCGACTTGCCGGAGCCGGAGACGCCCGTCACGCAGGTGAACGTGCCAAGCGGGATGCGCACGTCGATGCTTTTGAGGTTATTCTCGCGGCAGCCGAAGAACTCCAGCGCGTTTCCGGTGCCGGCCCGGCGCGTTTCCGGCACGGGGATGAACCGCTTGCCGGACAGGTACTGCCCCGTGATGGAGCGCGGCGCGGCGCAGATGTCCTCGATCGTGCCCTGCGCGACGATCTCGCCGCCGTGGATGCCCGCGCCGGGGCCGACGTCGACGATGTAGTCCGCCGCGCGCATCGTGTCCTCGTCGTGCTCGACGACGAGGAGCGTGTTGCCGAGGTCGCGCAGGCGCTTCAAGGTTTCAAGCAGCTTGTCGTTGTCGCGCTGGTGCAGGCCGATGGACGGCTCGTCGAGAATATAGAGAACGCCCATCAGGCTCGAGCCGATCTGCGTGGCCAGCCGGATGCGCTGGCTCTCGCCGCCGGACAGCGTGGCCGACGCGCGGCCGAGCGTCAGGTATTCAAGACCCACCGACTGCAAAAAGCCGAGGCGCGCGCGCAGCTCCTTTAAGATCTGCTCGGCGATGATCTTCTCAGACTCCGTCAGGGTGAGCTTGTTTAAGAATTCGAGATTCTCCGTCACGCTCAGCTTGCAGAAGTCCGTGATCGTCATGCCGCCGACCGTGACGGCGCGCGGGATGGGGCCGAGGCGGTCGCCATGGCAGTCCGGGCACGGGCGAAAGGCCATGCACTCCTCAAGCTCCCGGCGCATGGCGTCGGACTGCGTCTGGCGGTAGCGGCGCTCAATGTTGTTAAGAACGCCCTCGAACGGCTGCTCGAGCGTGCCGCGGCCGTTGCCGCGCTCGTAGTGCAGCTTGAGCTTTTCGCCCTTCGTGCCGTACAAAATGGCGTCCATGGCCGCGGGCGAGAGATCCTTGAGCGGCGTCGTCAGCTTGAAGCGGTAGCGCTGTGCAAGCGCCTCAAAGTACATCCGCGAGATGGAGTCGTCCTTCACGTTGCCCCAGCCGGAGGCCTGAATGGCGCCGTCCATGATGGAAAGCGACAGGTTCGGGATGATGATGGCCGCGTCCGCGCACAGCTGGCTGCCGAGGCCGCCGCACGTCGGGCACGCGCCGTAGGGGTTGTTGAACGAGAACATGCGCGGCGTCATCTCCGGGATGGAAATGCCGCAGTCCTCGCACGCATAGTTCTGCGAATACATCTGATCCACGTCGTCCGCGACAAGGTTGATGACCGTCAGCCCGCCGGCCTGATGCGCGGCCGTCTCGATGGAGTCGGTCAGGCGGCGCGTGAGGTCGGGCTTCATGACGAGGCGGTCGACGACGATGTCGATCGTGTGCTTTTTGTTCTTGTCAAGCTCGATGGGCTCGGAGAGGTCATAGAGGCTGCCGTCCACGCGCGCGCGGACGAAGCCGGCGCGGCGGGCGTCCTCCAGGACCTTGGCGTGCTCGCCCTTTTTCCCGCGGATGACGGGCGCGAGCACCTGAAAGCGCGTGCCCTCGGGCAGCGTCATGACGCGGTCGACGATCTGGTCGATGGACTGCCGGCGGATCTCCTTTCCGCACTTCGGGCAGTGCGGCACGCCGATGCGCGCCCATAAAAGGCGCAGGTAGTCATAGACCTCCGTGACGGTGCCGACGGTCGAGCGCGGATTTTTCGACGTCGTTTTCTGGTCGATGGAGATGGCGGGCGACAGGCCGTCGATGTAGTCAAGATCCGGCTTGTCCATCTGGCCGAGGAACTGCCGGGCATAGCTCGAGAGCGACTCGACATAGCGCCGCTGGCCCTCGGCATAGATCGTGTCGAACGCGAGCGACGACTTGCCCGAGCCGGACAGCCCGGTGAGCACAACGAACTTGTCGCGCGGCAGCTCGACGTCGATGTTTTTGAGGTTGTTCTCCCGCGCGCCGCGAACGACAATGGTGTCTCTCATTTACGCCTTCGCCCCATACTGCGCAAGGTAGTCCTCCATGCGCGAACACATTTCGTCGTCGATATAGACCTTCCCGTCGACCGGGCGGCCGTGCAGGTGCGCGATGACCTCGCGCACGGTGACGATCGGGAAGACGGCGATGCCGTAGTCGTCGCGCAGCTCGGCGAGCGCCGACTTCTCGCCCGTGCCGCGCTCCATGCGGTCGACGGAGACGAAGAGCGCCGTGAACTTCACGTCCGCAACAGACTTGAACAGCGCGATCGTCTCGCGCACGGCCGTGCCGGCCGTGACGACGTCCTCGATGATGGCGATGCGGTCGCCATTTTGCGGCTTGTAGCCGACCATGCTGCCGCCCTCGCCGTGATCCTTGGCCTCCTTGCGGTTGAAGCAGTACGGATAGTCCTCCCCGTACTCGCGGTAGAGCGCCGCCGCGGCCGTGACGGCCAGCGGGATGCCCTTGTAGGCCGGCCCGAACAGCGCGTCCGCGCCGCCGGCGGAGGCGAGATGGTCGTGGATGGCCGCCGCGTAATACCGGCCGAGCGCGTCGGCCTGCGCGCCGGTCTTATAGTTGCCGGTGTTGATGAAGTACGGCGTTTTGCGGCCGGACTTCGTCGTAAAGTCGCCGAACGTCAGAACGCCCGCGCGCACCATAAACTCGATAAATTCCTCTTTGTAGCCCATGAGAAGCTCCCTTCCGCCCCGCCTTCCGGGGCCATCTGATTGTAGCACAGCGCATTTTCGATTGCAAACGTTTGTTTTTCAGTCGCTCTCCCGCGGAGCCGCGTCCGTCAGCGCGGCGCGCGTCTTCCAGCGGCCGGAGAAGAAGTACGCCCCCGAGATGGCCGCCGCGCCGAACGGCGCGATGGTCGAGCCGACGAAAATGCCCCGGAGCCCAAGCCCGAGCGCGACGGAGAACAGCGCCGAGAGCGAGATGCGCAGCACCAGCCCGTCGAACAGGCAGGCGACCATCGTCAGCGCGGAGAAGCCCGTGCCGTTCGTCATGGCAAAAAAGCCGCTCATGAGCGCGTGGGCGATGTATGAGACGGAAAGCCAGCGCAGATATTCCACGCCGACGGCCACGACGTCCGGGTCGGTGTTGAAGATCTTCACGATCTGCGCCGGGAAGAGCTGGACGGCCAGGATGATGACCGCCTCGATGGCAAGGCCGATGCCGAGCGTCCACCACACGACGCTGCCCGCGCGGCGGCGGTGCCCCGCGCCGATGTTCTGGCCGACCATCGTCGCGCCTGCGGCCGTGAGCGAGTTGACCGGCAGCGTTGCAAACGCGTCCACGCGGCTGCCCACGCCGTAGCCCGCCGAGGCGGCCACGCCGTAGCCGTTGACGAGCGTGATGACGAACAGGATGGAGATGTTGATGAACGAGAACTGCACGATGAACGGCAGGCCGATCTTCACGATCGTCTTCACGCGCTCGCCGACGAGGCGGAAGCTCGCGCGCCGGAAGTCAAAGTCGACCTGCTCGCGGTGGCGGTAGAGATACACGGCCGAAAACGCGAACGCCACGCCCTGCGCGACGACGGTCGCCGCGGCCGCGCCGCCGGCCTTCCAGCCAAAGACGGCGACGAACAGCAGGTCGAGCACGATGTTCACAGCCGTGGCCACCGCGACGAACAGCATCGGCCGGCGCGAGTCGCCCAGCGCGCGCAGGATGGAGCAGATGGAGTTGTACCCGAAAATGAACACGCAGCCGATGGCGCAGATGAACAGATACTCCACGCCCTGCTCGAGCGACTCCGCCGGGATGCGGACGAGCTTCAGAAGCGGCCGCGTGAACAGCAGCACCAGAACGGTCAGCACGACGCCGATGAGCATCGTCAGCGTCAGCGACGTGCCGATCGTCTCGCTCTGCGCGCGCTCGTCGCCCGCGCCGCGAAACTGCGCGATCATGACCTGCGCGCCCATGGCGATGCCCGCGCCGATGGAGAAGAAGAGCTGCGTCACAAAGCCGCCCGTGTTGACGGCGGGCAGCCCCGCCGAGCCGACGAACTGGCCGACGACGATCATGTCCACGACATTGTACACCGACTGCATGAGGTTGGCCAGCAGGAACGGCCACGCAAAGTGAACAAGCAGGCGCGGCACGCTGCCGCGCGTAAGGTCCATACCCGGTTGATTTGCCATAAAATATCCCCTCCGCGCCCTTACAGCGGCGCTTTTTTCATCTTGCCCCACGCGCGCGGGTACCGATCCGGCGTGGGCGCGCGCTTCTGGATTTTCACGATGCAGTGCGCCGTGTCCGTGCCGGGGAGCTTCACCTGCACGATCTCAGGCGCGCTGCCGCCGAGGATTTGAATTGCGGAAGCGGCCTCCGCCGCTTCCTCGCCCGCGTCCGGGCCCTTGAGCGCGTAGAACCACCCGCCGACCTTCACGAGCGGCAGGCACAGCTCCGCGAGCAGCCGCAGCCGCGCCACGGCGCGCGAGACGGCCGCGTCATAGCTTTCCCGGTGCTGCGCGGCAAATTCCTCCGCCCGCGCGGCCACGCAGTCCGCGTCCGTGCCGAGCTGCGGCAGGAGGGCTTTCAGAAAGTTGATCTTCTTCTCCGTCGAGTCGAGCAGCGTCAGCTCGATGGTCGGCTCCGCGATTTTCAGCGGCACGCCGGGCATCCCCGCGCCCGTGCCGACGTCGATGACGCGCTTTCCCTTCAGGTCGGCGGCGGTCAGCAGCGCGAGCGAGTCGAGAAGATGCAGCCGCGCGGCCTGCACGGGGTCGGTGATGGCCGTGAGGTTCATGACCCTGTTCTGCTCGAGCACGGCCGCGCCGTAGGCCGCAAGGCGCGAGATTTTCCCGTCGTCAAGGCTGAGTCCCAGCTCCGGCAGCCCGGCGCGAAGCGTTGCTTCCATGGTGTGTCCTCCGTTATCCGCGGTATTTTTTGCGCAGGTAGTATTCCGCGCACGCAAAGTCGTTTTCCGCCTGCGCGGCTTCCTCCGGCAGCGAGGTGAGCAGGTCGCCGCGCGACATGTACTTCTCCGTCGAGTGCAGCACCTGCACCTGCGCCTCCAGCGCGCGCGAGACGCGCATGAACGCGGGGCCGTCATAGCCGCACTGCGAAAAGACCTCGTTCATGAGAAAGTACGGCCCGATCGTCGGACCCTCGCCGGAAAAGCTGCCGCCCGTCGCGGCCTTGGCCGCGTCGTTGGCCCAGATGAGGTAGGGCGTGGCGTAGTAATCTTCAAAGCCCTCGGCCGTCGCGCGCGTGAGATTGACGCCGATGGCGCCGTAGTCGGCGTTGCCGTCGCCGAGCGTCGGCTTATGGTCGCCGAAGAGCACGATCACGACGGGCGCTTCATCGTCCCGGAACGAGTCGACGAAGTCATAGAGCCGCCGGCAGGTGTCCGCGACGCCGCCGAAGTAGTTGTTCACGGTGTAATACGTTGAATCGGAAAGCCCGTCGTGCGAAATATACTCGCCGTCCCAGCATAGCTCCGTGTCCGAGTACGTCCCGTGGTTCTGGTACGAGACGGAGAACGAGAAATACGGCGCGCCGTCCGCCGCGCCCTGCTCATAGAGCTCGCGCACGGCGGGCAGGAACACAGAATCGGGCGCGTACTCTTCGTCCGTGCGGTCGTCGAAGTAGTTTTCCTTGAAATCGTAGCGCTCGAAGCCGAAATTCTCGTTGATGTTCTGGCGGTTATAGTACCAGTCGTGCCCCGGATGGCAGCCCTCGGCCGTGTAGCCCTGCTCCCGCAGATAGTGGACGTAGCTCCAGCTGCTTGCGCGGTAGCTCGGGTGCGGATAGCGCGTGCCGGTCAAAAAGCTGCGCTCGGCGTTGACCGTGCCGCCGCCCATCGTGTCGGCGATCATCGTGCCGTGGTAGCTCTCGGTCTCGAGCTTATGCAGCATTTCGTAGGGGTCGGTCTCAAACTCCACGCCGCAGCTTGAGAAGTCTGAAAAGCTCTCGAGCATGATGCACACGAAGTTGACGCGGCTTTCCTCCGGGATGCCGGACGCCGCATCCTCGGCCAGCAGCGCCTCCGCGCGCGCGTCTGAATAGCCCGCCGGCTTTTCCGGGAAGCAGTCCTTCACGCTGTGCAGGAACGGGTAGACAAACCCGTGCGAGGCGTAGTCCTCCACCGGCTCCCATTGGTTAAAAAGCGTGTAATTTTGCAGCGATTTGTAGAGCGCGTCGTCCGTGTACCAGAGAAAATACGCGCCGAACAGCGCGCCGAGCGGCAGAAGCGACGCCGCCGCGCGATAGCGGAATCTTCCCAGCCGGCCGCGCGCGAAGATCATGAGCGCCAGCACGCCGAGCACGCAGCAGCGGATGCCGCGCACGAACTTGTCCTCAAGCCGGATGGTATACCCGCCCGCGCCGACGATCTGGAACGCCTCGAGCGCGTTTTCGATGTCCTCCGCGACGAGCGGATCGTCGCGGTAGACGACCTTGAAATAGTTCGCATACGTCAGCGAGACCACGAGCGCGGCCGTAAGGGCAAACGCCAGCCACGGCCGGTCGGTCAGCACCCACAAAAACGCGAGCAGCAGCACGACCGGCAGGATATTGAGCGCCGCGAGCGCCGGGATGGAAAAATACGACCGCAGCCGCACGAGCACGGGATACAGCGCGCCGAAATAAAGGCTCAGGCAGCCGAGCGCGACGCCCGCGCCCAGCACCCACAGCGCCGTCCAGAGCTTTAAGATCAGCCGGTGCTTCGCGCTCTTTCCGAGCGGATCGAACGGGTCGCGCTCCCGCACGCGCCGGATGGCCGCGCGCGCGCGCAAAAATGCCTCTTTCATGGATCAATCCCCTTCCGGGCAAAAAAAGGGGCGCGGACGCGCCCCTTGCAGATTGCCATAAGCGCTTCCTGCCTTGTCGGCACAAAAGCCTCGCAGAGTTTCGCCCTCCGCAGAGGGCGAAATAAAATCCAAATCCGTTTTTTTCGGGGACATGCGCCTCGAAAAAAACTCTTTACAGGCTGCAAGTGTGCGGGCCCTGCTCGTGCGCGCAGTCAGCCTGCGTCCCCTCGCTTGCCGAACGGGTTCGGCAAGCGGTGTCAAAACGCGATTTTGTCGGAAATGTAGGAAGCAAGCTCCGCAATCGGGATGCGGACCTGCTCCATGGTGTCGCGGTCGCGCACGGTGACGCAGTGGTCGGCCGGGGTCTTGTCGTCGCCGACGGTCTCGAAGTCGACCGTGATGCAAAGCGGCGTGCCGATCTCGTCCTGACGGCGGTAGCGCTTGCCGATGGAGCCGGCGTCGTCGTAGTCGACCATAAAATGTTTGCTCAGCTCCGTCTGGATCTCGCGCGCCGGGCCGGCGAGCTTTTTGGAAAGCGGCAGCACCGCGCACTTGAACGGCGCGAGCGCCGGATGCAGGTGCATGACCGTGCGCACGTCGTTTTTCGCCTCGTCGACGACCTCCTCGTCATACGCGTCGCACAGCACGGCGAGCACGCTGCGCTCGACGCCGAGGCTCGGCTCGATGACATAGGGGATGTAGTGCTCGTTCTTCTCCTGATCGAAGTACGTCAGGTCCTTGCCCGAGGTGTTCTGGTGCTGTGTGAGGTCGTAGTCCGTGCGGTCGGCCACGCCCCAGAGCTCGCCCCAGCCGAACGGGAAGAGGAACTCGAAGTCCGTCGTCGCCTTGGAGTAGAAGCAAAGCTCCTCCGGGTCATGGTCGCGCAGGCGCAGGTTCTCGTCGCGCAGGCCGATGGACAAAAGGAAGTTGTGGCAGAACGTGCGCCAGTAGGCGAACCACTCAAGGTCGGTGCCCGGCTCGCAGAAGAACTCCAGCTCCATCTGCTCGAACTCGCGCACGCGGAAGATGAAGTTGCCCGGCGTGATCTCGTTGCGGAAGCTCTTTCCGATCTGGCCGATGCCGAACGGCAGCTTGCGGCGCGTCGTGCGCTGGACGTTCACGAAGTTCGTGAAGATGCCCTGCGCCGTCTCGGGGCGAAGATAGACCGTGTTCTTCGCGTCCTCCGTGACGCCCTGGAACGTCTTGAACATCAGGTTGAACTGGCGGATGTCCGTGAAGTTGTGCTTGCCGCACGTCGGGCACGGGATCTGGTGCTCTTCGACGAAGTCCTTCATCTCGCTCTGCGAGAAGGCGTCGATGGGCTTGGGCAGCTCGAAGCCCTCCTGCGCGCACCAGTCCTCGATGACCTTGTCGGCGCGGAAGCGCTCGTGGCACTCGCGGCAGTCCATGAGCGGGTCGGAGAAGCCGGCGAGGTGGCCGGAGGCGACCCACGTCTGCGGGTTCATGAGAATGGCGGCGTCGAGCCCGACGTTGTACGGGTTCTCCTGAACGAACTTCTTCCACCACGCCTTTTTGACGTTGTTTTTCAGCTCCACGCCGAGCGGGCCGTAGTCCCAGGTGTTCGCCAGGCCGCCGTAGATCTCGCTGCCCGGAAAAATAAAGCCGCGTCCCTTGCAGAGCGCGACGATCTTGTCCATCGTCTTTTCGCTGTTTTTCATTTGCGCACATCCTTCGTTGTGTATCTTTGTGTTGTGTTCTGTACAATAATATAGAATATTATAACCATCCCGCCCCGCTTGTCAACCGATTTGCCGCCGCTTTTCCCCGTTTTTCCACCGGTTGCGGAAAAAATCGGAATGTGGTATGATGCAAAGAAGGCTCCGGCGCCCGCCGGGTCGTTTTTACCCTCATCCCCGAAAGGAGTCCCCCATGTTCAAAGCCATCGGCCGGGCCATCGCGTCGGCGATTGCGCTCGTGCTCACGGGCGTTATGGTCGCCTGCGCGGTCTATGCGCCCGGATTCGTCTTTTCGTTCTACCCCGCCCTCTCCCGCCGCGCCGTGGCCGCCATCGCGGCCGTGACGGGCGTGTTCCCGTTCCCGGTGTTCGAGGTGCTCATCGTGCTGGCCGTGCTGTGGGCGGTCTATACGCTCGTGCGCGTCATCGTGCAGAAGCACGGGCTCGTGCGCTGGCTGAGCGGCCTGCTGCTGGCGGTCAGCATCGGCATTTTCCTGTTCGTCGGCCTGTGGGGGCTCAATCACTTCGGCCCGACGCTCGGCGAAAAGCTCGGGTTGGAAGTCCGGGAATACAGCGTCGAGGAATTGAAGGAGGCCGCGTATTATTATAAAGACCGCGCCGCCGCGCTGGCCGAGCAGCTTCCCGTAAACGACGACGGGACGACGAAGCTGTCCGGCTTTTCCGCCCTCGCAAAAAGCGCAAATGACGGCTACGCCGTGCTCGCGCAGCGCTACGAGGTCTTTTCCGGCTCGTTCGCGCCCGTCAAGCGCCTGCTCGGCGGGCGGATCTTCAGCTACATGGGCACGACGGGCATCTTCGTCTGCCTGACGGGCGAGAGCTGCGTCAACCCGGAGACGTTTCCCTCGTCGCTGCCGCAGACGATGTGCCACGAGATCGGCCACCGCATGGGCTGCGCCGCCGAGGACGAAGCGAACTTCTGCGGCTTTCTGGCCTGCGCGGCCAATCCGTCTGTTGAGTTTCAGTATTCCGGGTACTATTCCGCGTTCATCCACTGCTACAACGCGCTCTACGACGTCGACCGCGACGCCGCGCAGGCGCTCTGGGACGCCGCCGGGACACGCCTTCAGACCGACATCCGCGCCGCCGGCGCGCACTACCAGCAGTTTGAGGGCAAGGTCCAGACGGCCGCGCAGGCCGTGAACGACGCCTACCTCAAGACGTTCTCCGAGGAGCTCGGCGTCCAGTCCTACGGCGCCGTCACGGACTACCTGCTCGCCTGGTATTTTGCCGGAAACGCCTGATTTTCAGAAAAACCCCTTGACAAACCGCCTCCCGCCCGCTATAATGCCTCATGTGTTCGGACGATTAGCTCAGCTGGTATGAGCATCCGCTTGACGTGCGGGAGGTCACAAGTTCGAGTCTTGTATCGTCCACCAGACTGAAAAGCCCTGAAACGACAGCGTTTCAGGGCTTTCGTCATTTTAACGGGGCTGCTTCCAGATAATTTCACAATTTACCAGTTTGATACCCTCCGCAGGCCGATGATCCGGCCTGCTTTTTTGTTTTTTTCATACACGAGAAAAAGACCGCCCGGCGCACTGCATCTGCTGCGCCGGGCGGTTTTTTATTTGTCGCGATTCGGTTCGAGCGTCTGGTTGATCTGCTCTGCAAGCTCAGGGTTCTCCGCGATTTTTTTCATCCCGTCGAGCATCTGCATAATGCCGCCAAGCAGCTCGCCGCCGCCATTCGGCAGCTCTGCACTGTTGCCGCTCATCATCTCCATGACCTGCTTCTGGTACTGCTCGATCTGCTCTTTCGCGTCCAAATCTGTCGTATAGAGCCGATCGCGCTGAACCAGTACGTCGACCGACGTCTCAAACAGATAGGACAATCGGACAAGGATCTCCGTCGGGACATTTGTGTTTCCGTTTTCATAGCTGCTGTAACTCGGCTGACTGACACCCAGCATCTGCGCCACCTGTTTTTGCGTGTAGCCCTTGTTTTTGCGCATCATCGAGATTGCCTGCGCCGTGATTCTTCGGCGCTCCTCGACGGAGAACTGGCATTCATACGGCAGGAAATCCATTTTCACATTCTTCACCTCAACCGTTTTTCTGTATTATATCCGATTTCACTCGCATTCGCAACGCAAATGTTATTTGCACTTCAAATTCTATTTGTTTTCTATTGACTATCAGTGTTTCAAATGCTATAGTATCTCAAAATCAAATAAATTTGATTTCAGAATATATCGGAGGTGCTTATATGATCTTCCCCCTGAACGATCTGTTCGTGCTCGCCCGCATCGCCCGCCGCCTTGTGCGGGACGACGGGCTGACAAAATCGCAGCTTGCCGAAATGTACATCCAGCTGGAACTGGACGACAACGGGCACGCCCGCGCCGACATTGGCCCGCTGGTCTACCCGGACGAGGCTTCCGATCATGCAGGCGGCTGAGTCTCGCGCACCGCGCCTGCGCGCGGCTGGCCAAGGGCGAGGCACAGACTGCCGATGCGGCGGCGCGCTGCCGGTCGGGCTGCGGTATTTTCCCGTGTCGACCGCATGGCAGTCAGACCGTCGCAGAAGTGTGCCGCTCGTGCCGTCCGCGCTGAGCGGAGGGCACGGCGGTCGCGGCGCGCGGTTCGCGCGGGCAGGCAGTCCGGGCGACGCAGCGCAGTACGCCGGTCGGCGAATGCCGGCCGGAATGGCTCCGCGAGCGGAGCGCGGAGGCTTCCGGCCACCGCCGCGCCGCGTGCGTGCACCGGCGCCCTACTTGATCAATCAACAAATTGGTGTCAGGAGGTGGCCGCAATGGCCGTTTTTCGCGCATCCGAGGCCGACATTCGCTCCAATGCCCGCGTGAAGTGTTACCCTGCGTCCACGCTGCTGCAAGTGGCAAACGTGCCCATCTTCCGCGCGTCCGGCTGGGAGCCGGAGCTGCGCAGCTATTCCGTCCCCGCCAAGGGGCACGCAAAGGATCCGACCCGCTCGCTCGAGTCGAGCCAGCACCGCGCCAAGGCCGCGCTGCGCGACATCTGCCTGTGCAATCGCTTCACCCACTTTTTCACGTGGACGCTCAGCCCTGAGCTCATCGACCGCTACGACGCCGGCGCCGTCAAGCGCAAGCTGACCGTCACGCTGAAGAATCTCACCCGGCGCAAGGGCTTTTCCTACGTCTGCATCCCCGAGCGCCACGCGGACGGCGCGATTCACATGCACGGCCTGTGCATCCCCGGCGTGCTGCGCCTCACCCGGGCGCGCAATTCCCACACGGGAGCGCCCATATCAACAGATCGCGGCCAGCCAGTTTTTAATATGCCCGAGTGGAAGTTTGGCTTTTCCAGCTGCATCCCGCTCGACGAAAATTATGAGCAGGTCGTGGGCTATGTGTCCAAGTACATCGCCAAGGGCGACGAGAAGATTTTCGGCAAATGGTATCTCTCGTCCCGCAACCTGAAAAAGAAACCTGAAATCAAGCTGCTAGAGCCGATGAGCTACGACGCCTTTGTCGCAGCAAACGACGGCATTTTCACCGTCCCGGTCTTTCGTGACGTGCGCATCAGCTCCAAGCAGTTCAAATCTGATCCGGAGGTGATCTATGAACATGACCCTGGCACAATGGATTCCGCTATGGCTTGAAAACTACAAGCGCGGCACGATGAAATCGAAGTCCTATCACCAATACGAGCTGCTCATCGCGCTTTTACCGGACGAGCTGACCGGCGCGCCGCTCGACGCCATCCGGCCGCTGACGCTGCAAGGCTTCTTAAACCGGTTCGCGGAGGGCTATTCCAAGTCCTACGTCGATAAAATGACCGGGATGCTCCGCGCGCTGTTCACCGTCGCCGTCGACAACGGCGAGTGCCGCGTAAACCCCGCCGCGCACCTGAAAAAGCCGCCTGCGCGGGAAAAAGAGCGCGCGGCGTACACGCTGAGCGAGACGGTTCTCATCCTGCAATACTGCGTCGAATTCCCGTCGCGGATCGCCACGGCCGTCATGCTCATGCTGACGACCGGCCTGCGGCGCGGCGAGGTCATCGGCCTGAAATGGGCGGATTTTGACGGTGCTTCGCTGCGCATCGCCCGCGGCGCGTACAACGACCGCGGCCGCATGACCGCGCACGACGGCGTTGCGAAAACCGCCTCGAGCCTGCGCGACATTCCGCTCATGCCCGAGGTCGCCCACCATCTCGCCGCCCTGCCGCGCTGCGGCGAATACATCTTCTCCACCCGGAACGGAACCATGGTGAACGACCGCAATTTCTCGCGCGACTACGACCGCCTGCTCC
Organism: uncultured Oscillospiraceae bacterium; assembly: GCA_934589675.1. GTDB lineage: Bacteria > Bacillota > Clostridia > Oscillospirales > Oscillospiraceae > CAKTOF01. The sequence continues at coordinate 31,615 of CAKTOF010000023.1, forward strand.
GAAAAATCCAGCAGGCCGAGCCGACTGTCCGCCGCCTGTCCCCGCACTGCTGCCGCCACACGTTCGCCACACAGCTGCTCGACTCCGGCACCGATCTTCGCATCGTCCAGACCCTGCTCGGCCACAGCGACATCAAAACAACCGCCCGCTACACCCACCCCGATTTCCAAGCCAAACAGGCCGCCATCTCCGCCCTGAACACCCGCCTCACCTGACCCCGCCGCACTCCCTTGCGCTCCAATACCCGAACGCTTGACGTGCGGGAGGTCACAAGTTCGAGTCTTGTATCGTCCACCAGTAAAGCCCTGCGACGTAAGTCGCAGGGCTTTTTGTCGCGCCTGCCCTCGGACTTGTGACCCGTGCCGAAGGCACGTTGAGCTTGGCGCAGCCAAGCGGATCCGGCGGCGAAGCCGGCTGCGAAGCCGCAGGCCGCCGCAGGTTCGAGTCTTGTATCGTCCACCAATGCAATATAATCCGAACCTTTTGCCAATTGGTCATGGGTTCGGATTTATTGTTTTTATAGAAGAAGTTGAAGACTGGTAATAAAGAAACCGGGAGGACTGCCGATCAGGGCAATCCTCCCGGTTTCTTTATGTAGATGCACTGTCTGAAATCTCCTTCTTTGCTTTCCATTCGGCAAATGCCTTTTTGCCACCTTCGCTTTCGTAGTACTTCTGAATTACCGGAAGCAGACTCCGTGCCAGCGATTCAAAGACGTATTCCGGAATTTCGGCTGCATCAACACCAGTCTGGATATTGGCTTTTTCTGCGTTCACTTGTTTCCTCCTTTATCGCTTCTGTAGGCGCATAGACACGCTTTTCTGAGGTGT
>CAKTOF010000024.1 GCA_934589675.1 uncultured Oscillospiraceae bacterium
GCTCCCCTTGCACAGGGGAGCCATTCGGAGGGCGCTTGCCGCAATGGGCGCATTGCAGACGCGGCGGGCGCTGTCCGACGGGCGGATGGTATCCGCCCCTACAGGTGCGTGGCCGGCGGCGCGCAGCGGGCGGATGCGGGACGCGCCAAAGCCTCCCCTGTGTAAGGGGAGGTGGCACGGCCGCGAGGCCGTGACGGAGGGGTTGGCGGTGCGGGGCTGCGAATTTTCGCGGCGCTCTGCGAGGTTGAAAGCTCCAACCCCTCAGTCGGCTTCGCCGACAGCTCCCCTTACACAGGGGAGCTATGGGCGCGGCGCGGGATATGGGCGCGCCAAAACAGGAGAAAGCGGCAAAGCCTCCCTTGTGTAAAGGGAGGTGGCACGCCGAAGGCGTGACGGAGGGATTGTAGGCTGATGGGCTTGCTGCGGGGTTCGTTCTGACGCGGGCTTTGTGCTTCGGCCAAGCTTACAATCCCCCAGTCGGCTTCGCCGACAGCCCCCTTTGCACAAGGGGGCCTTTCGGTGGGCGCGGCGAAAACGCTCCCACCCGCGCGCTGCCCGGCATCCCTCCCGCAAAAAATGTCACGGAATTGTAATTTATTCTTTTATGTAACCCTGCCCTGTGTTATAATAGCAGAATCAGCAGCTTGTCCCGGGCGGGGACTTTGGCGGCTGCGCCCGGCGCGAGGGCGCGGTTCGGCCGCGGGGCGGCGCCCCGGTGGATCCACTTACTTTTTTCAGGGAAATGAGGCCCTTTTTATGATCGAATTGCTCTCACCCGCAGGCTCGGCCGAGGCGATGCACGCGGCGGTGCAGAACGGCGCGGACGCGGTGTATCTCGGCGCGGGGTCGTTCAACGCGCGCATGAGCGCGCGCAACTTCACAGAGGAAGAGCTCGCCGAGGCCGTCACCTACTGCCACATCCGCGGCGTGAAGGTCTATCAGACGCTCAACACGCTCGTCTCCGACCGCGAGATGCCGGCCGCGGCCGAGGCCATCGTCGCGGCGGCGAACGCCGGCGTGGACGCGCTCATCGTGCAGGACCTGGGCATCGTCTCGCTCGCCAAGCAGATGGCGCCGGGCATGGCGCTGCACGCGTCGACGCAGATGAGCCTGCACTCGCTCGAGGGCGCGCGCGAGGCGCAGGCGCTCGGCATGACGCGCATCGTCCCCGCGCGCGAGCTGCCGCGCGAGGAGCTGGCCTACCTCTGCCGCCACAGCCCGATCGAGACCGAGGTATTCTGCCACGGCGCGCTGTGCATGAGCTACTCCGGCCAGTGCTATTTTTCCGCCATGATCGGCGCGCGCAGCGGCAACCGCGGCCGGTGCGCCCAGCCGTGCCGCCTGCCGTACGGCTACGGCCGCGCGGAGAAAAAATATCCGCTCAGCCTCAAGGACAACTGCCTTGTGCGCTACGTTGCGGACATGGAGTCCATCGGCATCGACTCGCTGAAAATTGAAGGCCGCATGAAGCGGCCGGAGTACGTCGCCGTCGCAACGCGCATCTACCGCGACGCCATTGACGGCCATCCCGTCACGCGCGAGCAGCTATCGCAGCTCCAGCAGGTCTTTTCGCGGCAGGGCTTCACGGACGGCTATTACGCCGGGAGGACCGGCGCGGAGATGTTCGGCATCCGCACGGACGACCGGCCCGACCGCGAGCTGTTCGCCCGCGCGCGGGCAAGCTACGAGTCCGGCGAGCACAAGCTCATCCCCGTGCGCTACTACGCCGTCATCACGGGCGGCCAGCCCGCCATGCTCGCGGCCGAGGACGACCGCGGCAACATCTGCAAGACGACCGGCCCCGTGCCGGAGGCGGCGCGCACGCGGCCGCTCACCGAAGAAGAGCTGGCCGCGCGCCTTGCCAAAACGGGCGGCACGCCCTACCGCGCGACGGGCACGCGCGCCATTTTAGAGCGCGGCCTGACCGTCTCGGCCGCCGACCTCAACGCCATGCGGCGCGACGTTCTGTCCCACCTGACGGCCGTCCGCGGCCGCGTGGCCGAGCCGGAGATCGGGCATTACCGCGCCTTTCCGGCCGTGCCGGGCGAGAAAAAGCGCCCGGCGCTGAGCGTGGAGGTCCTGTCCGCCGCGCAGATCACGCCGGAGCTTCTGCGGCGAAGGCCCGAGGTTTTGTACGTCCCGCTGTCCGAGCTGGCCGCGCATCCGGACTGCATCCGGAGCGTTCCGGACGGCACGGAGGTCTGCGCCGTCCTGCCGCGCGTGACGTGGGACGGGCAGACGCGCCAGCTTTTGTCCGATCTCGACCGCGCGTTCGACCTCGGCGTGCGCACGGCGCTGTGCGGAAATCTCGGGCAGTTCCCGCTCGCGCGCTCGCGCGGATTTTCCCTGCGCGGCGACTTTGGCCTGAACGTCTTTAACTCCCGCGCCATGCGCCATTTCGCGCACGAGGGGCTGCGCTCGGTCACGGCGTCGTTTGAGCTGAGCCTGCCGCAGCTCCGCGACCTGTCCAAGGACGCGCCGTGCGAGATGATCGTCTACGGCCGCCTGCCGCTCATGCTCACGGAGAATTGCGTCATGAAAAACCGCACCGGCACCTGCGCCTGCGGCGCGGGCTTCACGCTGACCGACCGCAAGGGCGAGAATTTCCCCGTCGTGCGCGACCCCGGCTCGTGCCGGAACGTGATCTTAAACAGCCGGAAGCTCTATCTGCTCGACCGCCAGCGCGAGCTGGCCGACCTCGGCGTCGCGCTCGCGCGGCTGCGCTTTACGACCGAAAGCCCCGCGCAGGTCGCCGCGACCCTGCGCGCGTGGGATTCCGCCGCCCCGTTCGACCCCGGCGCGTGCACGAGAGGGCTGTACGGGCGCGGGGTGGAGTGAGGAAATTCCCCGCCGCGGCAATACCTCCCCTGTGTAAGGGGAGGTGGCTCGCCGAAGGCGAGACGGAGGGGTTGGCGGGACGAGGCGGCGAATTTTCGCGGCGCTCTGCAAGCTTTCGGCTCCAACCCCTCAGTCGGCTGACGCCGACAGCTCCCCTTGCACAGGGGAGCTATTCGGAGGGCGCGTGCCGCAATGGGCGCAGAGCAGACGCGCGAGCACCGCGCCAAAAGCCTCCCCTGAAAGGGGAGGTGGCACGGCGAAGCCGTGACGGAGAGGTTTTTTTGTGGCTGCGAATTTTCGGAAGCGCTCTGCTTGGCGGCGGCTTTTTCACCCATTTCAACATTTCAAAGGAGATCCTCCCCATGTCCATCATTCTTGCGTCCTCCTCGCCGCGGCGGCGGGAGCTACTTACCATGCTCGGCCTGGACTTTACCGTCCGGCCGGCGGATATTGACGAGCACTTTGACCCGGAGCGCGACCCGGCGGACGAGGTGCTGCGGGTGGCCTCGGCCAAGGCGGCGGCGGTGCCGGCCGGCGAAGGCGAGCTGGTGCTCGCGGCCGACACGATCGTCGTGCTGGGCGGGCGCGTGCTCGGCAAGCCGGCAGACGCGCCCGACGCGGCGCGGATGCTGCGCGCGCTGTCCGGGCGGACGCACACGGTGTACACCGGCGTCGCGGCAAAGCGCGGGAGCCGGCGCGCCGGGCTTGTCGACCGGTCGGACGTGACGTTCCGGGAGATCACGGACGATGAGATCGCCCGCTATATCGCCACCGGCGAGCCGATGGACAAGGCCGGCAGCTACGGCGCGCAGGGCATCGGCGCGATCTTTGTGGAAAAGATCGACGGCGACTTCTACAACGTCATGGGGCTGCCGCTGTGCGCGCTGAGCGGGCTGCTCGGGCAGTTCGGCGAGAAAATTCTGTAAGGCGGGATGGCTTTGAAAAAGATCTTCACCACGCGCGTGCGCGCGATCGTCATCGCGGCCGTCGTGCTTGCGATCCTGACGGCGCTGGCCGTGCTCGTCTCGTCCGGCGGGACGACGTTCGGGCGCAACGCCGCGAACGTCCTGCTCACGCCGCTGCGCGCCGGGACGGCGGCGCTCACGCGGCAGGCCGAGCGCATCTACGGGTACTTATTTGAATATGACAGCCTCGCCGCCGACAACGAGGCGCTGCGGCAGCGCCTTTCCGACATGGAGCAGGCCACGCGCGACGCGGAGGTCTACCGGCGCGAGAACGAGCGCCTGCGCGAGCTGCTCGGCCTTTTGGATGAAAATCCGGACTTCACGCTCGCCTCGGGCTATGTCACGGCCAGCTCCGCCACGCGCTGGACGAGCACGCTGACGCTCGACTGCGGCGAGCGCGACGGCGTCAGCCGCGGCATGTGCGCCATCACCGAGCACGGTCAGGTCGTCGGCATCGTGACGGAGGCCGGCACGAACTGGTCCACGGTCACGACCATCCGCGACGCCTCGAGCGAGGTCCCCGCGTCCGTCGCCTCGTCCGGCGACACGGGCGTCGTGCAGGGCGCCTGGCAGGGCAGCGGCCAGTACGCGCTGCGTCTGGGCTATCTGTCCACGTCCGCCGTCCCGCAGAACGGCGACCAGGTGCTCACGACCGGCTCGACGCTCTATCCCAAGGGCCTGATCATCGGCTACATCGCCGGCGTCGGCTTCGACGAGACCGGCGTGAGCAAATACGCCGACATCACCCCCGCCGCCGACTTCGACAGCCTCGAGCAGGTGTTCGTCATCACGCAGTTCGAGGAGTGAGGTGCGCGGGGTGCGCGCTGAAAATGCGGCGGCGCGCCCTGTAGGGGCGGAACGACGCGCCGCGCCAAAGCCTCCCCTGTGCAAGGGGAGGTGGCACGGCGAAGCCGTGACGGAGGGGTTGGCGGGACGCGGCTGCGAATTTTCGCGGCGCTCTGCAAGCTTTCGGCTCCAACCCCTCAGTCGGCTGACGCCGACAGCTCCCCTTGCACAGGGGAGCCATTCGGAAGCCGCGCAGCAGGAATTGGCGCTGAGCAGACGCGATGGCGCAGTCCGCCATCCACTTTCATCTTTCCACTTCCCATCCCCCCGTGAAAGGAGGCTCCCTATGACCACGAGGCGGCTTTTTTTTGTTCTTCGCTGGGCGCTTTACGCGCTTGTCTTTCTGTTTGCGATGATGGTGCAGACCGTCGTGCTCTCCCGCGGGATCCATGGGTTTTTTGTCTCGTGCGTGCCGCTGGCGGTCGCCTGTGTCTCGATGCAGGAGGGCGCGGAGGGCGGCGGGGCGTTTGCGCTGGCGGCGGCGAGCTTGTGGTGCCTGTCGGGCGCGGACTACGGCAGCGCGCAGATCGTGACGCTGACCGTCGCGGGCGTGCTGTGCGGGGGACTTTGTCAGGTCGTGCTGACGAAGAAGCTCCTGCCGGCGGCCGGGCTTTGCGCGATGACGCTGCTGCTGTGCGACGGGACGTGCTTTCTGCTGCGGCTGTATCTCGGCGCGGCCGGCGGGGCGCAGGCGGCGGCGTATCTGCTGCCGTCGCTCGGGATCAGTCTTTGCTTTTTTCCGCTTTTTTACGTTCCGGCGCATTTCATCGCGCGGATCGGCCGCGGGCCGGGCGCGTGAGGGCGCCGCTGGAGGGGTTTTATGGAACGACGCATTCGGTTTCGCATCGGCGTGCTGCTGATGCTCATCTTCCTCGGGCTGGGCGCATTCGCCGGCAGCGTCTATAAGATGCAGGCAGCCGCGGTGGCCGAGGACGAGGCGGCGCTCGGCAGCACCTACACCTACTACACGCAGGTGTCCGCCGCGCGCGGGAATATTTTAGACCGCAACGGCAACGTGCTCGTCACGAACCGCGCAAGCTACAACCTGACCATCACAAACTACGCGCTTTTCAACTCGTCCGACCCGAACGGGAGCCTGCTCGCGCTCGCCGAGACATGCGCGCGGCTGGGCGTTGCCTACATCGACCATCTGCCCGTGACGCTCGAGCGGCCGTATGCGTACACGACGGACGAGCTCTCGAGCGCGTGGCGCGGCTATTTCCGGACGTACCTGCGCGAGCGCGGGTGGGACTCGGACATGTCCGCGGAAAACCTCATCCGCCAGATGCGCAGGGCGTACTCCATCCCGGACGAGTGGACGGACGAGCAGGTGCGCCGCGTCGTCGGGCTGCGCTTTGAGCTGTCGCTGCGCTACTACACGACGCTCGAGACGTACACGCTCTGCTACGACGTGCCCTCCGACGCGATGGCCGCGCTGCTCGAGCTGGGCACGCCCGGCCTTGCCGTCGAGACGACGAGCGTGCGCGAGTACGCCACCGACCTGTGCGCGCACATTTTAGGCTCCGTCGGCGCGATGACGAGCGAGGAGTGGTCGGATTATCAGCAGCTCGGCTACTCCATGAACGCGCGCGTCGGCAAGGACGGCGTGGAAAAAGCGTTTGAAAACTACCTGCACGGCACGGACGGCACGCGCGTGACGACGATCTCGTCCGACGGGCAGATCGTCGAGCAGCATTACTCGACGGAGCCGGTCGCGGGCAACAACGTCGTTCTGACGATCGACATCGGCCTTCAGGCCGTCACGGAGCAGGCGCTCGAGGACGTCATTTTGTCGCTGCGCGAAAACGGCGTCGGCTCCGAGCACGAGGGCACGGACGCCGAGGGCGGCGCGATGGTCGTGCTCGACGTCAAAACGGGCGACGTTCTCTCGTCGGCGAGCTATCCGACCTACGACCTGTCCACATACTCGCAGAGCTTCAACGAGCTGCTCGAGACGCCCTACTCGCCGATGTATAACCGCGTGCTGCTCGCGCCGTATGACCCCGGCTCGGTCTTCAAGATGGTCACGGCCATCGCGGCCATCGACTTTGAGGGCATCGGCCGGTACTACGAGATCGAGGACAAGGGTCTTTACACCTATTATGACGACTATCAGCCGGCGTGCCTTCTCTGGAAGCGGGGCATGACGCACGGGACGATCAACATGATGCAGGCGCTGGCCGAGTCGTGCAACTACTACTTCTACGAGATCGGCCGCCGCGCCGGCATCGAGGCCATCGACACGGTCTCCAAGGGGCTCGGCCTCGGCGAGCACACGGGCATCGAGCTTCCGGAGGAGATCGGCTCGCGCGGCAATCCCGAGACAAAGAAGGAGGTCTACGCCGACGATCCCGACCGCTCCGGCTGGTACGGCGCCGACACGCTCCAGGTCGCCATCGGCCAGGGCGACAACAAGTTCACGCCAATGCAGCTTGCCTGCTACACGGCCGCGCTGGCCAATTCCGGCACGCGCTGCCGCGCGACGTACCTGCGCCGCGTCGTCTCGTCGGACTACACGTCCGTCGTCATGGAAAACGAGCCGGAGATTGAGAGCACGCTGAGCATGTCCGACGAGGCGCTGTCCTGCGTGCGCGAGGGCATGCGCATGACGGTCACGAGCGGCACGGCGTCAAGCTACCTGGCCGACTACTCCGTCGCCGTCGCGGCCAAGACCGGCACGGCGCAGCACGGCGGCCTCGGCTCGGACAACGCCAGCTTCGTCTGCTACGCGCCCTATGACGACCCGGAGATCGCCATCGTCGTCTACGTCGAAAAGGGCGCGCAGGGCGGCTATCTCGCCAACGCCGCGCGCGCGGTCATGGACGCGTACTTCGGAAAAACCGAGGGGCTCGAAACGGTCATAACGGAGAACGAGGTCCAGTAAAAACGCGCATAAACGCCCTGTTTGTGCAGGGCTTGACATCGTTTTCACATCATGATACTATATAAAAAGGCGGCCAAGCTGCGCCAAAAAGCGCGGTCCCCAAAAGGTTTTGGCCGCAAATTGCTCCCAGCGGGAGCGACCATACTTTTGAGGAGGCACTTTCAATTATGGCAAAACCGTTAGCTGATTATGTCAAGCTCCCGGGGCTTGACGAGTACAAGGAGTGGTTCAAGGACTTCGCGGACCTCAAGCGCGAGGACGGCATCCTCCAGGTCACCTGGAAGACGAAGGACGGCCCGATGCACCACAGCGGCATGTCTCATCGCGCGATGAGCCAGCTCACCCGCTACATCTCCATGGATCTCGAGAACGAGATCATCATCTACACCCACATCGGCGACAACTGGATGATCGAGTCCGACGCCAACGGCTGGGAGACCTACTCCGAGCTGCCGCGTCAGCGCTTTGAGCATCAGTACTTCGACGACACCAACCTCATCAAGAACATGGTCTTCGACCTGCAGGTCCCGACCATCGGCGCCATGCCGGGCCCCGGCTTCCACTGGGATTCCGCCATGCTCTGCGACGTCACCATCGTCACCGAGGACACCAAGATCGAGGTCCCGCACGCGCAGGGCGGCCTTGTCCCGGGCGACGGCATGGGTCTGATGTTCCAGCATTACCTCGGCACCAAGAAGGGCAACTACTACATGATGACCTCCCGTCAGGTCACCGCGCAGCAGATGCTCGACTGGGGCCTGTGCTCCGAAGTCGTGCCGAAGGGCAAGGCTGTCGAGCGCGCCTGGGAGATCGCCCGTATGTGGAAGCGTATGCCGTATGAGAACCGCTGCATCATGTCCAACCTGGCCAAGCGCCCGCTCATGAAGCTGTTCATGCAGGACCTGAAGCTGCACACCACCTCCGAGCAGTACGGCTCCCTCCTCCGCGTTGCCGAGGGCACGCTGGGCGACGAGAACTCCGCGCAGCAGGACGAGAAGTACATCTCCCGCGTCAACGACTACCGCTACGCCACGCACGACATGGAGCAGCCGATGAACCTCGAGATGTGGGCCGGCATGCCGAAGCGCGCCGGCGAGTGGTTCAAGAAGGTCGAGAACGGCGAGATCGAGAACCCGTACGTCTTCGAGCACAGCAACGAGCCGGAGTGGTACAACGCGTTCTAATCTGACCGTTTCATGTGAAACATTTTCTGCTCCCGGCGCACGAACGTGCGCCGGGAGTTTTTTTGCGCCGGCGCGCGCGTTTTTTTGCGCCGGCACACAATCGGCTTTGCGGGCGGATGCTATCCGCCCGCCGGACTGCGGCAGGGCGTCTGCTCTGCGCCGGTTGCGGCGCGCGGCTTCCGGATGGCCCCCTTGTGTAAAGGGGGCTGTCGCCGGAGGCGACTGGGGGATTGTAAGCTCGGATCTTGCAGAAGGGTTGGTTGAACGTCACGTCTTGTAGGGGCGCCCCTACGGGTCTGTGCGGCTAAATCGGCGCAGTACAAGCCCTCCGCCCTACAATCCCTCCGTCACGGCCGTACCGGCCGTGCCACCTCCCTTTGCACAAGGGAGGCTTTGCCGCGTCGCGCATCCATCCGCTGAGCGCCGCCGTTTTCGCCGCGCCGGTTGCGTTTTTCGGCAAAATGTGCTATGCTAAACCATACTATGTAAACCAAAAGGCGGTGAGGCGATGCGGGCGATGCGGCGGGGTGTGCTTTTTTTGCTGTTTGCGCTGGTGCTCGGCATTTCGGCCGGGGCGGCGGTGACGGAATTTGAGGCGACGAAGCTCGACGTGGACTTTACGGTCGCGGCCGACGGGTCGTACAGCGCGGTCCTGACGGCGGCGCTGTCGTTCGACGGGGCGGACACGGCCATCACGATCCCGCTCGGGCCAAACGTCACGGGCGCGTCGGCGGCCGGGTATGACACGGCGCTCTCGCGGACGGACGGCGTCTATTTTCTCACGCTGACCTCGCGCCAGAGCTTCTGCGTCCCCGGCACGTACACCGTCAGCTGGACGGGCACGCTGCCGTTTTCAGAGGACGCCGAAACGGGCACGCGCGCGGAGCTTGCGCTTCTTTGCGCGCACTGGCCGGGCAGCGTTTCGGGCGTGAGCTTCACGGTCGAGCTGCCAAATGCCGTCCCGGACGGGGCGGCGAAGCTCATGAGCGGGTACTACGGCGAGCTGACCGGCGACGGCGTTTCTTTGGATATTGTGGACAAAAAAATCACCGGTAGCTTGGTAAATCCGCTGCTCGACCATGAGTCGCTGACGCTGGAGCTGGCTCTGCCGGGCGGATTTTTCACCGCGCCGGGCGCGGTCGCGAGCTTTTTTGCGCCGGATCGGCTCATCGTGCCGCTGCTGGTGCTCGCGGCGGCGCTGTACTGGCTTTTCACGCTGCGCTCGCCGCGCGTGCGCGTGCGGCGGCAGATGCTCCCGCCCGACGGCGTGTGCGCGGGCGACGTGCCGCTGCTGCTGTCCGGCGCGCGGCCGGACGCGGCGCTCACGGTCGTGCAGTGGGCGAGCCTCGGCTATCTGACCGTCGCGCGCGGGCAGCGCGAGATCGTCCTCACGCGCACGATGGGCATGGGCAACGAGCGCAAGGGCTACGAGCGCAGACTGTTTTCGGAAATTTTTTCCGGATCTGACCGCGTCGCCTGCGGGTCGGCGTTCCGCCGCGCGTGCGCGGGGATCACCCGGCCGCTCGCGGCGCACTGGAACCGGCGGATCTTCGACAAAAAAAGCGGCAGCCCCGCGCTGCTGCGGCTCATTGCGAGCGCGTCGTGCGCCGCCGCGTGCGGCCGCGCGGGCGCGGCCATCGACCAGCTCGCCGTGGCGCGCTGGGTGCCGGGTCTGCTGCTCGCGCTTGCGGGAGCAGCGCTCGGGTTTGTCGTCAGCCACGGCGCCATGGCCGCCGTGCGGCGGGAGAAATATCCGCTCGCCGCGCTCGCGGCCGCCGGCGCGCTTTGCATGCTGCTGCTCGGCGCCCTGACGGGCGTGCGCGTCGGGACGGCGCTCGCCGCGCTCTGCGCGGCGCTGTGCGGGCTGGCCACGGCCAGCGGCGGCCGCCGGACGAGGGCGGGGTGCGACATGCTCGCGCGGCTGCGGTCGCTGCGCGCATTTCTGACCGGCGCGCAGGAGAAGCAGCTCCGCCGCCTGCTGCGGCAGGATCCGCAGTACTACTACCGGATGCTGCCGTTCGCGTGCGCGCTCGGCGTGGGCAAGACGTTCTCGGCGCGCTTCGGCCAGACGCGGCTCGAGCCGTGCGGCTACTTCGCCGGCGCGAAGGCCGGAACCGCCGCGGAATTCTACGACGAATTTTCTAAGACCCTGCGGCAGATGCAGGGAAGGTGAGATCAAAAAACCGCCCCGGACGGGGCGGTTTTTTGCTGTCCTGGCGCAAAAACGCCGCCGCCTTTGTCGGGCGGCGGCGCTTAATTCTGCGATTTTTCAGCACTTCGTGCCGCAGTTCGGGCAGAAGGCGGAGTCGGCGCCGAGCTGGGCGCCGCAGTTCGGGCAGAAGCGGACGGCAGGCGTCTCCGGCTCAGGTGCGGGCTGCTCGAGCTTGGCGCCGCAGGCGAGGCAGAAGTTGCTGTCCGGCGTGGTCTTCGCGCCGCAGTTCGGGCAGACGGTCTCCTTCTTCGCGGCGGCGGACTTGATCGAGCCGGCCACGGAGCCGGTCGTCTTCTGGAACGAGGCGGCGGCGGAGTCGAGCTTGTCGGTGACGGAGCCGACGTTGACCTTGTTGAGGAACGGGAACTTGTCGCCGAGCAGGGCGAAGACGGCCGCGGCGGCGTTGAAGATGAGCGCGAGCCACGCGCCCACGCCGGCATGGACGGAGAGCGTGATGCCCCACTCGCTCATGTTCTGGCTGCTGAAGGTGACGATGTAGAGAAGCTCGGACAGGGCGCAGACGCCGAAGGCGATGCCCGCGATCTTGCTGCCCTTGCCGAGGAACAGCAGCACGATGCCGGCCAGGCCGGCGAGAAACGCCAGCCAGATGAAGAACGCGATGTACAGCCCCTCCGAGTCGGAGAACATGGCCTTGAAGCCGCTGATGGACTCCTTCATGCCGAACGCGCTGGCCGTTGCGAACGGCAGGATCAGCATGAGCAGCGCCAGCACTGCGCCGACGAGCGCAAAGAGTGTTTTTGCGGTGAATTTCATGTACAGAACCTCCCTGAAAAATTTTCCTTACAAGCTGATTTGATGATACACGGATTTTTGGGAATTGTCAATGCGGGAGAGGAAAGTTGGGGGACGGGGCGAAAATTTGAACTGCGTGCCGCCAACCCCTCCGTCACGGCTTCGCCGTGCCACCTCCCCTTACACAGGGGAGGCTTGGGCGCGTCCCTCATCCATCCGCTGAGCGCCACCGGACACGCACCTGTAGGGGCGGATATCATCCGCCCGCCGGCCTGCGGCAGGGCGTCTGCTCTACGCCGGTTGCGGCGCGCGGCTTCCGAATGGCCCCCTTGTGTAAAGGGGGCTGTCGCCGGAGGCGACTGGGGGATTGTAGGGTCGACCGGAGCGTTGCGGCAGCGTTAAAACAAACCCTGCGGCAAGCCCTTCAGCCTACAATCCCTCCGTCACGGCCGTACCGGCCGTGCCACCTCCCTTTGCACAAGGGAGGCTTGGGCGCGGCGGAAATTCGCGGCCGCGTGCCGCTAATCGGCGCGGTCTTTACGCGAACTTCATTCGCTCGGCGACGGCGAGCTGGTCGCAGCGGTTGTTGTTGGGGTTATCCGCGTGGCCCTTGACCCAGTGGAAGGTGACCTCGTGCTTCTGGCACAGATCGAGCACCTGCTGCCAGAGGTCGGGGTTTAAGGCCGGGTCTTTTTTGTTGCGCATCCAGCCGTTTTTCTGCCATTTGACGGCCCAGCCCTTCGTCATGGCGTTCACGATATACTGCGAGTCGGTATAGAGCGCGACGGCGCACGGCTCGGTCAGGGCGGAGAGGGCGGAGATGACGCCCATGAGCTCCATGCGGTTGTTCGTCGTCGATCTCTCGCCGCCGGAGAGCTCCTTGCGGCGGCCGTTGTACTCCAGGATCGCGCCCCAGCCCCCCGGGCCGGGATTGCCGGAGCAGGCGCCGTCGGTGTAGATGGTGACGTGTTTCATGTGGGACTCCAATATTATGAGGTGAAATAGAAGAACGCGCCAAAGCCTCCCCTTTTAGGCCGTAGCCCCCTATCCTTATTCCCGCCCCGCGGGCGGTTTTAATGAGGAAAGGGGGCTGTCGCCGGAGGCGACTGGGGGATTGTAGGGTCGGATTTTGCGGAAGGGCCGCGTCAGGACGAACCCTGCGGCTGACCTTTCAGCCTACAACCCCTCCGTCACGGCTTCGCCGTGCCACCTCCCCTTGCACAGGGGAGGCTTTGGCGCGTGCCGCAATCGGCAAGACCCTTCGGCTTCGCTCAGGGTGACAGGTCTTTTTTAGTTTGTTCCGTAATGGGCGCGCAGCGGGCGGGCGGATGGTATCCGCCCCTACAGGGCGCGGGCGTTATTCGGTCGGGTCGGTGGCTTCCGTCTCCGGGGTCTCGGGCGGGTCTTCCTCCCTTGCGACGGCGACGACGCCGGTGACGCGGCTGCCTTCTTCCACGCGCATGACGATGACGCCCTGGACGGCGCGGGAGTAGACGCCGACGTCGGCGGCGTGGAGACGGATCATGACGCCGCCGGACTCGATGAGCATGACGTCGTCGTCGTCCGTGACGGTGCAGATGCCGGCGACGGCGCCGGTCTTGGGCGTGAGGTTGTAGTTTTTCATGCCCGAGCCGCCGCGGCCCTGCGGGGCGCCGGAGTCGCCGCGGAGATATTCCTCGACGGCGGTGCGCTTGCCGTAGCCGCGCTCGGTGACGGTGAGGATGGTCGTGCCCGCCTGATAAAGCTCCGCGCCGACGGCGAAGTCGCCGCCCCGCAGGCGGATGCCGCGGACGCCGGCGGCGTCGCGTCCCATCGGGCGGACGTCGCGCTCGTCAAAGCAGATGGCGCGGCCGTCGTGCGTGGCGATGAGCACCTTGTCCTCGCCGGCCGTCTTAAAGACGGAGATGAGCTCGTCGCCCTCATCTAACGTCAAAGCGCGGATGCCGGCCTTGCGGGCGGTGAAGATGGACGAAAGCGCGATGCGCTTGACCGTGCCGCGGCGGGTGACCATCATGAGGTACTCGTTGTCGGTAAATTTGCGCGTAAAGACCATGGCCGTGACGCGCTCGTCCGGCTCGAGCGGCAGGACGTTGACGATGGCCGTGCCGCGCGCGGTGCGGCTGGCCTCGGGGATCTGGTAGCCCTTCTTGCGGTGGACGCGGCCGCGGTTGGTGAAGAAGAGCAGGTAATCGTGCGTCGAGGCGGTGAAGAGGTACTTGACGCAGTCGGCCTCCTTGAGCGTCGCGGCCGAGATGCCGCGGCCGCCGCGGTGCTGCGCCTTGTAGGCGTCGGCGGGCATTCTCTTGAGGTAGCCGGCCTCGGAGAGGGTGTAGATGCAGTCCTCCTCCTCGATGAGGTCCTCGATGTCAAGCTCGTCCTCGACGTCCTGGATCTCGGTGCGGCGGTCGTCGCCATATTTTTCGGCGAGGGCGACGAGCTCCTCGCGGAGGACGGCCTTGACCTTCTCGGGGTCGGCCAGAAGCTCGCGGTAATAGGCGATGCGCTCTTCCAGCTGCTTGTACTCCAGCTCGAGCTTCTCGCGGTCAAGCCCCTGAAGCTGCTTTAGGCGCATGTCGAGGATGGCCTGCGCCTGCACGTCGTCGAGGGCAAAGCGGGTCATGAGATTTTCCTTCGCGTTGTCGTAGCTCTCGCGGATGATGCGGATGACCTCGTCGATGTTGTCCTGCGCGATGAGCAGACCCTCGAGCAGGTGCGCCCGCTCGAGCGCCTTGTTCAGGTCGTACTTCGTCCGGCGGACGATGACCTCCTCCTGGAAGGCGAGGTACTCGTCGAGAATGTGGCGCAGCGAGAGAATGCGCGGCTGCGACTGGTTGTTGACGAGCGCGAGCATGTTGATGGCGAACGTCGTCTGCATCTGCGTCTGGGCGAAGAGGCGGTTCAAGACGACCTGCGGGTTCGCGTCGCGCTTAAGCTCGATGACGATGCGCATGCCGTTGCGGTCGGTTTCGTCGCGGAGGTCCGAGATGCCGTCGAGGCGCTTTTCGCGCACCTGCTCGGCGATGGCCGCGATGAGCTGGCGCTTGTTGACCTGATAGGGAAGCTCCGTCACGATGATGCGGACGCGGTCGCGGTCGTGCTCTTCAAATTCCGTGCGCGCGCGGACGGTGATGCGGCCGCGGCCGGTGGCGTAGGCGGCGCGGATGCCGCTGCGGCCCATGATGATGCCGCGCGTCGGGAAGTCCGGCCCCTTGATGTGCTCCATGAGGTCTGAAAGCTCGCACTCCGGGTCGTCGAGGACGCACACGGCCGCGCCGATGACCTCGCGCAGGTTGTGCGGCGGGATGTTCGTCGCCATGCCGACGGCGATGCCGGACGAGCCGTTCACGAGCAGGTTCGGGAAGCGGCTGGGCAGCACGCGCGGCTCTTGCCGCGTCTCGTCGAAGTTTTTGTCCCAGTCGACGGTGTCCTTTTCGATGTCGCGCAGCATCTCGTCGGAAAGGCGCGCCATGCGCGCCTCGGTGTAACGGTAGGCGGCCGGGGGATCGCCGTCGACGGAGCCGAAGTTGCCGTGCCCGTCGATGAGCGGGTAGCGCATGGAAAAGTCCTGCGCGAGGCGGACGAGCGCGTCGTAGACGGACGCGTCGCCGTGCGGATGATACCGGCCGAGCACGTCGCCGACGGCCGTGGCGCACTTGCGGTGCGGCTTGTCGCGCGTGAGGCCGTCCTCGTACATCGCGTAGAGGATGCGCCGGTGGACGGGCTTGAGGCCGTCGCGCACATCCGGCAGCGCGCGCCCGACGATGACGCTCATCGCGTAGTCGATGTAGCTCGTCTTCATTTCCTCGACCAGCTCGGAGTTCACGATCACCTGATCGGGATAGGCAATGTCCTCCGGGCGGTAGTCGGTTTTCTTCTTGGCCAATGTGGGTCACTCCTTTGGGGGATGTGGGGGGTGTTTTGCTTTGCGGCTTGTAGGGGCGACCCTTGCGGTCGCCCGGCGGCTGTATGAAAGACGGGGGCGTTTCAACCTCTCAGCCGGCTCCGCCGACAGCTCCCCTTGCAGGGGAGCCTTTCGGATAGCCAATTCCGCGAATTGGTGCGGTGGAGACGCGAGAGCGCGGTCTGCGGCGGGATGGGGTCATCCCGCAGCTCCGGCGTTCCCAGCGGCGCGTTGCGGCAAAGCCTCCCCTGCAAGGGGAGGTGACACGGCCGGTACGGCCGTGACGGAGAGGTTTTGTGCGTCCGCGAATTTCGGACGCGGGCCACGATTGATCTGTCAGATATCCAGATTCACCACGTACTTTGCGTTCTGCTCGATGAATTTCTTTCTCGGCTCGACCTGCTCGCCCATCAGGACGGTGAAGATCTCGTCGGCGCGGACGGCGTCTTCGAGGCAGATGCGGCGGAGGGTTCTTGTTTCGGGGTTCATGGTGGTCTCCCACAGCTCGTGCGGGTTCATCTCGCCGAGGCCCTTATAGCGGGAGATGTCGACCTTGGCGTTGGGGTTATCGGCGCGCAGCTCATTCGAGATGGCGTCGCGCTCTTCGTCGGAGTAGGCCACGCGGCTTACCTTGCCGCGCGTGAGCTTATAGAGCGGCGGGACGGCGGAGTAGACGTAGCCCTGCTCGATGAGCGGGCGCATGAAGCGGAAGAAGAACGTCAGAAGCAGCGTGCGGATGTGGCTGCCGTCGACATCGGCATCGGCCATGATGATGATTTTATGGTAGCGCAGCTTGTCCGGGTCAAATTCCTCGCCGATGCCGGCGCCAAGCGCCGTGATGACGGGCTGGAGCTTGTCGTTGCCGTAGACCTTATCGGCGCGCGCCTTTTCGACGTTGAGCATCTTGCCCCAGAGCGGCAGGATGGCCTGAAAGCGCGAGTCGCGCCCCTGCGTGGCGCTTCCGCCTGCGGAGTCGCCCTCGACGATGTAGATCTCGGTGAGGCCGGGGTCGCGCTCGTTGCAGTCGCGCAGCTTGTCGGGCATCTGGCCGGACTCGAGGCCTGTCTTGCGGCGGACGGACTCGCGCGCCTTGCGCGCGGCCTCGCGGGCGCGGTTGGCGGTCATGGCCTTGTCGAGGATCGTCTTGGCGATGGCCGGATTCTCCTCGAAGAACTCGGCGAGCTGGCGGCTCATGATCGTGTCGACGAGCGTGCGGATCTCGGAGTTGCCGAGCTTGGCCTTCGTCTGACCCTCGAACTGCGGCTCGGAGAGCTTGACGGAGATGACGGCCGTGATGCCCTCGCGGCAGTCCTCGCCGGAGACCTTGTCGTCGTTTTTGAGGATGCCGTGGGAGACGCCGTAGGCGTTGAGCACGCGCGTGAGCGCGGCCTTGAAGCCCGTCTCGTGCATGCCGCCCTCGGGCGTGTGGATGTTGTTGGCGAACGAGAGCAGATTCTCGTTGTAGCCGTCGTTATACTGGATGGCGACCTCGGCCATGGCGTCGTCGCGCGTGCCGGACAGATAGATGACGTCCGTGTGCAGCGGCGTCTTGTTGCGGTTGAGATACGAGGCGAACTCGCGGATGCCGCCGGCGTAGTGCATCTCGTCGCGCTGCTCCTGCCCGGCGCGCCTGTCCTCGGTCGTGATGCGCAGGCCGCCGTTCAAAAACGCCTGCTCGCGCATGCGCGTGTGCAGCGTCTCGTAGTCATAGGTCGTGTCCTCGAACATCTCGGGGTCGGGCTTGAAGGTGACGGTCGTGCCGGTTTTGTCGGTCGTGCCGACGATCGTCATCTCCTGCGTGATGGCGCCGCGGGAAAAGCGCATCTCGTAGATGTGCCCGTCGCGCTGGACCTGGACGATCAGCCACTCGGACAGGGCGTTGACGACGCTCGCGCCGACGCCGTGCAGGCCGCCGGAGACCTTGTAGCCGCCGCCGCCGAACTTGCCGCCCGCGTGGAGCACCGTGTAGACGACCTCGAGCGCCGGCCGGCCGGTCTGCGCCTGCACGTCGACCGGGATGCCGCGGCCGTTGTCGGTGACGGTGATGGTGCCGTCAGCATTGATCGTGACGGTGATCTCCGTGCAGAAGCCGGCGAGGGCTTCGTCGATGGCGTTGTCCACGATCTCGTAGACGAGATGGTGCAGGCCGGACAGGCTCGTCGAGCCGATGTACATGCCCGGCCGCTTGCGGACGGCCTCGAGCCCCTCGAGCACCTGGATCTGCGCGGCGTCGTATTCCTGTTCTACTTTTTCTTCAAAAATTTCTTCGGACAAGGGAGTTCACTCCTTCTGGGTTTTCTGTGAAACGCTTGGGTAAGCGGTGGTTTACGGAATATAGTGAGCGGCCGGATGCGCCGCGCGCCAAAGCCTCCCCTGTGTAAGGGGAGGTGGCTCGCCGAAGGCGAGACGGAGGGGTTGTAGGCTCAAGGATTTGCGGAAGGGTTCGTTTCGACGCTGCCCTTGTGCTTCGACTAACCCTACAATCCCCCAGTCGGCTCCGCCGACAGCCCCCTTTGCACAAGGGGGCCTTTCGGAGGGCCGATTCTGTAATCGGCGCGGGGCAGACGCGGCGGGTGCAGTCGTAGGGCGGGATGACCCCATCCCGCCGCCGTGCCAATTGCGCGCCGGCGAAACCTTCAGCGCTTCCGCGGCCTTGCTCTTTTCTCCAGTGTGGCGGCGCTCATCTGGGTGAAATAGACGCGCTCCATGCCGTATTCGCCCGTCAGGACGAAGGCCTTGGGGATGTCGTCGGAGACGTCGACGAGGCCG
The DNA here is from genome assembly GCA_934589675.1 of uncultured Oscillospiraceae bacterium. Classification (GTDB taxonomy): domain Bacteria; phylum Bacillota; class Clostridia; order Oscillospirales; family Oscillospiraceae; genus CAKTOF01. The sequence goes on from CAKTOF010000024.1 coordinate 18,353, forward strand.
CCTTCTTTTTCCACGCGCTGCAAAAATGCGCGGGTGTGCCTGGAGACGGTCGTGTTGTCGAGGTCAAACACGCCGATGACCGCCGCGTCGCGCACGGCCATGGACGAGCCGAGGGAGAGGTACATAGTGAGGGCTCCTTTGGGAGTTGAGGATTTTTTTATGGGAAAGAGATGCGGCGATTGCGGTACGCGCCCCAATACCTCCCCTGTGCAAGGGGAGGTGGCACGGCCGCAGGCCGTGACGGAGGGGTTGGCGGGACGCGGTTCGGATTTACGGACGCGCACTGCGAGCTTTCGAGCTCCAACCCCTCAGTCGGCTTCGCCGACAGCTCCCCTTGCACAGGGGAGCTATGGCGCGGCGCATGATCGAGGCGCGGCGAAAACCCGCACCGCGCCCCAATACCTCCCCTGTGTAAGGGGAGGTGGCACGGCCGCAGGCCGTGACGGAGGGGTTGGCGGCACGCGGTTCGGATTTACGGACGCGCCCTGCGAGCTTTCCGGCTCCAACCCCTCAGTCGGCTTCGCCGACAGCTCCCCTTGCACAGGGGAGCTATGGCGCGGCGCATGATCGAGGCGC
>CAKTOF010000025.1 GCA_934589675.1 uncultured Oscillospiraceae bacterium
ACGCGGGAACGGGCGACCGCAAGGGTCGCCCCTACAAGACGTGACGTTCAACCAACCCTTCTGCAAAATCCGAGCTTTCAATCCCCCAGTCGGCTTCGCCGACAGCCCCCTTTACACAAGGGGGCCTTTCGGTGGGCGCGTGCCGGAATGGGCGCGGAGCGGACGCGATGGCGCAGTCCGGCGGGCGGATGGTATCCGCCCCTACAGGGGCGTGTCCGGCGGCGCGGGGCGGACGCGGGCGGGCGCAGGCAATAAAAACCGCGCGGCAGATTTTCTGCCGCGCGGGGGTGCCTTGCAAATTTTCTTATTTCGCGGCCTTTTTCGACAGCATGGCGTTTGTCAGGATGCCGAGGATGAGGGCGCAGGCGACCTCGGTGATGGTGACCTTGCCGAACGAGAGGGTCATGCCGCCGACGCCGGCGATCAGGATGACGGAGACGACGAAGAGGTTGCGGTTGTCGCCCAGGTCGACGTCCTGGATCATCTTCAGGCCGGAGACGGCGATAAAGCCGTAGAGCGCGATGCACACGCCGCCCATGACGCAGCTCGGGATCGTGGCGAGGAACGTCGCGAACGGGCCGAAGAACGAGATGACCATGGCGAGGATGGCCGTGGTGAGGATCGTGACGACCGAGGCGTTGCCCGAGATGGCCACGCAGCCGACGGACTCGCCGTAGGTCGTGTTCGGGCAGCCGCCGAAGATGGCGCCCGCGATGGAGCCGACGCCGTCGCCGAGGAGCGTGCGGTGCAGGCCGGGGTTCTCGAGCAGATCCTGGCCGATGATGGTCGAGAGGTTCTTGTGGTCGGCGATGTGCTCGGCGAAGACGACGAACGCGACCGGGACGTAGGCCACCGCGACCGTCGCAATGTACGACCCGTCGACCTCGCGCAGACCCTTGATGGCGGTGACGAACGTGAAGTCCGGCAGCCACTGCATGGAAGAAAACAGGTCGAAGTTGATGATCTGGAGCGCGGCCGTGTCCGTGGCGCGGCCGATGAGCGTAAAGACGGCGGCGACGGCGTAGCCGGCGAGGATGCCGAGGATGAACGGGATCATTTTGACCATCTTCTTGCCGAAGACGGAGCAGCACATCGTGACGGCAAGCGTCACAAGGCCGCAGATGAGGCAGAGGTAGGTGGACGCGCTCTGGACGAGCACGCCGTCGACCTCCGTCTTGACCGCGCCGGTGAAGAGGTCGCCCACGGCGTTGCCGGCCAGCGACAGGCCGATGATGGCGACGGTCGGCCCGATGACGACGGCCGGCATGAGCTTATTGACCCAGCCGACGCCGACGGCCTTGACGATGATGGCGATGACGACGTAGACAAGGCCGGCAAAGGCCGCGCCGAGCAGCAGACCCGCGTAGCCGGCCTGCATGGACACCGCGCCGGCAAACGCCGTGGCCATCGAGCCCAAAAACGCGAAGGACGAGCCGAGGAAGACCGGGCTGTTGAACTTCGTGAAGAGCAGGTAGACGATCGTGCCGACGCCCGCGCCGAACAGCGCCGCCGTCTGGCTCATGCCGTTGCCGATGATGGCCGGGACGGCGATCGTCGCCGCCATGATGGCCAGCAGCTGCTGGATGGCGAAGAGGATCGTCTGGCCGAACTTCGGCTTGTCGTGGATTCCGTAAGTCAGGTTCATAAAAAAATACTCCTCCCTTTTCGTTGCCGTCGGAAAAAGCGGTACGAAACGGAAGGAGCGGAGACTTCTGAAAAAATCAGAAACAAAGCCCCGTCCGGGCCGCGGCCCCGGCGGTCTGCGCAAAAAAAGAAGCACCGACCCCGTCGTGCTTCACGTTGACCGCGAAATTGCACATCAGGCAGCGCCTCCCTTGCTTTATCGACCCACATTATAGCCGACGGACGGGGAAAATGCAAGAGGGAAATGGGGAAAATTCAGATTTTTTGGGGAGGGAGGGCGCGCGGCTCTGTAGGGGCGGATAGCATCCGCCCGAAAGGCCGATTGCGTGATAGCGCCAAATAAGACCTGTCACCCTGAGCGAAGCCGAAGGGTCTTGCCGATTGGCGGTATGGCCGCGCTGAACACCGGCGCCGGAACAGGGCGAAAGACTACCGCAACCGGGAAGATCCTTCGACTCCGCTTCGCTCCGCTCAGGATGACCGTTCTTTTTTAGCGGCGGCGATGACGCGGCGCGGCAATACCTCCCCTGTGTAAGGGGGAGCTATTCGGTAGGCGCGTGCCGGGAATGGGCGCGGCGCAGACGCGATGGCGCAGTCTGCGGCGGGATGGGGTCATCCCGCCCTACGGCGTGAACGGTATTGCTCAGCGGTCGGACGCGGGACGCGGCAAAGCCTCCCCTGTGCAAGGGGAGGTGGCTCGGCCGGTACGGCCGTGACGGAGAGGTTTTTGCGGCCGCGAATTTTCGGAAGCGCGCTGCAAAACGGCAGCCTTTTCACCTCTCAGTCGGCTCCGCCGACAGCTCCCCTGTCAGGGGAGCCATCCGGAAGACGCGCGGGGCAATCGGCGCGCTGAAAACGACGCGGCGCGCCCAAAGCCTCCCCTGAAAGGGGAGGTGGCGCGGCCGGTACGGCCGTGACGGAGAGGTTTTTGCGGCCGCGAATTTCCGGAAGCGCTCTGCAATGCGGCAGCTTTTCACCTCTCAGTCGGCTCCGCCGACAGCTCCCCTGTCAGGGGAGCCTTTCGGAAGCCGCGTGCCGCAACTGGCGCGGAGCAGACGTGTGAGCACGGCGGCGGCAAAAAACCGCACCTCATTTTTGTGAGGTGCGGTTTCGCGTGTCTGAATTTGGCTTACTCGCCGCAGTGCTCGCAGTCGTCGCAGGCGGGGAAGTCCTTGGGGTCGTAGGCGATGCCGTTTTTGTCGTAGTAGTCCTTCACGGCGGCGCGGACGGCCTCCTCGGCGAGGACGGAGCAGTGGAGCTTATAGGCCGGCAGACCGTCGAGGGCTTCGACGACGGCCTTGTTCGACAGCTTCAGGGCGTCCTCGATGGGCTTGCCCTTGATCATCTCCGTGGCGATGGAGCTCGTCGCGATGGCGCTGCCGCAGCCGAAGGTGTTGAACTTGACGTCGGTGATGATGCCGTCCTTGACCTTGATATACATCCGCATGATGTCGCCGCATTTCGGGTTGCCGACCTGGCCGATGCCGTCGGCGTCGTCGATCTTGCCGACGTTGCGGGGGTTGGTGAAGTGGTCCATGACCTTCTCACTATATAACATGGCTGCGCTCTCCTTTCTCAAGCTCGTCCCACAGCGGGGACATATTGCGCAGGTATTCGATGATGGGGGCGACGGTCTCGACGATATAGTCGACCTGCTCGGGCGTGTTCTGCTCGCAGAGCGTCAGGCGGAGCGAGCCGTGGGCGACCTCATGCGGCAGGCCGATGGAAAGCAGCACGTGGCTGGGGTCGAGCGAGCCGGACGTGCAGGCGGAGCCGGACGAGGCGCAGATGCCCTTCGCGTCGAGCAGCAGGAGCATGCTCTCGCCCTCGACGCCCTCAAAGACGAAGTTGACGTTGCCGGGCAGGCGGCGCGCGGCGTCGCCGTTTAAGCGGCTGTGCGGGATCTTCGACAGGCCGGCGATGAGCCGGTCGCGCAGGCCGGAGACGTAGGCGGCGTTCTTTTCGAGGTTATCGACGGCCTCGCCGAGCGCCGCGGCCATGCCGACGATGCCGGCGACGTTCTCCGTGCCGCCGCGCTTGCCGCGCTCCTGCGCGCCGCCCTCGATGAGGTTGTAGAGCGGGGCGCCCTTGCGGGCGTAGAGCGCGCCGGTGCCCTTTGGGCCGTGGAACTTGTGCGCGGCCATGGACAGGTAATCGATGTGCATGGCGCGGACGTCGATGGCGACGTGGCCCGCGGCCTGGACGGCGTCGGTGTGGAACAGGACGCCGGCCTCATGGCAAATTTCGCCGATTTTCTCGATGGGCTGGATGGTGCCGATCTCGTTGTTGGCGAACATGACGGTCACGAGCGCGGTGTCCGGCCGGATGGCGGCCTTTAATTCGTCCGGGCGGACGAGGCCGTCCTCGTGGACGTCGAGCAGCGTGATGTCATAGCCCTGCTTTTTGAGCCTTTCGAGCGTGTGCAAAATGGCGTGGTGCTCGAACTTCGTGGAGATGATGTGCTTTTTTCCCTTCATGGCGCCGTACTGCGCGGCGCTCAGGATGGCCTGGTTGTCGGCCTCGCTGCCGCCGCCGGTGAAGATGATCTCGCGCGGCTCGGCATTGATGCACTTTGCCACGCGCTCGCGCGCGTCGGCGATGGCCTCGGCCGACTTCTGGCCGAGCGTGTACAGGCTCGACGGGTTGCCGTACAGGTCGGTGAGATAGGGCATCATCGCGTCGAGCGCAGTCCGGCTGAGCGCCGTGGTGGCTGCGTTATCAGCGTAGACATTCATGCGGTTTCCCTCTTTCTGAAAGAACGATTTTCACTTGGTAGGCATATCCTAACATTCAATTCCCATAAAGTCAATGGGAATTGAAAAAATTTTCTGTTTATCCGGGGATGTGACCGGACAGGACGTCGGCGAGCGTGACGGACTCCAGAAATCCGTCGACGATGGCGTCGAGCTTCTCCCACAGCGGCAGCGCGGCGCACTGGCCGTGCTTCGGGCAGGCGTCCTCCTGCCGGCACGAGACGGGCGCGAGCGTGCCCTCGACGAGCTTGAGCACGGAGCCGACCGTATATTCCTCCGGCGTGCGCGTGAGGCGGTAGCCGCCGAGCTTGCCGCGCGTCGACTCGACCAGCCCGGCCTTGGCCAGCACGGAGACGATGGCCTCGAGGTATTTCACGGAGATCTCCTGCCGCTCCGCCACGGCCTTGAGCGAGATGTATTCGCCCGGCTGCTGCCGCGCCAGGTCGATCATGACCTGAAGGGCGTAGCGCCCCTTTGTTGTGATGTTCAAAGCATTCCCTCCCTGCTGCAAGTATATTACTATGCTTTTTGTAGGAATTCAAGAGGCGCGGCGGCGATTTTTTTGCCGGAGCGGGGCTTTTCTTCGTAAAAAACGCGGGCGGTTTGGGAACAAATACTTGCGATTTGGCGAAAATGTGGTATAATTGTAGCTACACGAACGAATCATTTGTGCAAAATTGCACCAAGATGATGGGGAACCGAGGTTGACGGACATGAGAGGGATCCATAAATACCGGGCAGCGCCGCGCGCCGCCGACGCTTCCGGCGCGCAGCCTTGACGGACGCCTTCGGGATGGATCGCTCCATGCCCGAGGGCGTCTTTTTTTGACCCCGCAGCCGCATTGCCCTCCGGCGCAGACCCGGAGGGCCCGACACCGACATAGAAGGAGGAACCACGATGAAACGACGCATCACAAAGTGCCTGTGGCTGCTGCTGGCCGGCTGCCTGCTGCTGGCGCTGGCCGGGACGGCGGCTGCGGCCGATCCGATCCGATATGAAGTGAGCACGGCGGCCGAGCTTGCCGAGGCCGCGCTGGCGGTCAACGCCGCCGGCGGCGAGGCGGAGATCGTCCTCAAGGAGGACATCACCCTGAGCAAGGCCGCATGGCAGGCCGCCGCCGGCCTGCCCGCCAGCGACTACGCCCTGCTCTTCACGCAGGGCACCGTCACCCTCCTCGGCGAGGGGCACAGCATCACGGCGGACGCCGCCGCGCACCGCGGCATCAACGTCAGCGGCAGCGCCGTGCTGAATTTGGGCAAGCCCGGCTACGGGCAGAGCCTGACCATCCGGGGCGGCGGCGGGGACGTGGTGCTGCTCAGCCCGCTGGTCGGCCTGAGCGGCGCGGCCGTGCTGAACGTCTATGACGGCGCGGCGATCCGGGACACGCTTTCGCCCAGCACGCCCGGCGGCGTGCAGCTGTCGGGCACCGCCGAGCTCAACATGTACGGCGGCGTGATCGAAAACTGCAACAACTCTGCCTCCGTCGCCGGCGGCGTCGTTGTGGACGGGGCGGCGGTCTTTCGCCTCTGCGGCGGCACCATCCGCAGCTGCAAGGGCTTCGGCGGCGCCGTCGTCATCGGCAGTCAGGGCCGCATGGAGTTCAGCGCTGGCCTCATCGAGGACTGCGAGAGCCTGAGCTGCGGCGGCGCCATCCTGCTGGAAGGCTCCGCGCCCATCTATTACGGCGGCTCCGCCGCGGGGCCGGTCATCCCCGCCCTGCGCATGACGGGCGGCACCATCCGCAACTGTAAGGCCGTCACCCCCAGCAGCAGCTACACGGCACAGTACGGCGGCGGCGTGGCGCTCTACGCCAATGACGCGACGGCGGAGCTGACCGGCGGCGCCATCACCGGCTGCAAGGCAGCCGAGAGCGGGGGCGGCGCGGCCTGCCTGTTCGGGACGCTTACCATAGATGGCTGCGCCATCTATGACAACACCGCCGCCGACTCGGCGGACGACGTGTTTAACTACCGCGGAGGCGGCACGCTCACGCTCGGCGCGCTGCCGGACGGCCTGACCCTCACCGCCACGGGAAAGCCCATCGACGGCTGGTACCGGGACAGAAGCGGCACAAACCGGCGCTGGAGCTACCTGTATGACAACACGCCGGCGGCCATCATGACGCAGGGCGCGCTCACCGCCTCCACGCGGGAGCATACCATCAAGGCCGCGCACGGGGCATACTACACCGTCACCTATGACCTCGGCGGCGGCACGGGCGCGGGCTACGACCCGGTGTCCGTGGCCAAGGGCACGCGGCATCCGCTCCTGCCCGCGCCCGCCAGAGACGGCCATGTGTTCACCGGCTGGAAGGTCGGGAGCACGGTCAGGCGGCCCGGAGAGACGATCGCCGTCAACGCCGCCGTCACGGCCTACGCCCAGTGGCTCACCGTGGACGAGTGGATTGGGCAGCGGCTGAACATCCGGGTGGACGTGGACGTGGACGTCAGCGTGGCCATCGGCACGGATCAGCAGCAGCAGCAGATCTCCGCGGACGTGAGCGAGGAGAGCCGGGCGTGGCTGCGCGCGCAGGTGGAGGAGTGGATCCGCGCGCTGCTGGCGCAGGGCGCGCCGCCGGAGCTTGACGCGGAGCACGCGGCCATGCTCCTCCGGCTGCTTTCTGCCGGCGCGGACAGCGTCGACGTGACGCTGACCGTCGGCGTCCGCCTCACGGGAGACCCCGACGAGGGCGAGCTGGCGCTTTTATCGCCGCACATGGACGGGAGCGAGACGGCGCAGGTGTGGCAGCTGACGGTGGAGCTGGGCGCCGAGGCGAAAATGGCCGGCAGCGCCGCCGCCTTTGACAGGGTCGACCGCTTCCCCATCCACGAGCTGGATGAGCCGGCGGACATCTGCCTGACCACCGGGCAGAGCTACGCCGGCCTGACCGTCCGGGTGCTCTACATCCACGGCGGCGCAGTCCGCGAGGCGGTGTCCTGGGTCGACGCGGGCGCGGGCGCGGTCGTCATTCTGGCGCGGGAGTTCTCGCCCTACGTCATCCTCAGCAAGCCGGCGTCCGGCGGCGGCGGAGGCGGCGCGCCCACGCACTACGCGCTCTCCTATTCCACGGACGGCGGCACCGTCTATCCCGATGAGCTGCATCCGGCGGGCAGCGTCGTCACGCTTGAAAAAATGCCCGTCCGGCCGGGCCATATCTTCACCGGCTGGTACGCCGAGCCGTCGCTGACGACGCGGCTGGACAGCGTCCATATGACGACGGCCAGGACGGTCCACGCCGGCTGGATGGCCGCGCCCATCCCGGCGTGGCTCGACGGCGACGGCCACATCGCCTATGTCTACGGCTACCGCGACGGCTATGTCCGGCCGCAGCGCAACATCACCCGCGCCGAGGTGGCCGCCATCTTCTACCGCCTGCTGCGGCCTGAGGTCCGGGCGGAGTATGCGTCGGAGAAAAGTCCCTTCGCCGACGTGCCGGACACGGCGTGGTGCGCCGCGGAGATCGCCACGCTGGCGCGGATGGGCATCTTCAACGGCAAGACGGCCGACACCTTCGCCCCGGCCGCCCCGATCACGCGGGCGGAATTCGCCGCCGTCTGCGCGCGCTTTGACCGCAGCGGCACGCAGGCCGCGGGCGCCGGCTTTACCGACATCGCCGGGCACTGGGCGCAGGAGCAGATCCTGCGCGCCGCCGCGCTCGGCTGGGTGCACGGCTATTCCGACGGCCGCTTCGCGCCGGACGACCCCATCACCCGCGCGGAGGCGGTCACGATGATCAACCGCGTGCTGCGCCGCGACCCGGCCGGCGCGGGCGACCTGCTCGCGGGCATGAAGCGCTGGCCGGACAATCCGGAGAGCGCGTGGTACTATCTGGCGATGCAGGAGGCGACCAACGGCCACGAGTACCGGCGCGCGGACGACGGCCATGAGCAGTGGACCGCGCTGACCGGGCAGCAGCCGTAGGGAAACATTCAGAAATACCGGCAAAGGGGCCCCGTCCGGGGCCCCTTTTTTGCGCCGGAGGTGAAAAAACCGCCGCTTCCCATCCGGGAGGCGGCGGTTTTGCAATGCGGGAGAAGCCGAACAGCCCGCCGATCACGTCCCACCAAATGCGAGCCCAGCGTCAGCGGGTCGCATTTGGAAAGGAGGAGCAGCGGAATGAGCGCGCTCTGACTTTTTTGATAAAAAAAGTCGGAGCAAGCGATAGGAAGCTTGCTCCGACGTGGAGCGGGTAATGGGAGTCGAACCCACCTATCAACCTTGGGAAGGTCGCATTCTACCGATGAATTATACCCGCATCGTGGAAACAGTATAGCACATCGCGCGGGCGAAATCAACCGGTTTTTGACGGGAAGAAAGATCGCGGCGGCGAATTTCCGGCGCGGGGAAGCCTCCCCTGTGTAAGGGGAGGTGGCTCGCCGCAAGGCGAGTCGGAGGGGTTGCAGGCTTGAGGGCCTGCGGAAGGGTTCGTTCTGACGCTGCTGCAGTGCTCCGACTGACCCTACAACCCCTCAGTCGGCTTCGCCGACAGCTCCCCTTGCACAGGGGAGCCTTGGCGCGTGCCGGAATCGGCGCGGTCAAAAAATTTCTGAGAAATTTTTCCTGCGGTTGCACGTTTTCGTGCAACTTTGGGCGCGTGGGGAGGTACGGGTGAAAAGGGGTGAGGGCGGATGGAGATCGGGAACGCGGATGTGAAGCGGCGGCTGGCGGAGCTGGCGTTCGGGCGGGCAAACGACTGCGTGCAGCTCGTGCTCGACCCGGAGGCGGACGCGGCGGGGCTGGACCTGAGCCTGCTGACGGAGGTCAGGCGCTCAGAGCGCGGGGCGGTCGAGGTGAAGCTCATCGACCGGCTCGAGGCGCTGAGGATGCTCAGCGAGCTGTGCGAGGCCGACGGCGCAGCCGCGTTTTTGCGGGAGATGGAGGAGTGACGGGGGGCGGCGCGGCGGCGCAGAGCGCCAAGGCCCCCTTGTGCAAAGGGGGCTGTCGCCGTGAGGCGACTGGGGGATTGTAAGGTCGGATTTTGCGGAAGAGCAGCGTCAGGACGAACCCTTCAGCAAGCCCTCAAGCCTACAATCCCTCCGTCACGGCTTCGCCGTGCCACCTCCCTTTACACAAGGGAGGCTTTGGGTGCGGTGCGGGAAGTCGGGGGCGCTGAAAAAGACCTGTCACCCTGAGCGAGCGTAAGCGAGTCGAAGGGTCTGGTTGGAAAAAACGTTTGCGCTGGAACGCGCGGGAGACTACCGCAATCGGTAGATCCTTCGACTCCGCTGCGCTCCGCGAAGACATGACACGTGTTCTCGTTTTCGCACGCCGCAATCGGCCTGGCGGCGGGATGGGGTCATCCCGCCCTACGCGGCTATGGCGGCGGGCGGCGCGATTTTGACTTAGGAGGCACACATTGCACTATCGCGATTTTTCAAGCAAGCAGCGCAGGGTGCTGCGGTGGTGGCGGGGCGGGGATGCGGGGTATGACGCGATCATCTGCGACGGGGCGGTGCGGTCGGGCAAGACGCTTTGCATGGGGCTGGGATTTTTCCTGTGGGCGATGACGGACTTTTCCGGGCGGCGGTTTGCGCTGTGCGGCAAGACGATCGGGTCGCTGCGGCGCAACGTGCTCGGCGAGCTGAGCGGCAAGCTGCGCGCGCTCGGGTTTTCCGTGAAGGAAAGGCGCAGCGAGAACCGGCTGACGGTGCGCGCGGGCGGGCGGGAGAACGACTTTTATCTCTTCGGCGGGCGCGACGAGGCGTCGGCCGCGCTCATTCAGGGCATCACGCTTGCGGGCGTGCTTTTTGACGAGGTGGCGCTCATGCCGCGCTCGTTCGTCGAGCAGGCGTGCGCGCGCTGCTCCGTGGCGGGGTCAAGGCTGTGGTTCAACTGCAATCCGGAGTATCCGGCGCACTGGTTTTATAAGGAATGGATCTTGAAGGCGGACGAGCGGCGGGCGCTGTATCTCCACTTTACGATGGCGGACAATCCGTCGCTCACGCCGGAGGTGCGGGCGCGCTACGAGCGGCTTTACAGCGGCGTTTTTTACCGGCGGTTCATTCTGGGGCAGTGGGTGGCGGCCGAGGGGCGCGTCTATGACTTCTTCGACCCGGAGGCCGCGCCGGACGCGCCGGAGGGGCCGTATGAGGCGTGGTACATCTCGTGCGACTACGGAACGTACAACCCGGCCTCGTTCGGGCTGTGGGGAAGCTGCGGCGGGGTGTACTACAGAGTGCGCGAATTTTATTTTGACTCGCGCGAGCGCGGCTTTCAGATGACGGACGCGGAATATGTCGCGGCGCTCGGGGAGCTGGCCGGCGGGCGGGAGATCCGGGCGGTCATCGTCGATCCGTCGGCGGCGAGCTTCATCCTTGCGCTGCAGCAGGCGGGCTATTTCGTCCGGAAGGCGAACAACGACGTTCTGAGCGGCATCCGCCGGACGGCGGATCTTTTAAAGCGCGGGAGGGTCGTCGTGTGCGCGGCGTGCACAGACTGCCTGCGGGAATTTTCGCAGTACGTCTGGGACGAGCGCGGCGGCGACGCGGTGAAAAAGGAGCACGACCACGCGATGGACGACCTTCGCTACTTCTGCATGAGCGTGCCGGAGCGCGGCGAGGCCGGGCTCGCGGCGGTGAGCGTGCGGAGGTAGGGAGGGGGCGCGCACCGCGGCAAATACCTCCCCTGTGCAAGGGGAGGTGGCACGCCGAAGGCGTGACGGAGGGGTTGGCGGCACGCGGCTGCGAGTTTTCGCGGCGCTCTGCAAGCTTTCAGCTCCAACCCCTCAGTCGGCTTCGCCGACAGCTCCCCTTACACAGGGGAGCTATGGGCGCGGTGGGAAGTCGGGGGCATTATACGCTGTCACCCTGAGCGAGCGCAAGCGAGTCGAAGGGTCTTCCCGATTCAGGAGAACCTGCCTCAGCTTCCAGCGCCGGAACAAAACGATACACTACCGCAATCGGCAAGACCCTTCGGCTTCGCTCAGGGTGACAGGGCGTTTTTGCGCTGGATCGCAATCGGTGCACCGCAATCGGCGCGGCCTTCTTTCGTTTTCGCTGGCGCGCAATTGGCTTTGCGGGCGGATGGTATCCGCCCCTACAATGGCGCAGCGTTTTTTTCAACAACATATCAAATGAGGTGACAACATGAAGAAAGGAACAGGAGCGGCGGCGCGGGCGGCGCAGCTGCGGAGGGCGGAAAGCGGCGGGTGGCTGGAGCGGACGGTCCGGCCGGGCGGGGCGGACGAGCGGGTCTACCGCGCGATGCGCGAGCAGATCCCGGTGCTCGACGCGGCCGTCGGCAAGCTCGTGCGGCTGTGCGGCGGCTTTACGGTCTCGTGCGCGGACAAGGAGCGCGAGACGGCGCTGCGCAAATTTTTGAAAACCGTGCCCGTCGGGCGCGGGCAGACGGGCATCGACAGCTTCCTGACGGCGTATCTGGACAGCTTCCTCACAAGCGGGCGCGCCGTCGGCGAGATCGTGCTCTCGGGCGGGCGCATCGCGGCCGTGTGCTGGGGCGACGCGGCGAGCATCGAAATCGAGGAGGGCGAGACGCCGCTCGACTTTTACATCTGCCAGAGAGACGGCACGGGGCAGCTGAGAAGGCTCCCTTATCAGGAGCTTTTGCTCTTTTCCGCGCGAAATCCCGAGCCGGGGCACCCCTACGGCGTGTCGCTTTTCCGCTCGATGCCGGCGCTTGCCGACGTGCTGATGCAGATCTACCGGACGATCGGGCTGAACTGGGAGCGGGCGGGCAACGTGCGCTACGCGCTCGTCTGCAAGCCGACGGGCGAGGCCGACCGCGTCGGCGCGCAGGAGCGGGCGGCGCAGATGGCAGGCGAATGGTCGCGCGCGATGACGGCCTCACGCTCGGGCGAGGTGCGCGACTTTGTGGCCGTCGGCGACGTGGACATCCGCGTCATCGGCGCGGACGGGCCGATCCTGAACTCCGAGGTGCCGGTGCGGCAGCTGCTCGAGCAGCTCGTCGCGGCGACGGGGCTGCCGCCGTTTTTGCTCGGCCTGAGCTGGTCGAGCACCGAGCGCATGAGCGCGCAGCAGGCGGATCTGCTCACGAGCGAGATCTGGGCCATCCGCCGCGCGGTGCAGCCGGCCATCGAGCGCGTCGTCCGGACCTATCTCGCCCTGGGCGGCTCGGCGGCGGCGTTCTCCGTTGACTGGGAGGACGTCAGCCTGCAGGACATCTTAGACGAGGCGCACGCGGCGCTCTACCGCGCGCAGGCCGAAAAATTGAAGGAGGAGAACTGAAAAATGGACATCCGAAAGCAGGGCAGAGCCGACCCCGTGGGCGCGCCGGACGAGGGCCAGCTTGCAAAGATCAACGCCATCGCCAAGGGGACGCTCACAAAAGACGACGTGTACGTCTTTTCCGTCCGCCTGTGCGACGATCAGGTCGACCGCGACTTCGAGCGCTTCTCGGCCGAGGCCATCAGGGCGCTCGCGCCGATGTTCGTCGGCCGGCCGGGCATCGTCGACCACGACTGGTCGGCCGAGCGGCAGGTCGCGCGCGTGTTCGACACGGCCGTGGAAAAAGAGGCGGGGCAGACGTATCTTCGCGCGTGGGCGTACATGCTGCGCACGGAAAAGACGAAGAGCCTCATCGCGGACATCGAGGGCGGCATCCGGCAGGAGGTCAGCATCGGCTGCGCGATGGGAAAAAGCACGTGCTCTATCTGCGGAAGCGAGTACGGCGCGTGCGAGCACAAAAAGGGTGCGGTGTACGGCGGAACAACCTGCTGCGCCGTGCTCTCCGAGCCGACGGATGCGTATGAATTCTCGTTCGTGGCCGTCCCGGCGCAGAAAAAGGCGGGCGTTCTGAAAAAGAAGCTGCTCTCCGACGACGAGAAGGACGCGCTGGCCAAGGTGCTCGGCCAGACGCTCCTCGACCAGCGCGAGAGCGACCACGCCGTCAGCTGCCGCTACCGCGAGCGCGTGCGGAAGGAATTTCGCCGCGCGGCGCTTCTGGCCGGGATGGAGCTGGACGACGACGAGCTTGACTCGCTGGGCAAGAGCCTGTCCGTCGCGTCGCTGGAGAAGTTGACCGCGCAGCTCACCCGGTCCGCCGAGGCGCGCTATCCGCTGCGCACGCAGCTGCAGAGCGTGGCCGAGAAGCAGGAAAAGCTCAGCAGCGAATTTCTGATCTGAGACTCTTTGGGTCGCCAATTTTTATAATTTTTAAGGAGGAAACCAACATGAAAACAGCATTCCACGGACTCGGCCAGTGTCTGGCCACCTTCGAGACGGACGCGGCGGCGTCGGATCGCGGCAAGGTCTGCAAGATGGCCGGCGGCGGCAAGATCGCCGTCGCGGCCACGGCGGGCGAGGGCTTCAGCGGCGTCATCTCCGACGTGCGCGGCGGCGCGGCGGCCGTGCAGCTGCGCGGCTACGTTGAGGTTGCCTACACGGGCACGGCTCCGTCGTGCGGCTGGGCCATCCTCGCCGCGGACGGCGCGGGCGGCGTCAAGACGGCGACGAGCGGCCACGAATTTCTCGTCGTGAGCGTCGATTCCACGGCCGGCACCGTCGGCCTGTGGCTGTAAGAACAAAAAAGGAGGAAACGAAAATGTCTTATGAAAACCTGAAGCTCGAAAAGGGCATGTACCACGAGGGCAAGTCGTTCACGCGCGTGCTCGAGTCGCTCGACCCGAGCGAGAATTACCGCGGCACGGCGCTCGAGGGCACGGACGCGTTCCAGCGCCAGCTCAAGCGCTTTGACCTGAAGGTCAAGGGCGCGTACTCCGACCCGGTCGAGAAATTCTTCCGCACGAGCGACTCGGCCGTCCTGTTCCCGGAATATATTGCGCGCACCGTGCGCGCCGGCATGGAGGAAAACAGCATCCTGCCGAAGATCACGGCCACGACGACGACGATCGAGGGGCTCGACTACCGCAGCATCTACGCCGCGACGGAGGAAGGCGACCGCGAGCTTGCCCGCGTGGCCGAGGGCGCGGAGATCCCCGTCACGCGCATCCGCACGAAGAGCAACCTTGTCCAGCTGCACAAGCGCGGGCGGATGCTGCTGGCCTCCTACGAGGCCATCCGCTTCCAGAAGCTCGACCTGTTCTCCGTCACGCTGCGCCAGATCGGCTCGTACATCCAGACGATGCACCTGACCGACGCCATCGACGTTCTGGTAAACGGCGACGGCAACGGCAACGCCGCGCCGGTGCTCAAGATCGGCACACCGCCCATGTCCGGCACGAAGGGCACGCTCTCCTACGCCCAGCTCGTCGAGCTGTGGGCGAAGTTCACGCCGTATGAGATGAACACGATGCTCGTCAGCCCCGACGTGTGCGTCAAGCTGCTCTCGCTTTCGCAGATGCAGAGCCCGGCCGCCGGCCTCAACTTCCAGGGCACGGGCGCCATCGGCACGCCGCTCGGCGCGCAGGTGCTCCACGCCGACGCCGTCCCGGACGGGCGCATCCTCGCCTTCGACCGCCGCTATGCCCTCGAGCTTGTGCAGGCGGGCGAGGTGAGCGTCGAGCAGGACAAGCTCATCGACCGCCAGCTCGAGCGCGCGGCCATCACGTCCATCTCGGGCTTCGGCAAGATCTGCGCGGACGCGGTCAAGGTGCTGGAGATCTGATATGGAGCGCATCGACGAAATCTACCGCGACGCGCTGCTATTTGCGCAGGCGTCCGGCGAGGAGGAGCAGGCGGCATTAAAGCGCCTTTGTCAGGCGGCGGCAGACGGGCTGAAGGCCCGTCTGCGCCCCGGAGTTTCGCTGGAGGACTGCGGCGGGTCGTTCAACTTAGCCGCGGCGTGGACGGCCATCGCGTGGTTTTCCGCGGGGATAGCCGCCGACGGCGTGCAGAGCTTCACGGCGGGCGACCTGACGGTGAGCGCCGGCAGCAAAAACGCGGCGGCCGCGGCGCTGCTCGGGCAGGCCGACGTCATGATGGCGCCGTACACGGGCGGCGGATTTTCTTTTATGGGGGTGAGAGCATGATGAGTGCGGCGCGGTTTTTTGACCGCATTCTGCGAAGCTACGGCCAGCAGACGACCGTCACGCCCGCGGGCGGCGAGGCGTTTACGCTCCGCGCGCTCGTCCAGCCGGTGCGGTCAAAGGCCAAATCGGCGACGGAGGGCGCGGGGAGCGGCCTCGGGCAGCTCGACGTGAGCGACACGGTGCTGCTTGCGCCGGCGGACGGGAAGCTCTCGGTGGGCGACGGCGTGCGCGCCGCCGGGCGCAGCTACCGCGTGCGGCGCGCCGAGCGCATTCTGGCGGGCGAGGCGGCCTATCTGTGGGCGATGCTCCGCCCGGAGGGGGAGGACGCGCCGTGGAGCAGCTGATCGGGGATACGCTCTCGGCGCTGCAATCGGCGGGGCTTGCCGCCATGCGCTTTGGCCCCGGAATGCAGCCGGGGCGGCCGGACGGCGCGGTCATCTGCGTCGGGCTCAAGCAGGCAAGCGCCGCGGCGGCGGGGTTTTACGACTATCTCGGCGTTGTCGACGACCCGGGGCGCGGGCGGTGCGAGCTCTACGGCCGGCGCGTGACGTGCTCGCTGCGGCTGCTCGCCGTCAGCCCGCAAAAATTGGGCGCGGCGGGCGCGGAGGAAGCGGCCGCGGGCGCGATGGACGCGCTTTTGTCGGCGCCTCTTCGCGCGCGCATCGGCGCGTGCACGGTCGGCCAGCCGTATTTCGACGGGGTTCTTGGCGCGTGGTGCTGCGAGGTCACGGCGGAGGCGAGCGTCCTGCGCTACGCCGCCTCCGGCGACGAGGGCCAGACGCTGACGGAATTTGAACTGAGAGGAGAATGGAAATGAGCGTTACTTATCACGAGCGTCCGGGCGTGTACTCGGACTATGACGCGTCCTCCGCTGCGGCATCGGGCGGCGGGACGAAGACGATCGCCATCGCGGCGAAGTCGGACGCGCCGGCGGGGCTTTATACCTTTACAGGGAGCGCGGCGGCGCTGGAGAAGGTCGGCGCGGAGACGGAGCTTGGCATTTTGCTTCGCCTCGCGTTTGCAAACGGGGCGGGCACGGTGCTCGCCGCGCCGGTCGCGTCGGACACGCTGGAGGCCTACAAGGCGGCGTTTGCGCGCATCTTCGCGGAGAAGAAGGCCGCGTATGTCGTCTGCGCGAGCGGCCTTGAGACGGTGCGCGCGGAGCTGAGCGCCCGCGTTTCGGCCGCGTCGGGGCAGCGGGGCGAGTGCATCGGCTTTGTGGGGCTTCCCGCCGGGTCGACGGCCGCGCAGCTCACCGCCGCGGCGGCGGAGCTGAACGCCGAGCGCATGGTGCTCGTCGGGCCGGGCTTTACGGCCGCCGGGCAGGAGACGGCCATGGGCGGCTGGGCCGGCGCCGCGGCGCTGTGCGGCGTGCTGGCCGCGCAGACGGATCCCGCGCTGCCGCTGCACGGGGCGGCCCTGGCGGGCTTTACGGGCGCGGACGCGGAGTTTGACGATGCGGCGATGGACGGCCTCATCCGCGGCGGCGTCACCGTCTGCGAGACGGTCTCCGGCCAGACGAGCGTCGTCCGCGGCGTCACGACGCGCACGAAGACGGGCGGCGTCTCGGACGGCACATACCGGGAGCTGACGACGATGCTCATCATCGACGAGGTCATCCCCGCCATCCGCACGGCGCTCCGCGCGCGCTTTGCCCGCGCGAAGAACAACGCCCTCACGCGCAGCGCCATCCGCTCGCAGGTCATCGTCGAGCTGGAAAGCCGCGTCGCGCGCGAGATCATCGACAGCTACGACGCCGTGACGGTCACGCCGTCGGATCAGGACGCGTCCATGGCCGTGGTGGAGTTCGGCTTCGCCGTCACGCATGGCCTGTCGCGCATCCTGCTCACGGCGCACATCAGCGTGTAAGGAGGCATTTTTATGGCAAATACGAAAATTCCGACGACAGCCGACCTCTATCTCGAGGTCAACGGCGTGCGCGTGGCCGTCGTGCAGAGCTACCGCGTCACGGCCGCGCGCGACTCGCGCGCCGTGGAGGCATTCGGGCAGAGCGAGCCGGTCGCGACGATCCGCGGCTCGGACAAGTATACCATCGAGCTCGGCCGCCTGTACGCGACGGACGAGGCTATCCGCGACGGGATCGACTTCTACGCGCTCGAGGACTTCAACCTCGTCGTCTGCCGGCCGGACAGCCGCGTCATCTACTCCGGCTGCCAGTGGGCCGAGCTGAGCGAGAGCGCGGAGGTCGGCGGCATGGTGCTCGAAAAGGTGAAGATCACGGCCGCGCGCCGGACGCAGGCCGCGGCCGGCTGATGGGCGGGCGGTGGTCGCTGCGCCGCCTGACGGCGCGGGAGCTGCTCGCCTGCCGCGCAGCGGCGCGCGAGGCCTCGGCGGGCGATCAGGACACGTTCGGGCTGTGGTGCAACGCGGCCGTGCTCGCCCGCGCGCTGAAAAAGCATGGCCGGCGGGCGTTTTCGTCGCCGGGCGCGGTATTATCCGCGCTCGGCGCGGACGAGATCGCGCA
The DNA here is from genome assembly GCA_934589675.1 of uncultured Oscillospiraceae bacterium. Classification (GTDB taxonomy): domain Bacteria; phylum Bacillota; class Clostridia; order Oscillospirales; family Oscillospiraceae; genus CAKTOF01. Next base: position 17,790 of record CAKTOF010000025.1, read on the forward strand.
GCTAGCTTCGCGGTACGCGGACGAGATGCGATGCGGCGAACTGTCGGATCTTGGCGACGAAACGTCGCGCGAGGAAGCTTTAGACCGGCTGGCGGCGCAGCCGTATGAGCGGCTGAAGTGGCGCGTGCTGCGCGCGTTCGGCGCGCTGCCGACGGAGGGCCGCGCGCGGGAGATGACGGACGAGGACTACTATTACTGCGCGCTGCACCTCGCGCTCGACGGGCGCGAGGCGGCGGGGCAGAGGGCGGCGGCGGCGGTCGAGCGCGGCGTGAACGCGTCGTTCGACATGGCCGAATTTGAGAGGAGGCGCGGCGGAGATGGACGCTGAGCTGCTGGAAAACGCGGCTGTGGCCGCGAGGATCCTCGGAATTTCTGTCCCGCGGGGGCTGCTTCGCCGCGCGGCGGGCGCGCTGCTGGGCGCGCCGGCGGATGCGCCGGGCGGCGCGCTGGAGACGGCCGTCCGGGACGCGGCCGCGGCGAACAAGCGGGCGGATGCG
>CAKTOF010000026.1 GCA_934589675.1 uncultured Oscillospiraceae bacterium
CCCCTACGGGTCTGTGCGGCTAAATCGGCGCAGTACAAGCCCTCCGCCCGACAATCCCTCCGTCACGGCCTTGCGGCCGTGCCACCTCCCTTTACACAAGGGAGGCTTTGCCGCTTTCTTCTGTTTTGGCGCGCCAAAAGCCCGCGCCGCGCCCATAGCTCCCCTGTGCAAGGGGAGCTGTCGGCGAAGCCGACTGAGGGGTTGGAGCCGGCAGCCACGTAGTGCGCCACGAAAATCCGCCGCCGCACCCCGCTACCCCCTCCGTCACGGCCGCACCGCACCCCGCCCCTCCTGTTGCCCCAAGCGGGAAACTGTGCTATAATATCCTCCCAAACCGGAAAATGCGACGCGGTGCGGCAGGAGGTGCGAACTATGCAGGACATTACCATCACCCAGAGCGAGCTGGCCCGCCTGCTCGGCGCGGCGGACGGCGACGCGGCGCTTATCTTTCTCTACCTCCGCTCCGGCGGGGACGCCGCGGGCGCGGCGACGGCGCTTCGCCTGCCCGCCCACCGCCTAGACCGCGCCATGGCCGCCCTGCGCCAGCTCGGCCTCGTGGATGACGCGCCGCCGCGCGTCTTGAAGGCCGACGCCCCGCCGCAGTACTCTGAGTCCGACGTCAGGGCCGCCCTGCGCGACCCGTCCGGCGAATTTGCGCTCCTGCTCGGCGAGACGCAGCGCCGCCTCGGCCGCGTTCTATCCACCGAAGAGCTGAAGATCCTCCTGTCCATGATCCGCTACCTCGGCCTGCCGACCGACGTCGTCGGCGTGCTCATCACCTACTGCATCGAGCGCGCCCGCGCCCGCGGCGGCGCGCGGCTGCCGAGCCTCCGGACGATCGAAAAGGAGGCCTACGCCTGGGCCGACCGCGGCATCGACACGCTCGAGCAGGCCGCGGCCTTCATGCAGTCCTCGCTCGACCGGCAGTCCCGCGCCGGGCGCATCCGCTCCATCTTGCAGATCGAGGGCCGCCGCCTGACAGCCGGCGAGGAAAAATACATCCTCTCGTGGCTCGACATGGGCTTCGGCGAGGACGAGATCGCCCTTGCCTACGAGCGCACCTGCATGAACACCGGCGCGCTCAGGTGGCCGTACATGAACTCGATCCTGAAAAGCTGGCACGCGCAGAATCTTCTGACCGTCGACCAGATCCGCGCGGGCGACAGCCGCCCGGACAAGAAGCCCCAGCCGGCCGCCATCGGCCAGCCGGGCGAGTACGAACGCGAAGCCATCGCGCGGCTGCACCGCCGCGCCGAACCGTAAAGGAGGGCGCCCATGCCGTATTCCGCCGAAGTTCTCTCCCGCGCCCGCGCGCAGCTTGCCGAGGCAAAGCGCGAAAGCGAGGCCGAGCACAACCGCCGCGTGTCCGAATGCTACGCGCGCTTCCCGCGCTTAAAAGAAATTGAGACCGAGCTTCGCGCCACCATGGCCGAGGCCATGGCCGCCTGCTTTGCCAAAAACGGCGACGTTCAGGCCGCCATCGCCTCCGTGCGCGAAAAAAACCTCGCGCTCCAGCACGAGCGCGAGTGGATCTTAGAGGCCGCCGACCTCGGCGCGGACTATTTGGACGACCGCCCCGTCTGCCCGACGTGCGGCGGCACGGGCTACGTCGGCGAAAAAATGTGCTCGTGCCTGTCCGAGCTCTGCCGCCGCGAGCAGAAAAAGGAGCTGTCCAGCCTGCTCGGCGGGCAGGAGAGCTTCGAGCATTTTGACCTCAATTACTACTCCGACCAGCCCGACCCCGCCTACGGCATCAGCCCGCGCGAGAATATGCGGCAGGTGGAAAAGCTCGCCCGCTCGTATGCGAAAAATTTCCGCCCCGGCCAGTCCGGCTCGCTGCTTTTTTCCGGCGGCACGGGACTTGGCAAGACGTTTTTGTCCGCGTGCATCGCCCGGAGCGTGGCCGACGGCGGCGCGTCGGTCGTCTACGAGACGGCCGTGCGCATCTTCGCCGATTTTGAGGCCGAAAAGTTCGGCAGCGACCGCTCGCGCCCCACGGAAAAGTACCTCCAGTGCGACCTGCTCATCATCGACGACCTTGGCACCGAGATGACGACGCAGTTCACGCAGTCCGCGCTCTACACCCTATTAAACACCCGACTCATGGATCGCCGCGCCACCCTCGTCTCCACGAACCTCTCCATGCAGGACATCCGCGCCCGCTACACCCCGCAGATCGTCTCCCGCCTCATGGGCACGTTCGACGACGTCTACTTCTTCGGCCAGGACATCCGCGTCCTGAAAAAACGCGCCGCATATTGATCGCCCTCCGCGTCTGCTCCGCGCCAATTCCCGCCGCGCGCCCTCCGAATGGCTCCCCTGACAGGGGAGCTGTCGGCGGAGCCGACTGAGAGGTGAAAAGCTGCCCGCTTTGCAGAGCGCTTCCGGAAATTCGCGGCCGCAAAAACCTCTCCGTCACGGCCGTCCCGGCCGTGCCACCTCCCCTTTCAGGGGAGGCTTTTTTTGCCGCGCCGCTCACACGTTTGCTCTGCGCTTATTTTCGCCCCGCGCCCTCCGAATGGCTCCCCTGACAGGGGAGCTGTCGGCGGAGCCGACTGAGAGGTGAAAACGCCGCCCGCATTGCGCCGCGCGCCCGTAATCCTCCGCCGCCCCGCCCTAAAAGGAAAGACCCTCGCCCTCACGGGCGGGGGTCCTTCTTCCTCAGCTGATGGACAGATACTCGGACAGGACGTCGTAGCGCACCCCGTCGTAGGTGCAGAACACGTCCTCGACGATGTCGGCGATGAGGGCCTTGGCCTTCATCTCGTCGCGGCCGCACGGCTTGTCCCAGCCGCGCGCGTGGAAGAAGTAGCCGGACTGCATCGGGCCGTCCTTCGTCTGGTAGACGCGCGCCTCGGGCACGGTGGTGCCGTCAAACGTCTGCGGCTTCTCGCCGGGCTTCAGGCCGGCCGGGCCGAACTCGCGCCCGCAGCAGGCGAAGCGGCCGATGGTCTGCACGTCGTTGAGGTCGAGGTACATCTTGAGGATGTCGAGCGTCGCCGTCGCCTCGACCGGGCCGTAGAACCCGCCGCCGTAGGTCGTAAAGACGATGCCGTAGGGATGGTAGTTGTCGCGGCACGGGCCGCCGGGATAGGAGGCGATGTGCCGTCTCCACCGCGCGCCGACGGGCTTTTTGCCCGTGTCGACCGGGCTGCCGGCCGCGCCGGAGACGCCCTCCGGCCCGCCGCCCATGACGTCCGCGCCGGCCTGGAAGCCCTGCCCCGCGTCGACCTGCTTGCCGACGTTCTCCTCGAGCGCGCCGCCCGCGCCGAGCGAGAGCACCTTGTTCACGATCGTCAGCGGGAAGCCCGCGACGATCGGGCTGCCGAGCAGAACGAGGTCGTAGTCGTCAAAGTAGAGATCCTTCTGCATCCCCGCCCAGTCCGACGACTTGGCCATGCGGAACATCGTGACGTCCCAGAAATAGTATTCAAGCTGCTCGCGGAACCAGTTTGCCACACGCTCCGTGTTCTTCGTCATCGTCGCGTAGAGGATGAGCGCGCGGCGCTTTGCCTCCGTGAACGTCACGGGGTAAGACTGCTCGCCGTCCGAGGCCGCCGTTTTGTCAAACCGCCACGTCCTGCCGCCCGCCGTGCCGACGAGCGTCTCGCCCTCCGTGTGCAGGTTGCACAGCGTGAGCGCGCTGTCCGCCGCCGCGCTGAGAAGCTCGCCCTCATAGCCGCGCTGCGTCCGCCGGATGACGAACGCGCCCGCGGAAAAGCTGTAGTTTCCTTCCATTTTTTTGCTCCTTCCGCCCTTCCAGGCCGTTTGTTCTTTAAGCATATCATATCGGCCGCCCGCCCCGCCGTCAACCCTCCCCGCCCCCGCCGCGTTCGTCATAGAGCTATGCGCCCGACGTTATAGCTCCCCGCTCCCGCCAGCCATCCCCACGCATGGCACGCGCCCTCCGAAAGGCCCCCTTGTGTAAAGGGGGCTGTCGGCGGAGCCGACTGGGGGATTGTAAGGTCGGATTTTGCAAAAAAGTCGGTTGAACGGCAAGAGCCTGTAGGGGCGACCCTTGCGGTCGCCCGGCGGCAGGTATCAGGACGCGGAAACGGGCGACCGCAAGGGTCGCCCCTACGGGTGCGGAGGTTTTGGGTTGACACGGTACAATGCTGAGAGCCTACAATCCCTCCGTCACGGCGAACGCCGTGCCACCTCCCTTTACACAAGGGAGGCTTTGGCGCGCCGCGCCCTGCGCCCCGCCGGGTTTTTATTGCTATTTTTTTGTCCCGGTGGTATACTGGTTCCAAATGCAATCAACTGGAGGAATCCGAACGTATGGCTGAGAAATTCTACATCACCACCCCGATCTACTACCCCTCGGCGGGGATGCACATCGGGCACACCTACTGCACGGTCGCAACGGACGCGATCGCGCGCTACAAGCGGCTGCGCGGCTATGACGTCATGTTCCTGACCGGCACGGACGAGCACGGCCAGAAGATCGAGGACAAGGCGCGCGAGGCCGGCGTGACGCCGAAGCAGTTCGTCGACAACATCGTCGAGGGCGAAAAGGGCGTCAAGGATCTCTGGAAGCTCATGAACATCTCCAACGACCGCTTCATCCGCACGACGGACGACTACCACGTCGCGGCCATCCAGAAAATCTTCAAGAAGATGTACGAAAACGGCGACATCTACAAGGGCAAGTACGTCGGCAAGTACTGCAAGCCCTGCGAGAGCTTCTGGACCGAGAGCCAGCTCGTCGACGGCAAATGCCCGGACTGCGGCCGCCCCGTCGAGGACGCGGAAGAAGAGGCCTACTTCTTCCGCCTGAGCAAGTACGCAGAGCCGGTGCAGCGTCTGCTCGAATCCGGCACGTTCTTAGAGCCGGCCAGCCGCGTCAACGAGATGATCAACAACTTCATCAAGCCGGGCCTTGAGGATCTTTGCGTCTCGCGCACGAGCTTTTCCTGGGGCATCCCGGTCGATTTTGACCCCGGCCACGTCGTCTACGTCTGGGTCGACGCGCTCTTTAACTACACGACCGCGCTCGGCTTCATGAACGACCGCTATGACGACTTTGACAAATTCTGGCCGGCCGACGTCCACATCGTCGGCAAGGAGATCGTCCGGTTCCACTCCATCATCTGGCCCGCGATGCTCATGAGCATGGGGATGGAGCTGCCGAAGAAGGTCTACGGCCACGGCTGGCTCAACTTCAACGGCGAGAAAATGTCCAAGTCCCGCGGCAACGTCGTAGACCCGTACCTGCTCGCCGAGCGCTACGGCGTGGACGCGCTGCGCTACTTTTTGCTCCGCACGTTCCCGTTCGGCGCGGACGGCAACTTCACGAACGAGCTTTTAATTTCCCGCATCAACACCGACCTTGCCAACGACCTCGGCAACCTCGTCTCCCGCACGGCCGCGATGGTGCACAAATACTTTGGCGGCCAGCTTCCGAGCGAGCAGGAGGAGGGCTGCGAGGACGCCGAGCTTCTTGCCATGTGCGCCGAGCTTCCCGCCCGCTTCGAGAAGGAAATGGAGGCCTTCCAGCTCCAGAACGGCCTCGGCGAGGTGTTCCGCGTCGTCTCCCGCGCGAATAAGTACATCGACGAGACGGCCCCGTGGGTCCTCGCCCGCGACGAGGCGAAAAAGCCGCGCCTCGCCCGCGTGATGTACAACCTGCTCGAGACGATCCGCATCACCTCCGGCCTGCTCCGCCCGTTCATGCCTGCGACGGCCGAAGAGATCCTCCGCCGCCTCGGCGACCCGGAAAGCGGCTGGGATTCCCTCTGCAAATTCGGCGCCCTCCCCGCCGACGTCGCCGTCGAACAAGGCGCGGCGCTCTTCCCGCGCATCGACGCGGAAAAGGAGCTGACCGCCCTCGAGGCCATCGAAAAGGCCAGCGCCCCGAAGATCGCCGAAAAGCCCGAGGAAAAGGCGGAGATCAACCCCGAGCCGGAGATCTCCTTCGACGAATTCCAGAAGGTCGAGATTCGCGTCTGCCGCGTGACGGCCTGCGAGGCCGTGAAGAAGTCGGACAAGCTGCTCAAATGCACGCTCGACGACGGCACGGACACCCCGCGCCAGATTTTGTCCGGCATCCATCCGTGGTACGAGCCGGAGGCGCTCATCGGCAAAAAAGTCCTCGCCTGCGTCAACCTCGCCCCGCGCAAGATGATGGGCCGCGAGTCGTGCGGCATGATCCTCTGCGTCGACGGCCCGGACGGCTCCGTCCGCCTCGTCCACCCCGCCGACGACGCCGTCGTCGGCAGCAGGCTCTCGTAAGTTTATGCGAAATCCCGCCGCCCACCCAAGCGGCGGGATTTTTTTGCGCCATCGCGTCCGCCGATTGCGGCATACGCTTAATTAGACCTGTCACCCTGAGCGAGCGAAGCCCTAAATGCTGTCATCCTGAGCGCCCTCTCCCACCGCTGTCATCCTGAGCGAGCGAAGCGAGTCGAAGGATCTTCCCGATTGCGGTAATCTCTCGTCCTCTTCCAGCGCCGGAGAAACACGATGCCATACCACAACCGGCAAGACCCTTCGACTTCGCTCAGGGTGACAGGTCTATTTTGGCGCCGGCGCGCAATCGGCTTACCGCAACCGGCCTTGCGGGCAGACGGTATCCGCCCCTGCCCCGCCCCGCCCTAATCTCCCGCGTCCCGGCACACCACCGCTGCGCTCCCGACCCTTCCGCTTCTCTCCGCCGCCGGCAGAATCGCCGCGAAAAACGTGATGACCGCCGCCGCGGCCGCCGCCACGCCGACCGCCAGATACAGCATCCATCTCTTCTTTCCCATCGTGGACCCTCCTTTCGCTTCTCGAACAAATAACTTACTTAACCGTCCCGTGCCGCACATTTTCCGGAAATCCTCCAAAATGCTTTGACATTCACACACTTTACCTTATAATAATCCCCGGAGGAAAAAACCGCAACCCCGCAAACCCCGAAAGGAGCAAACCATGAACCATTACCCGCATCTGTTTGAGCCGATCACGCTGCCGAACGGCGCCGTCGTCAAAAACCGCACGGAGTCGACGCCGAGCGGCCTGCACTTTTTGCAGGGCCCCGAGCCGTACCCGACCGAGGCGGTCATCACCAACTACATCGGCCGCGCCAGAAACGGCGCCGGCATCGTCGTCGTGACGGGCTGCTCGCGCTCGAGCCACCCGAATCCCGGCCATGACCAGAACTGGGACCTGTCCGACGGCCATAATCAGCACTATGTCGCCCAGCTCGTCGAGGGCATCCACGCCTACGGCGCAAAAGCCCTCCACCGCGGGCTGGACATCAACGAATTTCTCATGGACGCCGCCAGCTTCGACGGCGAAAATAACGGCGCCTTCCTCGGCAATAACTTTGACGTTTCGACCGGCATCGCCTCGGCCTACGTCGTCGGCGACGGCTCGTTCCCGCGCTACGACGGCGTCGAGTGCCCGAAGGAGCTGATGTTAGACTGCGCCGACAAGCTCGCCGACTTCTGCCTCGAGCTGAAGAATAACTGCGGCTTTGACGGCATCTGGATCCACGGCGCCTATCGCCACCAGTTCCTCGGCCGCTGCCTGTCGCCCATCACGAACCAGCGCACGGACGAGTTCGGCGGCACGCCGGAAAAGCGCGCGGCCTACCCGCGCCTCGTCCTTGAGAAAATCAAGCAGAAGTGCGGCCGCGACTTCATCATCGAGATGTCCGTCTCCGGCCACGACCCCGAGGGCGGCGCGACGATCGAGGAGATGTGCCGCACCGTGCAGTGCCTCGAGGGCGTGCTCGACATTGTGCAGGTCAAGGGCACGCTCATCGACGAGTCGCACCCCGTGCAGTTCCACGAGCCGACGCCGTGGCTCTATATGTCCGAATACTACAAGAAAAACCTCAAGGGCATCGCGGTCATGACCGTCGGCGGCTGCTTCGACCCCGACGCGAACGAGCGCATCCTCTCTGACGGCAAGGCCGACATGATCGGCATGGCGCGCGCGTGGATCTCGAACCTCGACTACATGGAGCTTCTGCGCGAGGGCCGTCCGGAGGACATCACGCCCTGCATCCGCTGCAACAAGTGCCACCGCTCGTCGAACAAGGACCCGTGGACGAGCGTCTGCTCCGTCAACCCGCTCATCGGCATCGAGCACCGCGCCTGCTACATGATCCGCCCGGCCGGCCAGCCGAAGCATGTGGCCGTCATCGGCGGCGGCCCGGCCGGCCTGAAGGCCGCCATCACCGCGTGCGACCGCGGCCACACCGTCACGATCTTTGAAAAGAGCGCCCAGCTCGGCGGCCAGATCCTCGTCACCGAGGCCGTCCCGTTCAAGTGGCCGCTCCAGAATCTGCGCAAATGGCTCATCGCGCAGGTCGACAAGCGCCCCATCCGCGTGAAGCTCTGCTGCGCGCCCACGCCGGAGGAGCTCTCCGCCGAGCGCTTTGACGTCGTCCTCGCCGCCACGGGCGCCTCGCCCGCGCACCCGCCCATCCCCGGCGCGGACGGCGCGAACGTCATGACGGCCGTCGAGTCCTACGGCCGCATCGCCGACGTGCGCGACACCGTCGCCATCATCGGCGGCGGCGAGATCGGCGTCGAGACCGGCATCTACCTCGCCCGCATGGGCCGCAAGGTCACGGTGCTCGAGATGCGCGGCATGCTCGCGGCCGACTCCGTGCCGGTGCACTACTGGAAGATGTTCCGCGACGAGTGGGAGTCCTGCGAGACGTTCACCGGCGTCGTCAACGCCACCGTCACCGGCATCACGGAATCCGGCGTTTCCTACCGCGACGAAACTGGCGAGGAGCGCTTCGTCCCCGCCGAGACCGTCCTCCTCGCCGCCGGCATGAAGCCGCAGCGCGATGCCGCCCTCGCCTACGCCCCCTGCGCCGGCGAGCGCTTCGAGCTGATCGGCGACTGCTCCGCCGTCGGCAACATCCAGAAGGTCATGCGCTCAGCCTACATCGCCGCCAGCCAGTTCTGAGGCTTTCCGCCAGCCGGTTCTGCGGATTTCCGCCAGCCGGTTCTGCGTTTTTTCAGAGCGCCCCCCTCACCCCGCCCTCCCACCCGGGAGGGCGGTTTTTTTCGCCCGCGCCATCGCGTCTGCTGCGCGCCGATTCGCGGAATCGGCTATCCGAAAGGCCCCCTTGTGTAAAGGGGGCTGTCGGCGGAGCCGACTGGGGGATTGTAAGCTAGGTCGAAGCACAAGGCCAACGTCAAAACAAACCCTTCCGCAAACCATCCAGCCTACAATCCCTCCGTCACGCCTGACGGCGTGCCACCTCCCTTTGCACAAGGGAGGCTTTGGCGCGCCGCGTCGTTTTCAGCGCCCCGATTGCGGGGCGCGCCCACCGCAAGGCCCCCTTGTGCAAAGGGGGCTGTCGGCGGAGCCGACTGGGGGATTGTAGGGCTGAATTTTGTACAAAGGCCGATTGAACGACAAGAACCTGTAGGGGCGACCCGGAAGTTCGAAACCGCAAAAACCTCTCCGTCACGGCCGTACCGGCCGCGCCACCTCCCCTTCCAGGGGAGGCTTCTTGCCGCGCCGCTCACGCGTCTGCGGCGCCCCCCGCAAAAAATCCCCCGCCGGGCAAACTTGCATCTTCCCAAACCGCGCCGCGCGCGTTAAAATATAATATTGACAAAACGCAAAGGAGCTTTTCCCGGATGGAGCAATTTCTGGCTGGAGAATACGACGTCGCCGTCGTCGGCGCAGGGCACGCGGGCATCGAGGCCGGCCTCGCGGCGGCGCGGATGGGGCTGAAAACGGTCGTGTTCACGATCAATCTTGACGCCGTTGGCAATCTTCCCTGCAATCCGGCCATCGGCGGGACGGGCAAGGGGCAGCTCGTGCGCGAGCTCGACGCGCTCGGCGGCGAGATGGCGCGCGCGGCCGACCGCTGCTGCATCCAGTACCGGGTCTTAAACGCCGGAAAGGGGCCTGCCGTCTGGTCTCTGCGCGCGCAGGCCGACCGGCGGCGCTATCAGGAGGACATGAAGCGCACGCTCGAAATGCAGGCGCATCTCGACCTGAAGCAGGCGATGATCGTCGACATTTTCACGGACGAAGCGGGCGCGGTTTCGGGCGTCCTGACGCAGCTTGGTGCAATTTATAAGTCTCGCGCCGTCATTTTGGCCACCGGCACCTATCTGGACGGCCGCGTCATCACCGGCGCGGCGGCCTACTCGTCCGGCCCGGACGGGATGCACGCGGCCGTCGGCCTTTCCGACCGGCTTCGCGCCCTCGGCCTGCCGCTCCGGCGCTTCAAGACCGGCACGCCGCCGCGCGTGGCCGGCCGCAGCCTCGACTTTTCGGAGATGGAGCGGCAGGATGGCGACGAATCTGCCCCCGCGTTCTCGTTTTCGACCCAAAAGCGCCCGGAAAACCGCGCCTGCTGCTACCTCACCTACACAAATGCGGACACGCACCGCATCATCCGCGAGAATTTAAGCCGCTCGCCGCTCTATTCCGGCGTCATCGAGGGCGTCGGCCCGCGCTACTGTCCGTCCATCGAGGACAAGGTCGTGCGATTCGCGGACAAGCCGCGCCACCAGCTGTTTCTCGAGCCGTGCGGGCTGGGGACGGACGAGTGGTACGTTCAGGGCTTCTCGTCGAGCCTGCCCGAGGACGTGCAGATCGCCATGCTGCACACGCTGCCGGGGCTGCGCCATGCGGAGATGATGCGCCCGGCGTACGCCATCGAATACGACTGCGTCGACCCGACCGCCCTCACGCTCACGCTCGAGTGCCGCGCCGTGCCGGGGCTCTACGGCGCGGGGCAGTTCAACGGCTCGTCCGGCTACGAGGAGGCGGCCGCGCAGGGCTTCGTCGCGGGCGTGAACGCGGCGCTCAAATTAAAGGGCGCCGAGCCGATGATCTTAAAGCGCTCGGACGCATACATCGGCACGCTCATCGACGACCTCGTCACGCGCGGCACGAACGAGCCGTACCGCATGATGACCTCGCGCACCGAGTACCGCCTGCTGCTCCGGCAGGACAACGCCGACGAGCGCCTGACGGCCATCGGGCACCGAATCGGCCTCGTTTCCGGGCACAGATTGGCGGAGGTTGAGGAAAAATACGCATCCGTCGCGCGCGAGATGCGCCGGCTCGAGCAGACCGGCGTCGCCGCGGGTGAGGAATTGGATCAGCTGCTCTTCTCGCGCGGCGAGACGCCGGTCGCGGGCTCGGCGCGCCTTTCCGACCTGCTGCGCCGGCCGAAAATTTCCTACGACGACCTCGCCCCGTTCGACCCCGCGCGCCCGGCTCTGCCCGCGGCCGTGCGCGAGCAGGTCGAGATCCGCATCAAATACGCCGGCTACATCGCCCGGCAGGAAAAGCAGGTCGCGGAGTTTCGCCGCGCAGAGTCCCGCCCCATCCCGGAGGGGCTGGACTATGCAGCCATCGGCGGTCTGCGCCTCGAGGCCCGCCAGAAGCTGGCCGCCATCCGCCCGAAAAACGTCGGCCAGGCCGGCCGCATCTCCGGCGTCAGCCCCGCCGACCTCGCCGTCCTCCTCGTCGCCATCGAACAGGCCGAGCGGGGGTAGGGCGTATGATACGCGCCGCTTGCGGAATGCGCCTTCCGGATGGCTCCCCTTTCAAGGGGAGGCTTGGGCGCGGTGGAAATCCGCCGCCGCAGCGTAGGGCGGGATGACCCCATCCCGCCGCAGACTGCGCCCGCCGCGTCTCCCCCGCGCCGATTCCGGCAAGCGCCTTCCGGATGGCTCCCCTTTCAAGGGGAGCTGGCGCCGGAGGCGACTGAGAGGTGAGGGTCACAAATTTGCTGTGCACTCTCAATGGTGCACGCAAACCCCTTTGGTCTCACCCCTCCGTCACGGCCGTTCCGGCCGTGACACCTCCCCTTGAAAGGGGAGGCTTGGGCGCGTCCCTCTATTTTGCTGCATACCGGCGGGCGGATACTATCCGCCCCTACATGCGAAAACGCATAATCATCCATTTCATAAGGAGGCTCATCATGTACTTCGACACCCACGCGCACTACGATGACGCGCGCTTCGACGGCGACCGCGACGCGGTGCTCGCCGCGCTCCCGGACGCGGGCATCGGGCTTGTCTGCAACGTCGGCTGCGACCCTGCAAGCTCGGAGCGCTCGGTCGCGCTCGCGCATAAATATCCATTCGTCTACGCCGTCGTCGGCACGCACCCGCACGACGCGGACGGCCTGACGGACGACGACCTCGACCGCTACCGCGCCCTCTACGCCGACGAAAAGGTGCGCGCGATCGGCGAGATCGGCCTCGACTACCACTACGACCTGTCCGCGCGCGAGGCGCAGCGCAGCGCGTTCGACCGCCAGATGGCGCTGGCGGCCGAGCTGCACGCCCCCGTTGTCGTCCACTCGCGCGAGGCGTGCGAGGACACGATGGACATCGTCCGCCGCTACGCCGGCCGCGTCACCGGCGTGTTCCACTGCTACGCCTACTCGGTCGAGACAGCCAAGGAGCTCGTGAAGCTCGGCTGGTACCTCAGCTTCACCGGCGCGGCCACGTTCAAAAACGCCCGCCGCGCCCTCGAGGTCATCGAGTGGGCGCCCATGACGCGCCTGATGATCGAGACGGACGCCCCCTACCTCGCGCCCGAGCCGCACCGCGGCCATCGCAACGACTCGCGCCTTGTCCCCCTCGTCGCCGAAAAAATCGCCGCCGTGCGCCGCATGGCCCTGTCCGACGTCGAGCGCATCACGACCGAAAACGGAAAAAAATTCTTTGGAATCGAGTGAATATACAATGATCATCACCTATGAATTCGGCAAGAACCTCTACGTGAACACGACCAACCGCTGCACCTGCGCCTGCGAATTCTGCCTGCGCGCCACCGGCGACGGCGTCGGCACCGGCACGAACCTGTGGCTGGAGCGCGAGCCGACGCGGGACGAGATCCTGACGGATATTTTATCGCGTGATTTGAGTAAATATGAAGAGCTCGTCTTCTGCGGCTACGGCGAGCCGACCCATCGCTGGGACGACATCGCGGCCGTCATCGACGAGCTTCGCCCGCAAAAGCCGGGCGTGCGCATCCGCATCGACACGAACGGCCACGGCAGCCACATAAATGGCCGCGACATCGCGCCGGAGATGAAGGGCCGCATCGACACCGTCTCCGTCTCGCTCAACCGCGCGTCGGCCGCAGCCTACGACGCCGTCGTCCACCCGAGCTTCCCCGGCGCGTTCGAGGCCATGTGCGACTTCACCCGCCGCTGCGTGCGCTGCGGCGTCCACACCGTCATGACCGTCGTGGACAACATGCCGCAGGCGGAGATCGACGCCTGCGCCGCCCTGTGCGCCTCCCTCGGCGCAGCCTTCCGCGTCCGCGCCTACCAGACCGACTGGTCAAACTGACCACCCGCCGCAGACTGCGCCCTCGCGTCTCCCCCGCGCCAATTGCGGCGCGTGCCTGCCGAAAGGCTCCCCTGACAGGGGAGCCTTTCGGCGGAGCCGACTGAGAGGTGAAAAGGCTGCCGCATAGCAAAGCGCTTCCGAAAACTCCCCGCCGCAAAAAACCTCTCCGTCACGGCCGTACCGGCCGTGCCACCTCCCCTTTCAGGGGAGGCTTTTTACCGCGCCGCGTCGTTTTCAGCGCGCCGCGAAATTCGCCTCCCTCCCGTGCGGTTTTTCCCGTCGACTTTCCGCCGGCTCCATTGCAATTTCCCCGCCTCCATGCTACAATAACTTATTAAAACAAGACAGAGAATTGGAGACACCACATGGCAAAGAACCTGACCGAGGGGACACCCTGGAAATTGATCGCGCTTTTTGCCCTGCCGATCATGGCGGGCAACTTTTTGCAGCAGCTTTACAACACGGCCGACTCCGTCATCGTCGGCAACCTCATCTCGCAGCACGCGCTCTCGGCCGTCGGGACGTGCGCGCCGCTGACGATGCTCTTCACGGCGCTGGCCATCGGCTTTTCGACCGGCGCGGGCATCATCGTCGCGCAGTACTACGGCGCCAGGCAGTATGACGACATGCGCCGCGCGGCGAGCACGGCCATTTTGTTCGTCCTCGGCCTCGGCCTTGCGCTCTCCGTCGTCGGCTTCGCCGCCGCGCGGCCGCTTCTGGAGCATGTGCTCGGCGTGCCGGCGGAAAACGGCGTGCTGGACATGGCCGCCAGCTATTTCCGTCTCTACGCCGTCGGCCTGATGTTCCAGTTCGGCTACAATATCTTCGCGGCGATTTTGCGCTCGATCGGCGACAGCCGCGCGACGCTCTATTTCCTGCTCATCTCGTCCGTCCTGAACGTGGGACTCGACCTTCTGTTCGTCGCGGTGTTCCGCTGGGGCGTCGCGGGCGCGGCCATCGCCACGACGATCGCGCAGCTCGGCTCGTGCCTGTCCGGCTACCTCTACATGACGAAAAAATACGCGCTGTTCCGCTTCACGCGCGCCCAGTTCCGCTTCCACGGCGACAAGTGCCGCCTCATTTTGTCCGTCGGCGTGCCGACGGCGCTGCAGCAGTGCGTCGTCTCGTGCGGGCACATCCTCGTCCAGCGCCTTGTCAACTCCTACGGCGGCGACATGATCGCGGCCTTCACCGCCTCGCAGCGCATCGAGCAGTACATCCTCGTGCCGATCATCTCCTACCAGAACGGCATCTCGATGTACGTCGGCCAGAACACCGGCGCGGGCAAGCCCGAGCGCGTCCGCACGGGCTTCCGCCAGACGGCGCTGCTGTCGCTTCTCACCTGCCTTGTCCTCGCCGGCACGGCGTTTGTCTTCACGCCGCAGCTCATCCGCATCTTCGGCGTCACGGGGCAGGCGTATGACTACGGCTGCGAGTATCTGCGCTCCATGGCGCCGTGCTTCCTCGTCTTTGCGGTCTACCTCGTCGTGCTCGGCACGCTTCAGGGCGCGGGCGACGTGCGCGTGGCGATGTTCTGCACGATGCTCGCCCTGACCGTCCGCGTCATACTTTCCTACGCGCTGGCCTACGGCACGCCGCTGAGCTACCGCGCCATCTGGTGGAGCATGGTCATCGGCTGGGTCGTGGCCGCCGTCGTCGCCTTCTGGCGCTATTTCTCCGGCCGCTGGATGGAAAAGGCCGTCGTGAAGGGGTGACGCAATGGACGAGCAGTACCGCTTTTACGCGCTCATCTCGCGTATGCGCCTCATCTCCCGATGGGCGCTCATGCGCAACAGCTTCCCGGAGAATATCCAGGAGCACAGCCACATGGTCGCCGTGCTGGCGCACGCGCTCGCGCTCATCGACCGCGAACGCTTCGGCGGCAGCGCCGACCCCGACCGCTGCGCCGTCGCCGCCCTGTTCCACGACGCCTCCGAGATCCTGACCGGCGACCTGCCCACCCCCGTCAAATACTTCAACCCCGACATCCAGAGCGCCTATAAGGCCGTCGAGGACGTCGCGTGCAGGAAGCTGCTGTCCATGCTCCCGCCGGAGCTTGCGCCGGCGTATGCGCATCTGCTCGCGGACGACGACCCCGCCGTCCGCCCGTTCGTCAAGGCCGCCGACAAGCTCTCCGCGCACATCAAGTGCCTGGAAGAAGCCCGCGCCGGCAACCGCGAGTTCGATTCCGCCGCAAAGCAGACCCGCGCCGCCCTGAGCGCCATGCACCTGCCCGCGCTCGACTGGTTTTTAGACCACTGCCTGGAGCCGTTTACATATGACCTAGACCAGCTGGAATAACCCCGCCGCGCCCACCAAATGGCCCCCTTGTGCAAAGGGGGCTGTCGGCAAAGCCGACTGAGGGATTGGAGCTTTCAACCTCGCAGTGCGCCGCGAAAATTCGCAGCCGCACCCCGCCAACCCCTCCGTCACGGCCTGACGGCCGTGCCACCTCCCCTTGCACAGGGGAGGTATTTGCCGCGGTGCAAGCGTTCAGCTGGTTCGCTTCTGCTGCCGCGTCTGCACCGCGCCGATTGCGGCCCGCGCCCTCCGAATAGCTCCCCTGTGTAAGGGGAGCTGTCGGCGAAGCCGACTGAGGGGTTGGAGCTGAAAGCTTGCAGAGCGCGTCCGAAATACGCCGCCGCACCCCGTCAACCCCTCCGTCACGGCCTCACGGCCGTGCCACCACCCCTTACACAGGGGAGGCTTTGCCGCTTTCGTCTATTTCACTGCATCAAAATAACCAACTTATATTCACCAAGGAGGAACCCCCACATGAGAGCCATTGTCACCGTCGTCGGCCCGGACCGGGTCGGCATCATCGCGGAGGTCTGCACGCTGCTGGCCTCGCTGAACGTCAACATCATCGACATCAGCCAGACCGTCATGCAGGAATTTTTCACCATGACCATGCTGACGGACACCTCGGCCTCGAGCGACACGTTCGACGCCATTTCCGCCGCGCTCGACAAAAAGGGCGAGGAGATGGGCCTGTCCATCCGCATCCAGCGCGAAGACATCTTCGACGCCATGCACAAGATCTGAGGTGACAAATTATGCATCTCAACCATAACGACATCCTCCAGACGCTCGACATGATCGACCACCAGCACCTCGACATCCGGACGATCACGATGGGCATCTCCCTGCTCGACTGCGCCGACCCGAACCCCTATCACTGCGCCGAGAAAATTTACGAGAAGATCTGCCGCACCGCAGAGTCGCTCGTCCCGACCGGCGAGGCCATCGAGCGCGAGCTCGGCATCCCGATCGTCAACAAGCGCATCTCCGTCACGCCGATCTCCATCGTCGCGGGCGCGTCGGGCATCACGAACTACACGCCGTTTGCCTGCGCGATGGACTCGGCGGCCAAGCAGTGCGGCGTGAACTTCATCGGCGGCTTCTCCGCCCTCGTCCAGAAGGGCATGACGCTCGGCGACCGCCGCCTCATCTCCTCCATCCCGCAGGCGCTCGCCGAGACGGACGTCGTCTGCTCGTCCGTGAACGTCGGCTCGACGAAGGCCGGCATCAACATGGACGCCGTAGCCGAGATGGGCCGCGTCGTCAAAAAGACGGCGGAGCTCACGGCCGACGCCGGCGGCATGGGCTGCGCCAAGCTCGTCGTGTTCTGCAACGCCGTCGAGGATAACCCCTTCATGGCCGGCGCGTTCCACGGCGTCGGCGAGGCCGAGGCCGTCATCAACGTCGGCGTCTCCGGCCCGGGCGTCGTGTACCGCGCACTCAAGGATCTCCCGGCCGACGCGCCGTTCGACGTCGTCGCCGAGACGATCAAAAAGACGGCCTTCCGCATCACGCGCATGGGTCAGCTCGTCGCGCAGGAGGCCGCAGGCCGCCTCGGCGTGCCGTTCGGCGTCGTCGACCTGTCGCTCGCGCCCACGCCCGCCGTGGGCGACTCCGTGGCGCGCATTCTCGAGGCCATGGGGCTGAGCGTCTGTGGCACGCACGGCACGACGGCCGCGCTCGCGCTGCTGAATGACGCGGTCAAAAAGGGCGGCGTCATGGCGTCCTCCTCCGTCGGCGGCCTGTCCGGCGCGTTCATCCCGGTGAGCGAGGACGAGGGCATGATCGCCGCGGCCAAGGCCGGCACGCTCACGCTCGACAAGCTCGAGGCCATGACGTGCGTCTGCTCCGTCGGCCTGGACATGATCGCCGTCCCCGGCGACACGACCGCCGAGACCATCTCCGCCATCATCGCCGACGAGGCGGCCGTCGGCATGGTCAACTCCAAGACGACCGCCGTCCGCATCATCCCCGCCCCCGGCAAGGTCGTCGGCGACGAGGTCGAGTTCGGCGGCCTGCTCGGCTCCGCGCCGGTCATGCCCATCCACCCCGAGCCGGCTGCGGACTTCATCCACCGCGGCGGCCGCATCCCCGCGCCGCTTCAGAGCCTGAAAAACTGAGCCTTGATATGAGAAAGCCCCGCACCTCGCCTGAGGTGCGGGGCTCTTGTTATGGAGTCCGCGCCGCGCACCGCCGGATACGCCGTAGGGCGGGATGACCCCATCCCGCCGCAGACTGCGCCCGCCGCGTCTGCCCCGCGCCCATTACGGCAAGCGCCTACCGGCTGGCTCCCCTGAAAGGGGAGCTGTCGGCGGAGCCGACTGAGAGGTTCAAAAGCTCTCGTTTTGCAGAGCGCGCCCGAAACTCGAGACCGCAAAAAACTCTCCGTCACGGCCGTCCCGGCCGTGCCACCTCCCCTTTCAGGGGAGGCTTGGGCGCCACGCACCGCCGGATACGCCGTAGGGCGGGATGACCCCATCCCGCCGGACAGCGCCCGCCGCGTCTGCAATGCGCCCATTGCGGCAAGCGCCCTCCGAATGGCTCCCCTGTGCAAGGGGAGC
>CAKTOF010000027.1 GCA_934589675.1 uncultured Oscillospiraceae bacterium
GAACAAGCGGGCGGATGCGGCCGAGCGCGGCGCGCAGTGGCTCGCGAATGCGGCGGAGCGCGCGGCGGCTGCGGAGATTCCGCGCGGCTTCGGCGCGGAGCCCGGCGAGGAGACGGCGGCGCCGCGGCGGGTGCAGGCCGGCGGCGGGATGGGGTCATCCCGCCCTGCGGCATCCGACAAAATGACGCGCGAATCCTACGAACTGCCGCATGAAACGACAAAAACAGATATGGCCGCCGTCTCGCGCTACTTTGAGCGCGACGCGCGGCGGTATGGGCAGGAGGGATGAACATGCTGTCGGCCATGCGCTATCGCGGCTTTGTCTGGCCGAACAATCCGCATACATATTCCATTGAGTTTACGCGCGAAACGGCGCTGCACAAGGCGCCGATGGGCGCGTACTCCATGCAGGATCTCGGCCGGTCGCGGCGCGTGATGCGCGGCGAGGGCGAGTTCTTCGGCCCGGGCGCGTACGACACGTTCCGCGCGCTCGCGCGGCAGTTTTACCGGTCGGGACCGGGGCTGCTCGTCCATCCGGTGTGGCAGAGCGCGACAGCGTATTTCACGTCGCTCGCGCTCACGCAGGAGCCGCGCGAAGACTTCGTTGCCTACTCGTTTTCGTTCACCGAGGCGGGCACGGAGGAGAATTCCGCGGGCGGAATCGGGCTGAAAAGGCTGCGCACCTACGGCAGCCAATCCGCCGGAACCCCAGTAAATACGGGCGTTTCCGGCGCACAGTACCACACGGTCGTGCGCGGCGACACGCTCTGGGGCATCGGGCAGAGGTATGGCAAAACGGTCGCGGAGCTGGTGAAGCTCAACCCGTGGATCTCGAACCCGAACCTCATCTACGCAGGGCAGGAGGTGCGCGTGCAGTGACGGGGAAGATCACATCGCCGGACGGAAAGGCGTGGACGCTGCCGCAGCTGCTGTCCTACCGCGTCGAGTGGTCGGACGGGCGCGCGTGCGACGCCATCGAGCTGGAATTTCCCGCGGCGGCGGACGACGCGGCGGAGCTTTCGACCGTGACGCGCGTGTGGGCATACGAGGCAGAGCGCACGGTGTTCTGCGGCGTTGTGGACGAGGTGACCGTGACGCTTGACGGCCGCGGCCGGACGGCCGTTCTTACCGGCCGCGGGCTTGGCGCGCGGCTGCGCGACAATCAGGTGCGCGCGAACACCTATCAGAGGGCGACAATACGCGACATTCTGGCGCTTTATGCGACGCCGTATGGTATTTTTCGCACAAATGGGACGATCAAAAACGCCGTTTCGTCGTTTGCGGTCGACTCCGGCGACACGGCGTGGCAGGCGCTCGCCGGCTTCTGCCGCCATGCGGCCGGGCGCACGCCGTATTTTTCGCCGGACGGGACGCTGATGCTCGGTGCGCCGGAGACGCGGCCGAGCCTGCGCCTGACGGACGAGGGCGCGATCTCGGCCGAAGCGCGCACCTGCTGGTACGGCGTCATCTCCGAGCAGGTGAGCGTCGACCGCTCGAGCGGGCGGCAGACGGCCGAGCAGAACGCGGAATTTCTGAAGGCGGGCGGCTTCGCCCGCCGCGTGACGGCGCGGGGCGGGGAGAGCGTCCACGCATCGGAAAAAACGGCCGCGCAGCGCGTGGCCGAGGCGGCGGAGGGCTGGAAAACGCTGACCGTCACGCTGCCGGGAAATTTTCTGGCCGAGGTGGGGCAGCTGGCGGACGTGGAGCTTCAAAACCTCGGCGTTTCGGGCTGTTATCGCGTGACGGACGTGACAAGCAGGCTCGACTCCGGCGGCGCGCGCTGCACGATCGGACTGAGAAAGGAGAATGCGTGATGTGGTTATCGAGACAGGCGGCCGCACGGGCGCGGGAGGAGCACCCGGCCGACGTGGGCGTCGTGTCCATCGGCGCAGCGGCGCCCGCGGTCGTCACGGACGGCGAGGTGCGCGACCTTGCGCTGTTTGCGCCGGGCGGCTATGCGTGGCGGCCGGCGGCCGGCGAGCAGGTGCTCGTGCTCAAGGCGGGCGCGACGGGCGCCGTCGCGGGCGCGCGGGTGAAGGGCGCGGGGCTGGCCGCGGGCGAGGTGCTCATCTTCTCGCCCGGCGGGGCGTCCATCCGCCTCGGCGCGGACGGCTCGCTCGAGCTTGTGGGCAAGGTGAAGATCAACGGCGTGCCGTGGATGGGAGGGCTTGGCGGTGGAACTGAAGCTGAGTAACGGCGACTATGTGCCCGACGGCGCGGGCGGCTTTGTGCGCTGCGCGGGCGCCGAGGGCGTTTTGCAGCGGGCGCTGTTCCTGCTCACATGCCGGCGCGGGGCGTTTGCGCTGCTGCCGGACGTCGGCAGCCGGCTTTACACGCTCGCGGGCGAGAAGAAGTCCGCGCGCGCCGCGCTCGCGCGGCAGTACTGCGCCGAGGCGCTCAGCTCGCTTCCTGTGACGGTCGCGGACGTGACGGTCACGGACGGCGAAGGCGGCGTCTGCCGGATTGCGGTGACGCTCAATGATCAGGAATCGACATACGAGCTGGAGGTGGATGTATGAGATCGGCGGAGGAAATTTATCAGGAGATGCTCGCCGTTTTTACGGAGAAAACGGGCTTTTCCATGGACGGCGCGGGCGACGTGGCCGTGCGGCTGTACGCCGCGGCGGCGCAGATCGAAAGCCTGTACCTCTACAGCGACTGGGCGCTCGCGCAGAGCTTCCCGCAGACGGCGCAGGGCGAATATCTCGACCTGCACGGCGCGATGCGCGGCGTGGCGCGCAAGGCGGCGGAGAAGGCGACGGGCACAGTGCGCTTTTCGGTGAACGAGGCGCGCGCGGACGCGGTGGACATCCCGGCGGGCACGGTGCTCATGACGACGGGGCTGACGCGCTTTGTGACGAAGGCCGGCGCGGCCATCGCGGCCGGGAGCCTTTCTGCCGACGTCCCGGCCGAGGCCGAGCGCGCGGGCGCGTCGGGCAACGCGGCGGCCGGGACGGTGACGCTCATGGCGGCCATCCCGCCGGGCGTGTCGGCCTGCACGAACCCGGAAGCGTTTACGGGCGGCGCGGACGCCGAGACGGACGAGGATTACCGCGCGCGGGTGCTGGCGAGCTTTTCGTATCTGCCGAACGGCGCGAACAGCGCCTTTTATGAGACGCGCGCGCTCTCGCACGCGGGCGTCGCGGCCGCGGCCGTCACGCCGCGCGTCGGCGGCATCGGGACGGTCGGCGTGACGATCGCGTCGAATTCCGGCGTGCCGGACGCGGCGCTGCTCGAGGAAGTCCGCGCGGACCTTGCCGCGGCGCGCGAGATCGCCGTCGACGTGACGGTCAGCGCGCCGTCGACGGTCACCGTGGCGCTGCGCGCGACGTTAAAGCCCGCCGCGGGCGTGAGCTTTGAGGCGGCGAAGGCGGCGGCCGAGGCGGCCGTGCGCGGCTATTTCACGGGCGCGCGGCTGGGAAAGCCCGTCTATCGCGCCGTGCTCGGCGAGCTCATTTACGGCACGGGACTTGTCGAAAATTATACGATCAAAGCGCCGGCTGCGGACGTGAAGCTGGCCAGGACGCAGCTGCCGGTGCTCGGCACGCTGACGCTGACGGAGGCGACGTAAATGGGCTATGCGGACTATCTTCGCGGCCTGCTGCGGCCGCTTGGCGTGTATGAGCTGAGCGCGGGCAGCTTCTCCGGCGGCGCGGCCGAGGCGCTCGGCGCGGCGCTGGATCAGGCGTGGGAAGCGATGCAGAAAAGCCAGCGCGAGACGCTCGTCCCCACGGCCGAGGGCGACGGGCTGGCCGGCTACGAGCGGCTGTTCGGCATCCTGCCGGAGAGCCGGGACATCGCGGGGCGGCGCGCGGCCGTCGCGGCGTTGCTCGCCGTCGGCGGGGAGAGCTTTTCGGCCGCGGCGCTCTCAAGAAGCCTCGCCGCCTGCGGCGTGGAGGCGGCCGTCAAAGAGACGGACGCGGCCGGCACCGTCGTTGTCTCCTTCCCCGGATGCATGGGCAAGCCCGACGGGTTTGCGCGCATGGCGGAGATCATCGAGCGGCTGCTGCCGTGCCACCTTGCGGTGGAATACTATTTTCAGTACACGCTCTGGCGCGCCCTCGCGGCGCTCACGTGGGGTCAGGCGGGGCAGATGACGTGGGGCGAGCTGATGGTATACACCGGAGACTGAGCCCGCGGGCGCAGGTGCAAGGGGCGGGGCGCGGCGCGCGCTTAAAAAATGCCGTCATCCTGAGCGGAGCGTAAGCGGAGTCGAAGGATCTTGCCGCGTACGGAGAAGTCGCGGGTTTTGCCAGCGCTGGAACAGGACGAGAGACTACCGCAATCGGTAAGACCCTTCGGCTTCGCTCAGGGTGACAGTTTTTTTTATGGCGCCGCAATCGGAGCGGTGCGTGGGCGCGGCTTTGAGGGCGCGGTGCGCAATCGATGCGGGGACGAAAAAAGCCCCGCGGGTGGGCGGGGTAGATGTGGTGTATATTATAATGTATCAAGCACAAGATCTGCGCACTGCTCGACGGCGCAGGCGGAAAAATACGCGTCCTCGAGCGGGATCCACTTTGCGGGGTAATCCGGGAAATTGCCGCCCTCGCGCGCGCGCAGGCGCGATAGCCGCACGGAAAGCGGCGCGGTCAGCACGACGCGCAGGTCGTAAAATCCGCGCAGCGCCGGGTGCAGGCAGTACGCGCCCTCGATGATCGTCAGGCGCGCCGGCGTAAGCGGGCGTATCTCGGCGAACGACTGCGTGCGGCAGCTCCACGGGCGGTAGCGCACCGGCCTTCCCTCGCGAAGCGGCCGCAGCACCTCCTCCAAAAAGCGCTCGTGGTCGACATTTTCACCGGGCTTTTCCAGCCGCTCCGGCGTGCGCTGGGACGGGCGGAGAAAAAAGTCGTCCATGTGGCAGACGGCGCAGCCGTATTTTGCCGCCAGCGCGCCGGCCAGCGTCGTTTTCCCCGTGGCGCACTTTCCGTCGAGCGCGACGAGCACGCGCGGCGCGCCGGACGCGATGAGCGCGCCGATGCGGCGCTCCAGCTCCATCAGGCAGCCCTCCTTTTTGGTACATTATACCGAAAACGCGCGCGCGATTCAACCGGATTTCGCGCGTGCGGCGGTTGACAAGTGTTTCCTGTTCACAGTATAATGAATTACTGCAAAAAAGCAAATGATTAAGGAGGCTTCCATCGTGTACACCATCAAAACGCTCAACAAGATCTCGCCGCTCGGCCTTGAAACGCTCTCATCCCGGGGCTTTTGTCTGGACGATTCCGCGAGCGCGCCGGAGGGCATTTTAGTCCGCTCCGCCGCGATGCACGACATGGAGCTTCCGGCGTCGCTGCTGGCCGTCGCGCGCGCGGGCGCGGGCGTGAACAACATCCCGCTCGACCGCTGCGCCGAAGCCGGCATCGTCGTGTTCAACACGCCCGGCGCGAACGCCAACGCCGTCAAGGAGCTCGTCATCGGCGCGATGATCATGGCCTCGCGCGACGTCATGGGCGGCTCGCTCTGGGTCCGCGAGCAGGTGCGCGCGGGCGTGGACATCACCTCCGTCGTCGAAAAGGGCAAATCCGCCTTCGCCGGCCCCGAGATCACGGGCAAGACGCTCGGCGTCATCGGCCTCGGCGCCATCGGCGTGCTCGTGGCCAACGTCGCCGTTGCCATGGGCATGGAGGTCGTGGGCTATGACCCGTATCTGTCCGTCGGCACGGCGCTGCGCTTAGAGCGCGGCGTGCGCGTCGTCTCCACGCCGGGCGAGCTGGCCGCGCAGTGCGACTATCTGACCATCCATGTCCCGTACAACGAAGAGACGAAGCACACGGTGGGCGCAGAGCTCATCTCCAAAATGAAGGATGGCGTGCGCGTCATCAACCTCGCCCGCGGCGAGCTGGTCGACGACGACGCGATGCTTGCGGCGCTGGAAAGTGGCAAGGTCGCCTGCTACGTCACGGACTTTCCGAATAACAAGATCTCGCTTGCCAAGAACGTCCTGCCGCTGCCGCACCTCGGCGCGAGCACGCCGGAGTCGGAGGACAACTGCGCCGTCATGGCGGCAGACGAGCTGGCCGACTACCTTGAAAACGGCAACATCCGCAACTCCGTCAATATGCCCGCCTGCGAAATGGCGCGCAGCGGCGCGGTGCGCCTGTGCATCCTGCACCGCAACGTGCCGAATATGCTCTCGAAGTTCCTCTCGGAGCTGGCCAGCGACGGCGCGAACGTTGAGAACATGGTCAACAAGTCCCGCGGCGCCTACGCCTACACCATGATCGACTTCGCAGCCGACGTCCCCGCCCGCGCGCTCGAGACCGTCCGCGCCATGCCCGACGTGCTGCGCCTGCGCGTCATCTGAGCCTGAAAAGCTGACCCCGCCGCTTCAAATGAGCGGCGGGGTTTTTGCGTGGTGCGCGGCGAAAACAATGCGCCGCGCCCAATGCCTCCCCTGTGTAGGCCGTAGCCCCCTATCCTTATTCCCGCCCCGTGGGCGGTTTTAATGAGGAAGGGGAGGTGGCTCGCCGAAGGCGAGACGGAGGGGTTGGCGGGACGAGGCGTCGAATTTTCGAGCGCACTGCGTGGTCTTTGGCTCCAACCCCTCAGTCGGCTGACGCCGACAGCTCCCCTTGCACAGGGGAGCTATTCGGAGGGCGCGTCCCGTAATAGGCGCACTGAAAACGACGCGGCGCGCCCAATACCTCCCCTGTGTAAGGGGAGGTGGCACGCCGTCAGGCGTGACGGAGGGATTGTAGGCTGAAGGGCTTGCGGAAGGGTTTGTTCTGACGTTGGCCTTGTGCTTCGACCTAGCTTACAATCCCCCAGTCGGCTCCGCCGACAGCCCCCTTTACACAAGGGGGCCTTTTTGAGGTTGGCGCGTGCCGGAATGGGCGCATTGCAGACGCGCGGCGCGGGCTGCTTACCGCTTCAGCTCCCGGACGGCGGCGAGCAGGGCGTCGATCTCGTCCTCCGTCGTCTCTCTCGACAGCGACGCGCGCACCGCGCCATCGATGGTGGCGGCGGGCAATCCCATGGCGGTCAGGACGTGGCTGCGGTGGCCCTTGGAGCAGGCGGAGCCGGCGGAGACAAAGACGCCGCGGTCCTGGAGCTGGTTTAAGATGCCCTGCGAGCGCATGCCGGGCACGGCGAAGCTCACGATGTGCGGCGCGTCGGCCGCGCCGAGCAGCTCGACGCCGGATATGGCGGAAAGCCCCTCCCGCGCGCGGTCGCGCAGCGCGCTCATGCGGGCGAGGTCGTCTTTTAATGTGGCCGCGCCCTCGCGGCACGCCGCGCCGAAGCCGGCGATGAGCGGAACGCCCTCCGTGCCGGAGCGAGCGCCCTTTTCCTGCCCGCCGCCGAGAAGATAGGGCGGCAGGCTCAGACCCTTTCGGATGTAGAGCGCGCCGGTGCCCTTGGCGGCGTGGACCTTGTGGCCGCTGATGGAGATGAGGTCGGCGCCGAGGGAGCTTGCGCGGAACGGGAGCTTCAGAAAGCCCTGCACCGCGTCGGTGTGGAAGATGGCGTCGGGGTGATTCCGGTGCGTCGCGGCGGCCATCTGCGAGATGGGCATGACGGCGCCGGACTCGTTGTTGACCATCATGACGGACACAAAGACCGTGTCCGGGCGGAGCGCGCTTTGCAGCGTCTCGAGGCTCACGCGGCCAAGCGCGTCCGGCTGGAGATACGTGACCTCGAAGCCCTCCTGCGCCAAACGCTCGAACGGACGGAGCACGGCGTGGTGCTCGACGGCGGTCGTGATGATGTGGCGGCCGCGCTTTTTCATGCGGGCGCACGCGGAGAAAACGGCCCAGTTGTCGGCCTCCGTGCCGCAGGAGGTGAAGTAGATGCAGGCGGCGTCCGCGCCGAGGGCGCGGGCGACGTCGGCGCGGGCGGACTCTAAAACGCGGTGCGCCTCGTCGCCGGGGCGGTAGAGCGAGGAGGGATTGTGCCACGTCTGCCGCAGCGCCTGCACGGTCGCGTCGATCGCGGCCTCGCACGGGCGGGTCGTGGCGGAATTGTCGAGATAGGCGGTCATGGAACGTCCTTCTTTCCTGGGTGATGCAGAGCTTATTTGCCGACGCAGAAGCGCTCGAAAATGCGGGCGGTGACGTCGCTTGAGACGCTGCGGCCGGTCAGCTCGCCGAGGGCGGCCATCGCGTCCTCAACGTCCGTGAGCACGGCGTCGGGCGTCATGCCGAGGGCGAGCGCGTCCATCGCGCGCGCAAGCGCGGCGTCTGCGCGGCGGACGCAGTCGGTCTGGCGCGCGTTTGTGAGCAGGCTGCCGTCGGCGGGTGCGCCGGCGGAAAATTCGCGGGCAAGATAGTCCGAGAGGGCGGCGAGCCCCTCGCCCGTCCTGGCCGAGACGGAGATGACCGTCTCAAACGGCAGCTCGCCTGCCTGCACGGCGGCGGGGAGGTCGGACTTATTGAGCAGCGCGACGGCGCGCGGGGCGCGCTTTGCCTGCGCGATGGCGCGCGCGTCCTCCGGCCCCAGCGGCCGGGAGCCGTCGCAGACGAAGACGGCGAGGTCGGATTGCCCGGCCGCCTGCTCGGCGCGGGCAACGCCCATGCGCTCAATGTCGTCGGCAGTTTCGCGGATGCCGGCCGTGTCGGTCAGGCGGACGGTCATGCCGCCGAGGGTGACGGCGTGCTCGACGGCGTCGCGCGTCGTGCCGGGCGTGGATGTCACGATGACGCGGTCAAAGCCGGCCAGGGCGTTGAGCAGGCTCGATTTTCCGACGTTCGGCCGCCCGATGAGCGCGCAGCGCACGCCGGAGCGAATTAAGCGCCCGCGCTCGCAGGTGGCAAGCAGCGCGGAGAGCGTCCCGCGGCAGGAGCGCAGCGTCTGGAGGTATTCTGCCAGCCGGAACGGCTCGATGTCCTCGTCCGGATAGTCGAGCACGGCGTGAAAATGCGCGAGAATGTCGCGCAGCGCGTCGTACACGCCGTCCGTTTTCTGCGAGACGGCGCCGCCGAGCTGCCCGGCGGCGTTGGAGGCGGCCGCGGCGGACTCGGCGTCGATGAGGTCGACGACGGCCTCGCACTGCGTCAGATCCATGCGGCCATTCAGAAAGGCGCGCTTTGTGAATTCGCCCGGCCCGGCCTGCCGCGCGCCGCACGCGATGAGCGCCGCGAGCGCCTCGGTCAGGACGGCCGGCGCGCCGTGGCATTGCAGCTCGACCGTGTCCTCGCCCGTGTAGCTGTTCGGAGAGCGCGTATAGACGGCGAGGCACCGGTCGATGAGCGCGCCGCGCGCGCCATGGAGCTCGCCGAACACGAGCCTGCGGTTCGGCGCTTCGGCGAGCGGCCGGCCGGAGACGGGCGAAAAGACCGCGCCCGCGACGTCCGCCGCCCCGTCTCCGGACAGGCGGACGATCCCGATGGCGCTCGGCACGAGCGGCGTTGCAATGGCGGCGATGACGTCAGACATGATCGTGGCTCCTTTGAGGAAAATGGAATGCAGTGAAATAGAGGTGCGCGCCCAAGCCTCCCCTGAAAGGGGAGGTGGCACGGCGAAGCCGTGACGGAGAGGTTTTCGCGGCTGCGGATTTCGGGCGCGCTCTGCAAAACGCGAGCTTTTCAACCTCTCAGTCGCCTCCGGCGACAGCTCCCCTTTCAGGGGAGCCTTCCGGATGGCGCGTGCCGCTAATTAGCGCGCAGCAGACGCGGCGGCGCAGTCTTGCGGCGCGGTTATGGCGGCGCACCGCGCCAAAGCCTCCCCTGTGCAAGGGGAGGTGGCACGGCCGACAGGCCGTGACGGAGGGGTTGTAAGCTGGAAGGGTTTCTGCAGGGTACGTCCTAACGCAGTCCTTGTACAAAATCTGACCCAACAACCCCTCAGTCGCCGTTCCGGCGACAGCTCCCCTTACACAGGGGAGCTATGGCGCGGCGCGGGATTTGGGCGCGGTGAAATAGAAGAAAGCGCCCAAGCCTCCCTTGTGCAAAGGGAGGTGGCACGGCGAAGCCGTGACGGAGGGATTGTAGGCTGGAGGGCTTGCTTCGGGGTTCGTTTTAACGTTGTCCTTGTGCTTCGGCCAAGCTTACAATCCCCCAGTCGGCTCCGCCGACAGCCCCCTTTACACAAGGGGGCCTTTCGGTGGGCGCGCGCCGCAATCGGCGCGCAGCAGACGCGGCGCCCCACCCCGATTTACAATATATAATAGTATACCACAAATCCGCGCGGGGCAAGGTATATTTCCCGCGCGGCGGGAAAAACTACCGCCGAGGTGTTTTTATGGACGAAAACAGCGCGGCTGTGACGGGCGAGGGGCTCGAGGAGCTCTTCGCTGGGGCGGGCGACTTTGTGGTGCGGGAATTTGAGACGCCGAACGGGACGCAGACGGCGTATTTTATCGACGGGCTCGTCTCGAGCGCGGACATCTCCGACTTCGTGCTCGGGCCGCTCGTGCGGGGCGAGCAGGCGTGGAACGCCGTGGCGGAAGCGGTGGACAGCCTGGACGCGGCGGCGAAGAAGCTCGTCAACGGGTTCTGCATCGTGCTCGGGCCCGACGGCGCGGCGGCCTACGAGGCAAAGACGGGCGAAAAGCGCGCGCCCGGTCCGCCGGAGGTCGAGAGCACGGTCAAGGGCGCGAAGGACGCCTTCACCGAGACGGTGCGGACGAACACGTCGCTTCTGCGGCGCCATCTGCGCACGCCGGCGCTGCGGCTTTATGAGACGCAGGTCGGGCGGCGGTCGCTGACGAACGTGTCGGTCGTGTCGATCGAGAATCTGACGAGCCCGGCGCTCGTCGAAGCCGTGAAGGCGCGGCTTGCGTCCATCGACATCGACGGATTTTTATCGCCCGCGGCTGTGGAGGAATATTTGACCGGCTCGCGCGAAACGCCGTTTCCGCTGCTCGGCTACACGGAGCGGACCGATCACTTTGCGCGCGGGCTGCTCGACGGGCGCGTCGGCGTGCTCGTAGACGGGCTGCCGCTGGGCTATCTGCTGCCGGTCGACCTCGGGTATCTGATGGAGTCGCCGGAGGACCGCGGGATGGGCTATGCGCTGGCCTCGTTCGTGCGCGTGCTGCGGTATGCTGCCGCGATTTTTTCGCTGTTTCTGCCGGGGCTTTACATCGCCGCGGCGTCGTTTCACCACGAGATGATCCCGACGAAGCTGCTGCTCGCGATCATCGAGAGCAAGGCGTCCGTGCCGTTCCCGACGATCGTGGAGGTGCTGGGGCTGCTCTTAAGCTTCGAGCTTTTGCAGGAGGCCGGGCTGCATCTGCCGCAGGCGATCGGGCAGCCGGTGTCCATCATCGGCGGGCTCGTCGTCGGGACGGCGGCCGTCGAGGCGCGCCTCATCTCGCCCGCGGCGCTCATCGTCGTCGCGGCGGCGGGCGTGTGCGGGTTCGCGCTGCCGGGGCGGGATCTTGCGGGCGCGCTGCGGCTGTGGCGGTTCGCGCTGGCCGCGTGCGCGTCGCTTGCGGGGCTTTTTGGGCTGACGGCGGGCGCGCTCGCGCTGCTGACGCATCTGGCGGGGCTTTCCTCGTGCGGGCGGGCGTATCTTGCGCCGTTTTCGCGCGCGGCGGGGCTGCGCGCGCTCGTGCGGCCGCGCCTTTCCACCGACAAATTCCGCGACGGCGCGCTCGGCGTGCTCGACGCGCGGCGGCAGGCGTAAGGAGGAGTCAGTCTTGAAAAAAGCGGCGGTTTTTCTGCTCGCCGCGCTGTGCTGCGGGCTTTTTGGGTGGCTGCCGTTCGAGGCGGTCGACGCGTCGGAGCTGACGGTCGTGCAGGTGCTCGCCGTCGCGGCGAATGAGCATGGCGTGACGGTCTTTGCGCCGGAGGGGCTGTCGGGCGCGGGCGAGGACTTTGACGCAGCGATCGAAAATCTGGCCGCGCACGCGCCGGGCAGGCTCTTTCTCGGCGCGGCGGAGCACGTGATCCTGACAGACGGAGCGGCCCGGGCGCTGAGCGGCATCGCGCGCAGCGGCGCGCTGCGCCCGGCGGTGCGGCTTTATACCACGGACGCGGACGCGCAGACGCTCATGGAAGACGCGCAGGCGATCACGGCGTTTTTGTCGGCGCATCCGGGAAATGCGCGCCTTGCCGACGTGCGGCGGGCGCTCTATGACGGCGCGGCCGTGCGTCTGCCGCGGCTCGGCAGAAAGGCGGGCGGATATGAGACGGTCTGACGGCGCGGCGGGCGCGTATGCGGCGGCGGCGGGCGTGTTCCCGGCGGCCGTGCTGCTGGCAAAGATGGCGCCCGCGAGCGCGCTGGCCGGCGCGGCGGGCGGTATGCTTATATTATATTGTATGGCGCGACTCGGCGCGCAGCTGCCGGAGGGCTGGGCGTGGCCGCGGTGGTATGGCGCGCTGCGGCTTGTCTGGTGCGCGCTGCTCGGCGCGTATGTGCTCGCGCGCACGCGCGGGCTGTTCCCGCAGGCGGGCGGGTCGTTTCTCATCCCGGCCGTGCTCGCGGGGCTTGCGGCGTATGCCGCCTCGCACGGCGAGGGGACGGCGCTGCGCGCCGGGGCGGCCGCGCGGGGATTCGTGCTGGCGCTGCCGGTGCTCATCGCGCTCTTTTCCGTGCCGGAGATGGATTTTCGCGCGCTGCTCGCGCCCGTGCGGTGGCGGGAGACCGCGCTTGCGGCGGGCGTGTGCCTGGTGCCGGGCATGGCGCTCCGGCGCAGCCGCGGCACGGCCGGCGCAGCGGCGGCCGCCGTGATCGCCGCGGCGCTGCCGGCCGCGGTGTGCTATGGGACGCTCGGCGCGGCGCAGACGGCGGACGATCCGTTCCCGCTCTACCGCGCCGCGCAGACGATCAGCGTGTTCGGCGTCATGGAGCGGTTTGAGGTGCTGCTGTCCGGCGCGCTGGCCGCGAGCGCTTTTTTTGCGCTGGCAGGCATCGCAGAAACGGGGCTTTCCGGGGCAAAAAAAGCGCCGGGCGGATGGGGCGCGGCCGGATTTTCCGCGGCCGCGCTGGCGCTCAGCGTGCCCGTGGGGCTGCTGCCGGCGTGGTTTTTTGCGGCGGGCAGCGGCGTATGTTGCGGTCTTGTCCCACTGGGAATACTACTTGTTGCGGCCGGGAAAAAAGTCTCGGAAAAAGAGTAAAAAGTCGTTGACAAAACCGGTGCGGTCTGATAGAATAACTCTCGCGCTGATCGAGAGAGACAAAAATCGTTCAGAAAACAATCGAATCTGACCCGGAGCGGAAGCGTCCAGCGGCTGGTTCGAAAAAATGAATGAAAAAAGTTCTTGACAAAAGCGTGTGAATCTGCTAAGATATAAAAGTTCGCTGCTGAGCGTAACACCTTAGAAAAGCGACATGTACCTTGTAAATTAAACAACGAGAAAAGAGCTTATGTAAGCACCTTTGGACAAAAAGTACAAGTGCGATTCATGA
>CAKTOF010000028.1 GCA_934589675.1 uncultured Oscillospiraceae bacterium
GGGGCGCGGGGCCTTTGATCAGCCTTGGAGAGCGCATTTACGGAGTGCACTGTGAGGCAGATCAACGAAGGAATTTGGGTGACGCAAGTGCGTCAGGGATTAGTCGACGACGTAGATGTAGGCAGCAACCATCGTGTTGGCATTGTAAACAATGCAAACCTTGGTGCTCGTCGTGATGCCAGCGCCGTCCTTGCTGAGGTCAACGATCTTCGCATTGGAGACGTCGTAATCCTTGCCGCCAGCCGTCAGAACGCCTGCAGCGTAGCCGGTGACAGCAGCCTTCTCGACAACAGCCGCAGCGCCAGTAGTGGCAGTGTACGGGGTGTCAAGGATGTACGCACCGGAAGCGGTGTTCTGCTTGTTGACGTAGAAGCCAGCACCCTTGCCGTTGTCAGTGGAGAAGAAGTTCTCGACTTCCTCGCCGCCGATGAAGGCAACGTAGGAGTACAGCGTGACGAGCTTGCCGTCAACCAGAGCGTTGGTCGAGCCAGCGTTCTGACCAGCAATGTAGACGATGCTGTCGGAGGTGATGGTGGTGTCGTCGGCCGGGGCGCTGCCAACGTAAACAGCCGTGATGTACGGGGTCATGCCCTTCATGGCGATGACAGCATGCATCTGCGTGGCCGTCGTGACAGCCTGCTTGCCGGTGAGAACCGTGGCCTTGGCCGGCGTGCCGCCCCAGTAGATGAACTTCACGTTGCTGTCGAAGTAGCACTTCGTGCTGCCGAGCGTGACACTCAGAGCGCCCTTGGCGATCGTGGTCTTGCCCATGTTGTAGGTGGCAGCATCAGCAACAGTCGTGCCGGCAGCCGCGGCAAAGGTGGTAACACCCGTAGCCGGGTCGGTGGTGTACTCATAGACAGTGCCCGCCGTAACAGACGTAACACCGCCCGTGAAGGTCTGGGTCTCGCCGGAAGCGACGATGCCCTCGACCTTGGAGACAATCTTGCCGTTCTCAAGCGTGCTGTAGGTGCTGGTCACGAGGACAGCCTTGTTCTGAGCATTGACGCTCTCACCAACGTAGCCGATGACAGAGCCATCGACGAGGTACAGCGTGCCCTTCGCAGTGGCGCTCGGGGTCGGACGGGTGTTCGTAACGGTGGTGTCGCCAATGTTGACGAACTCGTTGACGAGCTTGTAGGTCGTGCCGTCCATGGTGATGGTGCTGGTGCAGGCGTAGGTGCCGTTGACAACCTTGGAGATGGTGCCGGAGACAGACTCGGTCTTCTTCAGCTCGATGATGGCCGAGCCATCGGTCTTGGTATCCCAGCCCGGGTTGCAGTACGCAACAACATACTCGCCGGTGGTGAAGTTGGCGGTGATGATGTCATACAGGTCAACCCTATCCGGATCGTTGACGATCGTCATGGTGACAGCAGCGCCGCTGTGGTTCTTCGCATAGCCACTCTCGTTGATCGTCAGCTTGACGCTTGCGGGCTTGGTCTTGGTGGCAGCCGTCGTCGGGCCGACCTTGGCGAGGTAACCCTCGATGACAACGACATCCGTGATCTCGTTGTTCGCGTCGGTGTAAACCTCGACGTTGTAGCCATTGACCGGAGTCTTGGCATCAATGTAGAGGTCAGCAAGCTTCGCGATGCTGGCGTCCGTGCCGCCGTTGTAGGTGAAGGTGGTGGACGTCGTCTTGTAGGTCTTGGTCAGCGCAGTGGCATCAGCGCCGGTGAACGTACCGGCATAGGTCTTGGTAGCGACCTTGGTGTCGGCAGCGATGGCCTTGCCCTTGAGCTGGTACTCGACGGTCGGACGGCCGTACTCGTCGCGCGTGCCCGGGACGACCTTCAGGTTCTCGAAGTACTTCTCAACCATCTCAAGCGTGGTGGTCTTCGTGGTGCCGAAGCCATTGACGTTGCCGGTCATGACCGGCTCAGCAGCGGAAGCGCCGGTGTTGACGGTCGTGCCGTCCGGCGTGGTGATGGTGACACCGCCGACAGCGTACTTGACCATGGTCGCCTGAAGGGCGTTCCAGATCATCTGGGCGGCAGCCTCACGGGTGAGCGGCTGGGTCAGGTCGACAGCGCCCATGCCCTTGAACAGGCCGGCGTCCTCAGCGTCAGCGAGGACGTTCTTCGCCCAAGCGGAGCCGGTGTAGCCCTCAATCTTGGAGTCATAGCCGAGCGCGCCGAGGAGCATCTTGGCAGCCTGAACGCCGGTGACCTTGTTGCCGGCGCGGAAGGTGCCGTTGGAGTAGCCGGAGATGATGCCCTTGTTCGTGCAGTAGCCGATGGCGTTGCCGAACGTGCTGTTGGCAGCGACGTCCTTGAACGAAGCCGCGGCGTAGGTGCCGTAGCTGGCAGCAGCGTTGACGCCGCCGTTCATAACGTAAGCAGTCATCTTGGCGAATGCGCCGCGCGTGACAGAGTCAGTGGCGCGGAAGGTGCCATCAGCGTAGCCGTTGATGACGCCCAGACCGGTGAGGACATCGACCGCGGTAGTGTACGTGATCTTGTCCGCATCCTTGAAAGCAGCGCTGGCGCCGACCGCGAAGGACGCCATCATAGCGACCACGAGGACCAGTGCCAGAACCTTTTTCAGGTTTTTCATGGGAAATTTCCTCCTTTATAATTTTCCGGCGGGGTCATTCCGAAAATAGGGAAAGCTCCGCCTTCATCTGTGGGTATCATACCCTACCCCATGGGAATCGTCAAGGCGTTTTCGGCTTTTGTAACAATGCTGTAATGTTGGGTGGGCGTTTGTTGTGGGCGCTGGATTTGGCGGGCGGCTTACAACCCCTCAGTCAGCTTCGCTGACAGCTCCCCTTGCACAGGGGAGCCTTGGCGCAGGCCGTAATTGGCGCATTGTTCTGCTTGGGCGCTGGTTCGCAATCGGTTTACCGCAATCGGCAAGACCCTTCGGCAGGCTCAGGGTGACAGGGGTGTTCGATTGCGCCGGAGCTGGTGGGCGGCTTACAACCTCTCAGTCGGCTCCGCCGACAGCTCCCCTTGAAAGGGGAGCCTTTCGGATAGCGGGTTCGGGAATGGGCGCGGCGGAGACGCGAGGGGCGCAGTCCGGCGGCGGGATGGGGTCATCCCGCCCTACGGCGTATGGGTGGGGCGGCTTACAACCCCTCAGTCACGGCGAAGCCGTGACAGCTCCCCTTGCACAGGGGAGCCTTGGGGCGCGGCGGATACATTATAATATATGGCGCGGAAGGTCGTCACAAATAATTCACAATAATTTTTAGCACTCGGCGCTTGACATTGCTAAGACGGCGTGGTACATTAGCTTTAGCAAAAAGAAATGCAGAGTGCCAGAAAGGAGGCGGGCGTCATGGAGCTGACTGAGCGGCAGAAAAAGATCCTGCGGGCGATCGTCGACCACTATGTACGGACGGCCGAGCCGGTCGGGTCGAAGACCATTGCGGAGATGCCGGACATGAGCTTTTCGTCCGCCACGATCCGCAACGAGATGGCCGCGCTCACGGACGCCGGGCTGCTCGAGCAGCCGCACACGTCGGCCGGGCGCATCCCCTCGCCGGCCGGATACCGGCTGTACGTCGACGAGCTGATGCAGGACTACAGCCTGTCCGTCGACGAGACGAAGAGCCTCAACGCTGCGATGGAAATGAAAATGCAGCAGCTCGATCAGGTCATGGCGCAGGTCGGCAAGATGGTCAGTCAGCTGACGAACCTGCCCGCCTATGTCACGGCCAGCCACACCGGCGCGGCGACGGTCAAGAAATTCGAGATCATCTCCGCGGACGCGAACAGCTTCATCCTCGTCGTCATGACAAGCTCGAACGCCGTCAAAAACAAGCTCATCCGCCTGCCGGTCGAGCTGGACGAGCACGAGCTGCGGCTGCTCTCTGCCGTTCTCAATGCCAGCCTCACGGGGCTGACGAGCGAGCAGTTCACGCCCGACATTTTGTCGCGCGTATCCGCCGCGGCCGGAAGCGCCGCGAGTCTCATCCCCGTGATCCTTGATTTTACCACATCCGTGCTCGAAGAGCAAGGCCGCAACGAGGTCTATCTGACCGGTCAGGCCAGGCTGCTCGGGCAGCCGGAATTCCGCGACATCGACAAGGCGCAGCAGATGCTCACCACGCTCGACGAGGACACGATCGCCAATCTGCCGGCCATCAAGAACGACAGCTCCATGCAGATCGTCGTCGGGCCGGAAAACGTCGCCGCTGAGCTCAAGGACACCAGCGTCGTCATGACGAGCTTTGACATCGGCGACGGCATGAAGGGCATGATCGGCGTCGTCGGACCGCAGAGAATGGACTACGCGCAGGTCGCCGCGCGGCTGGGCTACTTCGCCGAGAATCTCGGCCGGATGTTCGCAAAGCCCGACAAGCCGGAGCTGCCCCGCGCGAAGGAGGAATAGAAACAACATGGCAACAGAGGAAACGATCCAGCAGCCGGAGGCGGAAACGCCCGCGGCCGAGCCGGCCGAGACCGAGGTCGTGGAGAGCTCCACGCCGGAGGTCAGCGAGCTCGATCAGGTCAGGGCGAAGCTGGACGCAGAGCATGACAATTACCTGCGGCTCGCCGCAGAATACGACAACTACCGCCGCCGCACCGCCAAGGAACGCGAGAGCACATACACCGACGCCAAGTCCGACACCGTCGGCAGCTTCCTGCCGGTGTACGACAACCTCGAGCGGGCGATGAACCAGCAGACCGAGGACGCGGCGTACAAAAGAGGCGTCGAGATGACGATGCAGGGTCTTGTCGAGATCCTCGGCAAGCTCGGCGTCACGATCTTCGGCGAGGCCGGAGAGGCCTTCGACCCCACGCGGCACAACGCCGTGATGCACTGCGAGGACGATTCGCTCGGCGAAAACGTCATCTGCGAGGTCTTCCAGCGCGGCTTCGCCATCGGCGACAAGATCATCCGGTTCGCGATGGTCAAGGTCGCAAATTAAATCTGTAAAATATTCACCGTATATATTAGGAGGAAATTCATCATGAGCAAGATTATCGGTATTGATCTTGGTACTACCAATAGCTGCGTCGCCGTTATGGAAGGCGGCGAGCCGGTCGTCATCCCCAACGCGGAAGGCAACCGCACCACCCCGTCCGTCGTCGCGTTCTCCAAGACCGGCGAGCGTATGGTCGGCCAGGTCGCAAAGCGCCAGGCCGTCACGAACCACGACCGCACCATCTCTTCCATCAAGCGCGAGATGGGCACGGATTACAAGGTCACCATCGACGGCAAGTCCTACACCCCGCAGGAGATCTCTGCGATGATCCTGCAGAAGCTCAAGGCCGACGCCGAGGCGTACCTCGGCGGCACGGTCACCGATGCCGTCATCACCGTCCCGGCCTACTTCACCGACGCGCAGCGTCAGGCGACGAAGGACGCCGGCAAGATCGCCGGCCTCGACGTCAAGCGTATCATCAACGAGCCGACTGCGGCCGCGCTGGCCTACGGCCTCGACAAAGAGGACGAGCAGAAGATCATGGTCTACGACCTCGGCGGCGGCACGTTCGACGTGTCCATCCTCGAGATCGGCGACGGCGTCATTGAGGTCCTCGCCACGGCCGGCAACAACCGCCTCGGCGGCGACGACTTCGACGAGTGCGTCATCAAGTACCTCGTCTCCGAGTTCCAGAAATCCGACGGCATCGACCTGTCCGGCGACAAGGTCGCCATGCAGCGCCTGAAGGAGGCCGCCGAGAAGGCGAAGATCGAGCTGTCGGGCGTCACGAGCACGAACATCAACCTTCCGTATATCACGGCCGACGCCAACGGCCCGAAGCATCTGGACGTCACGCTCACGCGTGCGAAGTTCAACGAGCTGACCGCGCACCTCGTCGACGCGACCGTCGGCCCGGTCAAGCAGGCCATGAGCGACGCGGGTCTCACCTCGTCCGACCTGTCCAAGGTCCTGCTCGTCGGCGGCTCGAGCCGCATCCCGGCCGTTCAGGAGGCCGTCAAGAAGATCACGGGTCACGAGGGCTTCAAGGGCATCAACCCGGATGAGTGCGTCGCAGTCGGCGCGGCCATCCAGGGCGGCGTCCTCGGCGGCGACGTGCAGGGTCTGCTCCTGCTCGATGTCACGCCGCTCTCGCTCGGCATCGAGACCATGGGCGGCGTGTTCACGCGCCTTATTGACCGCAACACCACCATCCCGACGAAGAAGAGCCAGGTGTTCTCCACCGCGGCCGACGGCCAGACGTCCGTCGAGGTCCACGTGCTCCAGGGCGAGCGCGAGATGGCCGCTTACAACAAGACGCTCGGCAAGTTCCAGCTGACGGGCATCGCCCCGGCGCCGCGCGGCGTGCCGCAGATCGAGGTCACGTTCGACATCGACGCCAACGGCATCGTCAACGTCTCGGCCAAGGATCTCGGCACGGGCAAGGAGCAGAACATCACCATCACGTCTTCCTCGAACATGAGCAAGGAGGACATCGACAAGGCCGTCCGCGAGGCCGAGCAGTTCGCGGCTGAGGACAAGGCCAAGAAGGACGAGGCCGACGCCCGCAACGCCGGCGATCAGGCCGTCTATCAGGCCGAAAAGACCATCGCCGACCTCGGCGACAAGGTCACGGCCGAGGAGAAGGCTCCGGTCGAGTCCGCCATCAACGACCTCAAGGAGAAGCTCAAGGGCACGGATGTCGAAGCCATCAAGGCCTCGACCGAGGCGCTCACGCAGGCGTTCTACAAGATCTCCGAGAAGCTCTATCAGCAGCAGCCGCAGGACGGCGCCGCGCAGGGCGCGGGCGCGCAGGGCGGTTCGGATGACAACGTGGTCGACGCGGACTACGAGGTCGTCGACGACGACAAATAATTTTTGAGATAACGCCGGAAGGGGGATGTTCGCATCCCCCTTTTGCGCCGATTCGAGGTGAGCCCAAATGGCAGACGAGAACAAAAGAGACTATTATGAAGTGCTCGGCGTCAGCAAGGACGCCACGGAGGCCGACATCAAGAAGGCCTACCGCAAAATGGCACAGAAATACCACCCGGACATGAACCCCGGCGACAAGGAGGCCGAGGCGAAGTTCAAGGAGGTCAACGAGGCCAACGAGGTGCTCTCCGACCCGGAAAAGCGCGCCCGCTATGACCAGTACGGCTTCGCCGGCGTCGACCCGAACTTCAACCCGAACGCGGCCGGCGGCTTCGGCGGAGGCGGCGGCTTCGGCGGCTTCGACTTCGGCGGCTTCGGCGACATTTTCTCCGACTTCTTCGGCGGCGGCGCGTCGAGCACGTCGTCCCGGCGCAATGCGCCGCGGCAGGGCGAGAACGCAGGCGCGGAGGTCACCGTCACGTTTGAAGAAGCGGCCTTCGGCACGGAAAAGGAAGTGAGCGTCCAGCGCGTCGAGTCGTGCAGCAAATGCGGCGGCACCGGCTGCGCCGACGGCACACACCCCGAGACCTGCCCCGGCTGCGGCGGCTCGGGCACCGTCCGCACGACGCGGCAGACGATGTTCGGCACGATGCAGCAGCAGTCCGCCTGCCCGCAGTGCGGCGGCACGGGCAAGATCATCAAGACGCCCTGCACCACCTGCAAGGGCAAGGGCCGCGTGCGCAGGAACAAGAAGATCACCGTCCACATCCCCGCCGGCATCGACCTCGGCCAGTCCATCCGCATCAAGGGCGAGGGTCACGCCGGCTCGAACGGCGGCCCCGCGGGCGACCTGATCGTCAGCGTGAACATCCTGCCGCACAAGGTCTTTGAGCGCGACGGCGCCAATGTGCTCTGCGAGATGCCGATCACCTTCTCGCAGGCGGCGCTCGGCGCGGAGATCGAGGTCCCGACGCTCGACGGCAAGGTGCGCTACACCGTGCCCGAGGGCACGCAGACCGGCACGACCTTCCGCCTGCGCGGCAAGGGCATCTACTACCTGAACTCCAAGTCGCGCGGCGACCAGTTTGTCACCGTCACAGTCGAGACGCCGACGAACCTCAGCCACGAGCAGAAGGAGCTGCTGCGCAAATTCGCCGAATCCGTCGGCGAGGAGGGCTCGCCCAAGCGCAAGAGCTTTTTCGACAAGTTCAAAGAGAAATAAGCCTCTTCAGGACGCGCTTCGGCGCGTCCTTTTTTCTGCCTCGCAGAGTTCCGTCACCCGCAGGTGACGGAATAAAGTTGAAATCCGTTTTTTCCGGGGGCGTGTACCTCGGAAAAAACTCTTTACAGGCCGCAAGTGTGCGAGCTTCGCTCGTGCGCGCAGTCGGCCTGCATCCCTCCCGAAGAAATGCCGGCATTTCTTCGGCGTTTTGCGCGTCCTTTTTTATAATGACCAGCTTTGCACGCCATGTTTCGGCAGAATCTGGTGAACTTTCCGCTTGAGCGGCCGGGCGCGGGCGGGTATAATGCAACTAGTCTCACAAACAAGGAGCGTTTGGCCCATTGAAAAAGCTGACATTCGCCGTCTGCTGCCTCATGGTGGCGCGGACGGTGCGCCATCTGCGCCAGACCTCGCGGTTTTCGCAGATGGATACGTGCATGCAGCACGGCGGCGTGAGCGTCACGCAGCACTCCGTCGCCGTGGCGTATCTGAGCTGCCGCATCGCCTGCGCGCTGCATCTGCGCGTGGACTATGATTCGCTCATCCGCGGCGCGCTGCTGCACGACTATTTTCTCTACGACTGGCACGACCCTGATCCGAGCCACCGTCTGCACGGCTTCCGCCACGCCCGCTTTGCGCTGAAAAACGCGAGCGAGGATTTTTCGCTCACGCCGTGCGAGGAGAACATCATCGCGCGCCACATGTTCCCGCTCAACCCCACGCCGCCGCGCTGCCGCGAGGCGTGGATCGTCTGCCTTGCCGACAAGCTGTGCGCCGTGCGCGAGACGGTGCGCCGCCCTCGCCGCGCCCGCGCGGCCGTCTGAGCCGCGGTTGCCATCGGGCGAAAACGCTGGTATAATGAGCGCAGGCCGCCCCGTGCGGCCGGAGACGATTATTCCGCCGGGCGCGTCCCGGCGCATGGGAGGTGCGGTCGTTGCCCGATTTTCTCGACCTTCACGCGGGTGCTTCGCTGCTCAGGCACGTCGATTTTGTGTCGGCGCTCATCTGCCTTCTGATCTTCGCGGGGCTGCTCGTCTATTTTGACGCCTTCTGCCGCGCCATGGCTCCGCGCGGCGGCACGCTGGAGTGGATCGCGATGTATGACCGCGCGCCGCTCTCGTTTGGCGGGCTCTTTTCCCGGTATGGCCGGCGGGACTATGTGCCCATGCTCGTCTTTTCGGCGCTCTCGGCCGGGCTCATCGCGTTCGGCGCCGTGCGCATCGCGCGCGGCGGAAGCATTGCGCTCGCGTCCATCCTGCTCGAGCCGGATTCACTTCTGCGCGGCCTCGGCGGCTGCGCGCTGTTTAGCGGGCTGTCGCTTCTCCCCTGCTATGCGCTGCTGCGCCGCCTCTCCGGGCGGACGGACGCCGCTGCGCTCAGCACGGCGCTCTTTGCCGTCACGCTCGTGCCGTCCGGCGCGCCATACAGCTTCTCCGTGCCGTGCCTGCTGCTGTCGGCCGTGTTCTTCGTGCGCTTTGTCTCGGCGGAGGACGCGCGGCTTCGCGCGTCCGTGCTGCCGCTCATCGCCTCGGGCGCGCTGTTCGGCCTCGCCGTGTGGGCCGAGCACACCGTGCTCTGGTTTGGCATCGGCTATGTGATCCTGCTTGTTTTCGCGCTTGCGCTCCGCGTGCGCGCGCACCAGAGCGTGGGCGCTGCTCTGCTGACGCTGCTTTTCTTTGTGCTCGGCTTTGCCGTCCCGCTCGTGCTCATCTGTCTGCCCACGGCGATCCTTGGGCGCGGCATGGCCTTCCCCGCCGCGCTCATGACCTCGCGCTTCTGGCGGTTTGTCTGGGTGCGGACGCTCTCGTTCCGCATCTGGATCGACCCGCTCGCGCTCGCCGGGACGACGGTGCTCGGCCCGCTGCTGTGGTGGGGCGGGATGCTTGCGATGTTCTGCGCCGCCGCCTGCGCCGTCACGCGGCGCGACGGGCGCGCGCTCGTGTGTACCGTGCTTTATCTGGCCGGGACGCTCGTTTGGGTGTTCTCCGGCTCGGCGCTCGGCGCAGCCGCGTGCGCGCTGACGCTCTGCTTCGTCTTTACCGGCCTGCTCTCGCGCGGGCGCGCCGCGCTGGCATACGGCTACGGCGCCGCCTGCTTCCTTTGCAGCACGGTGCTGCCCGTGCTGGCCTATCTGCTCTGAAACGGAGGCAATCATGCTCGTCAATTACCACTGCCACAGCATCTGCTCCATGGACTGCGACGTTCCCATGGCCGACATGGCGCGCGCCGCGCTCCGCGCCGGGGTGCAGCAGGTCTGCTTCACCGACCACTGCGACACGATCGACGAAAACGGCAATTTTTCGCCCGATGCGTTCTCGTGGGAGGCCGAGGAGCGCGAATTTGCCCGCGCGCGCGAGGCCGTCGGGGACCAGATGCAGCTTCGCCTCGGCGTGGAGCTCGGCGAGGCCGTGCTGCACCCTGACTACGCCGAAAAGATCCTCTCGCACGACCACATCGACTTTGTCATCGGCTCGGTTCACGCGCTGCCCGACCAGCCGGATTTCTATTTCCAGCGCTATGACAGCCGCGCGCGCTGCATGGAGCTGCTCGGCGCGTACCTCGATCAGCTCATCGCGCTGTCAAAAACAGACTATTATGACGTCATCGGCCACATCACCTACCCGCTGCGCTATATGCGCGTGCGCGACGGCGTCGACGTCGACCTGCGCCCGTTCGACGAGCGCGTGCGCGAGCTGCTCGGGCACGTCATCGCCCGCGGCCGCGGCATCGAGCTCAACACGTCCGGGTATCTCAACTGCGGCGGCGAGCCCATGCCGCCGGAATATCTGCTGCGCCTCTACCGCTCCCTCGGCGGCGAGA
Source organism: uncultured Oscillospiraceae bacterium (assembly GCA_934589675.1). Taxonomy (GTDB): domain Bacteria; phylum Bacillota; class Clostridia; order Oscillospirales; family Oscillospiraceae; genus CAKTOF01. The sequence goes on from CAKTOF010000028.1 coordinate 10,794, forward strand.
TCATCACCGTCGGCTCAGACGCGCACGTGCCCGAGCGCATGGCGTCGTACCTCGCCGAGGGCATGGAGCTGCTGCGCCATGTGGGCTTTCGCTATGTGACCGTTTTCACCGGCCGGAAGCCGGAATTCATCAAATTATAATACTCGGAGGAATGCAACATGATCGCCATCGCCTGTGACCACGGAGGGTACGCCCTCAAGGAAGCCGTGAAGGCCCACCTGGACGAGCTCGGCCTCGCCTGGCGCGACTTCGGCACGAACTCGACCGACTCGTGCGACTACCCGGACTACGCCGCGCCCGCCGCGCGCGCCGTCGGAAGCGGCGAGTGTGACCGCGGCATCGTCATCTGCACGACCGGCATCGGCGTGAGCATCGTCGCCAACAAGATCCCCGGCGTGCGCTGCGCGCTGTGCTCCGACCCGCTCTCGGCCGAGATGACCCGCCGGCACAACGACACGAATATGCTCGCCATGGGCGCCGGCATCATCGGGCAGAACCTCGCCCTCAGGATCGTCGACACATGGCTCGGCACTGCCTTCGAGGGCGGCCGCCACCAGCGCCGCGTCGACAAGATCACGGCGCTCGAGGGCAAAAACTGACGCTTTTCCCGGAATTTCGACCGCCGCGGACGGGTTTTTCGTCCGCGGCGGTTTTCTTTTTCCACAGGCGTGTTATAATGGAGGTTATCAGACCCGAAAGGAGCCTCGCCATGCGCAATCTGACCAAGCTTGTTTTCTCCCGTGTCGTCATCGTCTCGCTGCTCATTCTGGTGCAGCTTGGCGTCCTGCTCGTCGGAATGCTGAAGTTTCAGGAGTACTGGCGCTGGTTCTCGCTCGTGCTGCGCGTGATCAGCGTCGCGGCCATCCTCGTCATCATCTCAGACAAGACAGACCCGGCGTACAAAATGGCGTGGATCATCCCCATCCTCGCGCTGCCCGTGTTCGGCCTGCTGCTGTACCTGCTCTTCGGCGGCAACCGGCTGTCGCTGCGCATCAAGCGCAAGATGGCCTCGTTCAACCGCGTGCTCCGCTCGTCGCTGCGCGAGGATCCGGCCGTCATGGAGCGGCTCGGGGCGCTGAGTCCCGGCGCCGCGCGGCAGGCGCACTATCTGTCTGAGACGAGCTACGGCCCCGTGTACGAGAACACGGAGGCGGAATATTTTCCCCTCGGCGACACAGCCTTTCCCCGGATGCTCGCGGAGCTGCGCCGCGCCGAGCGCTATATCTTTATCGAGTATTTCATCATCGGCTCGGGCAAAATGTGGGACGCCATCTTTGAGATCCTGAAGGAAAAAGCCGCCGCAGGCGTGGACGTGCGCGTCATCTATGACGACTTCGGCTGCATCACCGTGCTGCCCATGCACTTCCGGCAGGAGCTTGCCGCCGTCGGCATCCAGTGCGCCGTCTTCAATCCGTACATCCCCATCCTCTCCAGCCGCCTGAATAACCGCGACCACCGCAAATTCCTCATCGTCGACGGCAAGGTCGGCTTCACGGGCGGCATCAACCTCGCCGACGAATACATCAACGAAAAAGAGCGCTTCGGCCACTGGAAGGACAACGCCATATTGCTCCGCGGCGACGCCGTCTGGTCGATGACCGTCATGTTTTTGTCGATGTGGAACTACATCCACGGCAACGTCGAGGACGTCTCGCGCTACCGCCCCGCGCCGTTTGAGACGGTCGGCCGCGGCTTTGTCCAGCCGTATGCGGACAGCCCGCTCGACTTTGAGCGCGTCGGCGAGAACGTCTACCTCAGCCTCATCGCCACTGCGAAGCGAAGCATCTACATCACAACGCCCTACCTCATCCCGGACAGCACGATGATCGGCGCGCTGTGCACCGCCGCGCGCGCGGGCATCGACGTGCGCATCATCACCCCGCGCATCCCGGACAAAAAATACGCCTATGCGCTCACGCGCGCCAACTACGAGATCCTCATCGAGGCCGGCGTGCGCATTTTCGAGTATGTCCCCGGCTTCATCCACGCCAAGACGTTCTGGGTCGACGGCGAATTTGCCACGGTCGGCACCGTGAACCTCGACTTCCGCAGCCTGTACCTGCACTTTGAAGACGGCGTGTGGATGTACAAGTCCGACTGTCTGCGCGACATTGAGCGCGATTTTGAGCAGACGTTTGCCGTCAGCGAGGAGATCACGCTCGACTTCTGCCGCAAGACCGGCCGCCCCACCCGCCTCTGGCGCGCGGTGCTGCGCATTTTCGCCCCGCTGATGTGAAAAAAAGGCGCCCTGCCTCAGTGGGGCGTTCGTAAGGCAGTTAACGGAGCGTATCGGTGCGGATGCGCTCCGTTCCTTTATGCTATTATGACATATGGCACAGTCGCAGGCAGCCCCCTTGGCTCTCCCTCTGGGAGAGCTGTCACCGAAGGTGACTGAGAGGGTCTTACAGGCGTTTTTGAATGGTGATATCAATTTGTGTGCACACGCCGCGAAAATCCATATCAACATCTCGGTTGGAA
>CAKTOF010000029.1 GCA_934589675.1 uncultured Oscillospiraceae bacterium
TGTATTCGGCGTGCAAAATAAAAAAACCGTCGCAGGACAAGCCTACGACGGTTGGCAGGGGATGAGGGATTCGAACCCCCGCAAACGGAGTCAGAGTCCGGTGTGCTACCGTTACACAAATCCCCTATGTCGCAAACGCAGATATTATTATAGCGGGAATGGCGGATTTGTCAAGGGGTATTCGATAAAAAATCCCGCCCGACGGGAAAGTCGGGCGGGATACAGAGGCGAGGTCATTCGCCGAGGTTTTTCTCAAGCGCCGTGAGCTCGCCGCGCAGGACGGGCGGGAGCTTGTCGCCGAATTTGGCGTAGAACTCCTCGATGCCGGCGGCCTCTTCGCGCCAGAGCGCGGGGTCGACGGAGAGAATGTCAGAGAGCGTCTCGGGCGCGATGTCGAGGCCGTCGGTGTTGATGTCCTCGGGGCGCGGCAGGCAGCCGATGGCCGTCTCCACGGCGTCGGCCGTGCCGTCGCATCGGTTTAAGATCCACTCGAGCACGCGCAGGTTGTCGCCGAAGCCCGGCCAGAGGAAGCTGCCGTCGTCGCCGAGGCGGAACCAGTTGACGTTGAAGATCTTCGGGGGATTCGGGATCTTCTTGCCCATGTCGAGCCAGTGCTGCCAGTAGTCGCCCATGTGGTAGCCGCAGAACGGCAGCATGGCCATCGGGTCGCGGCGGACGACGCCGACGGCGCCGGTGGCGGCGGCGGTCGTCTCGGAGGCCATGATGGAGCCGACGAACACGCCGTGATCCCAGTCGCGCGACTGGTAGACGAGCGGCGCAGTCTTGGCGCGGCGGCCGCCGAAGATGATCGCGGAGATCGGCACGCCGTTCGGATCGTCAAAATGCGGCGAGATGCACGGGCAGTTCTTCGCCGGTGCGGTGAAACGGGAATTCGGATGCGCGCCCTTCGTGCCATCCGAGCCGTCCCACGGCTCGCCCTTCCAGTTCTCGGCGTGCTGCGGCGGCGTTTTCGTCATGCCCTCCCACCAGACGGTGTTGTCGTCCAGATTGCGAACGACATTGGTGAAGATCGTGCCCTTGCGGGTCGCAGCCAGCGCGTTCGGGTTCGACTTCTCGCTCGTGCCGGGCGCGACGCCGAAGAAGCCGTTCTCCGGGTTCACGGCCCACAGGCGGCCGTCCGGGCCGATGCGCAGCCACGCGATGTCGTCGCCGACGCACCAGGTCTTCCAGCCGTTTTTGCGGTAGCCCTCGGGCGGGATGAGCATGGCGAGGTTCGTCTTGCCGCAGGCCGACGGGAACGCCGCGCAGACGTACTTCGTCTGCCCCTGCGGGTTTTCGATGCCGAGGATGAGCATATGCTCGGCCAGCCAGTCCTCGTCGCGGCCGAGGCAGGAGGCGATGCGCAGCGCGAAGCACTTCTTGCCCTGCAGCACGTTGCCGCCGTAGCCGGAGTTGATGGACATGATCGTGTTGTCCTCCGGGAACTGGACGATATAGCGCTCCTCAGGGTCAAGGTCGGCCTTGGCGTGCAGACCCTTGATGAAATCGTCGCGGTCGCCGATGGCCTCGAGGACCTGATTGCCGGCGCGCGTCATGATGGCCATGCTCAGCACGACGTAGATGGAGTCGGTCAGCTCGATGCCGTACTTTGCAAACGGCGAGCCGACGACGCTCATGGAATACGGGATGACGTACATCGTGCGGCCTTTCATAGAGCCGTCGTAGAGCTTCTCAAGCTTGGCGTACATCTCGTCCGGCGCCATCCAGTTGTTCGTCGGGCCGGCATCGGACTGCTTCTTCGAGCAGATGAACGTGCGGCTTTCGACGCGGGCGACGTCGCTCGGGTCGGAACGGTGCAGATAGCAGCCCGGCAGCAGCTCCTGGTTGAGCTCGATGAGCTCGCCCGTGGCAAGCGCCTGCTTACGGAGCTCGGCCAGCTGCGCCTCGTCGCCGGTGATCCACACGATATGGTCGGGTTTGGTCAGAGCGGCCTGTTTTTCGACCCACTCCTGAACATAGTTGTTGGACATAGCAACCTCCCACTGCCCGGCAGGCAGTTTTTCTGACTCTATACTACTGAATTTTTTTACGTTTTTCAAGCAAAAAGCCACATTTGTCAGGATTCCACACCGAAAAAAGCGGAAAAATGAAGCCGAAGCCGCATTTTACAGCTTGTCCGGCAGCTCGGAAAGGCTGCGGATCTCACAGTCGATGCGAAGGTCATTCGGCCGCGGAAGCCCCGCGGGGTTATACCAGCAGCAGGGGAGACCTGAGTTGTTCGCGCCGCGGATGTCGCTCGTCAGGCTGTCGCCGATGACGAGCGCGCGCCGGGGGTCAAATCCCTCGATCCCGGCCGCCACGGCGTCAAAATACGCCTTGTCCGGCTTCTGCACGCCGAGCTCGGACGAGACGAAGCACTTGCGGAAAAAGCCGGAGATGCCTGCCTTTTCCATGCGCCCGGCCTGCACGGGGGCGAGGCCGTTGCTGATGAGGTAGAGGTCAAAGCGCGGCGCGAGCGCGGCCAGAAGCGCCTGCGCGCCGTCGATGGCAATGCCCTGCCCGGACAGGTGGGACAGGTAGCGCGCGTTGAACGCGTCGGTGTCCATATCGACGGAGAATTCCGCGCACCACTGGCGGAAACGGCCGTGCTGGATGTCTGCCCGCGCGATCTCGCCGCGCTCGAAGCGCTTCCAGAATGAATCGTTGATGGCGGAGTAGCGCGGGTACATCTCCGGCGTCTCGGCGATGCCGGCGTCTGAAAGCGCGGCGGAAAACGCGCGCTGCTCGCCTGCGCCGAAGTCGAGCAGGGTGTTGTCAAGGTCAAACAGCAGGTCGCGGTACATTCAGGCTCCCTCCAGCATCCGGCCGAGCTCGCGCGCGAGCGCGGCAAATTCGGCAAGGCCGAGCGCCTCGCCGCGCACGGCAGGCGAGAGGCCGGCGCGTTCGACGGCCTCGGTCAGCTGCGCCTTGGAAAGCGCGGAAAAGCCGGCCGCAAGCGAGTTGACGAGCGTCTTGCGCCGCAGGGCGAAGCCCGCGCGCACGGTGCGAAGAAACAGCGCTTCGTCTTCGACGCCGCAGGGGTCTTCCGTCCGGCAGGTGAGGCGGACGACGCTCGAGGTGACCTTCGGGCGCGGGATAAAGCAATCGGCCGGGACGTCGAAGAGCTTCTCCGGCTCGGAGTAGAACTGGCACAGGACGGAAAACGCGCTGTAGTCGTGCGTGCCGGGGCGGGCGCAGATGCGGTCGGCGACCTCCTTCTGCACCATGACGGTCACGGACTCGAAGCAGCGCGCCTCCAGAAGCGCCGCGAGCACGGGCGAGGTGATATAATACGGCAGGTTCGCGCACGCGAGCGGGCGCAGCCCGGCAAATTTCTCGCGCACGAGCGCGGGAAGATCTGTCTTGAGCGCGTCGCCGAAGATGATCTCGAGATTTTCAAACTGCCCGACCGTCTCGGCGAGGACGGGGCGCAGCGTCTCGTCGACCTCGATGGCGACGACCCTGCCCGCGCGGAGGCACAGCTGCTCGGTCAGGCAGCCGAAGCCGGGGCCGATCTCCAGCACGCCGCAGCCTTCCGACGCGCCGGAGCCGTCCGCGATGTCGTGCGGCACCCATGCGGCTGTCAGGAAATTCTGACCCTTGGACTTCGAGAAGCGGAAGCCGTGCTTGGCCAGAAGGAATTTGATGTCGTTGATGTTGCAAAGATCCATACTTTCACGCCTTTCAGCGGTTATTCTACCATACGGCGGCCGGGATGCAAAGACATTTGCACGCCGCCGGGGCTGGATTTTGGCACGCCGGTGTGGCATAATGGGCACCGACAGGAAAAGGAGGGGCGGCCATGACGGTCATTGTCTGCGTGGACGAGCGCGGCGGCATGAGCTTCTGCGGCCGGCGCGTGAGCCGCGACCGCGCGGTCACGGCGAGAATTCTGGAAAAGACCGGCGGGCGCGCGCTCTGGATGAGCCCGTACTCGGCAAAGCTCTTTGATCCGCTGCCCGAAAACGCGCGCGTGTCGGAGGGGCCTCTTGCGGCCGCGCCGTCCGGCGCGGTCTGCTTTTTGGAGACGCAGCCGCTCGGGAATGCGGCGGCGCGCGTCGGGCGCATCGTGCGCTATCTCTGGAACCGGCGCTACCCGTCGGACGTGCGCTTTGACGTCGATGTGACGGCCGCGCCGTGGCGCCTTGTTTCACGCGAGGAATTTGCGGGGCATTCGCACGAGCGCGTCACGGAGGAGGTGTACGAGCGGTGAGAAAGAGAACGCTTTGCACTCTCACACTCATTTTTGCGCTGCTGCTGGCGCTTTCGGCCTGTGCCGCCCCGGCGGAGGCCGTTCCGCAGACGCCCGTGCAGACGGCTTCTTCGGCGGCGTCGAGCGAGATCACGCTGGACAACCTGCCGGACTATTCAGGCGAGCCCTATGTCACGCTTTGCGGCGGCGAGCCGGAATTTTCAGACGACGAGCTGACGACGGACGCGTTTGAGACGTACAGCCAGCTCGACGAGCTCGGCCGCTGCGGCGCCGCATACGCGAACATCTGCCGGGAGCTCATGCCGACGGAAAAGCGCGGCAGCATCGGCCAGGTCAAGCCGTCCGGCTGGCAGACGGTGAAGTACGACTTTGTCGACGGGCAGTATCTCTACAACCGCTGCCACCTCATCGGCTTCCAGCTTGCGGGCGAAAACGCGAACGAGCGCAACCTCATCACGGGCACGCGGTACCTGAACGTTGAGGGGATGCTGCCGTTTGAAAACATGGTGGCGGATTATGTAAAGGAGACGGACGGCCATGTGCTCTACCGCGTGAGGCCGGTGTATGACGGCGACGATCTCGTCGCGCAGGGCGTCACGATCGAGGGCAAAAGCGTTGAGGACGGCGGCGAGGGCGTCTGCTTTTACGTCTACTGCTACAACGTCCAGCCCGGCATCACCATCGACTACGCCACGGGCGCGAGCTGCCTCGACGAGACGGCCTTCGGCGCAGGCGATCAGGCGTATGTCCTCAACACCGGCACGCGCAGGTTCCATCTGCCAGGCTGCGGCAGCGTCGCGGACATGAAGCAGGAAAACCGGCAGGACGTCACCGCGCCAAAGCCTCCCCTGAAAGGGGAGGTGGCACGCCGCCAGGCGTGACGGAGAGGTTTTGGCGGCATCGAATTTCCGATGCACTCTAATACGGCAGCTTTTCAACCTCTCAGTCGCCTCCGGCGACAGCTCCCCTTTCAGGGGAGCCTTCTGGATAGCGCGTTCCGCAATTGGCGCGATGCAGACGCGGCGGCGCAGTCCGCGGCGGGATGAGGTCATCCCGCCCTACGGCGTGCAGCACCGGCGGCGCACAGCGCCAAAGCCTCCCCTGTGCAAGGGGAGGTGGCACGGCCAACGGCCGTGACGGAGGGGTTGGCGGGATGCGGCCCCGAATTTCCGATGGCGCACGATCGCGCCTTTGGCCTCCAACCCCTCAGTCAGCTTCGCTGACAGCTCCCCTTGCACAGGGGAGCCTTGGCGCGTTCCGCAATTGGCGCGAACCAAAAAAACGGAGGCTCCCGGGCGGGAGCCTCCGGTATTTTTCACTCGAGCACATACACGGTGCAGTTTCTGCGGCCGAACTGGATGCATTCGTCCCACGTGTTGAAGTACAGGTCGACGATGTTGCCCTTGATGGCGCCGCCGGTGTCCTCGGCGGTGCAGTAGCCGTAGATGTACTGGCCGTCGTCCGTGACGACGTACAGCCGCGAGCCGAGCGGGATGACGCGCGGATCGACGGCGATGGCGCCGACGCGGGCCGTTGTGCCGGTGGCGGTCGTGCCGGTGTAGCCGACGCAGGTGTAGGCCGTGGCCTGACACGCCAGAACGCTCTTGACCGAGAGCACTTCGCCCGTGCCCGTTGTAATGGTCGAGCCGGAGAGGGTCGGCGCGCCGGCGCTGTACGAGGCGGCCGCGGGCGAGGAGGCGCGAAGCGCCGGCTGCGCGGCAGAGGCTGCGGGCACATAGTCGACGGCGTCCGTCGCGGCGAGGTGGATGTTGTGGTTTTCTGCGTCGCGCTCCGGGCTGCACAGCACGACGGCGTCGGACGCGCGGGCGGTGATCTCCTGCGAGACGATCTCGCGCGAGACCTCGACGCCGTTTTCGTAGCGGACCTCATAGGTCGTGTGCACCGCGCCGTCGCGGCCCTCCGTCAGGATGATCTCCGTGCCGGAGTCAAGCGTGGCGTCTTCGTATGTGAGCGTCTGATAGGGGATCGTCTCGTCGGCCTCGACGGTCTCGATCTCGATGTGCGTGATGCGGATGACCATGCCGTCGTACGTCTCGTCCGTGAGGCGGCAGTCCATGCGGTCGAGCGGGGAGAGCGTGATGCCCTGCCGCTCGAGAATGTCGGCCACGGTCTCGCCGTAGGAGCCGACCATCATGAGGTCGTCGCCATAGTAGACGGAGATGAGCTGCGCGCGCCGGATGACGATCTCGGTGCTCTCGCCGGTATCCTGCAGCGTGATGGTATCGGAAGCGCCAAGGGAGATCCCGGCTTCTAAAAGAACGGAGGCCGGATCGGTCGACGACGAGGTGTGCACGAGCACGGTGCTGCCGTCTGTGATGATGTAGGTCGTCTGTGCCTGCGCGGGCATGGTGAACATCCCAGCCGTCATGGCCAGAAACAGCGCGAACGCCGCAAGGTGGCGCGCGGTGCTGGAGCGGAGAAGCTTCATCATCGGGGTCCCTCCTTTGCTGGAATGATATGATTCAGCGGGTGGTTACAGAGCCTGCTGAAAGGGTAACATATTGTAATATATCGCTGACAATCTACAAGTATAACTATTTGCGAAAAAAAGTCAAGCTTTTTGCTGATTTTTCAGGAAAGGCCAAACTTTTTGAGCTTGAATCAGCAGGTGCTGCGTGCGCAATATCTGGAGAGAGACAGGGCGAAACGGCACGATATGTTGCAAAAATGGTTACAAAACTGTTAACGCAGCAAAAATGAAAAAATCGTGTTTGACAGCCGGTTTTTTTCGTGGTATATTGCATCTAAACACGAAAACCGGCTATGAAGGAGATACCGGGCACCGCGCGCGGCGGCAGAGAGGGGCGGCCATTTGGCTGGAAGCTGCCCCGGCAGATGCGGCGGGCGCCTGACCACTCCGGAGCCGCCCGGACAACCGGGACGGGCCCGCCCGTTACAGCGGCCAAAGAGCGACGGCGCAAGCCGTAAGCAGGGTGGAACCGTGAGATATATTTGTAATGTATCCCACCCCTGATCACAACATCAGGGGTGGGATTTTTTTCGCCCCGAAGTATTTGAGGAGGGACAGATCATGTCCGAAGAGAACCTGTATACCTTTGAAAACGAGACCTACCGCAAAACGTACTGGCACACCTGCAGCCACGTTCTGGCGCAGGCCGTCAAGCGCCTGTATCCGGAGACGAAGCTCGCCATCGGCCCGTCCATCGACAACGGGTTTTACTACGACCTCGACTCCGAGACCGTCTTTACGCCCGAGGTGCTTGAGAAGATCGAGGCCGAGATGCGCAAGATCTGCAAGGAGAAGCTCAAGCTCGAGCGCTTCGAGCTTCCGCGCGCGGAGGCGCTGGAGCTTGTGAAGGACGAGCCGTACAAGGTCGAGCTCATCAACGACCTGCCGGAGGACGCCGTCATCAGCTTCTACCGTCAGGGCGAGTTCACCGACCTGTGCGCCGGCCCGCACCTCGACTCCACCGGCCGCATCAAGGGCAACGGCATCAAGCTGACCAGCTGCACGGGCGCATACTGGCGCGGCGACTCCAGCCGCAAGATGCTCCAGCGCATCTACGGCGTCGCCTATCCGAAGAAGGAGCAGCTCGACGAGTACCTTCAGATGCTCGAAGAGGCCAAAAAGCGCGACCACCGCAAGCTCGGCCGCGAGCTGGGGCTTTTCATGCTGACCGAGGAGGGCCCCGGCTTCCCGTTCTTCCTGCCGAAGGGCATGGTGCTGCGCAACGCGCTCATCGACTACTGGCGTCAGGTGCACAAAAAGTACGGCTACGTCGAAATTTCGACGCCGATGATCTTAAACCGCGCCCTCTGGGAGCGCAGCGGCCACTGGGATCACTATAAGGACAACATGTACACGACCGTCATCGACGGCGAGGATTACGCCATCAAGCCGATGAACTGCCCGGGCGGCATGCTCGTCTACGCGGCCGAGCCGCATTCTTACCGCGATCTGCCGCTTCGCTGCGGCGAGCTGGGCCTTGTCCACCGCCACGAGCTCTCCGGCGCGCTGCACGGCCTGTTCCGCGTCCGCTGCTTCACGCAGGACGACGCGCACATCTTCATGACGCGCGAGCAGATGAAGGACGAGATCAAAAATGTCGTCCGCCTGTTCGACGAGGTCTACTCCACGTTCGGCCTGCACTACGAGATCGAGCTGTCCACCATGCCGGAGGATCACATCGGCACGGTCGAGGAGTGGGAGGAGAACCAGGACATCCTCCGGAATGCCATCACCGAGATGGGCAAGACGTACGTCGTCAACGAGGGCGACGGCGCGTTCTACGGCCCGAAGCTCGACTTCCACATCGAGGACTGCCTCGGCCGCACGTGGCAGTGCGGCACCATCCAGCTCGACAGCCAGCTGCCCGAGCGCTTTGAGCTCGAGTACACCGGCGCCGACGGCGAGAAGCATCGCCCGATCATGATCCACCGCGTCGTCTTCGGCTCCATCGAGCGCTTCATCGGCGTCATCACCGAGCACTTCGCCGGCGCGTTCCCGACGTGGCTGGCCCCGGTGCAGACGACGATCCTGCCGATCACCGACCGCGCCAACGACTACGCCGAGCAGCTCAAGGCGAAGCTCGACGAGGCGGGCGTGCGCGTTGAGACCGACCTTCGCAACGAGAAGATCGGCAAGAAGATCCGCGAGGCGCAGATGCAGAAGATCCCGTATATGCTCGTCGTAGGCGACAAGGAAGCCGAAAACGGCACCGTCTCCGTCCGTACCCGCACCGGCGGCGACGAGGGCGCAATGAGCGTCGAGGAGTTCCTTGCGAAGATCCAGACGGAGATCAAAGACAAAAAGTGATCGCTTAAAAACGAAAACGGCGCGGCCCAGACGGAGCCGCGCCGTTTTTTTATATGAGATCGCAGCAAAATGCACAAAAAGAAAGAAATACATCGAGCAGATTCGTACATTGACAACATAAATTGTGAATGGGATAATTCAACATAGATGGCGGGCTAATAATGTGCGCCCATCTAGTCTCAAAATGGTTAATATAATACGATAAAGAGGGTGATAAAGGTGGTTTGATAGATTTGGAAGGAGTGGCTTTTGCGAGAAAGGAGCAATTATGTACAGACATACTATTACTTCTCAAATGCGTCGTTATAAGAAGCCCTTTAGTGTTATGCTTGTTGTGGCCCTTGTGATTTGTATGGTTACGCCGTGTAGCGCGGCTACTAAATATGCTGCTGTTGGCGATAGTGAATCTACAGAAATGATGGATTCACTCGACATTCTTCTTGCTGCATTTCGCGTCCTAGGTGGAGAGGCGGAGTCTGAGAGCGCTGTGTGGGAGAACATATCGGGTATCAGAGATATTCAACCGCTTTACGATGTTGAGCACAGCGTAATAGCGTATTATCTTGCTTTTGACCCGTACGGCTATGCAATTATTAACAATAATTTAAACAATCCAATCGTTATGGAGTATTCTCCGGTAAATAACGTGTCGATGGATTCTACGTTTCGGGAAGTGAAAACTTCTGAAAAAGCATCTGGAGAAGTTGACTTTGTTTGCTATGGTGGGCCTATGAGTGTCTGTACCTATAGTGAAGTGCAGTCAGATATTGCAACGCTGGGCCAGAGTGCGATGACAGAATTACCTGTGGAAACAATTTACGGTTACATGAAAGCAACTAATAGCAATGAACGTAGCGCCCATCTAAAGCTACGTGCTTATGTTGAAGAACAGTATGGACAAGATGTAGTTCCTGATATTGCTACGACATTTAGTGCTAGAGGTTCTTATACTATAGCTGAACTCAAGGAAATGTATAATATCATTGATTGGGGGAATATGCCGGTCGCGACATATACGTCGGGGTACTTAAATTCACTTTCTGCGTCTGGATATGGTACAACGGGTATGTATAATGGCGTGGATGGTGCTACGAATCACTGCGCTTCGGTTGCTGGACTCAATCTAATTATCCATTATAAGAATTATTTGAATGCATCGAATCTGATGACGAACAACACATCGGCAGATGATAAAGAAGAGACGTTTGTAGCCATTCACTCACTTATGGGAAACGGACCTGTTTTGTTGGGTGCATTTGAATCGGCAATGTCCTCCTATGTAACTGCTCGGGGATATACGTATAGGTCAACATCGGGCGGAAATTATGCGGCACAAAGGCAGGGAATTACGGTTCAAAGAATGGGAATAATTATCGTAGCAGGTTCTATAACAAACTGGCATACAATCAATGTGGTCGGTTATCGTGATTATACGGGTGGCGAAAGCTATATGAGAGTGATTGACGGCTGGGAAGATACAACGCTTCGATTTATCAATCAAAGTAGTATAGCATTTGGGGCCTGTGTTTGGATTTCGTAATGTGATTAGAAGAATACCAATACGCCTTTTGTGTTGTGCGGCGGTCTGTGCGGTGTATGCCGGGCTGTATTTTGCGGGCGCGGCGGCTCTGCGGCGCGCGCCGGGGTATGGATACCTGTTCGGCTGGCTGACGCATCCGGGGCAGCCGCTCTGGTGGGGCGCGATGGCGGTCTCGGCGCTGCCTGCGGCCTGCGGGTGGGGGCGCTGCGCCGGGGTGATGACGGGTGGCTTCGCGGCGTCGGTGCTCCTCGCGTCCGCTTTGTCCGCGGAGACGGCGTGGGCGGTCTGGGCGGCGCTGTTTCTGGCGTCGGCGCTTGCGGGCTTTTTCGTGCAGAGCCGGTGCGGCGATGTTTCCGACGAGCGTCTCGCGGCCGCGGCTGCGGTCGCGACGGTCATAACCATCGCGGCGGGCATTGCGGCGGCGTATCTTGCGGTGTTCCTGCTCGTGTTCGCCGCGCTGCTGTGGGCGTTCGTGATCTGGCGGGTCCGGCACTGAAATTTTGTGCACTTGACAAAAGTTCGGGCTCGAACTAAAATGGAAGCATCCACAACAAAAGGAGGAGAGCTTCTGTGAGACCCTGGATCGGATCGATTGACCAGCTCGGCTTTGTCGTGCGCGATCTGGATGCGTGCGTGCGGCTGTTTGCCGATCAGTACGGCATCTACGCCGACCACACGGAGCTTCTCGGCATCTATCTCGAGCTGCACAAGCGGCCGGAGGATTTCCAGCCGCCGCAGATCGAGCTGCGCAGCTATCCGGAGGGGCTGGAGCTCCATTTCGGCGAATAAAAAAATACACCCGGCAGCGAGCGCTGCCGGGTGCGTTTTTTGAAAATCAGACGTTGAACAGGAAGTTCACGATGTCACCGTCGGCCATGACATAGTCCTTGCCCTCGGAGCGGACGAGGCCCTTGGCCTTCGCGGCGGCCATGGTGCCGCAGACCTTCAGGTCGTCGAATGCGATGACCTCGGCGCGGATGAAGCCGCGCTCGATGTCGGAGTGGATCTTGCCGGCGGCCTGCGGTGCCTTCGTGCCGGCGCGGATCGTCCAGGCACGGCACTCGTCGCTGCCGGCCGTCAGGAACGAGATGAGGCCGAGCAGGGCATACGAGCAGCGGATGAGCTTGTCAAGACCCGACTCGGCGATGCCGAGCTCTGCGAGGAACATGGCCTTCTCGTCCGGATCGTCGAGCTCGGCGATGTCCGATTCAAGCTTGGCGCAGATGGGGAGCACCTGACTGCCCTCGCGCGCGGCGAGCTCGGCGACGGTATTGTAGTACGCGCAGCCCTCGGGCGAGGCGACGTCGTCCTCGCCGAGGTTCGCGGCGTAGATGGTCTTTTTGAGCGTGAGCAGGTCGCTGCCTGCGATGAGCGCGGCGTCGTCTCCGTCGCACTCGAACGTGCGGGCGAGCTGGCCGGCGTTGAGGTGCGCGAGCAGCTCGGTCAGAAGGTCGATTTCGTGGCCGTATTTCTTGTCGCCGCCCTTGGCCGCCTTCTGCGCCTTGTCGAGGCGGCGCTCGACCATTTCAATGTCGGCCATGATGAGCTCGTAGTTGATGGTCTCGATGTCGCGCAGCGGGTCCGTCGAGCCGTCGACGTGCGTGACGTTCGCGTCGTCGAAGCAGCGCACGACGTGGACGATGGCATCCGTGCCGCGGATGTTCGAGAGGAATTTGTTGCCCAGCCCCTCGCCGCGGCTGGCGCCCTTGACAAGGCCGGCAATGTCGACAAATTCAATGACGGCGGGCGTCGTCTTCTTCGGCGCGTACTGCTCCGACAGCCACGTCAGCCGCTCGTCCGGCACGGTGACCATGCCGACGTTCGGGTCGATGGTGCAGAACGGATAGTTCGCCGCCTCGGCTCCCGCGTTCGTAATGGCGTTGAACAGAGTCGACTTGCCGACATTCGGAAGCCCGACGATACCTAATTTCATTTGTACTCATTCTCCTTCGATTTTCCTGCTTCATCGCAGAGCTTTCTTCCGCCGGAAGATGCCCCTGCCGCATTCTTTGCTTCGCAGACGTTTGCCCATTCGGAGGCACTTTTCTCACTATGAGAAGAAGTCCCGATACATTTTATGATTGTAGCACAAGGGCTTTCTTTTCTCAATAGTGAACTTGCTCTCAAATTGCCATCACGAATTTCGCCAAGAATGCTGACGCACGATCTGTTCGTGTGGTATCATGTTCGCGAACGGAGTGCTCGTGCAGGTACAGCATATGACCTGACCGGCAAGACGGTCATCCCATTTGCGACCTCCGGAGGAAGCGGCATTGGCAAGACGAACGAACGCCTTGCGCCGAGCGGCAAAGGCGCAAAGCTGATGGACGGCAAGGTTTTCAAGGGCAACGTCGGGCATCAGGAGCTTGCGGCGTGGGTTGAAGGACTTGGACTTTAAGGGACAGACAAATCTGAAGTTGTGGAGGTAAAATATAGATGAATCAAGGTAGAATTATTGTAATCACAGGTGCGCCGGGGACAGGAAAAAC
>CAKTOF010000030.1 GCA_934589675.1 uncultured Oscillospiraceae bacterium
ATGTTCTTTTATTAGGATAGAAATACTTTACAATATACTCAAGAGGATTGTTTTCAGCACTTGCGAATACCGCTGCCGAAACTTCCGCGGTAAACGGTGTAATCGTTTTTTTGTACGGACGTATATAGTTATA
Source organism: uncultured Oscillospiraceae bacterium (assembly GCA_934589675.1). Classification (GTDB taxonomy): domain Bacteria; phylum Bacillota; class Clostridia; order Oscillospirales; family Oscillospiraceae; genus CAKTOF01. The sequence continues at coordinate 134 of CAKTOF010000030.1, forward strand.
TTCGTCGTCATTGACCGTTTCATTCCGAACTACTCTGGTGCCAAAGAGTTTAGAAATAGACTGTATCTTTTCATTGATGTATTCATTAAATTCCCGTTGCGAACTCATCAACGCTTCACAAGTTTCCTTGATTTTTGAGAAATCCGGAGAATCGTAATACTCTAATATCCGCTGGTTAGCACTTACAATTTTCTCGACTTCGCCCTTAAGGTGGTCTATAAAGTCCCCGACAAGTGTCCATTCTTCGCTGTCAAGGTTTTTGATTTTCTTAATGCTATTCACTGTTCTATCGAATAATTGTCCAATCAAACTGTCTAGTTGTTTCTGATCCCCCTTGACAACCAAGGTATCCCTGCTGGCATTTGCATAATCTATGATACCGTTTACACGTTCATAATACTCGTGTTGTTTTTGGCTCAACGCTTCTTTTTGCTGCTCTTTAATATGTTTGTTATATTCTCCTTTTCCCATCAACAGCGAAGAATCCTTCCGGAATTTATCTACGTCATCTTGTGTTACCGCGATTTCTTTTTCTCCCAAGTTGTTTCCTGCCGACGAGATATAACTGACCCTAACTCTAAAAGCACTCGCATTTCTCAACGCTGTATTAACCCGCTGCGATATTTTTTGATAATTTTGATAATACTGAGGACGTGATTTAAAACTATTGCTCTTGAGAAACTCTTTTAGTGTCGTTGCTACACCACTTTTTTGTTCAATGGTTTTTTCTGCAACCTCCAGCATTTCTTTATTATCTCTAAAGTACTTAATATCATCGTACTTTTCCAACGCCTGCCGGCTTTTTACTGTTACACGCTTATCGTAATAAGGAACCGCATTCCAGCTTTTTAGGCTCAATTCCCTTAGCACTTCCGCTTCCATCTGGCGATATTGTCGTTCCGCTTCTCTTTGAGCTGCTCTTATTGCTTCTTCCTCTCTTTCGCGTTGCGCTTTTCTCCCCATGCAAATCACTATAATCGCTAAAATAACCGCGCCTATAACCCACATCATTTTCTAATCCCTCTCTTTTTTGATTGTGGCATAGCATTTTTTAAGCATATGAATTCAAAAACAGTATATCGCGAAATTATTCGCGAGTCAACCCTTACAGGATTATCCAGTGCAGGCCGAGCGCAATTATCCGCAAAGAGGCCTACGCTAGAACAGGAAAAAGAGCTATCTGACTTTGAATGAAGTCAGATAGCTCTTTTATGGATCATGAAATTCTGTTGTCAAATCGTTGCCACGAGGGGGCTAGACTTAAAAAAGTCCAGTGTTTACGGGCTTTTTCGGGCCTCTGAAATTATTCCCACTCGATCGTGGCGGGCGGTTTGCTGGTGATGTCGTAGACGATGCGGTTGATGGACTTGACCTCGTTGACGATGCGGACGGAGATGCGGTCGAGGACGTCGTAGGGGATCCGGGCCCAGTCGGCGGTCATGAAGTCGGTCGTTGTGACGCCGCGCAGGGCGAGGGTGTAGTCGTAGGTGCGGCCGTCGCCCATGACGCCGACGGAGCGCATATCCGTCAGGACGGCGAAGTACTGGTTGATGCTGTAGGCAAGGCCGGCCTTGTCGATCTCGTCGCGGAAGATGTAGTCTGCGTCGCGCAGGATGTCGAGCTTTTCCTTCGTGATCTCGCCGATGACGCGGATGGCAAGACCCGGGCCCGGGAACGGCTGACGCATGACGAGGTACTCCGGCAGGCCGAGCTCGCGGCCGAGCGCGCGGACCTCGTCCTTGAACAGCAGGCGCAGCGGCTCGATGATCTCCTTGAAGTCCACGAAGTCCGGCAGGCCGCCGACGTTGTGGTGGCTCTTGATCGTGGCGGCGTTGCCGAGGCCGGACTCGATGACGTCCGGGTAGATCGTGCCCTGCGCGAGGAAGTCGACCTTGCCGATCTTCTTGCCCTCCTCCTCAAAGACGCGGATGAACTCCTCACCGATGATCTTGCGCTTGGCCTCCGGCTCCGTCACGCCGGCCAGGTGCTCCAAAAACCGCTTTTCGGCATCGACGCGGACAAAGTTGATGTCCCACTTCGAAAACGCGGCCTCGACCTCGTCGCCCTCGTTCTTGCGCATGAGGCCGTGGTCGACGAACACGCACGTGAGCTGGCTGCCGACTGCCTCGGCGAACAGCGCCGCGGCGACGGACGAATCGACGCCGCCGGAGAGCGCGAGCAGCACCTTGCCGTCGCCGACCTTCTCGCGCACCTGCGCGATGGCCGTCTTGCAGTAGTCGCCCATCGTCCAGTCGCCCTTGGCATGGCAGACCTCATAGAGGAAGTTGTGCAGCATCTGCTGGCCGAACTCCGTGTGGTTGACCTCCGGGTGATACTGCACGCCGTAGAACCCGCGTGCCTCGTCGGCGATGGCGGCCGTCGGGCAGGCGTCCGTGTGCGCCATGAGCTTGAAGCCGTCCGGGACCTTCTCGAGATAGTCGCCGTGGCTCATCCATGTGACGCTCGTCTCCGGCAGGCCGCGGAACAGGGCGCAGAACGGGTCGAAATACGTTTTCGTCTTGCCGTACTCGCGCGCTGTCGCGTCCGACGCGGCCGTGACGCGGCCGCCGAGCGTGTGGGCGATGAGCTGGCAGCCGTAGCAGATGCCGAGCACGGGGACGCCCCAGGTAAAGATCTCCGGGTCAACGTGCGGCGCGCTCGGGTCGTAGACGCTGTTCGGGCCGCCGGTGAAGATGATGCCGATGGGATTCATGGCGCGCAGGTCGGCAAGCGGCGTCGTGTACGGCTTGACCTCGCAGTAGACGTTGCATTCGCGCACGCGGCGCGCGATGAGCTGGTTGTACTGTCCGCCGAAGTCGAGGACAATGACAGTTTCATGCTGCATATCGTTTTCTCCCTTACAGTTTCGTGACGTCGACCGCCTGAAGCTCGCGGCTTCTGCCCTGCCGGCGCGCGGTCACGATGGCGCGTGCCGTGTCGATGGCGGTGATGCAGGGGATGCTGCGCTCAGAGCACATGCGGCGGATCTTCCAGCCGTCGCCGTCGGCCTTTTTGCCGCGGTTGGGCGTGTTGATGACCATGTCGGCCATGCCGATGGAGACCATATCGCCGATGGTCGGGCCCTCCTCGCCGATGCGGTTGACCTTCTGGCAGTGGACGCCGTGCTCAGTCAGGTAGCGGCAGGTGCCCTCCGTGCCGTAGAGGTGGACGCCGAGCTCCTCGAGGCTGCGGGCGATGGGCAGCGCCTCGCCCTTGTCCTCGTCGTTGACGGTCACGATGACATTCGAGCCGGCCTTCGGCAGTTCCATGCCCGCGCCCTTGAACGCCTTGAGCAGCGCCTGCGGGAAGAGCGTGTCGATGCCGAGCACCTCGCCCGTCGACTTCATCTCCGGCCCGAGGCCCATGTCAACGTCCGTGAGCTTCTGGAACGAGAACACCGGCATTTTGACGGCGTAGTGGTCCGACGCCGGGTAGAGCCCCGTGCCGTAGCCCATATCGCGCAGCTTCTCGCCGAGCATGGCGCGGGTGGCCAGCTCGATGATCGGCACACCCGTGACCTTCGTGATATACGGGATCGTGCGCGACGAGCGCGGGTTGACCTCGATGACGTAGACTTTGTCGTTGTAGATGACGAACTGGATGTTGACAAGGCCGACGACGTGCAGCGCCGTGGCAAGGCGGCGGGTGTAGTCCGTTAAAATCTCCTGATGCTTCGGCTCGATGTTGAGCGGCGGGTAGACGGAGATGGAGTCGCCGGAGTGGATGCCCGCGCGCTCCAAGTGCTCCATGATGCCGGGGATGAGGATGTCCTCGCCGTCGCACACGGCGTCGACCTCGACCTCGCGGCCCATGAGGTACTTGTCCACGAGGATGGGATGCTCCTGCTCGACCATGTTGATGATGCCCATATACTCGCGGATGTCTTTTTCGTTGTAGGCGATCTCCATGCCCTGACCGCCGAGGACGTAAGACGGGCGGACGAGCACAGGGTAGCCGATCTTCTCAGCGACGGCGACGGCCTCGTCGGCCGTAAAGACCGTGCCGGCGTCGGCCTTGGAGATGTGGGTCTGCTTCAAAATTTCGTCGAACTTCTCGCGGTCCTCGGCCGCGTCGACGCCCTCGGCGTCCGTGCCGAGAATGGGCACGCCCATGTCCGTGAGCGCCTGCGTCAGCTTGATGGCCGTCTGGCCGCCGAACTGCACGACGGCGCCCCAGGGCTTCTCCAGCTCGACGACGTTTGCGACATCCTCGGCCGTGAGCGGCTCAAAGTAGAGCTTGTCGGCAACATCGAAGTCCGTGGAGACCGTCTCGGGGTTGTTGTTGATGATGATCGTCTCGCAGCCGAGCTTTTTCAGCGCCCAGACAGCGTGGACGGAGCAGAAGTCAAACTCGATGCCCTGCCCGATGCGGATGGGGCCGGAGCCGAGGACGAGCACCTTGCGCGGCGCCGAATCCGGCACGGACTCGTTTTCCGTGTCGTAGGTGGAGTAGTAGTACGGCGTGGCCGCGTCAAACTCGGCCGCGCAGGTGTCGACCATTTTGAACACGGCGTGCAGGCCGAATCTGTCACGCAGCGCGCGGATGTCAGCCGTCTTCGCGCCGCAGAGCTCGGCGATGACGTGGTCGGGGAAGCTCATCTGCTTGGCGCGGCGGAGCGCGGCCTCATCCGGGATGCCGCGGCGGAGCGTGTTTTCCATGTCGATGATGTCGCCGATGCGGTCTAAGAACCACAGGTCGATCATCGTGACGGAGTGGATATATTCTTTTTCGATGCCGCGGCGGAGCGCCTCGGCGACGACGAACAGGCGCTGATCGTCCTGAATTTCGAGCTTGCGGCGGACCTCGTCGTCCGTGAGCGCGCAGAGCGCCGGCAGCCGGAGCGAATCGGTGTGCTGCTCGAGCGAGCGGACGGCCTTCATGAGCGCGCCCTCGAAGCTGTTGTCGATGGCCATGACCTCGCCCGTGGCCTTCATCTGCGTGCCGAGGATGCGGCTTGCGCGGACGAACTTGTCAAACGGCCACTTCGGGATCTTCACGACGCAGTAGTCGAGCATCGGCTCAAAGCACGCGCACGTTTTCTTCGTGACGGCATTGGGGATCTCGTCGAGCGTATAGCCGAGCGCGATCTTCGCGGCGACCTTCGCGATGGGATAGCCCGTCGCCTTCGACGCGAGCGCGGACGAACGCGAAACGCGCGGGTTGACCTCGATGACGGCGTACTGGAACGAATCGGGATTGAGCGCAAACTGCACGTTGCAGCCGCCCTCGATCTTGAGCGCCGTGATGATGTCGAGCGCGGCGGAGCGGAGCATCTGATACTCCTTGTCGGCCAGCGTCTGGCTCGGCGCGACGACGATGGAGTCGCCGGTGTGGATGCCGACGGGGTCAAAGTTCTCCATGTTGCAGACGGTAATGACGTTGCCCGCGCCGTCGCGGATGACCTCGTACTCGATCTCCTTCCAGCCGGAGATGCACTTTTCGACGAGGATCTCGCCGACGCGGCTCATGCGGATGCCGCCCGCCGCGATCTCGTGGAGCTGCTGCATGGTATAGGCGATGCCGCCGCCCGTGCCGCCGAGCGTGTAGGCCGGACGGATGATGACCGGCAGGCCGACCTTCTCGACGAATTTCGCCGCGTCGTCGACCGTCGTGACGACGAGCGACTCGATGCACGGCTGGCCGATGGCCTCCATGGTGTCCTTGAAGCCCTGGCGGTCCTCGGCCTTGCGGATGGACTCGGCCGACGTGCCGAGCAGGCGGACGCCGTATTTTTCAAGCGTGCCGTCCTCGGCCAGCGCCATGGCGAGGTTGAGGCCCGTCTGCCCGCCGAGCGTCGGCAGGATGGAATCCGGGCGCTCCATCTCGATGATCTGCGTGACGGAGGCGGTGTTGAGCGGCTCGATATAGACGTGGTCGGCGATGTCCTTGTCCGTCATGATCGTGGCGGGGTTGGAGTTGACGAGCACGACCTCGACGCCCTCCTCGCGCAGCGAGCGGCAGGCCTGCGTGCCGGCGTAGTCAAACTCTGCGGCCTGTCCGATGACAATGGGGCCGGAGCCGATGACGAGGACTTTTTTGATCGTAGGATTCTTCGGCATTACGCTTTCCCTCCCATTCTGGCGACGAAGCGGTCAAACAGATACGCAGTGTCCTGCGGCCCGGGCGCCGCCTCGGGGTGGAACTGCACCGTCTCGACCCGGCCGTTCTGGTAGCGCAGGCCCTCGACGGAACCGTCGTTGACGTTCACATGGCTGACCGTCGCCACGGCCGGGTCAACGGAGTCGGCCACGACGCAGTAGTTGTGGTTCTGCGACGTGATATACACGCGGCCGGCCGCGAAATCGCGCACGGGGTGGTTGCCGCCGTGGTGGCCGTACTTGAGCTTTTCCGTCCGCGCGCCCGTCGCGATGGCCATGAACTGGTGGCCAAGGCAGACGGCGAAGATCGGCAGCGTGGAGTCATAGAGCTTTTTGACCTCGGCGATGAGGTCGCCGCAGTCGGCCGGGTCGCCGGGGCCGTTGGAGAGCATGACGCCGTCGAACCCGCCGGCGAGGATCTCGTCGGCCTTCGTGTGCGCCGGGAACACGGTCACCTCACAGCCGCGGCTCACCAGACCGCGGATGATGTTCTCCTTCACGCCGTAGTCGAGCAGCGCCACGCGCGGGCCGCCCGTTCCGGCGTAGACCTGCGGTTTTTCGCGCGTCACGCGCTCGACCGTGCCGCGCACGCGGTAGGCGCGGATCTTCTCAAGCGCCGCGTCCACATCCACGTCCGGGTCGGTCGTGATCATGGCGTTCATCGTGCCCTCGTCGCGCAGCACGCGCGTGATGGCGCGCGTGTCCACATCGCAGATGCCCGTGATGCCGTACTGTTTGAGATAGTCGTCCAGCGTGCCTTCGCAGCGGAAGTTGCTGCCGCGCGCAGCCAGATGCCGGACGATGAACGCCTCCGGCCATGCGCGGCCGGACTCGCCGTCCTCACCGTTGACGCCGTAGTTGCCAATGAGCGGATAGGTCATCACGACGCCCTCGCCCGCATAGCTCGGGTCGGTCAGGACCTCCTGATAGCCGGCCATGGAGGTGTTGAACACCGCCTCAAAAACCTTCTCCTCCGCAGCGCCCATGCTCGTGCCGCGAAACACACGCCCGTTCGCCAGGATCAAAGCAGCCTGCATCTTCATCACCCTTTGCATAAAATCTACGCTTTTAATGCATATTTATGAATATCGGCGCATAAATATGCAATTTCGCGCATTTCCCATTAGAGTTTATGGTATCTCATTCCCCGACAAAAATCAAGTACAGGACTTCTAAAATTCGCCGCCGTTTTTTACCGCCGTGTGTGGAATATTCCGCCCTTCCGCCGCAAAGACTAGCCCGGGATCCCGTTTTGCGCCCGCGAAAGGAGGCAGCCGCATGATCACGACCTACATCCGCTCCATTGTGCTCTACGTTGTGCTCATCGCGGCCGTGCGCCTGATGGGCAAGCGGCAGATCGGCGAGATGGCGCCGTCGGAGTTCGTCGTGACGATGCTCTTGGCGGACCTTGCCGCCGTGCCGATGCAGGACACCGGCATCCCACTGCTCACCGGGCTCATCCCCATCGCAGCCGTGCTCGCGCTCGAGCTCATTCTGGCCGCCGCCTGCCTGCGCTCGGTGCGCGCGCGGCGCATTTTGTGCGGCAAGCCCGTGATCCTCATGGAAAACGGCGTCATTTTGCAGAAAAACCTGCGCAGCACGCGCCTGACGCTCGACGAGCTGACGGAGCTGCTGCGCGGCGCGGGCTATGTCGACCTGACCGAGATCCAGTACGCGATCTTAGAGACGAACGGCCTTTTGTCCGTCCTTCCCTACCCGAAATACGCGCCGCCGGGCGCGAAAGACTTAAGCGTCCGCGTCAAGGCGCTTCGCCTGCCCGTCACGCTCGTCTCGGACGGCCGCGTCATCCGCGAGAATCTCCGCGCGGCCGGCCGGGACGAGGCGTGGCTGCGGGAAACGCTCCGGCAGCTCGGCTGCACGGCGCGCGAGGTGTATCTTCTGACGGTCGACAGCGGCGGGACGCTCTATTTTGCAAAGAAGGAGCAATCGTAATGCGCTGCGCAAAATTCGGCGCGGTCCTGCTTGCGCTGACGCTGGCGCTGTGCCTTGTGAGCCTGTATGCGCTCGGCGGCATCGTCGCGCGCGCGGACGCGCTGCTCTCCCGCGCGCAGACGCTTGCGTGCGCCGGGCGCTATGAGGAAGCGGCGGAGGCCGGCGAGGCGGCCGCGCAGCTGTGGCGGGACAGGCGGCCGTTCCTCGGCGCCGTGCTGCGCCATTCCGAGTCCGACGAGCTGGAATTTCTCTTCGCGCGCCTGCCGGCATACAAGGACGCGGACTCGCGCACGGAATTTCTGGCGGTCTGCCTTGAGCTTCGCGCGCAGCTTAGCCATGTGCTCGACGCGGAGCAGCCGCGCCTTTATAACATCCTCTAGACGCAAAGACGCCCGCAGCGCTGGAAGGCTGCGGGCGTCCGGTCGGTATGGGTCTTTCGGCGGACGCCGCGGTTTTCAGCGTTCGTCGAGGATCTTGTTGAGTTCGGCCATAAAGCTGTTGATGTCCTTGAACTGGCGATAGACCGACGCAAAGCGGACGTAGGCGACCTCGTCGAGCGGCTTGAGCCGCTCCATGACCAGCTCGCCGATGCGCTCGGTCTTGACCTCGCGGTCGAGCGAATTTTGCAGGATCTGCTCGATGTCGGCCACGGCCGCCTCGAGCTCCGCCATGGACACCGGGCGCTTTTCGCACGCGCGCACCATGCCGTTGAGCACCTTGTTGCGCTCGAACGTCTGGCGGCTGCCGTCCTTTTTCACGACGACGATGGGCAGGCTCTCGACGGTCTCATACGTCGTAAACCGCTTCCCGCACGACAGGCACTCCCGCCGGCGGCGGATGCTCAGGCCATCGTCGGAATGGCGGGAATCGACCACCTTGCTCTCCTGGTAGCCGCAATACGGACACTTCATGGCAAACGCTCCTTTTCTCTCTCCGGGCATTCTTGGGATATTATATCAAATCCCGCAGGGAGTGTCCACCCCTTTCTTCCGGGGTCAGCCGATGAGCTCCGCCAGCACATCCGGCAGGCCGGCCGGCGTGACGGTGCCGCAGGCCAGCCGGTCGATGATCTCCATGGCGCGCGGCAGGGTGGTCGTGACGTCTGCCGCCGCGGCGGATTCCTCCAGCGCGCCGCGCCGCATCGTGATCTGGACGCCGTAGTGCAGGAATGTGCCGTACTGTTCGGTGAGGAGATAGTAGTCGAGCACCATCTCCGCGCCGCTGTCCGGCTTCGCCCGCTCCTGTCTTTGCCATGTTCTCTCCATATCCGCATCCTCCCTTTCTCCACTGCACTATTAAACCACGAATCGACGCGTCTGGAAAGAAAAAGCCTTCGACAAGGTTCGACAGATTCCTGCCTGAGCGGGCTGTTTTGGCCTCAAAAACGCTATATCTTGTGCTGCGCCGGTTCGGTTTTGCGGCGGAGGCGGTCGATTTTTGTCGAACAATTCCTGCGCAGGCCGAACTTTCCGCTATCGTCCGGCGGCCCGGTATGGTATGCTGAGCGCGGAGATGATAAAACCATGCGTCTTGCCCTTTCCGCCCTTGCGCATATGAGCCGCGCGGCGTACCGGATCTTTGCCGGCGGCCTCGCGCTCTCGTGCTGCCTGCTGCTCTTTGCGGTTCTGACGGCGCTGTCCGCCGGGCCGTATACGGCGGCGACGAGAAATCTCTATCTCGAAGCTGCGCTTTTCGAGCGCGGCGCGCTCGCCTGCCTGTTCTGCACGGCCTTTGTCGCAGCGTTTGCAGAGGAGCGGCTCGGCCGAAGATAAAAATAGCCCCGCGCCGGCGGCGCGGGGCTGCATTTTTTTGACTTAGTTCGGGTCTTTGACGTCCAGTGTGAGGCCGAGCTTCATCTGCAGATACGCGATGATCGTCCGCGCGCACAGCTCGCGGCTCATGCGCGAGGTGTTGAGCGTCAGGTCATAGTTTAGCTCGTCGTCCCAGCGGCGGCCGGTGTAATAATAATAGAAGTCCGCGCGCGCCTTATCCGTCTTGCGGACGGCCTTCTGCGCGTCCTTTTCCGGCAGGCCGGTCACCTGCATGACGGAGCGGACGCAGTCGTCAAATTCCGCCTGAATGTTCACATGGACCGTGCGCGGATGGTTCTGGAGCAGGTAGTCCGACGCGCGGCCGATGATGATGCACGACTCGCGGTCGGCCAGCTCGCGGATGATGCGCGCCTGATAGTTGTAGAGGTTCGCATCGGAGATGAAGCTCGGGCTTTCCGGCGAAATGAGGCCGCCGGAGTAGTTCGGCCCGCCGGCGCTGCGGATGCGCGCACTCGCCTTGACCTTTTCATCGCTCTGGGCAAACAGCGTCTCGTTGATGCCGCTCTCATCTGAGGCCATGCGGATGATGTCGCGGTCATAGTATTCCACACCGAGCATTTTCGAGAGCAGAATGCCGATGCTCCTGCCGCCGCTTCCGTAGCCGCGGGAAATGGTGATCACAAAATTATCCATTGAACATTCCTCCGATCTCACGCTATAATGGGCGGTAGCGCCCACCCTGTGCATTTATCATACACACTTTTTGCGGCCGTTCCAAGCAAGTTCTTTGGTTTTTCCGCCGCCGCGGCAGAAAGATTTTCTCTTTTTTTCGTCCCGGCCGTATTTTTATCGGAGGAAGCGACATGGAGCACGTTGTCCACCCCATCCCGCCGCTCTATGACGGCGAAAGCCAGACGCTGATCTTAGGCTCATTCCCGTCCATCGCCTCGCGCGCGGGCTCGTTTTTCTATCACCATCCGCAAAACCGCTTCTGGCGCGTGCTGGCCGCCGTGCTGGGCGAAGCGCCGCCGGAGAGCATCGAGGAAAAGACCGCCATGCTGCTCCGGCACCATATCGCGCTGTGGGACACGATCGCCTCGTGCGACATTGAAGGCTCGTCCGACGCGAGCATCCGCGACGCTGTGCCGAACGATCTGACCGTCATCACCGCGCACGCGCCCATCCGCCGCGTGTTCTGCAACGGCGCGCTCTCCGGCCGTCTCTATGACAAATTCGGCCTGCCCCAGACGGGACTGCCCGCAGTCCGCCTGCCCTCGACCAGCCCCGCAAACGCCGGCTGGAGCCTGCCGCGCCTAATTGAAGCATGGCGCGTCGTTGCAGACTAGCCCCGCGTCCGCTTCGCAGAATTCGCCGCCCGCAGGCGGCGAAAAAAGTCAGAATCAAAAAATCCGGGGGCGTGTACCTCGGATTTTTTACCTTACAGGCTGCAAGTGTGCGTCCGGCCCGCCACGCGGGCCGGACGCGCGCGCAGTCAGCCTGCATTCCCATCGGGAGGAAAGGCTCCGCCTTTCCTCC
>CAKTOF010000031.1 GCA_934589675.1 uncultured Oscillospiraceae bacterium
GCGTGAGCGGCGCGGCAAAGCCTCCCCTGAAAGGGGAGGTGGCACGGCCGGTACGGCCGTGACGGAGAGGTTTTTCGCGGCTGCGAATTTCCGGAAGCGCTCTGCAATGCGGCGGCTTTTCACCTCTCAGTCGGCTCCGCCGACAGCTCCCCTATCAGGGGAGCCATTCGGAGGGCGCGGGGCGAAAATAAGCGCAGAGCAAACGCGTGAGCGGTGCGGCAAAAAGCCTCCCCTGAAAGGGGAGGTGGCACGGCGGAACGCCGTGACGGAGAGGTTTTTGCGGCCGCGAATTCCCGAAGCGCCCTGCAATGCGGCGGCTTTGCGGAAAAAAGTCGAAATAGCGGTTGCGCATCCGGTTACGGTGTGGTAAAGTAATGGTTACAAATGATTACAAACTCGGCGCGGCGCGCCGGAAAGGAACTGCCCCGATGAGAAGACTCCGCCCGATCCTCCTGATGTTTGCGCTTGTGACGGCGCTGCTTGCGCTGCGCGCCGGCGCGGGCGCCGTGACGCTGTATGTCGACAGCGACGGCAGCGCCGTCTATCGCCCGATGGACATCTCGCCGGCGCGCCTTGTCTGCGCGGGCGAGGCGCTCGAGAGCGACATCCCGCCCTATATCACGAGCGGGCGGACGATGGTGCCCGTGCGGCTCATCGCCGAGACGCTCGGCGCGACGGTCGAGTGGCTGGGCGAGACGCGGCAGGTTCGCATCACGGGCGGCGGGCACGTCGTGCTGCTCACGATCGGCTCGGCCGAGGCGGCCGTGGACGGCGAGGTGGCCGAGCTCTACGACGGCATCCCGGCCGTCATCGCCTACGACGGGACGACGAAGCGGACGATGGTGCCGCTGCGCTTCGTGGCCGAGATGCTCGGCGCGGGCGCGGAATTTGACCGCGAGACGCGCTCGGTCGTCATCACGCCGGCGGGCAGCGAGACGGCGCGCGTTCTGTCCGTCGCGGCCGAGGGCGGCGCGGTGACGATCTGCTACGAGGGCGAATGCACGCCCGCGGTGTTTTCGCTGTCTGACCCCGAGCGCGTCGTCGTCGACTTCCCCGGCGGCGTGCTCGATCCGTCCATCCCCTACCGCACGGGTGTGGGCGGCGCGGCCGTCTCGGCCGTGCGCGCGAACCAGTACGACCACGGGTACGAAGGATATTCGCGCGTGGCGCGCGTCGTGCTCGACCTCGCGGGCAGCGTCACGTTTTCCGGCCTTGCCGTCGACCTGACGCAGCCGGGCGTGGTCACGATCACGCCGACCGTCCAGCCGGAGCCTGAGCCGGAGCCGGACGCGCCCGCCGGGCCGCTCGTCGTGCTCGACGCCGGGCACGGCGGCTCCGACCCCGGCACGCAGGCGGCGGGGCTGGACGAAAAGGACTTAAACCTCGCCGTCGAGCGCCGCGTGGCGGAGCTGCTCACGGCCGCGGGCGTCCGCGCTGCGCGCACGCGCACGGCGGACGAGTATGTCACGCTCGCCGACCGCGCGCAGATGGCAAACGACCTTGGCGCGGAGCTGTTCGTGTCCATCCACACGAACGCCTCGGCCAGCTCCACGGAGTTTCACGGCGTCGAGACGTACTACCTCGCCGGCCGGCAGGACTCGCGCGCGCTGGCCGCGTGCCTGCACAGAAGCGTTCTGAGCGCGACGGGCGCGCATGACAACAGCCTGCGCACGGCTGGATTTTACGTCCTGCGCCACACGGATATGCCCGCCGCGCTCGTCGAGATGGGCTATGTCACGAACGAAGCGGAGCTTGCGCTTTTGCGCAGCGACGATTACCGCGAGGCGATCGCGCAGGGCATCGCGGACGGCGTCGTGGCCTATCTCATGGAAAATGGCCTGCTCTGAAGGCCCGAAACGCCCGAAAATACGGGGATTTTTTGAAATCTCCTATTGCATTCGGATTTTCCGCGTGGTATAATCACAATATATTAGAGTAGACTTGACTAAGAGTGGGGTTGCACCCCACTCTTTCTTCGTGAAATGGGGAGTTTTTGCCATGAAGGTGACCGATACCGTCCGGGAATTTGCCCGGCCGATCGTGGAGTCGCTCGGCTGCACGCTGTGGGACGTCGAGTATGTCCGCGAGGGCGGCGAGTGGTTTCTGCGGCTGTACATTGATAAGCGCGGCGGCGTGAGCATCGACGACTGCGAGGCCGTCTCCCGCGCGCTTGACCCCGTGCTCGACGAGCGCGACCCCATCCCGGACAGCTACAACTTCGAGGTCAGCTCCGCGGGGCTCGACCGCGCGCTCAGGGCGCCGGAGCACTTTGCCCTCTGCATGGGGCAGGACGTCGACGTCCGGCTCTACCGCGCCAGAGACGGCGCCAAGGAGCTGTCCGGCCGCCTGACGGGCTATGGCGAGGCCGGCCGCGTGACGATCGAGCAGGCGGGCAAGTCCGTGACACTGGAAAAATCCGAGGTCGCGCAGGTGCGGCTCCGGGTCGAGTTTTAAGGGAGGAACCGAGAAAAATGATCAACAGTGAGATCTTCTCCGCGCTCGCGCAGCTGGAAAAAGAGCGCGGCATCCCGCAGAAGTACATGATCGAAAAGATCGCGCAGGCTCTCACGGCCGCGTACAAGAAAGACCGCGACGGCTATGTGGACAATGTGTCCGTCGAGCTGAGCGATGACAACATCCGCATGTACGTCCAGAAGGAGGTCGTCGACGAGGTCATCACCCCGGCCACGGAGATCACGCTCGAGGCCGCGCGCAAGATCGACCCGACGGCGCAGCTCGGCGACCTCATCGGCGTGGACATCGAGACGAAGGACTTCGGCCGCATCGCCGCGCAGACGGCCAAGCAGGTCATCATCCAGGGCATCCGCGAGGCAGAGCGCGGCATGATCTTCGAGAGCTTCTCGTCGAAGGAGCACGAGATCCTGACCGGCACCGTGCTTCGCATCGAGCCGAAGGCCGGCGACATGACCGTCCGCATCGGCACCGGCGCCGACCGCACGGACGCGTACCTCGCCGCGAGCGAGCAGGTGCGCGGCGAGGTCTATCACGAGGGCGACCTCATCCGCGTCTACGTCGTCGAGGTGCGCCGCTCCACGCGCGGGCCGCAGGTCATCGTCTCGCGCACGCATCCGGGCCTTGTCAAGCGCCTGTTCGAGCTTGAGGTCCCCGAGATCGCGTCCGGCCTGGTCGAGATCCGCTCCATCGCGCGCGAGGCCGGCTCCCGCACGAAGCTGGCCGTGTGGTCGGGCGACGAGAATGTCGACCCCGTCGGCGCGTGCGTCGGCAACCGCGGCGGCCGCGTGGGCGCCATCGTCGACGAGCTGCGCGGCGAGAAGATGGACATCGTTACCTGGTCGGACGACCCGGCCGAGTTCATCGCCGCGGCGCTCTCGCCGGCAGACGTGCTGGAGGTCCGCCTCGTTCCGGGGCAGAAGGCCTGCCGCGCCATCGTGCCGGACGATCAGCTCTCGCTCGCCATCGGCAAGGAGGGCCAGAACGCCCGCCTCGCCGCCCGCCTGACCGGCTACAAGATCGACATCAAGCCCGCCAGTGCGGCCGACGACGAGCCGATGCCCGAGGGCGCGCCCATCGAGCCGGAGATCGAGCCGGAGGAGCCGGAGACGGCCGGGACGGCCGAGGACGAGACCCCGGCCGAAGAATAAAAAAACCGCACGAGAGGAGGCCTTGCCGTGCCAAAGAAAATACCGATGCGCCAGTGCGTCGGCTGCCGCGAGATGAAGCCGAAGAAGGAGCTTGTCCGCGTCGTCCGCGCGCCGGACGGCGGCGCCATTACGCTCGACTTCCGCGGCAAGGCGCCGGGGCGCGGGGCGTATGTCTGCCCGGATGCGCAGTGCCTGAAGAAGGCCATCCGCTCGAAGGCGCTTGAGCGCGCGTTCGACACGGCCATCCCGCAGGACGTCTACGACGCGCTCGAGCGCAGAATGGAGGCGGGCGACGATGCATGAAAACCGCGCGCTCAACCTCCTGAGCCTCGCCAAAAAGGGCGGCAACCTCGTCACGGGCGAGGAGGGCGTCGGCGCGGCCTGCCATCGCGGCAAGGTGCGCCTCATCATCTGCGCGTGCGACGCGTCAGAGAACGCCGCGCGCCGCGCGCGCGGCTGGGCGGAGAGCTGCTCCGTCCCGTGCGTCCGCCCGGAGGGCATTACGAAGCAGGCGCTCGGCGCGGCGCTCGGCAAGGCCGTGTGCGCGCTGGCCGGCATCACCGAGCGAAAGCTCGCCGCGGCCTTTGTCCGCGCGCTGCCGGATGCAGAACACTACGACGGGCTGCTCGCGCAGCTCGAACGCCGGCCCGGCCGGCGCCATATGGGAGAGAAACAGTTGGAGGTGGCTGAATGAGTACGTTCGGAAAATACCGCGTCGGGGAGATGGCCAAGGATCTTGGCGTCCCGACCAAAACCATAACGGAGCTGGCAGGCGAGTTTTTTGAAAAGCCGAAGAGCTCGCAGCAGGTGCTCACGGAGGAGCAGCTGAACCTGATGTTTGACGTGCTGACGCAGCGCAACCAGATCGACTCGATCGAGCAGGTCTTTGCGGTCGCGCCGGTCGTGAGCGCGCCGGAGAAGAAGCCGGCCGAGCCGAAGCCGGCGGAGCCTGCCCAGATGCAGCCGCAGCAGGGCGCAAAGCCCGCCGCGCAGCAGCAGAACAAGCCGCAGGGCGGCCAGCAGGGCGGCCAGAATGCGCAGCAGCAGCCGAAGAAGCAGCCCGAGCCGCAGCGCCGCCGCGAGCGCCGCGTCGTCGACACGTCGGCCGTCACGGTCAATACCTCCCGCTTCGACGACGTCGACAACCTCGTCTCCGAGCGCGTGCAGAACTATCAGGGCGGCAAGCAGAAGATCGGCGGCAACAAGAATAACCGCGGCGGCGGCAATAAGCGCGGCAATTTCAAGGGCTCGAAGTCCCGCAACGAGGAGCAGGAGAAGATGCGCCGCCTCCAGCTCGAGATCATCAAGAAAACGCCGCTGACCGTCAAGATCCCGGACGAGATCTCCGTCGGCGAGCTGGCCTCGCGCATGAAGAAAACGGGCGCCGAGGTCGTCAAGCAGCTCATCAAGCTCGGCATCATGGCCTCCGTCTCGCAGGTCATCGACTATGACACGGCCGCGCTCGTCGCCATGGAGCTTGGCTGCAAGGTCGAAAAAGAGGTGTTCGTCACCATCGAGGAGAAGCTCATCGACCAGCACGACGACGATGACACCGAGCTCCAGCCGCGCAGCCCCGTCGTCGTCGTCATGGGTCACGTCGACCACGGCAAGACGAGCCTGCTCGACCGTATCCGCCACACGAGCGTCGTCTCCGGCGAGGCCGGCGGCATCACGCAGCACATCGGCGCTTACACGGTCGAAATTAACGGCAATCCCATCACGTTCCTCGACACGCCGGGCCACGAGGCCTTCACGTCCATGCGCGCCCGCGGCGCCATGTGTACCGACGTGGCGATCCTGGTCGTCGCGGCCGACGACGGCATCATGCCGCAGACCATCGAGGCCATCAACCACGCCAAGGCGGCCGGCGTGCCGATCATCGTGGCCATCAACAAGATGGATAAGCACGGCGCCAACCCCGACCGCATCAAGCAGCAGCTCATGGAGCACGAGCTCATCCCCGAGGAGTACGGCGGCGACACGATCTGCTGCCCCATCTCCGCCAAGACGGGCGAGGGCATCGACAACCTGCTTGAAATGGTCATCCTGACGGCCGAGATGCGCGAGCTCAAGGCCAACCCGAACCGCGCCGGCCACGGCACGGTCATCGAGGCGCGGCTGGACAAGACGCGCGGCCCGGTCGCGACGCTGCTCGTCCAGAACGGCACGCTCCATCAGGGCGACATCATCATCGCCGGCACGGCCGTCGGCCGCGTGCGCGTCATGACCGACGACAAGGGCAAGTCCATCAAGCACGCCGGCCCGTCCGTCCCGGTCGAGATCACCGGCCTGAGCGAGACGCCGAGCGCCGGCGACGAATTCGACGCCGTCGCCGACGAGCGCATGGCGCGCGAGCTCGTCGAGCAGCGCAAGGAGAAGCAGAAGACCGCCGCGGCCAACGCCATGACGAAGGTCACGCTCGACAACCTGTTCTCGCAGATGCAGCAGGGCGAGATGAAGCAGCTCAACCTCATCGTCAAGGCCGACGTCCAGGGCTCGGCCGAGGCCGTCAAGGCCAGCCTCGAGAAGCTCAGCAACGAGGAGGTCCGCGTCAAGGTCATCCACGCGGGCGTCGGCGCCATCTCCGAGTCCGACATCCTGCTCGCCTCGACGTCCAACGCCATCGTCGTCGGCTTCAACGTCCGCCCGGAGGCCTCCGCGGCGGCGCACGCCCAGCGCGACGGCGTCGACCTGCGCATGTACCGCGTCATCTACGACGCCATCGACGAGATCACCGCGGCCATGAAGGGCATGCTCGCCCCGAAGTTCCGCGAGGCCATCATCGGCCACGCCGAGGTGCGCATGACCTACAAGGTCTCCTCCGTCGGCACCGTCGCCGGCTGCTACGTCAAAGACGGCAAGATCGACCGCAACGCCCAGGTCCGCGTCCTGCGCGACAACATCGTCATCCACGAGGGCGTCGTCGGCTCGCTCCAGCGCTTCAAGGACTCCGTCAAGGAGGTCACCGCCGGCTACGAGTGCGGCATGAGCATCGAAAAGTTCAACGACATCAAAGAGGGCGACATCTTCGAGTGCTTCGTGATGGAGCAGATCAAGGACTGAGGTCCCTCCATTGCACCGCGCCCAAAATACCTCCCCTGTGCAAGGGGAGGTGGCACGGCCGTGAGGCCGTGACGGAGGGGTTGGCGGGACGCGGCGAAAACCTGCACCGCGCCCAAAATACCTCCCCTGTGTAAGGGGAGGTGGCTCGCCGCAAGGCGAGTCGGAGGGGTTGGCGGGACGCGCTGCATATTTCGGACGCGCCCTGCGAGCTTTCAAGCTCCAACCCCTCAGTCAGCTTCGCTGACAGCTCCCCTTGCACAGGGGAGCTATGGCGCGGCGGCATGATCGGGGCGCGGCGAAAACGTCCCACACCGCGCCCCTTCCGGGGGCGCATCCTCATCAAAGGAGGAAATACCATGTCATCCAATCGCAGAGGCCGGATCAACGAGGAGCTCCAGCGGGAGCTGTCCGCGCTCATCCGCGACCTGAAGGACCCGCGCGTGCAGGGCATCGTCTCTGTCACGCACGTCGAGGCCACGCCGGACCTGCGCTACGCGACGGTCTACATCAGCGTGCTCGACAAGGAAAAAAGCGCCGAGGTGCTCAAGGGCCTGAAGTCCGCCGCGGGATTCCTGCGACGGGAGCTCGGCGCGGCCATGATGCTGCGCTACACGCCCGAGCTTGTGTTCACGGAGGATCACTCCATCGAAAAAGGCGCGCGCATTTTTGAGATCCTGAGCAAGCTCGAGCAGGAGGAGAAGCCCCATGACGATTGACGTCAAGACCGCCGCGCAGATGCTGCGCGCGCAGGACAATGTCCTCATCCTGACGCACCGCCGCCCGGACGGGGACACCGTCGGCTGCGCCGTCGCGCTCTGCCGCGCGCTGCGCGGCATGGGGAAAACGGCCGCCATCCTGGAAAATCCGCAGTTCACGCCGCGCTACGCCGAATATCTTGCGGGCCTGACGACGGACGCGGTGCAAAGCGGCGCGTGGCTGGTCTCGGTCGACACGGCCTCGCCCGGGCTGCTGCTGCTCGGCGCGGAGGAGCTGGCCGGGCGCGTGGCGCTTGCCATCGACCACCACGGAACGAACAGTGAATACGCCGGTGCCACGCTCGTCCGCGGCGACCGCGCCGCGTGCGGCGAGGTGCTCTATGAGGTGCTGCTGGCGATGGGAGCGACGATCACGCCGAGCATCGCCGAGGCCATCTATGTGGCCATCTCGACGGACACGGGCTGCTTCCGCTACTCAAACACGACGGCCAACACGCTGCGCGTCGCGGCCGAGATGAAGGACCTCGGGGCGGACACCTACCACGTCAACAAGGTCATTTTCTCGACGAAAACGCTCGCCCGGCTGCGGCTGGAGGCGTACCTCATCGACACGCTCGAGCTGCGCGCGGGCGGCAGGGTCGGCATCTGCACGCTGCCGGAGGCCGTGCTCCGCGAGCTCGGCGCGACGGAGGACGACGCGGACGACATCGCGGGCTTCGCCCGCAGCGTCGAGGGCGTCGAGGTCGCCGTCATGCTGCGCGAGGTCGAGGACGGAAAGGGCAAGATCTCCGTCCGCACGGACGGCAGCGGCTGCAGCGCCGCGGCCATCTGCAAGCGCGTCGGCGGCGGCGGCCATGCCGGCGCGGCCGGCGCGACGCTGGAGTGCGGCATCGCCGGCGCCCGCGCGGCGATTCTAGAGGCCATCCGCGCCGAGACGGGGCTGGACGTCTGAGCGCCCGGAGGAGGACAACGCTATGCCAAACGGGATCGTCATCGTCGACAAGCCGGAAGGCTGGACGAGTCACGACGTCGTCGCAAAGCTGCGCGGCGTGTTTCACGAAAAGAGAATCGGTCACGGGGGCACGCTCGATCCGATGGCGACGGGCGTGCTGCCCGTCTTTGTCGGCCGCGCGACCCGCGCGGTCGAATTTTTTGAGTCGAGCGAGAAGGAATATGTCGCGGGGCTGCGCCTCGGCCTGACGACGGACACGGAGGACACGACGGGCGCGGTCTTGACCGAGTCGCCCGTCGCCGTGACGGCCGAGCAGGTCGGGCAGGCCGTCGCGGACCTTTGCGGCGAGCAGATGCAGACGCCGCCGATGTACTCGGCCGTCAAGGTCGGCGGGAAGAAGCTCTACGAGCTTGCCCGCGCGGGCAAGACGGCCGAGCGCAGGCCGCGCGCCATCACGATTTTTGAGGCGGAGCTGCTCGGCGGCGAGGGCGCGGAGTACACGTTTCGTGTGCGCTGCTCGAAGGGGACATACGTCCGCTCGCTCTGCCGCGATCTGGGGCAGGCGCTCGGCTGCGGCGGGTGCATGTCCAGCCTCCGCCGCACGGCCGCGGGCGCGTACTTAGAGCGCGACGCCGTGCCGCTCGACGAAATCATCGCGTCGGATGCGCCGGAGCAGCTTCTCCGCCCGGTCGACTCCATGTTCCCGGCCGCGCCGCCGCTCTACCTCGGCGAGCGCGAGGTGAAAAAGGTCAAAAACGGCGCGGACGTGATACTTGCGGGCCTTCCCGCCGGGCAGTTCCGGCTGTACGCGCCGAGCGGGGAATTTCTGGCGCTGGCCGCATACGACGGGGCCGTGCTCCATACGATCAAGAGTTTTTACGAGGTGAACTGACGTGCCGCGTGTCATCGCACTTGGATTTTTTGACGGCGTCCACATCGGCCACGCCGCGCTGCTTGCCTGCGCGCGCGCGCGCGCGGACGCGCTCGGCGTATCCGCCGCGGCGCTGACGTTCGACCGCCACCCGGACGAGCTCGTCACGGGGAGGCCCGTCCCGCTCATCAACTCGCGGACTGACCGCGAGTGGCTGCTGCGCGAGAAATTCCATATGGACGAGGTGCTTCTGCTGCACTTTGACCGGAAGACGATGCGCATGCCGTGGCGCAGCTTCGCCGAGGACTACCTCGTCGGCGAGCTCGGCGCGGCGCACCTTGTCTGCGGCCACGACTTCCGCTTCGGCGACCGCGGCGAGGGCAATCCCGAGCGGCTGAGCGCGCTGTGCGCTGAGCTTGGCGTCGGCTGCGACGTCGTCGGCCGCGTGGAGCTTGACGGGCGCACCGTTTCGTCGACGTACATCCGCCAGCTGCTCTCAGGCGGCGACGTGGAGCAGGCCGCGCGCTACCTCGGCCATCCGCACCTGCTCTCCGGCACGGTCGTGCCCGGCAAGCAGCTCGGCCGCACGATCGGCATCCCGACCGCGAATATTTATGCGCCCGACGGCGTGCTCCTGCCGCGCTTCGGCGTGTATTGCGCGCGCGTGACGCTGCCCGACGGCCGCGCCTACCCGGCCGTCACGAACGTCGGCGTCCGCCCGACCGTCGAGGATCAGACCGGCATCACCGTCGAGCCGTGGCTGCTCGGCTTCGACGGCGACCTGTACGGCCGGCGCATCCGCGTCGAGTTCTTCCGCTATCTGCGCGGCGAGACGAAGTTCCCCGACCTTGCCGCCCTGCGCGCCGCCATCTTAAAAAACGCCGCCGAGACCCGCGCATTTTTCAAAGAGCGCGGCATCTGACCAAACAACCCCGACGCCCGAAAGCGCCGGGGTTTTGCACGCCCGCAGCCCCTCCGTCACCCCTTACACAGGGGAGGTATTTTGGGCGCGGTGCGGGTTTTCAGCGCGCCAAAATCATGCACCGCGCCATAGCTCCCCTGTGTAAGGGGAGCTGTCAGCGAAGCTGACTGAGGGGTTGGAGCCGGAAAGCTCGCAGTGCGCGCCCGAAATTCGCGGCCGCGTCCCGCCAACCCCTCCGCCACGGCCGTTGGCCGTGCCACCTCCCCTTGCACAGGGGAGGTATTGGGGCGCGGCGCGCCCATTTCAGCGCGCCAAAATCATGCACCGCGCCATAGCTCCCCTGTGTAAGGGGAGCTGTCAGCGAAGCTGACTGAGGGG
>CAKTOF010000032.1 GCA_934589675.1 uncultured Oscillospiraceae bacterium
CGCGGGAACGGGCGACCGCAAGGGTCGCCCCTACAGGGCGCGGCTAAAAAACGCGGCGGGAGGGGGTCATCCCGCCCTACGGCTGCGGTTTGGCGTGGTGCGCTTTTTTCGCGCTCCACTCCCGCAAAAAAACCGTGCCGCCTCGTTCATTCCGGGGCGGCACGGTCTTATTTTATCCTTCTCCGCCCTGACCCTGCGGGGCGGGATTTGCGCCGCTTCCGCCGGACGGGCGGCGGTGGTGGCGGCGGCGGCCGCCCGAGCGCTTTTTCGGCTCACCGGCCGGGGCATCGCCGGCCTGGGCGGGCGCGGGGGCGGCGGGCTGGTTCTGCGGCTTGCTCTGGCGCGGCGGGCGCGGGGTCTGCGGCTTCGGCGCGCCGTCGGGCTGCTGCTGCGGGGCGCGGGAGCGGCGGGACTGGCCGCCCTGCTGGCGGGGCGGACTTTGTGGCTGCGCCTGCGAGGACTCTGCGGCGGGCGGCTTCGGCGCGCCGTCTGTGCGGCCGGGACGGGCGCGGCGGGACGGCTGCTTCGGCGCGTCCTTTTTCTCGGGCGCGGGCGCGGCGGCGGGCTGGGCGTCCGGCTTCGGGGCGCTCTGGCTGCGGCTGCGGCCGCGGCCGGAGCGGGCGCGCTGCGGCTGCGGATCTTTTTCCTGCTGCGGCTCGGCCGGGCGGCGGGGCGGCGCCGTGCGGCCGGTCAGGTAATCCTCGGCGTTTGCGATCGGCTCGTCCGGCTTTTTGCGGCGGTTCGGGTCGGACGAGATGGGCGCCCAGTCATCCGGGATGGGCGGGTCGGTCTTGCGCGCTTTTCCGCTGCGCCAGACGGCGATGTCCGCCGTGGAAAACGAATGCAGGGTGTCCGGCTGCTTTTCCATGCGCACCTTGACGGTCTGGCGGAGCAGGTTGACGTCGACGACCGTGCCGCGGCCCTCGGGCGTGTCGACGAACGACTCATTCTTCGGGCAGGAGCGGATGAGATCCTCATAGGCCTCCTGCTCGTATTTCAGGCAGCACATCAACCGCCCGCACGTGCCGGAGATCTTCGTCGGGTTCAGGCTGAGGTTCTGCGTTTTGGCCATTTTGATGGAGACGGGCTGGAAGTCCGTCAGAAATTCCGAGCAGCAGAACGGCCGGCCGCACATGCCGAGGCCGCCGATCATCTTCGCCTTGTCGCGCACGCCGATCTGGCGCAGCTCGATGCGCGTGTGGAACGCAGAGGCGAGCGACTTGACCAGCTCGCGGAAGTCCACGCGGCCGTCGGCCGTGAAGAAGAAGAGGATCTTGCTGCCGTCAAAGGCCACCTCGGCCGACGCCAGCTGCATCTCGAGGCCGAGCCGCTCGATCTCGAGCATACAGACGCGGTAGGCCTCCTTCTCGCGGACGCGGTTGACTTTTTTCGTTTTTTCGTCGGCCTCCGTGGCAAGGCGCAGCACGGGGCGCAGCGCGCCGGCGACGTCCCGCTCGGGCA
Organism: uncultured Oscillospiraceae bacterium; assembly: GCA_934589675.1. Lineage (GTDB taxonomy): Bacteria > Bacillota > Clostridia > Oscillospirales > Oscillospiraceae > CAKTOF01. The sequence continues at coordinate 1,462 of CAKTOF010000032.1, forward strand.
CGCGGTGCAGCCCGTTTGCCACGAAGCCGTACTCGATGCCGCGCGCCGTCTCGACGATGACGTGGTCGCCCGTGCGGATGACAAGCTCGCCGGGGTCAAAGAAATAGACCTTGCCGCCCTCTTTGAAGCGGACGTCGACGACGACGGTGCGGGGAATGTCCCAGCCGTCGGCTGGCGCGGTCTCTTCCGCGGCCGCGTCGGGCACGGCCGGCGCGTCCGTCCCGGCGGCGGGGGTCAGGATGTTTTCGTCCATAGTAAGAAGCTCCTATTCTGTCAAAGACCGTCTGATCACCGCAGCAGCACGGCCAGCGCGCCGCAGATGTGCGCGGGTGAGACGTTCAGCGATGTGTATTCCAGCGCCGTTTTCAGGCTGTCCACGGCGCGGAGGAGGTCCGGCCCCGTGCGCCCGGCCGCGATGGCGCGGGCGGCGGCAGGCGCGGTGGCGCCGGATTTTGCTTCGAGCGCGCGCGTGAGCAGCTCGGTCCAGCCCTGCAAAATGGGCTGGAGCTGGTCGCGCCGCAGGCGCTCCATGGGGCAGAGCACGCGCAGCAGCGCGGCGTCGTCGCCCGCGGCATATGCGGCGGCAAACTGCGCCGTGCGCTCGTCCGGCTCGCATCCGGCCTCGACGAGGGCGATGGCCTGCCCGAGATAGCCGCCGGAGGCGTCGGCTGCCGCGGAGAGATCCTCGGCCGCGCGGTCGGGGAAGCGGCGGCGCAGCGCGCGCAGAAGCTCGTCTGAGCCAAGCGGCGCGAGCGTCAGAACCGTCGCGCGCGAGCGGACGGTCGCAAGCATCCGCTCGGCGTTTTCCGCGAGCAGGATAAACGCGGCGTAGGCCGGCGGCTCCTCCGTGATCTTGAGCAGCGCGTTCTGCGCCTCGTTTCGCGCCGGGTCGAACGGCTGCGGGAAAATGTAGACCTTCCTGCGGCCCTCGTTCGGGCGGATGTAGACCTCCGCGCAGAAGTCGCGGATGGTCGCCACGGAGTAATACTTGCCGCTGTCCGTCACGGTGATGACGTCCGGATGGGCGCCGGAAAAGACCTTCCGGCACGCGCGGCAGGCGCCGCACGGCTTTTCGCCCGCGCTCTCGCACTCCATGGCCGCGGCGAGGATGCGCGCGAGCGTCTTTTTCCCGGCGCCCTGCGGCCCGGCGATGAGCAGAAACTGCGGCAGCTCCCCGCGCGCTGCGGCCGCGCTCAGCCGCGCGCGGATGCGCTCGTTGCCGCAAAAGCCGTCAAACCGCATGGCCATCCCTCACAAAAGTCTGATAAAATATTATAGCACCGTTTTGTCCAAAACGCCATCTTTTTTGTACAGCGCGGCGATTGCCTCGATGTGCGCGCGGTATTTTTCCACGACCGACGCCGGCGAGAGCACCTCCACGGCCGCGCCGAAGCCGGAAAGATAGCCGAAAAACTGGTCGCTCACCGCCGCGCGGACGCGGACGGTGAAGTGGTCCTTCCCGTCCGGCATCAGCGCGGCCTCCTGCCCGAAGCGGTCGATGACCGCGCCGGCCAGACGGTTTTCAAAGCGCAGCAGCACGGACTCCGCCTCGCCGGAGAACATGCCGAAGAGCGTGTCCGTATAGACGCCGAGGTCGATCTGGCCGAACACCTCACGCCCCGCGCGCGGGCGGTCGGTCACGCAGATGCGGTCGAGCTTGTCCACGCGGAAATGCTTGATCCTGCCCGCGTTTTCGTCGTAGCCGATGAGGTAGTAGTTCTCGTCGTCCCACGTCAGCGCGAACGGGCTGACGTGATAGCGCGCGCCGCCGTGGCGGTAGACGCGCGCCTTCGGCACAGTGAATTCAAAGTATTGGAACGTCACGGCGCGGTCGCGCGAGATGGCGTCGTGCAGCTCGTCGACGTTATAGTAAATGGACTCGTTCATCGTGCGGATGCGGTGCGCGACGACGACCTGACGCGCGAGCGACCCGGCCTCATAGCGGCTGGCGAGCGACTCGAGCTTGCCGATGAGCGAGCGCGACTTTTTCTCCGTCAGAAAGCGCGAGGACGCGCACAGGTCGACGAGCAGCTTCAGCTCGGCCAGCTCGAACGTCCGCGCGGCCAGATAGTACCCGCCGCGCCCGGACTTGAGGATCTCCAGGCCGAACTGCCGCAGCGCCTCAATGTCGTCGTAAATGCTCTTGCGCTCGGCCGCAATGTCCTGCGCGGCGAGGCGCTCGATGAGCTGCTGGACGCTGAGCGGATGGTTCTCATCCGTCTCCTGCGTGAAAAACTGCGCAAGATAGAGCAGCTTGAGCTTCTGGTTTGACGATCGTGCCATGGTCATCCCTCCCGCCGGTTCTTTTTTTGATTGTACCACGCGCGCGGGCAAAATGCAAAAGCCTTGACAATCCGGCGGGTTTTGGCTATGATAGCTGCAACTGAACAACCGACAGTTCGGAACCATCCTGTCGCAAAACAAAACTACGGGGATCACGGATGGGCGCTTTGCGTCCATTTTTTGTTGTGCTGCCTGTAGTCAGGCGGCATTTTTTTTGGAGGAAGCCATGAAAGCAAAGCTCAATACCCGCACCATCGCCCTGTCCGGCATCGTCGCGGCGGTCTACGCCGTCATCACCATCGTCTGGCCGCTCTCGTACGGGTCGGTGCAGTTCCGCCTGAGCGAGGCGCTGTGCGTCCTGCCCGCCTTCGTGCCCGTGACGGGCATCGGCCTGACGGTCGGCTGCCTCGTGGCGAACCTTTTTTCGACCGTCTCGGCGCTCGACATCGTCATCGGCACGATTGCGACGGCCATCGGCTGCGTATTTACCACGCGCTGCAAAAGGGTCTGGGCCATGCCGCTGCCGACGGTCATCTCCAACACGGTCCTGGTCGGCGCGATGCTCGCCTTTGTCTATTCGCCCGACGCGCTTTTGCAGGGCTTTGTCGTCAACGCCGCCGGCGTCGCCCTCGGCGAGCTCGTCGTGCTCTACGCCCTCGGCGTGCCGCTGGCCGTGTACCTGAAAAGGTCGAGCGTGCTCACGCGCGCGGGGCTCATGACTGCATAAAAAATGAGCTCCCCGGATGGGGAGCTCATTTTTTTATTTTTCGGCGCGCTTCCATGCGAGGCTTGCGACCGGGTAGATCACGGCCGTCAGCACGACGCTCACGCCGCCCTGCACGGCGTTGCCGGGGATGTCGGCCAGCGCCGTTCCGAAGCCGTAGAGCGCCAGCTCGAAGAGAAAATACCCGCCGGCCATGATGCACGCCGCCACCGCCGCCGAGACGATCGCGCCCCACGTCCTTTTGCGCAGCGCGCGAAATACGCCATACGCCGCCGCGGCCATGGCCGCCTTGATGACGAGCGTCGCGGGCGCGTAGATGCCGTAGCCGCTGATGAGGTCGGCCAGCGCCGTCCCGATGCCGCCCGCCGCCGCGCCCCACGCGGGGCCGAGCAGCAGGCCGGAGAGCACGACGAAGCAGTCGCCCAGGTTGGCGTATCCGCTGCCCGGCAGCGGGAATTGCAGCACCATCGTCCCCACGCAGCAAAGCGCCGCCAGCAGCGCCGCCAGCACCAGCCGGCGCGCCGTATTCTTTTCCATTTCAAAAATCCCTCCCGGATGATTTTGCCCATCGTAGCACGGATGTGTAAAGTCCGCGGGCGCGCGATGTTAAATCTGCGTAAAATCGCGCCGGGCAGGGTGCGCGCTCACACGACCCGCCCCAGAAATTCGACCAGCCGCGGGCTCTTCGGGCTGCCGAACACCTCGTCCGGGGTGCCCTGCTCGGCGATGACGCCGTCCGACATGAACACGACGCGGTCGCTGACGGCGCGGGCGAACTCCATCTCGTGCGTGACGATGACCATCGTCATGCTGCGCTCGGCAAGCCGCCCGATGACGCGGAGCACCTCGCCGGTCAGCTCCGGGTCGAGCGCGCTCGTCGGCTCATCGAAGCAGAGAATGTCCGGGCTGAGCGCCAGCGCGCGGGCGATGGCGACGCGCTGCTGCTGGCCGCCGGAGAGCTGGTGCGGGTAATTCCTCTCGCGGTCGGACAGGCCGACCTGCGCGAGCAGCTCGTGCGCGCTCTGCTCGATCTCCTGCTCGATGGCGCGGCGGTTTTCGCGCCAGTCCGGCCGCTCGCGGGCCAAAAGCCGCGCCGCGAGCGTCACGTTCTCCAGCGCCGTATACTGCGGGAACAGGTTGAAATTCTGGAACACGAGGCCGAAATGCAGCCGCGCGCGGCGGATGTCCGCCTCGCGCCGGGCGGCGGGCGCCGCCGCGTCGAAGATCGTCTGCCCGCCGACGGAGATCTCGCCCGCGTCGGGCTTCTCTAAAAAGTTCAGGCAGCGCAGAAGCGTCGTCTTGCCCGAGCCGGACGAGCCGATGATCGTCAGGACCTGCCCTTTTTCCAGCTCCAGGCTCACGTCGCCGAGCACGCGCGTGTCGCCGAAGCGCTTGCCGAGGTGGCGCACCTCCAGAAATGCCATATCGTCCGCCTCCTCACTTAAAATAGTCCAGCCGCCGCTCGAGATAGCCGAACAGCAGCGTCAGCAGGCCGTTGAACACGAGATAATACACGCCTGTGAAAAAAAGCGGCCAGATGAAGCCCTTTTTGATGAACGACTCGCCCATCCAGATGAGCTCGTACACCGAGATGACGCGCACGAGCGCCGTGTCCTTGACGAGCGTGATGCACTCGTTGGCCATCGGCGGGACGATGCGCTTGACCATCTGCAAAAGCGTGACCTTGAAGAAGATCTGCGTGCGCGTCATGCCGAGCACCTGCCCGGCCTCGCGCTGCCCGGCCGGAACGGACTGGATGCCGGCGCGGTAGATTTCGGAGAAATAGCACGCGTAGTTGATGACGAAAGAAAGCAGCGCCGCAGAAAACCGCGGCAGCAGCGGCAGGCCGAGCAGCAGCCCTGGTCCGTAGTAAATAATGAGCACCTGCAAAAGCAGCGGCGAGCCGCGGATGATCCACACGAACACCTTCACAAGGCAGGAAAGCGGCCGGAACCGGCTCATGGAGCCGAAGCAGACGACAAGCCCCAGCGGCAGCGCAAAAAGCAGCGTCAGCACGAACAGCCGGATCGTCATCCCAAAGCCCTCGAGCAGCGTGAGCGAAACAGTCGAAAACACAGGCGAGCCTCCTTACACACAAATCCCCCATGCGGCCGCACCGCATGGGAAGCTCTCAGCAGAGTTTCGCCGCCCGCAGGCGGCGAAATAAATTCAAATCACAAAAATCCGGGGGCGTGTACCTCGGATTTTTGACCGCTCGGCCAGCAAGCGTGCGCGCTGTGCGCGTGCGACGCAGCGGGCCGCATTCCCCTCGACTTCAAATGCTTTGCATTTGAAGTCGCCGGAGCCGGGCAAAGGCAGAGCGCGTTACCGCTCTGCCCCTGCTCGGATATGGTCAGGTAGGTGATCTCAGAATTCAGTCCGTGATGAGCGCGGCCTGCACGCCATACGTTTCGGCAACGGATTCGACCGTGCCGTCCTTCGTCGCGTCGTCCCAGAACGAGTTGAACTCGTCGATGAGGTCGGAATCTTTGCGGAAGCCGACGCCGTACTCCTCGCTGTTCAGGCCGACGGTGTAGGTGAGATCGGCATAGTCCGTGCCCTCGCCGACCATGGCGGCGGCCATGAGCGAGTCGATGACGCACGCCTGAACCGAGCCGGAGGCGACCTCCATGAGCGCCTTGGCCTGCGTGTCGACGGCCGTGTACTCGACGCCCAGCGCATCGAGCTCCGCCGCGCCGGCCGAGCCGTTCTCCGCGGCAAACGTGAGCGACTTGATCGAGTCGACCGTCTGGTACTGGTCGGCAACGTCAGCGCTCACAACGACGACCTGCGCGTTGTTGCAGTACGCCTTGCTCACGCCCATGAGGCCCTTGACCTCGTCGGTGATCGTCATGCCGTTCCAGACGACGTCGACGGCCTTCGTCGAAAGCTCCGTCGCCTTCATGTCCCAGTTGCCGATCTCCTGGAATTCGACGTCCACGCCGAGGTGCTCGGCGAACTTCTTGGCCATGTCGGCGTCAAAGCCGATCCAATCGCCGTTTTCGTCGCGGTAATCCATCGGCGCGAAGTCCGTGATGCCGACGATGAGCGTGCCCTTGTCCTTGACATAGGCCATGTCGCCCTCGTCCTTTTTGTCCTTGCCGCAGGCGGCGAGCGCCAGCACGGACACCAGCGCGAGCGCAAGCGCCAGAGCGCGAGTGAGCTTTTTCATTTCCAGTTTTCCTCCCGAAGCCGCCCGTGGGCGGCGTTTTATCTTGCTAGTATGGTAGCATGGTAGTTCGCTAAAGTCAATCCGTTCCCGCCCGGGCGCGGAATTTTTATGAGAAGTATCCAAACTTCCCGCGCCGCGGCGCCCGCGCTTTGGCGCGTTTGCGGGGCGCAGGGCGGGCAGGGGTTGTGTTTCCGGCCGGGGTATGGTATGATAGGCGGGCTTTTGAGAGAGAACTGGAGGGAATCGACCTTGGCCGAGCAACACCCGCTGCGCAGCACGCTCATCGGCGACCGCGCGTTCTACCGGCGCGTCGTGGCCGTGCTGCTGCCCATCATCATTCAAAATACGATCACAAACGTCGTCAGCCTGCTTGACAACGTCATGGTCGGCCGCGTGGGGACGCTGCCCATGTCGGCCGTCGCCATCGTCAACCAGCTTTTGTTTGTTTTTAATCTGTGCATGTTCGGCGGCCTGGCCGGCGCGGGCATTTTTGCCGCGCAGTTTGCCGGCGCGCGCAACGACGAGGGCGTGCGCGACTGCTTCCGGATGAAGATGTGGCTCGGCGCAGCGATGCTCGTGCTCGCGCTTGCCGTGTTCATCGGCCTGCCGGAGCGGCTCATCCGCATGTATCTGGCCGCGGACACGAACCCGCTCGACGCCGCCGAGACGACGGCGCACGCGCTGCGGTATCTGCGCATCATGCTCGTGGGGCTTGTGCCGTTCACCGTCTCGCAGGTCTACGGCAGCACGCTGCGCGAGCTCGGCGAGACGAAGGTGCCTATGCTCGCGTCCGTCGCGGCCATCTTTGTCAATCTCTCGCTCAACTATGTGCTCATCTTCGGCAGCGACGGCCTCCCGCTCCTGCCGTTCGGCCCCATGGGCGTGGCCGGCGCGGCCATCGCAACGGTCGTCTCGCGCTTTGTCGAGGCCGTCGTCATCGTCGCGTATGTCCATGCAAAGCGCGCGCGCTTCGGCTTTATCCGCGGCGCGTACCGCTCGCTCGCCGTGCCGAAAAAGCTCTGCGCGGACATCGCGCGAAAGGGCACGCCGCTGCTCATCAACGAATTTCTCTGGTCGAGCGGCATGGCGCTGCTCATGCAGTGCTACTCCGTGCGCGGGCTGGACGTCGTGGCCGCGTCGAACATCGCCTCGACGGTGCAGAACCTGTTCAACGTCGTATTCTTGTCCATGGGCAACGCCATCTCCATCCTCGTCGGCCAGAACCTCGGCGCGGGCGAGCTTGACACCGCGAAGACGACGGTCTGGCGGCTTCTGACGCTGTCGATGACGCTGTCCGTCATGCTCAACGCCGTCCTGTTCGCCATCGCGCCGGTCGTGCCGCGGATCTACAACACGACAAGCGAGGTGCGCGCCATGGCGACGAGCCTGCTGCGCGTCGTCGCGGTCCTGGCCCCGTTTTTCACGTTCTCCTCCGGCAGCTATTTCACGCTGCGCGCCGGCGGGAAAACGCTCGTGACCATGTTCTTTGACTGCGGCTTTACCTGGTGCGCGTGCCTGCCGCTGGCGTACTGCCTGACGCGCTTCACGGCGATGCCGATCCTGCCGGTCTATGCGGCGGTGCAGGCGCTTGACATCATCAAGAGCGCCATCGGCTTTGCACTCGTGAAAAAGGGCATCTGGGTGAACAACATCGTGCAGGGGGAGCTCTGAGAGGGAGCATCGCGCGCCTGCTCTGCAAGCAGGCTTAGAGCGAAATTACAAAATGAGCATCTGTCAGGCAGGGTCGGACAGCGAAAAGCCGCTGTATTCAGTGAAAACCTGAATATCGCGGCTTTTCCGAGATGCAGCGGTTAGCATTCTCTAACTGCGTGACCGTGCGTGTCGGTCAGGTGAATCCAACGACGAAAGGAATGATCGCGATGCGAGAACACAAGGACTTCTGGGACAAAAACGCCGGTCGGTACGACCGCTTTATGCGAAAGGATCGGGCGGCGTATGAGAAGATGTATGCGCTGATCCGGCCGGCCGTGAAAGCAAAGACGGTGCTGGAGCTTGCGACCGGCACGGGGCTGATCGCAAAAAACATCGTAAACGCGGCGGCACACATCGAGGCGACGGACGCCTCTGCGGAGATGATCCTTGAAGCAGAGCGGGACAATCAATCTGCAAAGCTGCACTTTTCGGTGCAGGATATGTTCCGCCTGCCCTATACGGACAAGTCCTTTGATGCGGTAATCGTGTCCAACGCGCTGCACATCGTGCCGCAGCCGGAGAAAGCCCTTGCCGAGAT
>CAKTOF010000033.1 GCA_934589675.1 uncultured Oscillospiraceae bacterium
TTGCGGTACGCGCCCCAATACCTCCCCTGTGCAAGGGGAGGTGGCACGGCCGCAGGCCGTGACGGAGGGGTTGGCGGCACGCGGTTCGAATATCGGGCGCGCACTGCGAGGTTGAAAGCTCCAACCCCTCAGTCGGCTTCGCCGACAGCTCCCCTTGCACAGGGGAGCTATGGCGCGGCGCGGGAATTGGCCTTTACATCTCCACCGAGCCGTGGGCGATGTGGAGGACCTCGCCGTCTTTGGGGAGCTCGCCCTCGCCGCAGGAGGTGATGAGGACCTGACCCGTGCGGATCCTATTTAAGATAAAGTCACGCCGGCCGGCGTCGAGCTCGGAGAGGACGTCGTCGAGCAGCAGAACCGGCTCCTCGCCGGTGTCGTCAAAAACGATGGCGCGCTCGGCGAGCTTTAAGGAGACGGCGGCCGTGCGCGTCTGCCCCTGCGAGCCGAAGGCGCGGATGGAGCGGCCGGAGAGGGCGGCGTCGAAATCGTCGCGGTGCGGGCCGGTCAGGCAGGCGGCCGAGGCAAGCTCGGCGGCGAAATGGCTGCGCATATGCTCGCGCAGCCGCTCGGCGATCTCGCGCGCGGGCGCGAGCGGATCGGCGACCGTCGAGACGGTCTGGTAGGAGAGCGTCAGCGCCTCGCGGCCGCCGGAAAACTCGGCGTGGAAGCGGGCGCTCGTCTCGTTGAGCTTTTGAAGGTAGCGCGCGCGGTAGGCGATGATGAGCGCGCCGGTCTGGGCGAGGCGCTCGTTGAACTCCGGCAGCGTCTCGAGCGCGGACGGCGTCTCGAAATGGTCTTTTAAGATGCGGCTTTTATGGTCGAGCAGGCGCGAATATTCGCGCAGCGCGCGCTCGTAATTCGGGCGGAGCTGGGATATCGCGTCGTCCAAAAAGCGACGGCGCGCGGACGCGCCGGATTTTAAGATCATGAGATCCTCCGGGCAGAACAGGACGGTCGTCAGCACGCCGGGCAGATGCTCGGCCGTGCGCTGCTTCACGCCGCCGATGAAAAGCTGCCTGCGGCGCCGGCCGCCGTAGAGCACGGCGCGGATGGACTGCTCGCGCCCGCCGGACTGGAGCCGGCAGGCGATGTCGGCATACTCGCGGCCGAAGCCGATGAGCTCCTGCTCGCGCCGGGTGCGGAACGATTTGCCCGTGGACAGGTACGTCACGGCCTCGAGCAGGTTCGTCTTGCCCTGCGCGTTGCGCCCCAGGATGAGGTTGACGCCCGGGCCGAACGGGATCTCGGCCGCGTCATAGTTGCGGAAGCCCGAAAGGCAGAGCGACTCAAGCCTCATGACTTACGACGGCATAGGTGTGGCCGTCAAAGCGCACGGTGTCGCCCGGGCGGAGCTTCTTGCCGCGCATGAGGCAAGGTTCGCCGTTGACGGAGACCTGCCCGTCCTGCACGACGTTTTTCGCCTCCCCGCCCGTCTCGACGGCCGCGGAGAACTTCAGAAAGTCCTGAAGCTTGATGAATTCCGTCGTGATGGGGATTTGCTTCACGGCGGCGGTGAACTTTTTGACGGGTTTGACTTTCATGGTGTGGTCTCCTTTGGTGGGAGTGTGGGAGTGCGGGGGCCAAATTCTGCGCCGCGCCCATAGCTCCCCTGTGCAAGGGGAGCTGTCAGCGAAGCTGACTGAGGGGTTGGAGCTGAAAGCTCGCAGGGCGCGTCCGGAATATGCAGCGCGTGCCGCCAACCCCTCCGTCACGGCCTCACGGCCGTGCCACCTCCCCTTGCACAGGGGAGGTATTGGGGCGCGGTGGGGGTTTTCAGCGCGCCAAAATTATGCGCCGCGCCATAGCTCCCCTGTGTAAGGGGAGCTGTCAGCGTCAGCTGACTGAGGGGTTGGAGCTGAAAGCTCGCAGGGCGCGACCGGAATATGCAGCGCGTGCCGCCAACCCCTCCGACTCGCCTTGCGGCGAGCCACCTCCCCTTGCACAGGGGAGGTATTGGGGCGCGGTGCATTTTTTTATCAATCCGCCTTCAGGCGCACCGGGAGGACCATGTAGGCGAACCGGTTTGAGCCGTCGGTCGGGGTGAGGACGATGGGGCTTAAGCTGTTGGACAGCTCGAGGGTCATCTCCTCGTCGGGGACGGCGCGGATGGCGTCCATGAGGTAGCGGCAGTTGAAGCCGATCTCAAGTCCCTTGCCGTCGCCGGCAAGAGAGCAGGTGTCGTGCGCGGCGCCGACGGTGGAGCTCGTTTTGAGGTCGACCTCGTTTTCGTCGAACGTGCAGCGGACGGGCGATTTGACCTTTTCGGAGATGACGAGGCTCATGCGGTCGAGCGCGTTGTAGAGCTTCATGCGCGCGGCCGTCAGCAGAATGGGGTTGTCCGTCGGGACGACGCGGCGCCAGTCGAGAAATTCGCCCTCGAGCAGGCGGCAGACGAGCGTCACGCCGCTGGCGGCGAAGCTGATGTGCTTCGTGCCGAGGGTAAAGACGGCTTTTTCGTCGGTGTCGGACAGGAGCTTCTCCACCTCGCGCAGCGCAGAGCCGGGGACGACGAACTTCATGGCGCGGCCGGCCTCGACGGGCGCGCGGCGGAGCGCGAGACGGTAGCCGTCGACGGAGACCATGGTCAGCACGTCGTCGTTGATCTCAAAGAGGCAGCCGGTGTGGATCGGGCGCGCCTGATTTTCGCTGACGGCGAAGATCGTGCCGTTGATGAGGTCGCGCAGATCCTTCTGCGCGATGGTGACGCCGCTGTCATACTCGACGTCGGGCAGCTCCGGGTAGTCCTCGGCCGTCATGGCGGTGATGGAGAACGAGGAGATGCCGCACTGGATCGTGACGCGGTAGTCGCCGTCGACAAAGACGGTCACGACGTCGTCGGGCAGCTTCCGGATGATGTCGGAAAACAGCTTGGCGGGCATGACGCACGAGCCGGGCTCTGATACGTCCGCGCCCATGGAGGCGGTGATGCCCGTCTCGAGGTTGTAGCCGGTGAGCAGCAGGTTCGCGCTCGCGCGGACCAGGATGCCCTCAAGCGACGGGATGGCGCTCTTCGGCGCGACGGCGCGGGCGACGGCGCCGAGCGCGCTGTTCAAGATCGCTTTTTCACAGGAGAATTTCATGGGGACGCTCCTTTCGGTGATGGTACGCTCTCTTTAGAGAGAAAGAAAGAGAGATTATCAGGCAGTAAAAGCCGCAGTAGGGGAAACTTATGTGGAAAAGTGGAGAAAACCCAGCGGTGGCGGGCGTTTGCCATCCACAGGAGGCTGTGGATAAAGAACAACGTTTTCCACAGGAAAAATCGCCGTCCGGCCGGGGAAAATTCTCCACAGGCTTGCACTGTGGATTCCACAGGCGGGCTGTGGAATTGTTACAGGCGGCCGTTGATGTTCGCGGTGATGTCGCGCACGGCCGTTTTGATGGCCTCGTCGCCGGATTTTAAGCTCTTTTCGACCTTCTGGACGGAGTAGAGCACGGTGGAATGGTCGCGGTCGAACTCCTGGCCGATCTCGGGGAGGCTGAGGCTCGTCATGGAGCGGCAGAGGTAGATGGCGACGGAGCGGGCGTCCGAAATGCCCTTTGTCTTGCGCTTGGAGAGGATCTGCGTCTCGTCGACGGAGTAATACCGCGCGACCTCGGCCAGAATGAGCGGGACGGTCGGGACCGTTTCGGGCTTGCCCTTGTACATATCTTTTATCATGCGCTGGACGCTCGGCACCGTGATGGCCTCGCCGGCCAGAGAGTGCTGGGCGAAGATCTTCTTGACGGTGCCCTCGATCTGGCGGACGTTGTTTGTGATGTTCTCGGCGATGAAGGTACACACGTCGTCGGGGAGATTAAGGTGCATGGAGTCGGACTTGTTTTTGATGATGGCCATGCGCGTTTCGTAGTCCGGCGGCTGGATGTCGGCGAGCAGGCCCCACTCGATGCGCGTGCGGATGCGGTCGGCCAGGGTGTTCATCTCCTGCGGCGGGCGGTCAGAGGTTAAGACGATCTGCTTGTGCGCCTCATAGAGCGTGTTGAACGTGTGGAAGAATTCCTCCTCGGTGGACTCTTTTCCGGCGATGAACTGGATGTCGTCCATCAAAAATAAGTCGGCGTTTCGGTATTTGCTGCGGAATTCGACGTTTTTGCCCTCGCGGATGGCGGCGATCAGCTCGTTGGTGAACTGGTCGCCCTTTAAGTAAACGATGTTGAACTCCGGGTGCTTTTTGCGGATCTCGTTGGCGATGGCGTAGAGAAGGTGCGTCTTGCCGAGGCCGGACTGGCCGTACAGCAGCAGCGGGTTGTACCGCTCGGCCGGGGCCGTTGCGACGGCGATGGCAGCCGCGTGCGCGAAGCGGTTCGACGGGCCGACGACGAACGTGTCGAACGAGAACTGCGGGTTGAATTCAAACGGCTCGGTGCGGGACGACTTTGCGCGGAAGGCGCGCATATCCGTGTCGTCGAGCACCTCGACCTCGACCTCCATGTTGAATAGCTCGCGCATGGCGTCTTTGACATAGTCGAGGCAGCGGCGGTTGATGACGTCCTTCCGGTAGGCAGACGGCGTGTAGAGCACGAGCTTGTCGCCGGTCAGCTCGACGACCTCCGCGTCGTCAAACCATGTGGAGACGACGGTCGGCGTCAGGCGGCTCTCCAGAAGGCCGAGCACCTTGGCCCAGACATAGGCGGAAGAGTACATGGGGCGCCTCCTTTCCTGAATGTGAAGCGGCGCGTTCGGGCGCGTTGGGGCATGGTAATACATTATTTATAATATCATATTATCCGCCTGAGAGCAAGAGCATACTTTATATTAAATATAAAGGACTGAAATTTTCCGCCCGTTGCGCGGGTGCGTGCGGCATGGTAGAATGGGGAAAAAAGAAAAGGAGGCGGCGCTATGGCGGCCATCACGCTCATCGCCGTGGGAAAGCTGAAGGAATCGTTCTATGCGCAGGCGTGCGCGGAGTATGAAAAGCGGCTGCAGGCGTTCGGCGGCGTGCGCGTCGTGGAGCTTCCGGAGGGAAAAAGCCGCGCCGCGGAGGCTACGGCGGTCCGCGCGAGGATCCCGAAGGGCGCGTGGCTGGGTGCGTTTACGCCCGAGGGGAAGAAGTATTCCAGCGAGGGCTTCGCGGCGCTGCTTGAGAAAACGGAGATGAGCGGCCGGCCGCTGTGCTTTCTCATCGGCTCGAGCGAGGGCATCGACCCGTCGCTCAAGGCGCAGGCCGACGCGCAGATCTCCGTCTCGGACATGACCTTCCCGCACCACCTGTTCCGCGTCATGGCGCTCGAGCAGCTCTACCGCGCAAGGAGCATCTCGGCGGGAGGGAAGTACCATAAGTAGGCGCGGCGCCCTGTAGGGGCGGATAGCATCCGCCCGAAAGGCCGATTGCGTGCCAGCGCCAAAGCCTCCCTTGTGCAAAGGGAGGTGGCACGGCGAAGCCGTGACGGAGGGATTGTCGGGCGGAGGGCTTGTACTGCGCCGATTTAGCCGCACAGACCCGGAGGCCAGACGCTGTACGCGGGAACGGGCGACCGCAAGGGTCGCCCCTACAAGACGTGACGTTCAACCAACCCTTCTGCAAAATCCGAGCTTACAATCCCCCAGTCGGCTCCGCCGACAGCCCCCTTTACACAAGGGGGCCTTTTGGAGGGCGCGCGGCGGGAATTGGCGCGGTGCAGACGCGATGGCGCAGTCCGGAGGGCGTGGCGCTGGCTTATTCGTGGGGCGTATATGGAGCACGTCAGGAATTTCATAAGCAAAACGGTTGTTTCCGGGCGGCGGGCGTGGTAAAATTAGCATAGCAAAAATTAAATACTTCACCGGAAAGGAAGGAGCAAATGAAAGCATACACCTCCATGCAGCTGCTGGAGCTGCTCGAGTCGCGCCGCGAGATCCGGAACATCATGGGCCGCATCTCGCACGACTACTCCGTCAAGCAGGAGGCGTCGGTCTACGAGCGCTATTTTGCAAAGCGCGCGGACGTCAGCCTCGGCCTGAACGACGGGTTCTATGACGGCGCGGACGCGGTGCGCGGCTATTTTGCCGCGCTCGGCGAGGAAATCAGGCTTTCCTCGGAACTCATCCAGAAGAAATTCCCCAGCGAGCTCGGCGAAAAGACGGCCGAAGAGGTCTACGGCGTCGGCATGATGACGTATCTGCCGTTTGAGTCGCAGATCATCGAGATCGCGGGCGACGGGCAGACGGCCAAGGGGCTTTGGAACGTCCGCGGGTCTTATTGTAAGCTCACCGGCTGCGGGCCGATCGCGTACTGGACGTTCGGCTGGGCGGCGGTGGACTTCGTGTTAGAGGCGGGCGAGTGGAAGATCTGGCACATGCAGCTTCTCTACAACGTCGACGCGCAGTGCGGCACGCCGCTGACCGAAGCGCCGAAAAAGTACGAGCCGATCCCGGAGTTTGCGCCGATGGACGAGTTCAAGCTGCCCGCGCCGAACAAGCCCGCCCAGCTCATGCAGCACTACAACACCGAGCGCCCGGCCACGAAGAGCCCGCGCGCGCCGGAAGCCTATGAGACGTTTGCTGACACGTTCAGCTACGGCGCGTGAGAGGAGGATCTGACATGTTTACGGAATTCAACAAGGAATACACCGACCACGAGATCCTCGTGCGCGCGTATCAGCGCGAGCGGATCATCGACACGATCGGCCGCTTTGTCAACGACTGGGGCAACGGCGACACGCAGAAGGCGCTTGATGAGCTGTGGGTCAAGGAGCCCGAGCACACGAAAGACGCGTCGTTTGGCACGAACACCGGCTACTTCGTCGGCATCGAGGAGGTGCAGCGCCACCTCGTCTCCGAGCTTCAGGCGCGGCAGAAGGAAGAGGTCGCGGAATACGCCGCCGCCGGGCAGACGGTCGAGCCGGGCTACGGCCAGACGCGGCAGCACTCTGCCACGACGCCGCTTGCCTACATCGCAAACGACGGCAAGACGGCCCGCGCGCTCGTCTATGACCTCGGCCTGACCGGCAAGGGCCATCCGGGCGGGAAGGGCGAGAGCTTCTTCGAGTTCGGCCTTCTGTTCGTCGAGCTGGCGCTCGAGGGCGACGAGTACAGGATCTGGCACGTCGTCTACAAGCACGACTTCACCATCCGCACCGGCGAGGACTACAACACGACCCCGACGGTCATCACCGACCCGGCCGACCCGTCCATGTGGGAGTTCGGCGACCCGACGGTCAAAAAAGAGGTCTACAACAACGTCTTTGGCTGGGAGTATCTGTTCGAGGATATGCCCAAGCCGTATAAGTACTACGACGAAGACATGGGCTACGGCGCGAACGGCAAGGTCGGCCGGAAGTTCTATGAGCGCATTTACAACTAAGGGAGGCGATGCGAAATGAATAAAAATCTTTCCTTTGAGCAGCGCATCCACAACGTGCTCGCCGGCCAGAAGGTCGAGGAGCTCAAGGCGCGCCATGCCTATCTGCACGGCATGGACTGCGGCCGCGAGGAGTACGGCTGGTTCTGGCTGCGCTCGGACAACTCGACGTTCGGCCACACGTTCGGCCGCATGATGGGCTTCAAAGAGCTCGTTCCCGCGCATTTTGACGACCCGATCGACCCGCTGAGCATGGACCTCGCGCCGGACGACCGCATGATCCGGCCGGGCGGCATGGGCGACCTGCCCGATACCGGCCCGTTCGCCATGAACAAAAACCGCGAAAAGCCGACCGACCGGCCGACGAAGCTCGTCGACATCTTCGGGCCGTTCGGCCTGTACGGCCACAACTGGAAGGGCACGTTCGCCGCGTCGTGCCACGTGCTCGCCTCGCCGGTCATCGAGGTCGCGGACGACGGCGAGTCCGCCCGCTCGTTCTACCTGACGCCCGGCACGATGATGAACGTCATCGGCTTCGGCGGCGGCCGCAACGGCATGTGGCTGTGGGAGCGCTACGGCTCGGAGTTTGTCTACCGCGACGGCCGCTGGTGGTGGTTCCACGAGCAGGTCTGCCCGGACATCGCCGACCAGTACGACGGCCACAACTGGGCGCACGACCTGTATGAGAAGTACGTCGACGGCTCCATCGGCGTCGGCAAATGCTCCGCGCCGCCGGTCTCCGGCTGCTCGGACGTGCGCGAGGCGCACAACGACGTGTCCATCATCCAGACCGTGCAGGACACCGTCCCGTGCCCCGAGCCGTATGAGCACCTCGACGAGGCGCACACCTATTCCCCCGGCTGCGCAGAGTACAGGGATATTCCGATCTATCCGTCCGCGCAGGGGTATGGCGACTACGCGTGGTAACGATCGCGTGAATTTTCCCGCCGCTTCGTGCTGGAGCGGCGGGAATTTTTTGTGGAGTGGAAAGCTGAAAACGAGGAACGCGGCCTGTAGGGGCGACCCTTGCGGTCGCCCCTACGGGTCTGTGCGGTTATCGCAGCGCAGTGCAAGCCCTCAAGCCTACAACCCCTCCGACGCGCCTTGCGGCGAGCCACCTCCCCTTACACAGGGGAGGCTTTGCCGCGTGCCGCATCCACCCGCCCCGCGCCGCCGGGCACGCACCCGTAGGGGCGGATATCATCCGCCCGCCGGCCTGCGCCCGCCGCGTCTGCTCCGCGCCCATTGCGGCAAGCGCCTTCCGTGAAAGGCCCCCTTGTGTAAAGGGGGCTGTCGCCGGAGGCGACTGGGGGATTGTAAGGTCGAACGGAGCACAAGGCCATCGTCAGAACGAACCCTTCTGCAAGCCCTTCAGTCTACAATCCCTCCGTCACGGCGAAGCCGTGACACCTCCCTTTACACAAGGGAGGCTTTGGCGCGGCGCTCCGATTTTGGCGCGTCCTGTCACCTGCGGGCGACCGCAAGGGTCGCCCCTAC
>CAKTOF010000034.1 GCA_934589675.1 uncultured Oscillospiraceae bacterium
CGCAGCCGTGTCCCCGCGGGGGCCCCCTCCGGCGCGGCCCGCTTCGCGGCTTCGGCCCGGCGGGCTCCCGGCGCTGGGGCTGGCGCGGGCCTTCGGCCCGCGTCTGGGGCGTTCCGCCCCTGCGCCGTTTTTTTCTGCGCGCCGCGCGCCTGCGCGCGGCTTGCGGGGGTACGGCCTCGCGCTCCGCGCTCGGGGACGGGGGTTACGGCCTCGCGCTTCGCGCTCGGGGTACGGGCGCGCGCTGCGCGCGCATGGTCTACAGCAAAAGGCACTTTTTGCCGCCCCCCAGAGCCGCCCAGAGTTCGCGAAAGCAGCCGCTCCATGCCCTCTCCACAGCTCGCCGTCGCTCACAGCTCCGCTGTTGACATCCGACCCGCCAGCGACTACAATAGCCACGGAGGGAAACAAAATGGACCAGAAAACGATGAATTTCATCCGAGCCACCGCCCGCGGCGCTCAGCGCGCCATAGACGAACTGCTCAAAGATCAACAGGCGCATCTGGTCGATGCTCTGACTGCCATGACCGGCGGCCAGACCCGCCCGCTCCGCGCCGAGGAGGTCGGCTATTATGCCATCATGTACCTTGCTGCCCACGGCTGGCAAGTCCCGCCGCAGCAGTCCCAGCGCCGCAAAAAGCGCTGATCTCTCGGGCGTCGCCCGAGAGCCACGCGCCCGGCCGCGCCGGGCCGCAACGCGCGCGTTTGACAATCCTGAAAAAGTCAACCGCCCGACGCCCAGCCCCGCAGAGCCGCAAACCCGAACCCCCTGCCCCGCTAAATCTACCCAGTCACAACCCATCCGCCCGAACGCAACAAAACCTCATATATTTTGTTGCGTTCGTCAGAGCGACGCAAGCGATTCCCTTTTACAGCAGCGCCGCGTGTTTCGGCGAAAATCCATGCCATTTCGGGAGCCCTTATGAGCGACAAACGCTATTCCGACGCGCCGGTTCTGCTGCGCGAGTTTCTTTCCTATCACGAGTCCATCAAGGGTCAGTCGGCAAAGACGATCCGCGAATATTATCTGGATCTTCGGATGTTCCTGCGGTTTATGAAGCTCGTCAAATGCGAAATGCCGTATGATACGCCGCTGGAGTCCATCGACATCCGCGCGGTCGACCTCGACTTTATCCGCTCGATCTCCGTCACGGACGTCTATGATTTTTTGTCCTACCTGTCCAACGATCGCGTCGTGCACGAAAATACGCTCTCCGAGTCGTCCGGGCTCGAGCCGGCCTCTCGCGCGCGGAAGCTGTCGGCTATCAAATCGTTTTATAAATACCTGACCGTGCGCACGAAATTATTGGATGAAAATCCGGTCAAGGATCTGGAATATCCCAAGCTGCGCCGTTCCCTGCCCCGCTATCTGACGCTGGAACAGTCTGCCAGATTGCTCGAATCCGTCCGAGGCGCAAACGAGACGCGCGATTTTGCGATCCTGATGATCTTCTTAAACTGCGGCGTGCGAATTTCCGAGCTGGTCGGGCTGAACCTCACGGATGTGTATGACGATCGCCTCCGCGTCGTCGGCAAGGGCAACAAGGAGCGCTTTGTCTATATGGGCACGAACTGCCGCCGCGCCATCGACGACTATCTCAGCTCCGTCCGCGCGCACATCGACGGCATCGAGGGCAACCCTGCCCTGTTCATTTCCCGGGACAAAAACCGGATGTCGACAAGCGCCGTGCACCGCCTTGTGAAGAAGCACCTGCTCGCCGCGGGCCTCGACGCGTCGCAGTTTTCCGCGCACAAGCTGCGCCACACGGCCGCAACGCTCATGCTCTCCGGCGGCGTCGACGTCAAGACCGTGCAGGAGGTCCTCGGCCACGAGCACCTCAACACAACGGAAATTTATACACATATTGAGAATACGGAGCTGCGCATCGCGGCGAAGGCGAACCCGATCTCGTCGCTGAAGCTCGACCGCCCGGGAGACTTATCCGGCGGGCCGGAGGATGAAGAATGATCACGGCCCTTCGCCATCCGGGCGACCGCAAGGGTCACCCCTACAGGGGCGCGCTGACCGACCGAGCTTCCGTGCATGTGTCATTCTGAGCGAGCGAAGCGAGCCGAAGGATCTTGCCAATCAAGGAGTGAGCCTATAATGAAAAAGAAAGTGATCATAGCCATTTGCGTTTTGCTGGCAATCGTCCTTCTGACCCCGATTCCGATGCACCTGAAAGACGGCGGCACAGTCGTATATCATGCTGTCCTGTATCAGGTTGAAGATGTGCATAGATTAAGTGCGGTGGATACTGCTGAAGATGAGTACCTTAAAGGCGTGATCGTAAGAATTCTTGGGATGGAAGTCTATAATAGTGTTGGATAGACTTTTTTGCGTATATCCAGCGCTGGCGGTCAACGATACCATACCGCAATCGGGCAGACCCTTCGGCTGCGCTCAGGGTGACAGGTCTTATTTGGCGCTGGCACGCTATCGGCTGGAAAGATTCCCCCATTCGGGGACGATGCCACGGGCGCTTTATGCGCCCTCTGAATGACATTCTGTTTTACTGTACGCCGCAATCGGCTCTTGCGGGCGGATATGATCCGCCCCTACATGCGTATAGCGCTGCCTGTCATGCCGTAGGGCGGGATGACCTCATCCCGCCGCACGGCTGCGCCGCTGTGTCTGCTGCGCGCCCATAACGGATAAAGAAAAATAAGTGCTCAAGGCGGCATGCCTTGAGCGCTTATTTTTATATTATACACTATTCCTCTGTCAGGACTTCCCTCGCCCGGCGGTATTTTTCGCGGAAATACGCCCGCTGCTCCGCGCTGGCGTCCGGCCAGCGGGACTCGTCGGAGTTGTGGGCGAGGTCGGCAAGCTTGACGGCGCGGGCGATGGGATTTCCCTCCAGCGCGCGGACGTATGCAAGATAGTCCGTCCCCTTTTCATGCGTTAAAAGGCGCACGGCCTCGACGACCGCAGGCGGAAACTCGGCAGCGAGCGCCTCCGCTGTCACGGTCGTGTCCTCGACGACGTCGTGAAGGAGCGCGGCGCAGACGGAAAGCTCGTCCGTCATCTGCTCAGCAAGATGAAACGGGTGGAAAACGTACGGCGCGCCGGCCTTGTCGGTCTGGCCGAGGTGGGCGTCATAGGCGATGCGCATGGCGCGATTGGTCAGCGGTGTGTAAATCATAAAGCTGCCTCTCAATATGGGTATTTATGCATTTTCAAGGGCAACGCTGATGGCTTCATGGATGTTGCGCGCGCGCAGGACCTCCAGCCCGTCCGGGAACTTCACCGACTCGCTTCCCTGCCGCGGAATGAGGCAGCGCGTGAAGCCAAGCCGGCGCACCTCGCGCAGGCGCTGCTCGAGATTCGACGCGGCACGGATCTCCCCCGTCAGGCCGACCTCGCCGATGGCGACAAGGCCGGAGTCGATGGGCTTATCGCGGTAGCTCGACGCCACGGCCAGCACGACGGGCAGATCGGCCGCCGGCTCCCCGAGCGTCAGCCCGCCGATGACGTTGATGTACGCATCCTGCGCGCCGAGGCGCATGCCACCGCGCTTTTCCATAACGGCAAGCAGCAGCGCCGCACGGTTGGCATCGAAGCCCTCCGTCGTGCGGCGCGGGACGTTGAAGCTCGTCGGCGCGACGAGCGCCTGCACCTCGGCTAAGACCGCGCGCGTGCCCTCGATTGCGCAGGCGACGCAGGTCCCCGGCGCGCCGTGCGGACGGCCGGTAAGCAGCGCCTCGGACGGGTTCGGAACCTCTGTCAGGCCCTCGCCGTTCATGTCAAACACGCCGATCTCGTTTGTGGAGCCAAAGCGGTTTTTCGCGCCGCGAAGCAGTCGGTATGAGCTGCTGCGGTCGCCCTCAAAGTACAGGACGCAGTCGACCATGTGCTCTAATACCTTCGGGCCGGCGATGGCGCCCTCCTTGTTCACATGGCCGACGACAAAGACCGTCAGCCCCGTTACCTTGCACAGGTGCATCAGCGTCATCGTGCAGTCCTTGACCTGACTGATGCTGCCGGGCGAGGACTGGTTGTCCTCTTTATAAAGCGTCTGGATGGAGTCGGCAATAAGAATGTCGGGCTTGAGCGCCTCAACGGCCTCAAGCGCGGCGTCCAGACTGGTCTCCGAGAGCACATACAGCTCGTCCGAGCCGACGCCGAGGCGCTCTGCGCGCATTTTCAGCTGCCGCTCGGATTCCTCGCCGGAGACGTACAGCACGCGCCGGGAGCGGCACAGCTCGCTGCAGATCTGAAGAAGCAGGGTCGACTTCCCGATGCCCGGCGCGCCGCCGACGAGCACGAGCGACCCCGCGACCGCGCCGCCGCCGAGCACGCGGTCCAGCTCGCCCATGCCGGTGGAGAAGCGGACGTCATCCGCGCTTTCGACCTCGGAAAGACGCTTCGGCGCGCGTCCGCCGCGGGCGGACGCCGGGACGTTGTGCCTGGGCGAGGCGGCGCGCTCGACGTGCTCCTCGATCGTGTTCCACGCACCGCAGGCCGGGCACTGGCCCTGCCATTTCATCGTCTCATTCCCGCAGCTCGTGCAGTAGTAGACCGTCTTAGATTTTGCCACCTGGCATGCACTCCTTTGTGTACGCATTGACCGCGGCGCACAGCGCCATAGCCAGCTTCGTCTGATAGCCCGGCGTCCGGAGCGCCGCGGCTTCGCGTTCGTTGGATAAAAAACCGCATTCGGCCAGAATGGCCGTGCAGGTGATATGATTCATCAGATAGACCGACTGCGCGACCGGCTTGCTTTTCCTGTGATTGTCCGGATCTACGGCCGCGCAAAGCAGTCCCTGCGCCAGCTCTGCAAGCCGCTCGCTCCCTGCCGTCGGCGCGGAAAAGACCTGTGCGCCAGAATACTTTTCCTCCGGGAACGTGTTCTGGTGGATGCTGACCAGCAGCGCATCCGGGGTTTGCTCCACAAGCGCGACGCGGTTTTTGATGTCTGAGACCTTCTTCTCCGACAGCGTTCGCGCGTCGGCGGAATAGATGGCCCGGTCGTCCGTGCGGACCAGCACGGTGTCATAGCCCAGAAGGCGCAAAAGCGCGTCCAACCGGAGCGTGACGGCAAGGTTGATCTGGCTTTCCGGGACGCCGTCCGCCGTGGACGCGCCGCCGTCCTCTCCGCCGTGTCCGGCGTCGAGCACGACAGTCGGCGCGGCCGCCTCCGGGGGCATTGCAGCCGTTCTGGCCGCGCGGCTCTGCGCCATGCCCCAAATGCCCGCAAACACAAATGCCGCAAGAAGCGTCAGATGAACATAGTACCGCCGAATGCTCTTCATATCCATCCCTCCGGGACAGCCTATGCGCCCCGTCCGGCCTGATATTCCGGATCTTATGATACCACACCCAGCCGGAGAATGGAAGCGGCACGAACCGCGCCGCGCTTTTTGGCATAGATTGAACTGAAAACCGTGCAGCAGCACGAGTAAGGAGGTATTTTCTTGGATCAGAACAAAAATTGCGGCTGTGCGCCGTCCGCGCCGGCCGGCGTGGACGGGATGGGCAGCCTTCCGGCCAGCGCGCCGCTCGCCAACCCTTATGTGCCCTTCCAGCCGACGGGCGCAAAGCAGTACGACGCGAACTTCGCACTCGTCCGCGGGACGCTGTTCCCCGGCCTCGACCTACCGTTTATGGGCATGGTGAACACGAGCGAGCTCAGCAGCACGCCGCTGCATGAGCTGCAGGCGCTTGACTTTGCGGTGCAGGAGCTTGGGCTCTATCTCGACACGCATCCGGACGACAAGGAGGCGCTTTCGCTGTTCATCGCCTATTCTGACCTCTACGAGGCGGGAAAGGCGGAATATCAGCGCCGTTACGGCCCGCTGGAGCAGGCAGTTGCCGGCCGCGGCGGCTTCTATGACTGGCTCGACGATCCTTGGCCGTGGGATGCGTCCGGGAAAGCGGAGGGTTGACCATGTTTGAATATCAGAAAAAGCTGCAGTATCCCGTAAAGATCGCCCATCCCAATCCGCGCCTTGCCGCGATCATCATCAGTCAGTACGGCGGCCCAGACGGCGAGCTCGGCGCGTCGCTGCGCTATCTCTCGCAGCGCTATTCCATGCCCTACCCCGAGCTCAAGGGGCTGCTGACCGACATCGGCACAGAGGAAGCGTCATGGCCCCCAATTCTGGCGCGGTATTTTTCCAGTCCATCCAGCACATAGACCCATTTGGCGGGCAGCAGATTGAGCGCCACCTCTGCCCTGCCGTCCCGGTACACGGTCATCTGTTGGAGGAGGTGCCCGTAAAAGTCGTCGTCCGCCGTGCGTCCGCTGACG
>CAKTOF010000035.1 GCA_934589675.1 uncultured Oscillospiraceae bacterium
GCGACCCGGAACGGACTCGAACCGTCGACCTCCAGCGTGACAGGCTGGCGTGCTAACCGACTGCACCACCGGGCCATATTGGTGGGAGCAACCGGGCTCGAACCGATGACCCCATGCTTGTAAGGCATGTGCTCTCCCAGCTGAGCTATGCTCCCGAACATCTTGCGCTGCATCGCAGCGACGGATGTTATTATAGCGGCAAGGTCGGTATTTGTCAAGCGGGTATCTGCAACTTTTTTATTTTTTGAGAGAAGAGAGTAATTCGCGGATCTCCGCGGGCGAGAACGTATAGTCCGCGTCGCAGAACTGGCACTCCACATGCGCGCTCTCTCCGGAGTCGGCCATGGCGGTCAGCTCTTCGCGGCCGAGGCTGAGCAGCGTCGACTCCACGCGCTCGCGCGTGCAGTAGCAGCGGTACTCCACCGGCGTCGTCTCGAGGATCTCCAGCTCAAAATCCGGCAGCACGCGGCGCAGAAGCGCCTCCGCGTCCAGTCCCTCGTCCAGCAGCCCCGTGACGGCGCCCGCGCTTTGCACGCCGCGCTCGACGCGGTCGATGACGTCGTCCGGCGCGCCGGGCAAAAGCTGGATGAGATAGCCGCCGGCCGTGCGTACGGACTGGTCGGTGTCGACGAGCACGCCGAGCGCGCACGCCGTCGGCGTCTGCTCCGACTGGGCAAAGTACGCCGTGACGTCCTCCGCGATCTCGCCGGAGACGAGCTCGACGCTGCCGACATACGGCTCCTTGAGGTTGAGGTCGCGGATGACCGTCAGCATACCGTCCGTGCCGACGGCCGCGCCAACGTCGAGCTTGCCGCGGTATTTCTCCATGAGCGCGACCTGCGGGTGCTGGACATAGCCGCGGACATTGCCGGTGCTGTCGCTCGTGGCCAGCAGCGTGCCGAGCGGGCCGCCGCCCTTGATCTGGAGCGTCAGCGAGCCGTCGTCGGCCTTCTGCGTGTTGCCCATCATCGAGCACGCCGTCAGCACGCGGCCGAGCGCGGCCGTGGCCGTCGGCAGCGTCTTGTGGATCTGCCGCGCGCGCTCGCAGATTTCTTTTGACGTGATAACAGATGCCTTGACAAAGCCATCTGCGCTCATGGCGCGGACGATCTGATCACTCATAATTTCACTTACTCCTTCCTTGCGGAGAAATAAAGCCGCATCGACTCCGGCTCCGGCGCCGTCAGACGCCCGTCCGCGTACACCTTGATGCGGGAGAAGCCCGCGCGGTGCAAAAAGTCTGTCAGCTGGCCGATCGTGTAGCAGTACTCGCGGTGCTCCTCATAAGTGCGCAGCCAGACGCTGCCCGCGCGCTGGAACAGATCCATGCCGTAGTCGAGCGTATTGGCCTGCTTGTCAAACGCCGCGCGCCAGACGCAGTAGACGTTTTCGTCCTCATCAAGGAACACCTGATCGTCGAGCGAGTGGAGCTTGTAGGGGCTGTTGACGTCAAATGTAAAGATCCCGCCGGGCCGCAGCGCGCGATAGACCCGCCGGATCGCCGTCTCGCACTCGCGCGGGTCGATGATGTAATTGAGGCTGTCGAGCGAGCAGACGACCCAGTCGACAGGCTCGGGCAGCTTCAGCTTCTGCATGGGCTGCAAAATGAAAAACGGGCGATTTTCCTCCAGCTCCTGCGCCTTGTCATACGCGTGCGAAAGCATATCCTCCGACGCATCGGCGCCGAGGACGCGATACCCGCGCCGGGCCAGCCGGACGCTCAGCGAGCCCGTGCCGCACGCAAGGTCGAGCACATCGTGTGCCGTGACCCCTTCGCGCGCGGCGACGGACTCGTAAAAATCGCACATTGCGTCATAGTCGACGTCGTTTGTCAGCCGGTCATACGAAGCCGCGAGCGACTCATACGCGCTCATTCGGCCGCATCCTCTGCATCAAGTCGCTCAAAGACCTCGCGGTAGCTGTCGTTGCCATAGTTCAGGCTGCGGTTGACGCGGCTGATGGTGGCGCTCGACGCGCCGGTTTTTTCAAGGATGTCGTTGTAGATCATGCCCTGGCTGAGCAGATGCGCCACCTCAAAGCGCTGTTCCATCGCCTTGAGCTCCGAGACGGTGCACAGATCCTGGAAGAAGCGGTAGCATTCCTCCGTGTCGCGCAGCATCAGAATGGCGCGGTAGAGGTCGTTGCCCGGATCGGAGCGCTTGTTCTTGTTGTTCATGACTCATCCTCCGTCAAGCTTTCATGTTCGCCTTTGATTTTAGCAAAGTAAACCGTGGAAGTAAAGCCCTTCGAGAAATTTTTCTTGCGCGGAGCGTTGAAGTTTTTGCCTTTGTCCGCTATAATGAGTCTGTATGCATAGATGCGATGCGGGATAGGGCAAAGCCACCCGCTTGCAAAACCCCGCATCAGGAGGAGATTCTATGGTAACAGCAATCGTCGGCGCCAACTGGGGCGACGAGGGCAAGGGCAAGATCACCGATATGCTCGCCGCCGATTCCGACGTTGTCGTCCGCTTTCAGGGCGGCACGAACGCCGGGCACACCATCATCAACAGCTACGGCAAATTTGCGCTGCATCTTCTGCCGTCGGGTGTGTTCTATCACCACATCACGAACATCATCGGCAACGGCGTCGCATTTGATCCCGGCGCGTTTCTTTCTGAGCTGCAGAGCCTGACGGACGGCGGCGTTCCCGCGCCGAACATTCTCATCTCTGACCGCGTGCAGCTGCTCATGCCGTACCACGTCCTGCAGGACACTTACGAGGAAGAGCGTCTGGCCGGTGCGGCCTACGGCTCCACGCGATCGGGCATCGCGCCGTTCTATTCTGACAAGTATGCCAAGATCGGCATCCAGCTGTGCGAGCTGTTCGACGAGGCGACGCTCCGCGCGCGCGTGGACAAGATCTGCACCCTCAAGAACGTGCTCTTCGAGCATCTGTACCACAAGCCAGCGCTCGTCCCGGATGAGCTTCTCGAGCAGCTTCACGTATGGCGCGAGCAGCTCGTGCCATACATTGCCGACACGCGCGCGTTCCTGCACGACGCGCTTGCCGCCGGCAAAAAGGTCCTGCTGGAGGGTCAGCTCGGCTCCATGCGCGACCCGGACTTCGGCATTTACCCGTTCACGACCTCGTCGCACACGCTTGCGGGCTTCGGCTGCGTCGGCGCCGGCATCCCGCCGCGTGAGCTTGAGAGCATCACCTGCGTGACGAAGGCGTATTCGAGCGCCGTCGGCGCCGGCGCGTTCCCGTGCCGTCTGTCCGGCGACGAGGCCGAGCAGCTCCGCCGCCGCGGCGGCGACTCCGGCGAGTACGGCGCCAAGACCGGCCGCCCGCGCGATGTGGGCTGGTACGACTGCGTCGCCTCCCGCTACGGCTGCGCCGTCCAGGGCGCGACGGAGGCCGCGCTCACCTGTCTCGACGTGCTCGGCTACCTCGACGAGATCAAGGTCTGCACCGGCTACGAGCTTGACGGCAAGGTCATCACGAACTTCCCCGTCACGCCGCTTCTCAACCGCGTCACGCCGGTCTACACCACGCTGCCCGGCTGGAAGTGCGACATCCGCGGCATCACCGATTGGGACAAGCTCCCCAAGGCCGCGCAGGACTACGTCCTCTTCTTAGAGCGCCAGATCGGCGTCCCGATCAAGGCCGTCTCCACCGGCCCGAAGCGTGAGGAGATCATCCATCGCTGAAGCGTATCAAAAGGCCGCCGCAAGCAGTGCTGCTTGCGGCGGCCTTTTTGTATTTGGAGCGAAATAGGGCACCGCGCCCTGTAGGGGCGGATATTATCCGCCCGAAAGGCCGGACGCGCACCGCGCCAAAGTCTCCCCATGCACAGGGAAGGCTTTGGCGCGGTGCGCACTTCGGCACGCTCTTCTCTCTCGATCATCCAACACGCAAAAAACCGCCGCGCGGCCATGGATGGGCGTGCGTAAGACAGTATTGCTCCGAAATCAACGAAGCGGCACGAAACCGCATGGAGCTGATCGTGCGGTCACTGGCAAAGCAGTACGGCGTGACCGAGCAACTGAAAGCCGATAATCAAATGGAATGGGTGCGGCAGATGAACGCTTG
>CAKTOF010000036.1 GCA_934589675.1 uncultured Oscillospiraceae bacterium
AAGAAAATCGAGAATTGATTTCCACCGATTCTCGATAGGTGGTCGTTTTCAGACCATAGACGGTAGATTATATAAAAAATCTTCCTCATCAAACAACGATTTGTTGCTCACTTTTCATATTCAAATTATACCATAAAACTTGTGAACAGTTCTACCGCAACTTTGGAATATATGAGAAAAGTCCGGACAGTTTTCTGCCCGGACTTCCTCGCTCAATCGTAAATCAATTCCGCTTTCACAACTTCCTCTGCCTGTGCCTTGCAAGCGCTCATTTGCCATACCCATTCCATTTGGCTTTCGGCTTTCAGCTTTTCGGTCACGCCGTTTCGCTTCGCCAGCTCCGGCACGATTTGCTCCATGCGGGTTCCCGCTTCGACAATCTCGGCACAATACTGTCTTACGTACACCCGCTAATACGGGGCGGGTTTTTCGCGCCCGCGGCGCGCTGCTTTTGTGAAAAATATGTCAAATTCTTGACATAATGCGGGCAGAGCTGGTATCATAGCTGCATACAGTCTGCCCGCCGGAGCGCGGGCGTTTTTCTGCCGGGAGGAAAGAGATGGATCAGTTTTTTGTTGTGCTCATGCAGATCGGCGTGTTTCTGCTGATGATCGTCACGGGCGTCATCACGGTCAGGTGCCATATTCTCAATGAGCAGTCGCTCGCCGCAGTGTCCAAGCTCGTCATGCGCGTGCTGCTGCCGGCGTTTATCTTTGTCAACACGGCCGAGGGCGCGACGCGCGCGGGGCTGAAGGAGAGCCTGCTCGTCATTCCGATCGCGCTGGCGATGTACGCGCTTTTGTGGCTGCTGGCCACGGTGCTCGTGCGCATTTTTCGCCTGTCGGGCAACCGCGAGCGGGTGTTCCGCGCCATCGTCATGTTCGGCAACGTCGGCTTTATGGGCATCCCGCTCGTGACGGAGCTGTATCCCACGACGGCGCTTTTATATATCTCGCTTCTGACCATCATCGACCAGAGCCTGTTCTGGACGTACGGCGTCAGCCTGACGCAGCCGGCGCGCGAGGCGGGTGCGCCGAAGGAAAAATTCTCGCTCAAGGGCCTGAAGAACGTGCTCAGCCCGGCGCTTGTCGCCATCATTCTTGCGACGGTGCTCGTGCTGCTCGATCTGCACCTTCCCAAGGTGCTCACGACGACGCTGACCAAGCTCGGCGCGGCATCCATGCCGATGTCGCTCATTTACATCGGCGGGATGCTGTCGATGACGGACGTGCGCGCCGTGCTGCGCTGCTGGGAGCTGTACGCAGAGATCGCGCTGAAGATGATCGTGCTGCCCATCGCGTTTTTCGCGGTGCTCATGCTGCTGCATACGCCGGTCGACATGGCCGGCACGATGACGTTCATCTTCGGCCTGCCGGCCATCAACATGGTCGCCATGCTCTCGAAGGCCAACGGCTCGGACGGCGACTATGCCGTGTGCGCCGTCATGCTCACGACGCTCGTCTGCCTTGTTACGCTGCCGATCGTCTCGCTCGGCATCGCGCTCATCAGCGGCTGATTGATTGAGGGGTTTTTGCATGAATCAGTATGAACAGATGTATCAGGACAAGCGCGTCACGATGGACGAGGCGCTCAGCTTCATCCGCGACGGCGACGTCATCGGCACGAGCCAGTGCGCCAACGAGCCGACGGCCATTTTCGACGCGCTGCCGCGCTTAAAGGGCAAGGTCAGGTGCAAATTCTTCGCGCCCATGTGCTTTAATCAGCACGCATTCTTCTCCGACCCGGAGTTCCTTTCT
Organism: uncultured Oscillospiraceae bacterium; assembly: GCA_934589675.1. Lineage (GTDB taxonomy): Bacteria > Bacillota > Clostridia > Oscillospirales > Oscillospiraceae > CAKTOF01. Next base: position 1,758 of record CAKTOF010000036.1, read on the forward strand.
GATTTTGAGACGGACATCACGTTCCTCATGGGCGCGGCGCGCGCGGCGCATGACCGCGGACACGTCGGCTACTACCCTGGCGACCTGCACAACGGCGCCGGCCGCTGGATCGAGACGAACGGCTGCACCGTCTTCATCACGGCCGCGACGAGCATGGATCGCCACGGCTACCTGCACATCCCGCTCTGCCTCATCCACGAGCGCGCGTTTCTGGAGGCGGCCGACCGCGTCATCGTCCAGGTCAACCCGAACCTGCCCGTGACCTACGGCGACACGGAGCTGCACATCCGCGACGTGACGTGCCTTGTGGAGGCGGCCACGCCCATCCCCATGCTGGCGCGCACGCAGCCCGGCGAGCTTGAGATGGAGATCGGCCGCAACGTCGCCTCGCTCGTCCATGACGGCGACACGATCCAGCTCGGCATCGGCGGCATCCCGGATGCCGCGGCGCTCTCGCTCATGGACAAGCACGACCTCGGCGTCCACTCCGAGATGCTCACCAACTCCATGGTCGACCTCGTCGAGGCCGGCGTCATCACGGGGCGGAAAAAGACGCTCCACCCCGGCAAGCTCATCGGCACGTTCGCCTACGGCGACCAGCGCCTGTACGACATGATCGACCGGAACAGCGCCGTGCGCATTCTGCGCGGCGAGTACGTCAACGACCCGTGGGTCGTCTCGCGCAACGATAACTTCATCTCCATCAACTCCGCGCTCCAGATCGACCTGACCGGCCAGATCTGCTCGGAGTCCATCGGCCCGCGCCAGTATTCCGGCTCCGGCGGCCAGACGGACATGGCCATCGGCGCGGTGCACGCCAAGGGCGGCCGCAACGTCATCGCCGTCGCCTCGACGAAAAAGGGCGGCACGATCTCGACGATCATGCCCACGCTCGCGCCCGGCTCCGTCGTGACGCTCTCGCGCAACGAGATCGACTTCGTCGTCACCGAGTACGGCATCGCGCGCCTGCGCGGCCTGTCTGTGCGCGAGCGCGTGAAGAACCTCATCGCCATCGCCCACCCGGACTTCCGCGCGGAGCTGAAAAAAGAGGCCGACCGCCTGCTGCTGGTGTAAGGCGGCGGCTGCGATGGCCGCGCATGGTGAATGTAGGGCGGGATGACCTCATCCCGCCGCATGACTGCGCCGCCGCGTCTGCACCGCGCCGATTACGGAAACGGCTATCCGGCTGGCTCCCCTGAAAGGGGAGCTGTCGGCGGAGCCGACTGAGGGGTTGTAGGGGCGACCCTTGCGGTCGCCCGGCGGCAGGATTGAGAACGCGGGAACGGGCG